>CAZAFJ010000048.1:0-1802 GCA_964484715.1 uncultured Anaerolineaceae bacterium | reverse complement strand
GACTAATTAGAACTTACGTTCTATATTATCGCTAAAGATGTATGAAAAGTCAAGCCTAACCTAAAAACCTGCAAAAACCAAAATTTAATAGCCTGTTTTATCGTCTCATGTACAAAAGAGGATACGGTCTATCTTGTTCATCGACATCAGTTCGCTTATAAACTTTAAACCCCATTTGCTCATAAAAGCCTAAGGCTTTGGGATTTTGTTCATTCACAGTGACTTCATTGACTGAAAGTGTATCTATCCCATACTGAATGAATTTTCTTCCAATTCCTTTTCCTCGTTCCTCAGGAGAAATGAACAGCATTTCCAATTTTCCATTTTCCACACCCATAAATCCAATGGGTAAACCACAGTCATTTACAGCAATTATTAAATGAGGAATTTCTCGCAATGCAAGCGGGATGCTTTTTTTAATATATTCAATTTCGAGCGCGGAGAGAAACAGATGAGTTGCTTTTACTGACTGCTCCCATACTTCGGTCAGTTGTCCTATAAACTCTGAGTTTCTTTCATCAATTTCGACTATCTTCATTGCTGATGATCATCTCCACAAAAAATTGACTTTCAGTTTACCTCTTTGTTATCGCCTTTGTCTTGATTGGTTTGCTGCACAAGCGTCTTAATGGCATCCAAATACGTCTTTTCCACTTCTGTGAGTGTCTTTTCTTGGAATTTTCTATACTCCATCTGGGCTTTGTCCATGGCTTGCTGATGGCTTACTTTTCCGGAACTATCAAGAAGCTGCTCTCCCGTGGATGAAAGAATAGCATCAAGGTGTGAGATGTAATCTTTCATGTACATGGGATTTTTTCTCAACGCTTGAATTTCAGCAAAATCAAAATACCCCGACACCAAGTTGTTCAGCACCTTGAGTTCACTTTCATCCAAATAGTTTTTTGCAATGCCGATATCTTTCAATCTTGGCAATTCACCGGAAAAACTTGTTAAACCCATAAAAGGCTTGTTCGCATCAACTCTATTATAAATGAGCTCAGCAGCAGTGTGTCCATGTGCAGCAAAATGCAATTTGTTTTGCACGATCTTGAAAAAAGTTATCGACTCATCACTTTTCGGATTGTAATCTACACTGGTGGCATATAAATCTAAGACCTGACGATACATAACCTTTTCAGATGACCGTATATCGCGTATGCGATCTAATAGTTCTTTCCAATAACTACCACCGCCAAGTTCTTTGAGCCTGGCATCGTCCATGGTGAAGCCTTTAATCATGTATTCTTTCAATCGCTCAGTTGCCCATATTCTAAATCGCGTAGCAACAAAGGATTTAATGCGATACCCTAAGGAAACAATCATGTCCAGGTTATAGTGATAGACATTGTATTTTTTCCCATCCGAAGCAGTTATTCGGAATTTCCGAACAACTGACTCTCTATTCAGCTCACCCTCTTCAAAAATGTTCTTAATATGTTCGCTTACATTGGCTTTACTGGTTTGATATAAATTCACGAGCTGATCTTGAGTCAGCCAAAGTGTTTCATCTTCAAGCTTTACGTTTATTTGGGTTAATCCATCTTCCAATTGATAGATGACTATGTCACCGTTTTTATTATCCATCGCGAATCTCCTCTACACCTATTATTTTATCAACTATTGGATTTGAAAAGATAAATAGAGTTGTTGCGCTATTAATTAAGAAGCTCATTTATTTAGCATCCTGGTAAAAAAAGCCCGGGAAACAGACGAGCCTTATTCGCTTAATATCTTTTCAAAGCGCTGTTTTTGATTATAGCGGTCAAGACCCCAAAACGACAACACAGCCAGCACGCCAACCA
>CAZAFJ010000047.1:1522-1805 GCA_964484715.1 uncultured Anaerolineaceae bacterium | reverse complement strand
GGCCGTCCTTCCCCGCAAGCAGCCGGTCGTAAAACCGCTCCACTCCGCTCCGCCCCACCAGCCGCCCCGCTTCGACCCCCGGGAATTGTTTGCTTTTCAGCTCCTCCTCGGAAATCTCCCCCAGGTAACCAAGGAGGTGGGCCGCCAGCGTGCCGTACCGGTACTGGCGCCGGGGTTCGGGCACGACCTTGATCTCCGGGTGATCCCTCCGGTGCGCCTCGATGACGGAAATATCCTTCATCTGGGCGTCTTCCTTGACGATGAACGGGCGGTACAGCCCCGT
>CAZAFJ010000047.1:0-1512 GCA_964484715.1 uncultured Anaerolineaceae bacterium | reverse complement strand
TCGAACTGCCGCTCGACCTCCTCCGGGTCGATCCCCAGTTTTTGGGTCAGGAAGCGTACGGTGGCCGCGCGGTCCTTCATGTCCTCGCGGTAGAGGAGCACATCGAAGGATGGGCGGCTGTCCACCAGCGGAACACCGTTGCGGTCGAGAATGTTTCCCCGCGGCGCCACCAGGGTGATGTTCCGAATCCGGTTCCGCTCCGCCTTCAGGGCGTATTCGGACCCTTGGATGATCTGCAACTGCCAGAGCCTCGCCCCGAGAACCACGAAGATCAGCAGGACCGGTATGCGGAACAGGTTCAGGCGCCGCTGGATCAGTTGTCGGTTGGATTCCTGCTCGAGTGCCAAGTCTCGCTCAATGCGCCCGATCGGTCTGAATTCGCCTGTAGGTGTCCATCGCCGCGAACAGGGCCACCCCCACGCCGGCGGTGATGACCGCCTGCAGGAGGCTGGCGCCGAGGAATATCCCGCTCGCGGTGCGCTGCATGAACCAGAACAGCAGGTAGATGCTCATGGAGTTGATGCAGGAGGCAGCGGCGAAGATGGAGAACCTGACCCACGGCTGGTCCGCCGTGTTGAATCTCTTCCAGGAATGCCCGATGACGAAAGCGGCCAGGGTCCGGCCGAACCCGTTGTAGCCCAGGTGCCAGCCCAGGGCGGCGTCGAGCAGGAGACCGGTCAGGGCTCCCACGAACAGGGACTGTGTCCGGCTGCGGTAGATGGCCCAGTAGGCGGTCAGCAGGAGCGCCAGGTCAAGGAAGTTGAACAGGACAAAGTTTTCCCCGGCGATCATCTGGGCGACGATGGCAAGAAATGATGATACCGCCAGGAATATGTACTTCATTGCATCCGGCTCGACGTTTCATGACCCTTCGGGTCGAGAATTACCGCCACCTCCTCGAGGTGGATCAGGTCCACGAGCGGCTCCACCCTGATCTCCTGGAAAACCCCTTTCCCCCTGGCGACCTCGACCACCCGTCCGACCGACATCCCCTTGGGGAAAATACCGTCCAGGCCCGAACTCAGGACGACCTCCCCGACGGCGACCGGATTCGTATCGCCGATGTAGTTCAATTCGAGCAGCATGTCGCCCGTGCCGGAGAGGACCCCGGGGGTCCGGCTGTGCTCCAGCATCACGCCGATCGCAGCGTCGGGGTTGCTGATCAGCTGGACCTGGGCCTGGTCCGCCGACACCAGCAGGACCCTCCCGACGATCCCCTCCCCCGAAAGGACCGGGGAATCGACCCGGACGCCCTGACGGGAGCCCCGGTCGATGGTAACCAGGTTGGCGAGGAAACTGGGCGCGCGGCCCGTCACCCGGGCGCCCAGGACTTCGAACGGCAAGGGGTCGCTCAGCGCCAGCAGCCGGCGCAGCCGCACGTTTTCCAGGCGGGACTGTTCGTAGGCTTTATTGAGCAGGGACAACCGGTTCACGGCATCGCGCAACGATTCGTTCTCGGCCCGCGCGCCGACCAGCCAGACATACCTGTGCCAGAGGTCGCTGATCCCGTGG
>CAZAFJ010000046.1:0-2928 GCA_964484715.1 uncultured Anaerolineaceae bacterium | reverse complement strand
AGACGGGTTTTTTAGGAAATAATGGTATACTTAATTGAGTTAAAAAGTCATCACGTCGGAGGCATTTTATGAAAGCTATTGTTCAACAAAATCAACTTGCACACGGTGTAAGCGTCGTTGCCCGCGCGGTTAGTCCGCGCTCAACTTTACCTGTGCTTTCAAATATTCTTATTAAAACCGACGGCGGTCGCTTGCGCCTTTCTGCCACCAATCTCGAGCTGGGCATCAGCGCCTGGCTTGATGCTAGCGTTGAAGAAGATGGTGCCCTAACCGTTCCCGCTCGCACTTTTGCCGACTTGGTCAGCAATTTACCCAACCAGGATGTCACCCTCAGTGTTGACACCCGCACACAGACCCTCAACGTCAAATGTGGCACGCTCAACACCGACATCAAAGGCATCAACGCGGACGAATTCCCGCCCATGCCTGCCCCAGACCTCGACACGGCCATCCCCCTGAATGTGGGTAACTTCAAAGAAATGATTGGGCAAGTCGTTTTCGCCGCCTCTACCGAAGACTCACGCCCCAACCTGACCGGTGTGCACATGAGCTTTGAAGATGAAATTCTGGAAATGGCAGCCACCGACGGGTATCGCATTTCCATCTCTCGCGCGACCATGGCCGACATGGGCAAACAAAAACTCCAAGCCCTTGTTCCCGCCCGCGCGCTTTCTGAACTCTCGCGTGTCGCGGTCAATGGCGATGAAACGCTCAAAATGACCTTCCCTCCCGGACGTGGTCAAGTGATTTTCCACCTTAAAGACGTTGAACTTGTGTCGCAATTGATTGAAGGCAACTTCCCCAACTACAATGCCATCATTCCACCGTCATTCAAGACCCGCACCGTGCTTTCAACGGCTGATTTGCTCAAGGCTTGTAAGCAAACCGAGATTATCGCTCGCGAAGGCAACTATATTGCCCGCCTGGATATCCAGCCGCAAGAAGATGGTGGCCCAGCGCAATTGGACATCTCCGCCAACTCTGAGCAAACTGGTTCTTCTGAGGTTATTGTGGATGCCAACGTGGATGGTGTGCCGCTTTTGATTAGCTTCAACATCCGCTACCTGCGCGAAGCACTTGAGGTCATCAAGACATCCACCGTTATCCTCGAAACCAACGCTGCCAACACACCAGGCCTTTTGCGCCCTGTGGATGATGAAAGCTTCCAGCACATCATCATGCCCATGAATGTCCAGCGCTAAATAATTTTCGCACTAAAAAAGGTGAGCGTTCAGAAAACGCTCACCTTTTTTTCTTTTAGTGGCCTATATTTGGCAAAACAAACATGTGCTTTATGCGGTTTCCATGACGACATCTTCAATGTATATATTTTCATTGTCGAATAAGACATTACTGGTATGGTTGAATAGGTGATTAACCATATTTATATTGTCGATGAAAGGCTGGATATAGCTACTTTTCTTTTCCACAATTTTTTGCATGGTTTTATTCAAGCGCGATTCACCAAATTCTTCTATTTTGTCACCAGCGTTTAATAACTTTTCATCGATCTTTGACTTGCTAAAAAGTGATATCTTTTCAGCTTTTTTTCCGGCAGCACTGCTAACATTGGATAAGCCTTTCAAGAGCCGAGATTGGATAGAAGTTTTTGAGTAATTCTCAAGTTGGTCATAGCTAGAAGCATAAAGGCTATCATATTGATCAGAATAGTCACTAATTTTGTTAACTACTGCATTTAAGTAAGGCTCTTCAAAATTCTCTAACAGCAAAATCTCAACAAATGAGGAAAAAGCAAAGGAATATAAAGCCAATTGATAATCACTAAAACCAGACTGAATTTTGAGAAGCTGTTTAGTGACATCCTGGTCAATATGCAAGAGAGATTTTTTCTGAATATTAGCATTAATCTGGCCTTGACTGAAAATAATATTCTTTTCCGCAGCCTGTCTAATATCTAGAACCTTGATATGATTGCTACTCTTATACTTTTCATTGTTCCAATTAAGTTTATAGTGCGTTAAAACATCTGAGAGGAAGATAAGATCGCCTTTAAGTTCTGCTCGGTGTTGTTGAACAAGGAAGTCGAGGATTTCCATTTGGAATTCTTGTATCTTGTCGAGTTTTTTATCAATGCTATTCAAGGCGAAAGCCATAAACAACATAGCCGGATTGCAAACGAGGGGATTTAACCTGGCTTGCCCACCACCGACAGCACCATTTGGTGTAAGAACCGACCCCAAGAAACTTTTCTCCCCATGAAATTGTGCAAGGGTACCTCCATTAGGCACGGTCACCCTATATAACCCGCTTTTCCCCGCTCCTCCAAGGAACAAATTTTGAAAAGCATTAGCAAGTGGCTCAAAAGCCACACCAATTGTGGGAATCTTTGAAAAAGGAATGATTGAGTGATTCGCCAGATTAGTTTCTTCTTCTATAAAGGAGGGAATCAAAGACACGTTTGCCAATTCTTGAAGCGCATAACTTTTTTTTATAGGTAAATGTTCCATTTTCCGACATCCTTTACACACTTAATCATTTGCAATATATGGGTTTTTCCAACGATATCAATTTTATCACTCTTAAGTTTTCTATTTTATTATGTATATCAAAAAGGCTGCCCGGGTGTCGGGCAGCCTTTCGCTTTAAATCTGATTATGCTAAGTCTAAAAACTTTAGACCAAGGACATACCTACTTTGAGCGCTTTTTGGTTGACTTCAACAAAGCGTTCGCGCACATTGGCGGCGATGATTTGATTCCAGTCAATTTCCTCATCCAAGCCCAAAGCTTTGAGCGCGACACCCAAAAGGATGATGTTCATCGCCCGAGGGTTGCCGAGTTTTTCAGCTTCTTCGGTCGCGTCCAGGGCAATCACCCGCCCAGCACGCGCTTCAATGAGCTCTTGAATGTTGGCTGGGTAAACGTCCTTGCCCGAAAGCACGCCAATCGGGTTGACACGCGCGCGGTTC
>CAZAFJ010000045.1:0-2990 GCA_964484715.1 uncultured Anaerolineaceae bacterium | reverse complement strand
TTTGGCCTTTTAGGTCCAAACGGTTGTGGCAAGACAACCAGTATTCGCATTATTCTGGATATTTACCAACCAGACAGTGGCTTTGCCGAGGTCCTGGGTGGACCGATGAGCGCAGAAAAGAAGGCGAAAATCGGTTATTTACCCGAAGAACGCGGCTTATATCAGGATGTGCCCTTGGATCGGTGTTTGACCTATTTAGCCAGTCTGAAAGGGATGCGTGATGAGGATATCAAGGCTAAACTGCCTGCCTATTTGGAAAAGTTTGACCTAAGCGCGCATGCCAAAAAGAAGACCAAAGAACTGAGCAAAGGTATGCAACAAAAAGGGCAGCTGATTGCCACATTGATGCATGACCCGGAAGTGATTATCATCGATGAGCCCTTTACCGCGCTCGACCCGATCAACACTCAGTTGGTCAAGGATGTGCTTGATGAGGAGCGCCAAAAGGGTAAAGCCATCATCATGTGTACTCACCAGATGAGTCAGGTTGAGTCGCTGTGCGACCGCTTGGTTTTAGTGGACCAAGGGCGCGTTTTGTTGATGGGTGGTTTGGATGAAATTAATGAGCGCTTCAAGACCGATGAAGTGCTGATCAAAGCGTTGTCACCGCTGCCCGAAACCATTAAAGGCGTGAAAGCCATTATGCCGATGAATGGCAATCATAAATTGACGCCTGAAGAGGGTGTACACCCCAGCCAATTGTTGAAAATGTTGATGGAACAGGACGTCGCCTTGGAAAGTTATAAGGTCTTGGTGCCTTCATTGGACGAGATTTTTATTCGCGTGGTAGAAGAAGGAAAACGCAAAGATGAATAACATTCTCAAAGTCGCAAAAAACGAATACACCCAGCATGTTTTCACCAAGAAGTTTTGGGTCGCGTTGATGGCGGTACCGTTGATTTTCATCTTTTTTGGGGCTATTTCAGCTTTCATCGGTGCGAAATCGGTAGACACGCGACCGATTGGCATCGTGGACCAGGCGGGGATCATTACTCAAACGCAAAACCTCGACGGAAAAGGCGGTCTCTTTGACATGACCATTGAATTCCGTAGCTTCAAAGATGAAAACGCGCCAAAAATGGCAACTGAAGCGGGCAGTTTGCAAGGCTATGTGGTTATCCCTGAGGATTATGCAGAAAACCACACCTTAACCTGGTATGGCAACAAACAGATGATACCTGAGGTGCAAAAGGAATTGAGCGGTTTTATCGGTCAAAACCTGATGGCAGGCTTGACTATTCCGAACAAAGAGCGGATCGAAGCCGGCAGTGTTATTCGCATCGAGTCCTTGGATGGCAGTGTGCAAAGCAGCGGTGATTCCTGGCAACGTATCCTCATCCCGGCGATTACCGGTCTTTTGTATTTCCTCCTGGTGATGGGTAGTGGCAACTACCTTTTGCAATCGCTGGTGGGTGAAAAAGAGAACCGTACGATTGAAATCATGCTCACTTCGGTCACGCCAAATGAGATGATGGCCGGCAAGATTATCGGTAATATCGGTGTTGCAATCACCCAGCTCGTGTCTTGGGTTGGGCTTATTTTGATTGGTGCCTTGTCGTTCAGGTCAAAGCTGACTTTTTTGAGCGCGATTGAAATATCCTGGGCGACCATGGGCATCAACCTGGTGTTCCTGATGGTTTCATTCGTCTTTACGGCATCTTTGTTGGCCATCTTGGGCGCAACCATGACCGAAACCCAAGAGGCGCAATCGGTGATGGGTTTGATGGTCTTCCCGGTGATGATCCCTTTTTACTTCTTCGTCGTGATCATGAACGCGCCGAATGGGTTGTTTGCCAGAGTGTTGAGCTACATCCCCTTTAGCAACCCGTTGACCATGGGCTTGCGCATGGCTTTTACCAAGGTTGCCACATGGGAAATCTTGTTGGTTTTAGCGGTGCAAGTCGTGATTGCAGGGCTTACGCTATGGCTGGCCGGCAAAGCTTTCAAGGTTGGTATGCTTCAATTTGAGAAAAAAGTCTCGCTGATTAGTTTGCTCAAGAAGGAGGCACGCAATGCCTAAAACTTCAGGTAACGTTTGGAACGTTTTCAAGTACGAATTTTTGAGCCTGGTAAAACGACGCTCCTTTATCCTCAGTTTGGTCTTGGTGCCACTTATTCCCATGCTCATCATTGGCGCACTTAAGCTCTTGCAGGGCAAGGATGTCCCCAGCATTCAAGAAGTGTTTGTAAAAGAATTAGCCAACCCGTTGCCCTTTGGCATCGTGGACGAAAGTGGCTTGATTACGCAGTATCCAGAATGGTCGAAAATGCGCTTTATCGCCATTGAAGGGGAAGCTCAAGCGCGTGAAAAGACCGCTGCGGGTGAATTGCAAGGCTTTTATCGCATTTCCAAGGACTATTTGACGAGTGGGGAGATTACCCTGATCAAGCCGGAAGTGAACATGGTCAGTGAACTGGCAGAGACCAAATCTTTGGGCGAATTGATTAAATTCAACCTTATAGACGGCGATGAAGCACTTTACACTCGAATGACCAACCCCATGGCTGTGGAAACGCGGTATTTGGATGTCGAAAAGGCAGATACCCGGGACCAGAGTAGCGGTGCAACATTCGGCGTGCCCTTCGCGATTGCTTTGTTCTTCTATATGTTGATTATCATCAGCTCGAACCAGATGTTGAGCGCTATTTCAAAGGAAAAAGAAAACCGCACGATTGAGATTTTGCTTTCTTCAACCAGCCCAATGGATTTGTTTTTAGGCAAGGTTTTTGCCCGTGGCGCTGCAACCTTGTTGCAAACGACGGTTTGGCTAGGCACGATTTTGTTAGTGTCAATGCTTAATAATAGTGGCTTTACTTTGCCGTTCCAGCTTGATTTGTCCCCACGCTTGTTGATCTTTGGTTTGCCTTACTTTGTCGTTGGCTTTTTGCTCTTTGGTAGCCTTTTGGCTGGCATGGGCGCAATGGCGCCAAATACGCGTGAGGGTAGCCAGTATATGATGATTGTCAATGCGCCATTGGTGTTTGCTTAT
>CAZAFJ010000044.1:0-3269 GCA_964484715.1 uncultured Anaerolineaceae bacterium | reverse complement strand
CGGATAGCTTTTGGTCGATCAATACTATCATGCCTGTTTTTGCCGCCACAATGACCGATTCGCCTTTTATCATTGGCTTGATACCGGCGATTGTCAACGCGGGTTGGTTCTTGCCCCAGATGTTTATGGCGAAACGAATCTCAAATATGTCACACATCGTGCCTTATGCCCGTAGAATGGCGGTGTTTGAGCGCATTCCTTACCTGCTATTGGTGGTTTTAGCGCTTTTATTACCCATTATTGGTAAGCAAATTGGGCTTGCAGTGCTCATTTTCCTCATGATTTGGCGTGGGGTGAGCGGTGGCATGGCAGGCCTGCCCTGGCAAGAGATGATGGCGCGCGTTATCCCGCTGACGCATCGCGCACGCTTTTTTGGTTTTTCACGCATGGTGGGGCAGGGCTTTGGTGTGGCAGGCTCGGCCATTTTTGGCCTTATCTTAGCGCGTCTGGTTTATCCCTATAACTATGCGATGGGTTTTGGTGTGGCGGTCATCATTCAATGGATATCCTACGCTTTTTATCGTCAAAATCGTGACCCGCAGATTGACGCTGAAACACCTTCGACTGTGATCAATTCAGATGAGGCGCAAAGTTCAATCAGCACAGCTGTGGAAACGAATGCAGATGCCAAAGCAGAAGCAAACATGCTCGCCAATGCTGGGCAAATATTAAAAAAGGACGGCAACTTTAGGCTCTACATTTTGGCACGCGCGCTTTCCTTTATTGGAAACATGGCAACCGCCTTTATTGCTGTTTATGCTATTCGCGCGTTTAGCCTGAATGATGAACAAGCGGCAGTCTTTACCGGCCTGCTCTTTGCGTCGGGGATTGTCGGTTACGCGTTGTGGGGCGTGATTGGCGACCGGATTGGGCCTAAGATGATCGTAGCCCTTTCCTTTGTTGCTTGGGCAATTGCTTTGGCTATCGCAATCCTAACAAAAACGATTTGGATTTACTATTTGGTCTTCATCTTCTTTGGTATTTATTCCGCGGGCATTGGGGTAGGGGACTCGATGCTGATTATGGAACTGAGTGATGAGAAATTGCGTCCGACCTATCTGGGCATGGCGCGCACCCTGACCGGCGCCTTTTTCCTGGTCGCGCCAGTTTTAGCTGGCTGGTTGGTGAATAGTTTTGGATATATCGTGATGTTTGTGGTGTCCTTGGCCTTCACGCTTTTGAGCACGGTCCTGATGTTGCGGGTACGCGATTTTCCCAGGGGTAAACAAGCCCTTCAGCGATAGTTGGTTTTGGCATTTTTTGGTAGTTTTTCCTCTATTTTTAGCCTTAAACGAGGTCAATTGATTAACAGAAAGGCTCACAGCGCTTTAAGACTTCATCATCTGGCTTTTGGGGTACTATTTTTGTCAATTGGGGGCTAAAATGGGGCGTAAGACGAAACCGCGGGAAATACGGTTATAACTATCGAGAACTAGTATTCTCATAAGTAATACGTTTCAAGGCTTGAACACATTTTTTGTTCGGTTTGGCGTTCTAGCCAAACCATTGTCATGTTGTTTGTAGAACAAAGTCAGGGGACCTTATTGGTGCCAACAACACCCGGTGTCTTCGCCATGCGTATATCCAATAAAAAGAGATTGAATTTGTATCAGACTCAAGAAATAGTGTAATATTAATTATGGGAATAATATTCTCAAAAGGAAAAATATGGCGAAAAAAGCGAGCTTCCAAATTCTATCCAAAGACGGGCTTATTTTAGAAGATGGCTTGCCTTGCCCCACAAGTGCCTATCTCGCCACACTCAGCCCATCTGGCGCACGCACTCAAGCCACTGCGCTCAACAACCTGGCATACATGTTCTCGGGTGGCAAAATCAGTGAAGCCACCAAATTCCCATGGCACAACTTGCGCTACGAACACAGTAACAGCCTGCCTGCTCACATGCTTGAAATCGGCTATGCCAAAGCCAGCGTCAATAAGCACTTGGTCGCCTTGCGTCGCGTTTTGGGCGAAGCTTACCGCCTGGAGCTCTTTGTTGATCACAACGACTACTACCGCGCCGTATCTGTGCGATCCCTGCGTCACGAAAGCATCCCCCGTGGGCGAAAACTAGCCCAAAGCGAATTAGAAGCGCTTGTAGCGGCTTGTCTTGTCCAAAAGAACAACCCCCCACTGGCCACACGCGATGCCACAATCATCAGCGTCCTCTACGCCACGGGAATGCGGCGCCAGGAATTAGTCGCGCTCAATTACGCGGATTATGATCCTCGCGAAGGCAAATTACGCTTGATTGGCAAAGGCTCTAAACAACGGGAAGTTTTTTTGGCGGAGGACGTTGTGAGTGCTATTGAAGCTTGGTTGTTACACCGCGGGCGTCAACTGGGTCCCCTCTTCACGCGTATTTCCAAAGGCGGTAAGGTTTCACTCAACCGACTAAGCGCGCAAGCCGTTTATTACATCTTACAAAATCGACAAAAACAAGCTGGCTTGGATCCCTTTAGCCCGCACGACATTCGGCGCACAACTATTACTGACATGCTCAGTGCGGATGTGGACGTGCTCACCGTTTCTGCCATAGCAGGTCATGCAAGCGCCGACACCACGCGTCGATACGACAAACGCGGAGACGAAAGCAAACGCGAAGCTGCGCAAAAATTGCGTTCCCCCTTTAAAGGAAATTAATCTCTTAGTAAAAAACCTGGTTCAATAAAGATTTATTCTTCTGGCTTTTTGCTAAACAGATCGTCGATATCCTCACCCATCTTTTTGAAGGTTTCTTTCATATCCTCGCCGAATTTCTTCAGTTTGGGATTGTTCTTACCTTCGTTCCAGGCTTTTTCTAAAGAGTCGCCGACATCAGACAAGCTCTGTTCAAGCTCCGCCATCAGATTCTTTGCCCAGTTGGGGTCATATTCTTTTTCATTGGGTTCTGGTTTTTGGTCCATTTGTACTCCTAATGCCCAGGCATCAATACAAGAGCGTGATGAGTTCCTCTAAACTGTAATTGATAAAATAGTCGCCTATGTTCACATCTTCCAAGGCTTTGGCGATGGATTCAGGCGCGTAGCGCACGCCGACAAGCTTCTTCTCAAGCTCTTCGACACCGCGTTGGCCAAAGAAATCACCATAAAACTTGAGATCTTGGATGAGACCTTGCGCGACATCCAGATAAACCTCGATCTCGCCACCCGCGTAACGGGTCTCGCGTTGGATATCAAAGGCCGGTGAGCGGCCATAGTTCCAATCCCAATTGCGATAGCGTTCTGATGCCAATTTCTCAACAGCTTCCCAATCTTCAGGCGTTAATA
>CAZAFJ010000043.1:0-3866 GCA_964484715.1 uncultured Anaerolineaceae bacterium | reverse complement strand
GTCATTGTGGCGGCAAAAACAGGCATGATAGTATTGATCGACCAAAAGCTATCCGCCATGAAAAAGAAGCTAATATCTAAAGTGTTGATAATAGCATTATGCCTAAAGTTCTTAGCAACGGCCGGATGGATATTATCTTCCGGACGAATGCTAAACTGTGCTTCTAAAAAGGCTTTAAGACGATTTAACATAATAATCATTGTAAATTATACGACAATAGGTCGTGGAAAGACGACCTTTGGGCATGCTGTAAAACTTGTGGCCATGGGCTTTGTCTCGCCTAAGTTAAGAAAAAGCCCCAAAAAAGCAAAAACTCCCGACCTGAGCCAGGAGTCTTTGAAAATTAATCGCTTGTGCTTACAAGACTGGCTTACTTAATGGTGGTCAAGTAGCGTTGCAGTCCCATTTGCTCGATCTTATCTTTTTGTTCCATGAAGAGATCGATATGACCCTCTTCATCCTTCAAAATCTGATCCAGCAAGTCCTTAGTGCCATTATCGCCTTCTGCAACGACCGCTTTGATGGCGTCGTTGTAAAGCTTGACAGCATGGCTTTCGAGTTGGAAGTCGTTTTCCAACATCTCGGGGACGGTCTTGCCAATGCGAATTTCGTCCATATCACTCACCCAGGGAATACCTCCCAGATACAGGATGCGGCCAATCAGCTTTTCGGCATGTTTCATCTCTTCGATGGCAGCATGTTCTTCGGCCTCACCCATTTTGGCGTAGCCCCAGTCCTCAAACATTTCGGCATGCACCATATATTGATTGATGGCGGTGAGTTCTTCTTTCAAAAGTCGGTTTAATACATCGATGACAACTTTGTTAGTTTCCATTTTTCTCCTTACTCGCCACTCAGGGTGCTAAGATAGTTTTCGAGACCCATTTGTTCGATTTGATCTAATTGTTCCTCGAGGAAGTCAAGATGATCTTCTTCATCCCGAAGAATGTGCTCAAGCAATGAGCGTGTGCCAAAGTCGCCAGATTCGGCGATGGGTTTGAGAACGTCGTTGTAAGCCTTAATGGCTTCTACTTCCGCTTCGTGATCATAGGTCAGCATTTTTTCAACGGTTGAACCGATGTGGATGCGGTTTAGTTTATCAACAATTGGCGAACCTTCGAGAAACAGAATGCGCGAAATCAATTTTTCAGCATGTTTCATCTCGGTAATGGCACGTTTTTTGATGACGGGATAGAGTTTGTTATAACCCCAATCCTCACACATCTCGGCGTGGACCATGTATTGATTAATCGCTGTCAATTCATCCGCCAATAGTTTATTGAGCATATTGATGACTTCTGGATGTCCTTTCATACTAATCTCCTTTTTGGTATTTGCGTTTCTAATTATACATCCTAAGCCTCTTGGTGCAACGAGGCGTAGCGTGAATCAAGTGTTTTACTCACCCACAGCAGTCAAAGCCTGATCAATTTCCAGATCCAGGGCTTTGAGGATGTTTTGTACATAGGTTTTAGGACTCAGTTTATCGTCTTGGATAAGAGGGGTCAAATCCATGGCGAAGCTGAGTCGTTTAGCTTCATCTGGCGAGTAAGCGTCTAAAAAGGTGGCGTTGGCTAACCGACGACCAACAACCGCTTGTTCATAGTTTTTCCCGCCCGCGATTTGGGAACGATACACACTCATGAGCCTGGATTGAAGCTCTGGATGGGATGAGACATCAAAAATGACTTTGTGTTCCTTGGGTAACAAGTCCAAGGATCGCCAAACTTCACAGCCATAAAGCTTTTCTGGGCGCAAATCAAAAGGTAATCGCCGAATAGCTTCAATCACCCGAAGGGCAACGGCGACATGCGTGCGATGTTTATCAAGTAGGTTGTGGGTGTAGATGGTTTTGGCTTGGGTGCTTCGCAAGAGATGATCCAAATCTTCAGCCAGCTGGGCGTCATCTTTGGCGCGAACCAGGGCGCTTCGATATGCCAAGAGCACTTGTGCACTGTACTCCCCTACCCCTGCAGCCTCTTTTTGCTCTTCGTGCCGCACTTGAGCCATTTCATCGTCGGTCAGATGACCAAAAGGTCCGCTACGTGGCGTGCCACGACCATCCGTGACCGTACAGCCGGTAAAATGTTGGTTTGGATTTTGATAACACTTTAAGATGCCATCAATCGCCATGATTTCGATGTCGTCTTGATGCGCGGCAATGGCGAGATGCGTGGTTTGCGCTAAGGCTTCCTGAGGATTTTGTCCGTTGGGGATGAAGAGTTCTTGATTAGTTTTGTTAAACATGGTTTTCACTAGAAGAATTATACCTTGCTCCTTAAGTAAAAATAATGTTTCAACTCTGTAGACTAATTTGGGGTTAAGTTAAAAACCCACCCCCTACAATCCCCCTCCCAATCGGTTTTTTCGCTGCGAATATGTCTTATACTCCAAATAATGTACTTCGCGCAGCGTAAAAACCTGGAGGGGGTGAAAAAGACAGCCTCAACAAACGTATCATTCGTCACCTAATAGCCATTCTCTAGCAAGGGGCACCTGTTTGTGGACAAAAAAGAAAAGGCTTGCAGATGGATAAACGCAAGCCTTTAGTTCTTACCTTGAGTGCTAAAACCTCAAGCAATAGTCACTTTTTTTACATATTCCGAAGTTGCTGCGCCTAGCGTGGCACCATAACCGGGATAGAAAGCGACTTCATCACCCAATTTCAAAGGCTTCTGCGCATCAGTCACGTCCAAAATAGCATGGTCGCTCGAGCCACCCAGAACGATGATGCCCGGGTCAACCGGTTCAAGCCCCTCAATGACCACATCCTGGCGACCCAGGTTCAAAATTGCGCGTTGGCGAATGCCACGGTCTTCAAATTCGGGTTCATTACCAAAGGCATCCTGGCCGATATCGCCAATTGGCACAGAGGGCTTTTCTTCAAGCTCGATAATTTCAGCCACGAGCTCAATGGTGTCCTGACGTGTGCCTTGCCAGGGGCTGCGATCCAAAACGTTGCGGCCCAAAACAATCGCTTCGCCAACTCTAAAGTGGTTGATGCCCTTGGGCATTTTGCCACTCGCCAAAAGAGGCAAGCCACTGCTGTTGCCGCCAGAAAGCAAACCCAATTCCAAGCCGGTCACGCGGCGGGCTTCATCACGCACGTCAATCAATGTTTGCATGTTCTCGACGCTTGGCATCACGCCACCATAACAAGCCAGATTGGCGCCAAGACCTACCAGTTCCAAGCCCGGCAACAAGGCGGCTTCCTTGACCAAATCAACCAAATCATCTGGCCAAACACCTTCGCGAAGGTCGCCAACATCAACCATAATAATCGGTTTGTGCACTTTGCCGAGCCTTACGGCTGCTTCAGAAAGCGCTTTGAGCGTCATTAAGGAAGAGTTAAGCGAATATTCAGTGAACATCACCACATCTTCAGCCTGTTTTTGGGCAGGCATACGCAGCAAAAGCCGCTCAACGCCTGGATGATGTTCGCCTACCAAACGCAAGTTTGGCACGCGCGAATCAGCGATCATATCGGCACCAGCCTCCAAAAAGACTCTTGCCACTTCAGGATTACCACGCAAAACTTTGGTCACCATGGCAATTTGTACGCCATGTTCGTGACAAAGCTGGGCAACACTTTGCGCGTTGTGTTTAATGCGTTCTAAATAAATGTCCAGTCTGGGAGTTGTTTCAAACATGGTTTAGTCCTTTTTCTGTTCTATTGTTTCGTTGACCCAATGCGCGAATGTCGCTTTGACTTCTTCGGGATAGCTATGAGCAAGTGTACCCAAGGCAGAGAAGCGGTAGTACTCATCAATGAGCACGGTCGTCTCTGGTTTAGGCAGAAGGTAGGCACCGGCACCTAGGCAAATGCCTTTCAAAATCGCTTCACCACCACTCACACGGGTCAGCGC
>CAZAFJ010000042.1:0-4105 GCA_964484715.1 uncultured Anaerolineaceae bacterium | reverse complement strand
TAATAGCCATACGCCGCGGCGAGGGAATCGTCATTATCAATCCATTCTTGAACATCAACCTTGCGATATTCATCCTGGGTATCGCGAATATAAACCGTTTCAATGCCCGCGTTGATAATCACGCGTTTGCACATCGAACAAGGCATCGCCTTTTCGACATAATTATCGTTATCCCGGAGGTCAATACCGGTCATATAAAGAGAACTGCCCAACATCCGTTCGCGAGAAGCGCTGATAATCGCATTCTGTTCTGCATGCACACTGCGGCACATCTCATAGCGCGTACCGCGAGGCACGTTGAGTTGCTCGCGCCGACAGATGCCAAGGTCAATACAGTTTTTGCGGCCACGTGGCGCGCCATTATAACCGGTGGAAACAACCTCATCGTGTTTCACGATCACCGCACCATAATGCTTACGAATGCAGGTACTGCGCTTGCCAACGACTTCTGCCATGTCAAGGTAATAATTTACTTTATCGCGTCGTTCTCTTTTGATTTCCATCTTCACTCCTCGAAAACCTAATTTCATGCACGATTATAGCCGTTTTATTCAACAGTTGCTCAAATTGTTACACATATTATTAACAAGGCGAAGACACCGCCAAGCTTGCCCTACTGGCTTCGAAATGCTACACTTAATCCAGCTCAAAACGCTCAAACCTGGAGGTTAACATGCCCAAGATGCTCTATTTACTGGATGGTCACGCCATCGCCTACCGCAACTATTTCGCGCTCACCAGTGGCGGCACCATGCGCTTTGCCACAACCGACGGCGAACCTACCGCGGGCGTCTTTGGCTTTGCCAGCACGCTGCTCAAAATCCTTGAAATCGATCAACCCGATTATCTGGCTATCGCCTTTGACAAAGGGCGCACCTTCCGCGACGACCTTTTTGAGGAATACAAAGCCACGCGCGAAAAAATGCCCGACGACTTGCGCCAGCAGATTATGCGCATCCAGGAGATGATTGACCTGCTCAAAATCCCGCGCCTTGAACTGGACAACTACGAAGCCGACGACATCATTGGCAGCCTGGCGGTTTGGGCAGAAAAGGAAGGCTTAGGCGTCAAAATCATCACCGGAGACCGCGACCTCCTGCAGCTGGTCACCGAGCGCATCATCGTCAACCTCCCTGAAGGGCGTGGCGGCAAAGACAAAGATTACTTCCCAGAAGATGTCGTGGAGCGCATGGGCGTCAAGCCTGATCAAATCGTCGACCTTAAAGCCTTGATGGGCGACAGTTCTGACAACATCCCTGGCGTGCGCGGCGTTGGCCCCAAAACTGCCACCAAGCTATTGGAAAGTTACGGCACGCTAGATGGCGTTTATGAACATGTTGACGAGATTAAGGGCAAAGTTGGCCAGACGATTGCCGAACAAAAAGACATGGCCTACCTCAGCCAAACCCTGGCACAGATTGTGACCGACCTTCCCCTAAAATTGGACCTCAAACAGGCGGCTTGTGAAAACTTTGAACCCAGCGCGGCTGAGGAGCTTTTTAGGACCCTCGAGTTCCGCACGCTGATCCGCAAGTTGCAAAAGTTAGGTGAGCGTTTTTCACCCTCCCAGGAAAGTTCGCAATCAGAGGCGCCATTGGCTGCTTCAAAAACCAGTTATAGCCAAGCGGACATGGTACAGGGCGGCTTGTTTGGTGAAGAAAGCGCTCAAAGTTCAGACGCGCTCATCGAGATAAACCCAGCCGACACCGATTTTGAAACGAAGATTGTCGATACGCCCGAAAAACTCAGCGACTGTGTCAAAGCACTTAGTAAGGCTTCTGTCCTGGCTTTTGACACCGAAACCAGCGACCTCGACCCGATGACGGCGCAAATGGTGGGTATGTCTTTCGCCATCAGTCCAGACCAGGGGTATTACATCCCCATTGGCCATAATATGGGAAACCAGCTCAGCCTGGAAGAAGTTAGAGATGCTCTAATGCCTATTTTGGTAGACCAAAAGATTGAGAAAGTTGCCCACAACGCCAAGTTTGACCTAATGGTTTTGCAACAAGCCGGCATGGAAGTTAGCCCAATCACTTTTGACACCATGCTCGCCGAGTGGCTCATCAACCCTGACTCGCGCAATTTGGGGCTCAAAACCTTGGCTTGGGTGCGCTTGGGTGTCGAAATGACCCCAATCGAAGATCTGATTGGTAGCGGTAAAAAGCAACTGAGCATGGCTAGCCTGCCTATCGAACGCGTTGCCCCCTACGCTGCAGCGGATGCGGTGATGACCCTGCGTCTGATGCCATTGCTCCAAGCGGACCTCAAAGCGCGCAATGCCGAAAAGTTGATGGATGACCTGGAAATCAAACTCATCCCGGTTCTCGCACAAATGGAAGAAAACGGCATCTTGCTAGACGTCGCTTTCTTTAAAGCTTTCAACCAAGAGCTTGGCGAGATGATTTTTGCCCTCGAAGAAGAGATTTACCGCCTCGCTGGATACACTTTCAATATCAACTCGACCCAACAGCTTTCCGATGTGCTCTTTAAAAAGTTAGCGCTTGACCCGCCAGACCCAGCCCGAAAGCTCAAGAGCGGACATTGGTCAACCAACGCCGAAGTTTTGGACCTGCTACGCAACAAGCATGAGATCGTGAACAAAATTTTGGAATACCGTGAATTGGCAAAGTTGAAGTCGACCTATGTCGAAGCCTTGCCCGAACAGATCAACCCTAAAACCGGCCGCGTGCACACCTCGTTTAACCAAGTTGGGACGGTGACAGGCCGTATTGCCAGCCAAAACCCCAATTTACAGAACATCCCCGCCCGAACAGAGATTGGCAGGCGTGTGCGTCAGGGTTTTATCGCCGCACCGGGCTGGAAACTGCTCGCTGTGGACTATTCGCAAGTTGAACTGCGCATCGTGGCACACATCGCCCAGGACCAAGCTATGTTGGAAGCTTTCCGCAAAGGCCAGGACATCCACGCCACCACCGCAGCCGCAATTACCGATACACCTTTGGATGAGGTTACCTCTTTACAACGCCGTCATGCCAAAGCAGTCAATTTTGGCTTGATTTACGGCATGAGCGCTTTTGGCTTGACCCGATCCACCGACTTGACCTTGGCTGAAGCTGAAAACTTTATTAAGGAATACTTTAAGGAATTCCCTGGCGTCAAAGCCTGGCTGGATAACACCCGACTGCAAGCCGCGCGCGATGGATATGTGGAAACTTTGCTGGGACGGCGACGCTACTTCCCCAACCTGGCTAAAGGCTCCAATCCGCAAATGCGCCAACGTGAGGAACGTGAAGCGATTAACGCGCCCATTCAGGGTACCGCAGCGGATATTGTCAAACTGGCCATGGTTGCCCTGCCAGATGCCCTGGAAAAGGCCGGATTAAAAGCACGGATGTTGGTTCAGGTTCATGATGAGCTTATTTTTGAGGTGCCTGAAGAAGAGCTTGACCGCTCCATTCCTGTGATCAAAGAGCTCATGGAATCGGCAATGACACTCGACGTCCCCCTGGTCTGCGACGCCCGCGCTGGGGATAACTGGGGCGAACTTGAGTCAATGTAAGTTTTTCTGTCATAGGTAGAAAATTATGGCGCGAAATAATGTTTGCGCCGGTGCTGCTTGCGTGCAGACTTCTTTTGTCTACGTCCACCGTGCGCAAATTCTGACCGCAGCCCTGTTCCGGATGGCGTCCCCGCCATCCGCCTATGTGATTGCGAAAAAGAACTGCGGCATTAAATGCAAAAGGGGTTTCGAAATGTAGCCAAAAGGCATGGCGAGGACGCCATGCCGAACGATTATCTGATTACACCGGTGGGCTTGCGTGCAGACCTCTTTTGTCTCCGCCCACCGGGCGTAAATTCTGACCGTAGCCCTGTTCCGGATGGCGGGGACGCCATCCGCCTATGTGACCCCGAAAAAAACTGCGGCATTAAAGACAAAAGGGTTTCGAAATGTAACCAAAAGGCATGGCGAGGACGCCATGCCGAACGCTATTCTGTTCGCGCCGGTGCTGCTTGCGTGCAGACCTCTTTTGTCTACGCCCACCGTGCGCAAATTCTGACCGCAGCCCTGTTCCGGATGGCGTCCCCGTGTATAGACCGGGGACATAGGTAACACCTGTTTGAGGACATAGGTAACACATTT
>CAZAFJ010000041.1:0-4473 GCA_964484715.1 uncultured Anaerolineaceae bacterium | reverse complement strand
CCTCACGTTTTCGCTGCCACCCCTGGCCTCAAACGCATGATTGACCTGCCTACACCCGCCGCTTTGATGGGCGAAACGGCCTACACCAGAAGGGTTTAATCACCTATGGCTAAAGTATTAAAAGGAACATGGGTAGAAATTAAGCGCACCGTGCTCGAACCTGAAGAGCGTGCGACCAACCTACCTGAAGATACCAAAAAGACCCCATACGTCCTACGTATGAGTGGCTTTTTGACCGCAGACGCTGAACTCGGAGAGCTCGTGACCATCCGCTCTTTGATTGGCCGCGAACACGAGGGCACATTGGTCACGGTCAACCCTGGCTACAGCCACAGCTTTGGCATCACGATGTCTGAATTGCTGCATATTGGCATTGATGAGGAGGCATAATGACTCAGCGTGATAACAGCTATGCCGCCGTCATGGCGCGCAGCAATGAGATTATGAAAGCCTCTGTGGGCATGGACTACGACGAATACGTCATCAGCCCAATTGCCTTCGATTACGAGCGCATGATGCGCGATACCGGCTACACTCACGAGGAAATCGTCCGCGTGCAAAGCGAGACCAAAGTCGGCAACACGCCGCTCTTTGAGCTCACCCGCCTGACCGAAGCCGTACGCAAGATTTCAGCACCCGGCAAAGGCGCACGCATCCTACTGAAGGATGAAGCCGCCAACGCATCCGGCAGTTTTAAGGCTCGCCGCGCAGCCCTCTCCGTTTTTGAAGCTGCCAAGAAAGGCTTCAAAGGTGTTGTGGCTGCCACCAGTGGCAACTATGGCGCAGGTGTTGCAAGCCAGGCTAACCAACGTGGTTTGAAATGTATTGTCATTCAAGAAGTCTTTGACTCCCGCGGTGTTGGCCAGCCTGAAATCATCGAAAAAGGTCGCAAATGTGAAGCCTATGGCGCTGAAGTCATCAAATTGACTGTCGGACCTGAGCTTTTCTACATTCACTTGCTCACCCTTGAACAAACCGGCTTCTTTAACGCCAGCCTCTACACGCCTTTTGGCATTCGTGGCGTTGAGACCTTGGGTACTGAAATTGCTGAACAGGTTCGCGCGCGATATGGCAAAGACCCCGATGCGGTCATCATCACCCATGCTGGTGGTGGCAACCTGACCGGTACCGCGCGTGGCCTTTTGGCTGCTGGCGCGGACAAAACCCGCATCGTGGCTTGCTCTGTGGACCTAAGCGGCTTGCATATGGCATCGGACACCGATTTCAACAAGAAGTCTTTCACCACCGGTCACACCGGCTTTGGTGTGCCTTTTGCCACTTGGCCAGATCGCGCCGACGTGCCACGCAACGCTGCGCGTAGCTTGCGCTATATGGACGAGTATCAACTCGTGACTCAGGGCGAAGTCTTCTATGTGACAGAACTGCTCACCAAACTGGAAGGCATCGAACGTGGCCCTGCGGGCAACACCAGCCTGACTGCCGCGATTACCATGGCGCGTCAGATGGACCAGGACCAAATCGTTGTTGTCCAGGAAACCGAATACACTGGCGCGGGCAAACACCACAATAGCCAATTGAGCTTCGCTCGCGAAAATGGCATAGACGTTTACGTGGGTGACCCTGCCGAAAACGTGCCGGGCAAAACCATCGTTCTGCCCAAACACCTCGACCAGGTACGTGGCAAAGCCCAGGATATGGACACGCTCAAGCGCTCTTACCTGCGCAATGCTTCAAAACGCCTCGCCGTCGAAGCCTGGACCGACCAAGACATCGCCTTTTTGGCACAAGATATCAAGAGCACACCCGATTGGGTGCGTGCAAACTTGCCGACCGATTAATTTAAAGGAGACAAAATGACAGATGATCGCATCAAACAATTTGAGATCCGTCACGAAAGATTGAAGAATCTTTCGGATGAAGAACTCAAAGCCCATTTTTGGGATCTGTGTTATCAGGTGGTTGACCCCATCATTGAACTCGCTCGCACCCACACTTCACCCTCGATTGAGCGCTCTATTCTGCTGAGAATGGGCATCAACAGCCACAAATCGCATGGCATCGTGGACGCCATCCACCAAGCCGGTTTGCTCGGCAAAGGTGCCGGTCACGTTTTACTGCGCCTGAGCGAAAAGATGGGCGTGGATGTCAAAGCTGCTGGCGACGCCATTCTCGAGGACAAAGAAGTCCTGAATGGCCTTTTTGAGGAGGTGAAATAATGGCTAAGAAAATGAAACCCCTGGATCCTAATGAAAAACTAGACATCGAAGCTATCCTCGAGGACCTCGAAGATTACCGTCCACCTCGCAAAGGTTGGACCTGGCGTGTGATTCCCGAAGGTGGCGTGGACATGGGTCCCTTCCACTATCGCGATATGGCTGAGCCACTCAAACGTAGCATTGGTCTTCCCGCTTCGAAGTATTTTGACAATATTGACCCCCAACCCCAACCGGTTGTTACCACCGAAATCGCCTCTGGCCGTTTTGAGGATGACATTCGCCGTATGCGCATGGGTGCCTGGCATGGTGCCGACCACTTGATGGTCATTCGCCATACCGGCCAAAGCCATATTGACGGTTTGATGGAAGGTACGCCAGAAGGCGTGGGTGGTGTGCCCATCACGCGTAAACAAATCCGTGCTTCCCGTAAAGCAATCGACTTAATTGAGGAAGAAGTTGGTCGTCCGATTAACTTCCACAGCTATGTTTCTGGTGTAGCGGGTCCTGAAGTCGCCGTGCTCTTCGCCGAAGAAGGCATCAATGGCGCGCACCAAGACCCACAATACAACATTTTGTATCGCAACATCAACATGTACCGCTCCTTCGTGGATGCTGCCGAAGCCAAAAAAGTGATGGCCGCTGGCGGTATCTTCCAGATTGATGGTGCACATAACGCGAACGCTACCGCTAAAGCGGGTTGGTTGGTGATGCCCGAGTTGCTCGTACAACACGGCATCAACTGCGCTTTTAGTATCAAAGCGGGCATGCCCAAAGAGCTGATTGGCCTTTCAACCGTTCCGCCAAACTCGCCTCCCGCGCCAAAATTCTGGTACGACTTGCCCTACGCAGTCGCTTTGCGCGAAATCTTCTCAGACTTCAAAATGCGCGCGCAACAGAACACGCGCTACATCGAAAGCTCAATCGAAGAAGCTATCCGCACCCATACGATTGACACGCTCATTTCAATGTTGACCAGTGCCGACATTCAAAGCACGATTACGCCTGATGAAGGACGCAACGTGCCCTGGCACTACAACAATATCCGTGGTGTGCAAACCGTGAAGCAAACCTGGGCTGCCTTGGACGGCATCAACGAAATGATTCAAATCAAACGTGATGGCCCCCTTGGCGACATGGTTCGCGATATCAAAGAACGCGCTGTTGCCTTCCTTGAAGAAATTCTTGAGGTGGGTGGCTACTTTGCAGCTGTCCAAAAGGGCTTCTTTGTTGACTCAGCCCAATATCCCGAGCGCAATGGCGACGGTATCGCACGCCAGGGCGACGGTGGTGTTGCCGCTGGTAGCATCATCGAACGCGATCCTGACTATATGGCACCAGTCTGTGCTCATTTTGGCAACAACACGATGCCTGCAGAGCTCGAACCCTGCCAGGCCTCTGGTGGTTGTACCTTGTGTGACGCCAGCCTGATTACCTACATCGATGAATTTGATGAGGAAGACAACGTCCACAAGCGCCTTGAAAAGACCTGGGACTATCGCAAGGGTAACCTGATTCGTCCAGAAGTTGAATGGGCGGGTGATGGCACTGTCTTGCTTGAAATGATGATCCCCGAAAATGAAGACTATGCCCGCGAAGCTGGCCTCGAAATCGCCCGACGGATGGGCTTGGAAGACCCACAAGTGATCAACTTGATGGTCCTACATCCTGCTGAGGGTTGTTTCCTGGAAGTCAAGGGTAATGTGACCTTTGACATTGATCGCCGCGATCTGAAAATCCCAGAGAAAGTTGTTTTACTCTCTGAGGACGAGATTAAAGACGCCATCAAGAAAACAGGTCTTACCGTTGTGGCAGGCACTGTTGGCGAAGACGAACACAGCGTTGGTCTGCGCGAAATTCTGGACATCAAACATGGTGGTATCGAAAAGTATGGTGTGAAATATCACTATCTCGGCACCTCTGTACCGATTGAAAAGATGGTGGACGCAGCCATTGAAACTGGCGCGCAAGCCATTTTGATTTCAACCATCATCAGTCACAATGACGTGCATCGCATGAACATGCGTAAACTGGACGAGCTTTGCCGTGAAAAAGGCATCCGCGATCAGGTTATCTTGATTGCTGGTGGTACGCAAGTGAGCCCAGAAATGGCAGAAGAAACCGGTGTGGATGCAACCTTTGGCCGTGGCTGTAAGGGCATCGATGTCGTGGATGCCATCGTCAAACAGATGAAGGAACGCGGAGTCATCTAAACGCTAATGGACATTTTGACCATTGAGGTTGGCTCAACCATAACCAAAGCCAACGCCTTTGCCCTGCTTCCTGAAGGTCGTTTTGA
>CAZAFJ010000040.1:0-5157 GCA_964484715.1 uncultured Anaerolineaceae bacterium | reverse complement strand
GGAACTTAAATAAAAAGAGTGAGCGCGCAGAGGATCGAACTCTGAACCAACGGCTTAAAAGGCCGCTGCTCTACCATTGAGCTACGCGCCCATCTCGGACGAATTGCTATTCTACCACCTTCTCTTGTTTTTCGTCAACCATTTCGCAGTCTTTTTCAATAAAGAACCTTTCCAATCGCCCCTCTCTTCCATGAGAATCTAATAATTATCAAACAAAAAGAAGGTTTGTTGCCCACATTCCTGTTATCATTAATCCAAACTACAGCGAGGTGTGAAAATGACAGAAAAACAAATGCTCAATTTCGGAACCTGGCCCTCTGCCATCAGCCCAAGCATGGTCAGTGCAGGTATCCGTTTGAATGATCTGCAATGGGCGCGTGGTGGAGATACCCTCGTTTGGTCCCAATCCTTTGGCGGACAAACAACCCTCTATGCCAGAACAAACTACGGCGAAGCAAAAGCCTTAAACGATGACACCAACCGGCCCAGTGGTGGCATTGCTTATGGCGGTGGTGAATTCTTCGCGGCAAAAGACCGTATCATCTTCACAGATCGCGATGGCCGCTTGTATAGTCGCTATTATGACGATAGCAAACCACAAGCCCTTACGCCGGCTTTTGGTGCCGCCGCCACGCCTATCCTCTCACACGACCAAAGCTTCGTTATCTACGCGCATAGTTACGAAAACCAGGATCGCCTCGCCGCCATCCGTCTTGACGGCAGAAGCTGGCCCGTCATCCTTGAACAAGGCGCAGATTTTTACCTCAATCCCACACTGAGCCCTGATGACAGCAAGCTGGCTTGGATTGAATGGAACCACCCCAACATGCCCTGGGATGGCACAAGCCTGAAGCTTGCCCAGTTCAACCCACAAACGCTGACCTTGAGTAACACCCAACTCTTGGATGGTTTTGGCGAATACGCCTGCTATCAAGCCCGATTTTCGCCTTGCGGAAACTACCTCGCATGGTTTGCGAACACTGCCGAATGGGATGACTTAATTCTTTATGATCTTAAACTAGGGGTAAAGCGAACCCTCCTCAGCCAAAAAAGTCTCATCCAGCCGGCTTGGATTGCCGGACAACATACCCTTTCCTGGGCACCAGACAGCTTGTCGCTCTACTATATAGAAAACGAACTGGGCACTTTATCGCTCAAGAAGTTCAATCTCTTGCATCTCAGCAATCCAGAGCAAGCCATTGAAACTGTTCCTATCGGAGACTTTAGTTTTTTGGACCAACTGAGCGTTTCAACCAAGGGTGAAATCACCTTTATCGCCGAATCGCATAATAAAGCCAGCCAAATTGTGACATTGAGTGAACAAGGACCGGCAACGCTTCTACAAAGTGTGGAAACCTCCTTGCCCCCAGAATGGTTCGCCAAACCACAATCCTTCAATTGGCAAAGTTCCGATGGCGTTACCATTTATGGTCTGTACTACCCACCAACCAACCCTCATGCAAACTTTGAAGGTCTGCCACCTGTCATTGTCAATGTTCACGGAGGACCAACCGCTCAGGAATATGATGGCTTTAATATGGGCATCGCTTACTTTACCAGTCGAGGTTATGGCTTCTTTGCGGTTAATTACCGTGGCAGTACTGGCTATGGCAGAAGCTATCGCGATGCTTTGCGCGGCAACTGGGGAAAAATCGATCTTCAAGATACCATCGAGGGATGCCAGGCACTGGTCAATGCCGGTTTGGCTGACCCAGAGCGATTAATCATTATGGGCGGAAGTGCAGGTGGTTTTACCGTCCTAAACGCCCTCATCCACCATCCAGGCTTTTTCAAACTTGGCATCAGTCGCTATGGCGTTTCAAACCTGTTTATGCTCGAAGCCGACACGCATAAGTTTGAGTCACATTACAACACCAGCATGCTGGGAAGCCTACCCGAGCATGAAGCCGATTGGCACGCACGCTCGCCTATTTTCCATGCGGATAAGATCCGGGACGCCTTACTTATTTTCCAAGGGACTGACGATAAAGTTGTTCCCCAAAGCCAAAGCGATAGTTTGGTTGAACAGTTGCAATCCAACCAGGTTCCTCATCTTTACCGAGTATATGAGGGTGAAGGACATGGTTTTAGACAGCCCGAGAACCTCATTGACTACTATGAGACCATCGACAATTACCTAAAAGACATTTTGGGGCTAAACAATCAGGAGGCATCATGACCCAGACCCAAACTCAAATAAAAAAACACCTCGCTTCGGACGGTCAAGCACTTTTTACGAAGATTTGGGGCGATCCAGAAGCCGCCAAAGCTTGTATCGTGCTCGTACATGGTCTTGGCGAACATATTGAACGCTATGAACATCTCGCACAGGCAGCCCTGGCACGTAATTACTGTATGATAGGTTTTGATCAACGTGGACATGGCCAAACAGCTGGTAAACGTGGGGTTATTATTAGCCCTAAACGCTTGATGGATGACCTCAACGAAATCTTTGCCTACGCGCAATCTGTATGCCCTGACAGACCAGTCTTCCTCTATGGCCACAGTCTTGGCGCGCTTGAAGTGCTCTATTTCACTTTGACTTATAAACCCAATGTCAAAGCTGTGATTGCCACCAGCCCTCCACTGGACACCGCAACCACCAGCAAAGCCCAACGCCTCTTGGTTGGTATGTTAAAGAAACTTTTACCAAATTTAACTGTGCCAAGTAACCTAAAAACCGAGGACCTTTCACGCGACGAGGCTATCGTATCTGCCTACAACAATGATCCGCTCGTTCATGATCAGGTCAGCGTGGCTTTGGGTGGTTTCTTGATTGATGGTGCGGAATACGTTCTAAGCCATGCAAATGAATGGCATCTGCCTCTGTATCTTGCCCACGGAGATGCTGATGGGATTTGTCCTTATGCGGGTTCAAAGACTTTTGTAGCTGGACTTAAGGATGGCGTACCGGTTACCTTCAAAACTATCGAGGGCGCTTACCACGAAACGCATAACGAGCCTGATAAAGAAAGCTATATTACCGAAAGGCTCGATTGGCTCGACATGCAGATGGCCCAATAGTGCGCTAATGCACATGCAATGAGAACGAACATAAAGTACAACCATCAATTACCAACTGCTGAGCAAATCTATCAGTTTTTTCATTCCTTGGATTGGGAGCCCAGCCTTGGAAAAACTGCCGAGCAGCTTTTTCTCGCCATGAAAGGCAGTTGGTACTTAGTTTGTGCATGGGATAACGAAATCCTGGTAGGGATGGCTCGCGTCGTTTCAGACGGGTTTTTGAACGCCTACCTTTGTGGATTAGGCGTCCTACCTGATTATCGCCACCAGGGTATTGGCTCTCGACTGACTTCCTTAGTGCTCAAAGCTTGTGAGGACCAGGGACTAAAACCCCAATTCTTCTGCGAGGAACACCTTATCCCTTATTATCAAAAGATGGGCTTTTCGCCATTCGCTGTGGGAATGAAAAAAGACTGATTTTAAAAACCAGTCTCTTTATATTAGCAATTAAGGTATCCTAAGGGGTCAGTTTGACCAATTTGCCCTGCACGACATATCTTGAATCGGTATAGTCATAATTACACGTGTAAAGGCTCACAAAACGGTCATCATCAGCTATGTGAACATTGCTTTTGAATGTCGACCGGGCAATAGAGTTAGCCACAAAGTTTCGTTTTTCCTCTATGCTATGTATTTTTTGATGCAAAGAATCGATATCGTGAGCTTCAACAACATAGCCAGCAAAAACATCCACTCGGAAAGTTGCCTCAGGCGTAAATATATACAAGGACGGATGCTCGTCATAATACCATTGTTCCCGATAGTATTCTAATGGCGCAAACATCGAATCATCCAACATGTTGTGACCAAAGAGCACCGTAGTATCATCACTGAAATCGGGCTTGTTCTTATGTTCCATAAAAATTGAGCCCAAACGATTAGGCGTCCTGTCAGGTAGGCGGGATAAATAGTAATAATTATCTGGCCCCAACACAACCGGATAGTTGATATTCTCACGTTCCATGAAGATCCACCCAACAATATCTGGGTTCAGCTCTTTTAAGTACTCAAAGTCAATCTCAACCAATGACTGAATTCGTAAAAGATCCAATTGGTTTGCTGTTAGCGTAGGAATAGGTGTTGGCGTAATATTAGGCATGCCTGGAGCATTGGTAACCTGTGGTTGTCCTGCCGATAAAGTTTGAATGTAAGTGTTACCTAAGGATGCGACATCCACTGAATCGACACTTTTTACGCTAACCGCTCTTTTATTCAGATCCTTGTAGGATTTATTCCCTTTCCAATAGGGAGCGGATTCTTTGAGAAAAAGTGCGCCAAAAACTATAAAACTTGCCAAAAGAACAAACCCAATAATTGTCAAAAAACGGTTTGACTTCGGCTTTGGTTTTTGGCTCTCCATTTGCTCTGTATTGCTTTCAGCTACTTGAGATCGTGTTTCTTCTGACATAGGCTATTCACTTTCCAAACTTTCGATATTGGATTAAATACTATTGTAATTTAAAGAGTAAGGCTGGAGCAAGCGCTCCAGCCTTACATACAATCTTATTGCTTCTTGCGACGTTTGGATACGCTAACCGCACCAAAGCCAAGAAGTGAACTGAGCGCCAGGATGCCATAGAGCATAGCGTTGCTGGCGTCACCAGTGTAAGGTACCTCTGGTGGTTTCACACCAATATAGGTGTTCGTGATCGTCAGTCCAACCACACTCTTCGAGTAATGGGTCGGGATGTTCACTTCATCCACGGTGTAGACATAAGCTTCACCGTTTGCATCAGTGACATCCAGATTCGGCCAGGTGTATTCGGTGGCAGGATGGACGAGCTCAACTGGATCACCAAATGCGACGCCGTTGCGGTAGAGTTGCAAGCGAATGGTTGGCTTGGCAGCAGGACCGCCCTTCCATACCTTGGTCGCCACAACGTCTTTCGTGGGGCTGACGTACTTGTTGGTCACAGTCAATCCATCGTAGGTCTTGACATAGTTTTCAGGTGTGTAGTCGTTACCATCAGCATCGGTTTCCTTCATCGTATAGATGTAGAGATTACCGCCGCCATCGGTGAGCGGTAAACCAGTCACAACTGCTTGCCATGGTGCGATTTCACATGCTGACACACATCCTGCATCGGCCACACCGTCCAACATGATTGGCGCGCCAACTGCTTCAGGCGTTCC
>CAZAFJ010000039.1:0-5426 GCA_964484715.1 uncultured Anaerolineaceae bacterium | reverse complement strand
AGTTGTGGCTCTTGCACGAGTCGCAACTGTGGGAGTTGTGGATGAAAAAAGCTCGGAAATATTTCGAGAATAAATATGTGATGATAACTGGAGGCTCCAGTGGAATCGGTTTGTGCCTGGCGCACGAACTGATACAAATGGGAGCCTCCGTTTGTCTTTTAGCACGCGATCAAGCAAAGTTGGATGCTGCCAGTGAAGCTCTGCAAAGCCTAAAGGTTAATGAGGGTCAAGCCATTCACACGCTTTCTGCTGATGTCGCTGATGCTGAAATGCTTGGGAAAACGATTTCCACTTATCTTGAGAACCACCCATTACCAGATGTGCTCATCAATGCTGCTGGCGTTGCCCGCCCTGGTTATGTTGAGGAGCTGGACCTTGAGATTTTCAAGTGGACAATGGACATTGACTTTCATGGCACCGTAAACGCAACCAAAGCGCTTTTGCCAGCTTTTCTTGAACGAGGAAGTGGACATGTTGTTACTTTCTCATCGTTAGCTGGCGTGCTAGGTGTGTTTGGCTATGCAGCGTATTCGGGTGCCAAGTTTGCCGTGCGTGGTTTTAGCGACGTGTTGCGCGCTGAGATGAAACCGAGAGGCATCAACGTTTCTATCGTCTATCCGCCTGATACTGACACCCCCCAATTAGCCTGGGAAGATCAGTTTAAACCCTACGAAACACGTGTTTTGGCAGGCTCAGATAAACCGATCAAAGCTGAATTTGTCGCACAAACCGTATTAAAAGCCATGGCGCGTGGAAAATATGCCATCGTTCCTGGCTTGGAAGCTAAATTAACCTATCTTGTAGGCACCAGATTTGGTGATTGGGTTTACCCCCTGATGGATTTTTTGGTGGCAGGCGCTATCAAGAAAAAGAACGCAAAAAATAAATAGATCCGCAATGGACCTCAATCAACTTTTGAATAAGTGGCAAAACAATCCAGCATTCATGGAGAATGTGAGTGCTTGGCATGTGACGCCAGCAGTTGAGGCGGATTTAAGACCTTTTTCAGCTGGATTGGAAAAGCCACTGGTTGATGGGCTTAGGCGCTTGGGCATTTCAAACCTGTATTCCCATCAAGCTGAAGCCTTTGAAGTGCTTGAAAATGGGCAAAACATTGTCGTGGCTACTGGAACTGCCAGTGGCAAGACTCTAGCATACAACCTCCCTATTCTGAACCATCTGCTTCAAGAGCCAAAAGCCACCGCTTTGTACCTATTCCCAACCAAAGCTTTAACACAAGACCAATTGAGCGGTCTCAATGCCTTGCTGGAAGCTGGTGGTTTGCAAAACAATATCTTTCCTGCCATTTTTGATGGTGATACGCCACAGTCAAAACGTAAGACTATACGCAATACAGCAAATATTTTAAAGACTAACCCCGATATGTTGCATCAGGCGATACTGCCACATCACACCAATTGGCACCGGTTTTTATCAAATCTTCGCTATGTTGTCATTGACGAAGCCCATATATATCGTGGCGTTTTCGGTTCTCATTTTGCCAATGTCTTGCGCCGACTGAAAAGAGTGTGCGCGTTTTACGGCGCTTTTCCGCAATTTGTGCTCACTTCTGCCACAATTGGAAACCCTCAGGAGCTGGCAGAAAAATTGATTGAATCAAGTGTGCATCTTATTGACAAAGATGGCTCCCAGCACGGAGAAAAACGGTTCATCATCTATAACCCACCCATGGTTGATCAACAACTTGGCATTCGTAAAAGCGCCCTGCTTACAGGCGTTAATTTCACCAAGGAACTCATCGAAAACGAGCACCAGACCTTGATATTTGCCCGCACCCGACGTACAGTTGAGATGATTCTTACCTATTTGCGTGACACTCTGCCCTACCAAGACCGGGAAATGGTTCGAGGTTATCGTAGTGGCTACCTTAAAAAGGAAAGGCGTGAGATCGAGCGAGACTTTAGGTCGGGAAAGCTTAAGGCAGTTATCTCCACTTCAGCTTTGGAACTTGGTATTGATATCGGAGATTTGGATTCGGTCATTATCGTTGGCTACCCTGGATCCATTGCCACAACCAAACAACGGGCTGGCCGTGCCGGGCGAAAAAACCAAAATTCAGTCGCGATGCTTATTCCTGCTCCCGACGCCTTGGATCAATACTTGGCAGCCCATCCTGATTATCTTATTGATAAGAATCCAGAAAACGCGCTCATCGACCCCAATAATTTATCTATCCTCACCCAACATGTCTTATGTGCAGCATTTGAATTGCCTTTTATAAATGATGAACCTTTTGGCCAGGTGGACCCCTATCTTCTAAAAAGCATCTTATCGTTTTATAGTGAACAATTTGTCCTCAATCAACAGGACAACAAATATTACTTCGTAAGCGATGACTACCCAGCTGCTTCGGTTTCCTTGCGCTCTTCTAGCCCCGCTGTGATCAACTTAAAAGTAGGAACCCCTCAAAATCATCAGCTAATTGGCGAAATTGATGCTGCATCAGCTGCCTGGTTCGTTCATCCTGGCGCGATATATTTACATGATGCGGGTGTGTTTGAGGTCAGATCGTTAAATATCGAAAATGGAGAATGTCTTTTAGAATCGGTTAACAGCGACTTTTACACTATACCTAACCTTTCTACCAGCATCGAGAATTTTTCAATCATCACCCAGCAAGAGCATCAAACCTATCAGAGTTCTTATGGAAACCTCTCACTCAAATTTGAACTCAATTCATATAAAAAGCTTCGCTGGCATACCAATGAAGTGCTTGGCATTGAACCGCTTAGCTTACCACCTGGAGAATTGGAAACAGTTGGATTTTGGATGAGCCTGAAACAGTCCTTTATTGAGCAATTGAAAGATGAAGGCAAATGGACTGCCACTCAAAACATCTATGGAGCAAATTGGAAACAAATTCGCGAAAAAATCATTCTACGGGACGCAAATCGATGTCGTGCTTGTGGGAAAACCTTTGAAAGTGGTCAATTACACGTACATCACATCCAACCTTTCAAGTCCTTTGCTGATCCAGAGCTAGCGAACCGAGCCAGCAACCTGGTGAGCCTTTGTCCTGGATGCCATAGTTTAGCCGAAGTCAATGTGCGTATTCGCAGTGGGCTTGCTGCTGCCAGTAATGCCTTAAGAAACCTGGCGCCATTACTCATCATGTGTGATCAAGAAGACATTGGTTCGCTATCCGAAGCCAAATCCGTTTTGGCAGATGGTATGCCTGCCATTCTTGTCTATGACGGCATGCCAGGCGGGCTTGGTCTTTCGCGAAAACTTTACGAGCATAAGGATTTTTGGATAGCAAGTGCCGCTGAAGCCATTGAAACCTGCCCTTGCTCTGATGGCTGTCCGGCTTGTGTTGGTCCAGTTGGTGAGCTGGGTTATGGGGGAAAATCTGAAGGAATAGCCCTTTTACGGGGTTTGAAATGAAAGATTGGCAGGATCTGAGCGAGCAGTTACGCAAATTGGGTGTCAAACTGGGTATGCCAAATGAACCGCATAAGCATGCCAAAACACATTATCCAATTGAAAAGGTTTTAAATTGTTCAGAAACGCACACCCCAGCAGGAACTATTCTTTCCGTCAGACAAACGTTTGATTACTACTACGCGCAAGGCAACACTAAATTAGCGCCTTGCACCCATTTTCATCGTTTGCTCAAATGGGCAAAAATCCCTGACCATGATCTGGTAAACCTCAAAAATCTTGTTTTTTTGGATACAGAGACAACCGGTCTTTCCAGTGGCACCGGCACAATGGCATTCATGGTCGGTATAGGCAAATTTATTGACAATCACTTTTTGTTAGAACAGTTTTTTCTGCGTAATCCAGCAGAAGAAGCCGCTTTTTTGCATGCCTTATCCCTGTTTTGTGCGGATATGAAGGCTGTGGTTACCTACAATGGCAAAGCATTTGATATTCCCATTTTGAACACGCGCCATATCTTACAGCGTATTCCTAGTCCTTTTCTGGATGTATATTACATCGATCTTTTAACGATTAGCCGACAATTATGGCGTTTACGGTTGACTCAATGCAATCTTGCCAATATTGAGCGCAACATCCTGGAATTCCAACGAAAAGGCGGTGAAGTACCCGGCTATTTAGCACCTGAATTCTACAAAGACTACTTGCGCACCGGCGATGCCCGCCCACTAAAAGGTGTTTTCTATCACAATCAGGAGGATGTGGTCAGTCTGGCTGCTTTGTTTAGCCTGATCGCAAAGATACTCGAAAACCCATCCAGTGAAGATCTTATCCACGCCAATGACATGTATTCTGTCGCCCGTGTTTTTGAAAGGTTAGAGGATAATGAGGCGGCACACTTGCTCTATTCGCGCTCCTTACAGACGGAGACAGATCAAGAACTCTCGGTACGGTATTTACTCACCCATGCTCAATTTTTAAGAAAAAATAAGGACTTGGAAGGGGCTGTTTCACTTTGGACACAAGCTGCGGAATTAGACAATGTCGAAGCCTTAATATGCCTGGCTAAACATTATGAACACAAAACGAAAGATCTTCAATCAGCCCTTACAATGACCCTTAAAGCCTTAGAAATTGTTGAAATCAAATGTGATAGTGCAAATGCTTTTTTAAAGAAACTCTACCACCGAAAAAAACGGATTGAAGATAAGCTGACTAAAGGGTCCCATATTTAAACACTATAGTATCTCCAAGCGTCAAATAACCATTTAAGAAATTCAATTAATAATCTGCGACAGGCATTGAAATACGCCTTGCTCTATTCTTTAAGGTTAAAAAAGAATGCTTGACACTTTACCGATAAACCCCTATAATTTGAGCGTCCAAAATGTTTAGCTATAAATGGAAACGTTAAAAGCAATCTGCTAAACCAAATCAAGTTAATTTATCAGAAAAACCATCTTAATAGAAAGGTGGAGTCTAACAAAAATAAAGATATTATCAATATCCATTAGCAACGTAGCTGGTAACCCCGGTCTAACTTTTTTCTATTATTGGTAGTATCCTCAAAACTTAGGAGGTGCAAGTAATAATACAAACAATGTCCATACAGTTTTTACAAAATTAACAATAAAAATAATAAGGAAGGATGTGAAATGAGAAAAAATACATTTACCAAACTGCTCTCAATCGTCATTGTAGTTGGCATGCTTTTAAGCTTTGTTCCAGCTTCAGTGTTCGCAAAGAGCACCGTCCTGCAAGAAGTGCCTGTCCAGTCAGTAACGCCGAATGCTGAAGTTAAGGTTTCAGGTGTTATCACTGATGGAGGCATCGATGCCGATAAGAAACATGGCTACCCCTTGTACGCAAAGATCACTTTGACAAGTGCAAGTGGAGAAACCGTTCTTTACTCCGACCCGTTTACAGGTGCATATGAAGTTATGATTGAATCTGATGTTGAGTACACCCTAAAGGTACAGGCTCAATTACCAGGTTATCAAGAATATACTGAAACATTTACACCC
>CAZAFJ010000038.1:0-5618 GCA_964484715.1 uncultured Anaerolineaceae bacterium | reverse complement strand
CCCCGCCATCCGCCTATGTGATTGCGAAAAAGAACTGCGGAATTAAAGGCAGAAGGGGTTTCGAAATGTAACCAAAAGGCATGGCGAGGACGCCATGCCGAACGATGTTCTGATCTTTGGTTCGTTTGTGGTCTCCTGACCACAAACCTGAATTAAGTCCAGAAACACATATAAAAAAATCACTGCGTGGATGTTGAGCAATCCACACCGTGAGTCCAATCAATAAAGCCCCCTATCCTTAGATAAGGTCGATAATTATACCGGCATACTCTGATTATGCAAGCGCTCACGGATTTGCGAGACCTTGCGGCGCATCATATCATCACTTTCAATCATATCAGCAACTTTATCACAAGCATACATCACCGTTGTGTGATCTCGTCCGCCGAGTTCCTGTCCAATGCGTGGCAAAGAAATGCCACTATCTTCACGCAACAAATACATCGCCACCTGGCGCGGTAAAGCCACCTCTCGCGTGCGCGAACGACCCGAAAGTTTGGCGGCTTCAACACCAAAATAATCCGCCACGACATCCACGACATAATCCGGGGTCAAGGTGCTCGCCTGAGGCGCGTAGTCAGCCAAAGCGTTTTGCGCCATTTGCAGGGTTAGTTGCTTACCGGTCAAGTCCGAGAAAGCCAAAACCCTGTTCCATGCGCCTTCGAGCTCACGAATATTGGTTTGAATGGTTTTGGCGATGGTTTCTAAAATCTCTGTCGCTACAACACGGCCTTCTTTTTCGGCTTTGGTCTGCAAAATCGCCAGTCGGGTTTCGTAATCTGGCGCTTGCATATCCACGGTCAAGCCCCACTCAAAACGTGAGCGCAAGCGTTCTTCGAGCATGCTCATCGCTTTTGGCGAACGGTCAGAACAAATCACAATCTGCTTATCCTGTCCATAAAGTGTGTTAAAAGTGTGGAAAAATTCTTCCTGAGTCGATTCCTTGCCCGCAATGAACTGGATATCATCGATTAAGAGTACATCCACCTGGCGATATTTGTCGCGGAAAGCGTTAGTGGTTTTGTTACGGATAGCCCCAATTAAATCGTTGGTAAATTCCTCAGAGGAAACATACAGCACTTCCTTACCCTGCCTGACCACCGCGTTGCCAATAGCGTGCAGGATGTGGGTTTTGCCAAGCCCAACACCACTATGTATAAAAAGCGGGTTGTAAGCTTTGGCGGGATGCTCTGCTACAGCCATACTGGCGGCATGGGCCAAACGATTGCCTGGGCCAACCACAAAGTTGTCAAAGCGGTATTTGGGGTTAAGTTGCGAGTTTTGTCGGGGTGTAATGCGTGTTTCGCCTGATTCGGTGGTTACACTTTCTGCTTCAATAAAATCTGTTTCTGGCTCAGCGTCCAATTGAGGAGTCACAACAGGTGCGTTGTGGATCTTGAAAACAACATTAACCATTGTAGCCAGCAAACCAGTCAGTTTATTGACCACAATGCTCTTTAGGCGACTTTCCAACCAATCACAAGCATAGGCATTATTGGCACCAATCGTCATCGTACTGGTCGTTTCCTCCCAGCTGATAAAAGTACACTGTTCTACCCAAGTATCAAAAGATGCCTTGGGGAGGTCCTTCTTCAGTTGTTCGATTGTTGTCTTCCATGCTTGCTGAGCATCCATGGTGTCTCCTGTAAGCCGTCTTTGGCAGTTTTATTTTTGGTGAGTAGCGACGTTTATATAAGCGTGTCGACATCCTCTATTTACGACTCGCTTAGTCGATTAAGTATTTGTTCTTACTTTGTAAATCGGTATTCCCTATTCTAACACCTCGGCGCTCAAAAATGCTTATACTTTCCTTAAAACTTGGCAATTCTTTAAGCATTGGCCAATGTTAATACTTATAGTTTTTTCAATAATAATCATTGTTTATTAAACCAGCGCAGTTTTGAAGCCTATCTGTCGGGTGTCTTTTGAGAAGTCACCCCTATATGTGCGCTTATGACCACTTTTTTTATAAAAAAACCGTTTTTTAGGGCTTCCCCTTACTGCCCTAAAAAACGTTTCACGAGTCCTCAAAGTGCTGATAGTGATTCACAAAATGGAATCAGACCAGCTTAAAGATTTTACAAGCTCTTAATATTTCAAGAGCCCATCATCAGCCTGGCAGCTTTGCGTCCGATATCCACCGCAAAGTTTGTGCCGCGATCCCAAGGATAGACCTGACTCATACTGGCGAAGTAGATGCCTTCAATTGGCGTTTGTATCGCCGGGATATTCTTGCTATGGTTTAACAAGGGCACTGGCTGGGCATACTTGGTCTTGGAAACCCAAACTTTCTTAACCCAATCCTCAGAAAAAGCCGGGTTAATTTTCTTCAGGTGGGGCAAAAATTCAGCTTTGAGCTCTTCATCGGTTTTGTCGAAGTTGGGATGATCCGCTTCGAGATAGTCACCGATATAAAGAATATGATCGCCACCAAAATATTCCGGTTTAAGGAAGTTGGTATGCTCAACCAAGGAAAGGAAAGGATAGCCTGCTTGTTTAGGGATGTTATACCAATAGTAGCCTTCGGGCGAAAGCGGATGCTTAATGGTCAGCGTCATCACCACTGCGCCCATGCTATTGAGACTCAAAAGGCCTGCCAAATAGTCCTTGGGCAAATCGGGGGTCATGCGCGCCATGATGCCAGGGGAAAGCGTCACCAAAGCCTTGTCAAAAGTCTCCGGCGCGCCATCGGCAACCGCAACCTGCACCTTACCATCTTCATTGCGTGAAAGTTGGGTTACGCGCGTATCAAAGCGGAAGGTCACGCCAAGCTCTTTTAATTTCTCAACGAAGCCATCCGAAAAAGCCTGAAAACCGCCAACAAAACTGCCCAAACGTGTGCTGCGCACGTGTAAACGCGCCCACATCCAAGCCATGTTCACTTTATCAGCCCAGTTTTCGCCAAACTTTCCGTCTAACATGGGCTTCCACATGCTTTCAAAAACCTTGTCACCAGCCCATTTTCGCATCCAGGCTTCAGTGGTGGTCTTTTCAAAAGCGCGCCAGTTTTTGGTCAGACGCAAATACACACCCACCAAACCAAAACGGATTTTGTTGATACCAAAACCCAATCCGGGGTATTTTAAGGCAGAAAGAATCGAGTCAAAGGGATAAAACTTCCCTTTGTGATACATCACACTGACTGGTTTGGGGTAAATTAAGCGGTCGGTAAAACCCAACTCATCGATCAAGCCGCGCAAAGCCTTGTCACCCTCAAACCAGTGGTGGTAATAATGCTCCACCGACCAGTCCCAATGGGGTTCCTTAAAGCCCGCGGCCAAACCACCAGCCTGAGAGGCCGCTTCGAAGATGGTCACTTCATGTCCAGCGCGGACTAAATCCCAAGCCGCACTCAAGCCAGCAAATCCAGCTCCGATAACCGCCATTTTTTGTTTTTCACTCATCGTTTACCTCAATTTCTTCCGGGACTTCTACGCTTTCCGGCGTTGCCCCGGTCTTGTTTTCATCTTTTTTAATATCTTCTCGCAACTGGCCGATGTCCGTGCTCAGGCTAAAACCTTCCTTAACAAAGTAGAAGGCGCCCAGAGCGGTAATCGGCAACCAAAGCGCGACGCGCAAAATAAGCGCATAACCCAAAGCCTGGTTGGGACCCTGGTTGAATAGCTCCAGCATAAATTTTGTAGCGGCATCAAAAGTGCCCAAGCCGCCCGGCATCGCTGGAACGAGCAGAACCAAATTGACCACACCTTCAATTAAGAGCAGGTCGATAAACGCCAGATTCATGCCCAAGGCTTTCATCACGCCAAAATAAAGCCCGGCTTCGAGCACCCACACCAAAAAGGATAGCGCCAGCACCAAGAGCACCTGGTGCCAGGAACGCAAAACGCTCACGCCATCAATAAACTTATCGATGATGCCATCCGCTTTTTCGCGCCATTTGGCGGGCAAAAGGCGACTGGTTAGCCAAGTGGATGTTTTTCGCGCCTTCTCGGGGAAAATCGCCATCAACAGGAAGACAATCAATAGCACACCAAAGCCAGCACCAACCACCCAAGTGGCGATTTGGATGTTCTTTGCCATCACCGGGTCGGTCACCAAACGCACCAATCGCCCCAGATTGAACAGGACCAAAGCCAGGATGGTGATACCGTCAAACAGGCGTTCGACGACGATAGTCGCCAATGAGCCAGAGAAGCTGACGTCTTCCTTCTGTTTTAAGATGAAGGCTCTCAGAAATTCGCCAGCTCGGGCGGGGTAAATATTATTGCCCATATAGCCCACACAAACCACAGGGAAGAGTTTCTTGATGGGCATCGCTTTGAGCGGATTGAGCAAAATCTTCCAGCGCCAGGCACGCACGCCTACGCCAAGGAAGTAAATAGCCAAACCCAAGAGAACCCAAGCCCATTGTGCGGTTTTGAGGTGAAGCCAAAGCTGGGTGAAGTCGACTTTACGAAAAGCCAGATAAAGAAAAACAGCACTAATTAAGACCCCCAGCCAAATTTGCCATCGTTTAATTTTCATGCCTCGATTGTACCATTATAGGCACCTTCAATTCCACCATCTATACCCTCGGCGAGACGCTTCGGGGATTGGGCTGTGCATCAAACCGACGTCCTGAACTGCACAACTTTATCCTTTTATCGTCCTACACTCTTATGGGTTCGTTCATGGTCCCCCGACCATGAACCTGGACGCAGTCCAGTTATGCACACATTCAATACAACCTCACACGTGTTCGTTCATGGTCTCCTGACCATGAACCTGGACATATTCCAGTCATATACATAACCAATACGCCCTCACCTTTGTTCGTTCATGGTCCCCCGACCATGAACCTGGACACAATCCAGTCATACACATAACCAATACGCCCTCACCTTTGTTCGTTCGTGGTCCCCCGACCATGAACCTGGACACAGTCCTGTCATATACATGACTGATACGCCCTCCCCCTCGTTCGTTCTTGGTCCCCCGACCATGAACCTGGACGCAGTCCAGTTATGTAGTGTCTAATACGCCCTCATCCTTGTTCGTTCATGGTCTCCTGACCATGAACCTGGACATATTCCAGTCATATACATGACCAATACAACCTCACCCTTGTTCGATATAAACTAATCCCTGACCAAGATCGCAAAATAAGATAAAATAGTTGATGTATCAACTTTCACTTTTCAATAACCAGAAAGTCAGGTGATTATGAGCCCAAACAACCCCTATCCCGACAATATCTTTGGTGGCATCAACAAGCCTACAAAAGGCGCGCGATACCACCGCGAACACGCCCTGGGCATCCACCATTTTTCCTTCCATCACCCTAATCCGGTTGTCGAAGGTGAGCCAATCCTCAGCTGGGTTGCCACAAGTTCTGACCATCATTTCCAAAAAGTCACCGCCATCTACACCACCGACGACTGGCAAAGCTCAACAACTCTTGATTACAAAAAAACCGGGACGCAATGGGACACCGTCGCCTGGACCTGGCAGACCCACTGGCAAGCCCAATTCCCAGCCCTCAAAACCGACCAAGTCCTACGCTATCAAGTCTTTGGCACCCTCACCAATGGCAAAAGACTCTTCGCTGACAACCAAGCCACAAACCCCAAAGACGCCACCGAATATGCGGTCTATGCTGACCCCAATCCCGAGCCACC
>CAZAFJ010000037.1:0-6036 GCA_964484715.1 uncultured Anaerolineaceae bacterium | reverse complement strand
TTGAGCGGTTTGCCTCTGGTGCAACTTGAAGAACTGGTTGTTTTTCCCAATGGCACCAAAGGTATGGTTTTGAACCTGGATAAAAACCATGTTGACGTGATGTTATTGGGCGATGATACCGGCATCCGCGGTGGAGACCTGACCCAGGCAACTGGCAGAAGGTTGAGCATCCCGGTAGGATTGGGCTTTTTAGGACGTGTTGTCAATTCATTGGGTGAAGCGCTTGATGACCAAAGACCCATCATTCCGGCTGAGACTCGCTTTGTTGATCGCATCGCTCCGGGTGTGATTGAACGCGCACCGGTAGACACCCCACTTTACACGGGCACCAAAATCATTGATGCGCTTTTGCCCTTAGGCCGCGGTCAGCGCGAGTTGATTATCGGTGATCGCCAGGTGGGCAAGACCACCTTGGCATTGGATGCTATTTTGACCCAGCGTGGCACGGATGTGAAATGTATTTACGTGGCGATTGGGCAAAAGAAGACCTCAGTCTTGAGCGCGATTGAAACCCTCAAAGCAGGTGGCGTGATGGGGCAAACCACGGTGATTATTTCCAGCCCAGATGACCCGCCGGCATTGCGCTATCTCGCGCCTTATACGGGCGTGACCATGGCAGAGTTCTATTTAGACCAGGGCATGGACGTTTTAATCGTTTATGATGACCTTTCGAAACATGCTGATACCTACCGTGAGCTAAGCCTTTTACTGCGTCGCCCACCTGGTCGCGAAGCCTACCCGGGTGATATTTTTTACCTGCATTCCCGCTTGTTGGAACGCGCTTGTCGCTTGAACGAGGATCACGGCGGAGGCAGCATTACTGCTTTGCCAATTGTTACCACGCAAAGGGGTAATATTTCTTCATATATTGTTACCAACCTGATTTCGATCACGGATGGACAAATTGTGCTTAGCACAGATGACTTTAACAAAGGTGACAAACCTGCCATTAATATTGGCATGTCTGTTTCGCGCGTGGGTTCTGCGGCGCAAGAAAACGCCATGAAAGATGTGGTCAAGGCGCTCAAGCTGGAATTGGCACAATATGAAGAAGTTGCTCGTTTTTCACGCTTTGGCACAGAGGTGAGCGAATCGACCCAAAAGCAAATTGAACGTGGCGATAGGCTGATGGCGCTTTTGCGTCAGGGTCCACACAAACCGGTTTGGTTCACAGACCAGGTCTTGCTTTTCTACGCCTTAAGTGAAGGGCATATGGACACCGTTTCGCCTGCTGATATCCCCAGATTTTCGGAAGCAATGTTGCTGCATTTGCATGCCCAAGCCCCTCAAGCCGTTGATATCATTCGTTATCAAAGAGAGTTGAGCGAAGAGGCAAAGGCTTACATCAACCAGGCATTAGAAGGTTTTGCGCAGTCCTGGCATAAGAGAAGGAGTAAGGCATCATGAAAATGGTGATGACAATTGTTCCCAAAAAGTTTGCAGAAGAGACCTTGAATGCCATCATTGAGGCGGGGTTTACGGCAACTTTCTTTGAGACACGCGGTGGCATGCTGCGCCAAAGCCAAACGACCATGTTTAGTGCGGTAAAAGATGAAGATCTGGTGAAATTCTTGCGAGCAATCACGCCTGATATCGATTCTGATAACACGCTGCACGCCGGTTTTGGCATTGAAAAGCAAATGATTACCTATAATGGCACGGTGGTCTTCATTTGGTCGCTTGAAGATTTCCCGGATTTAAGCCAAAAAGAAACGGAATAATGTCAGTCCTCGATCATGCAGAAACCAGGCTTGAAAACCTGGAAGCTATTGAGCCTTTATTGGGTTCTTTGCGTGTGCTTTCGCTGAGCACGATGCAAATGGCGCTTAACCGCCAAAGCACTTTAAAGGAATACAAAGACCGATTTTTACAAATCGCTGCTTTTCTGCATTCAAAAGATAAAAGCCCCCGCCTGGCGCGTGTTATAAAAACCAAACGCGCTGGTCAAATGGAGCAAGAGCAAGCACCCATCAACAAGCCCTCGCAGCTTCAAATTTTGGCAGTTATTGGCAGTAGCAGGGGCATTTGTGGGCAGTATAACAAACAATTGGCGCATGAAACCGCGCGACTATTAGAGCAAGAACCGAACCAAACCGGGCAAACCCAGGTCTTAGCTTTTGGCTTGCGTTTGCAAAATGCGATGCGTGCTGAAGGGCTCGCATTCAAGCCCGGAGAGGCTTTGTCGCACGGCTCTTTACCGGATTATGACCGTGTTTCAGGATTAATGCGTGGCTGGGAAGCTGCCCTGAATGCAGGTGAGATTGCCAGTGTGTCTTTGTTAAGCTTTCAAAAACAGGGTATGGCAAGTGCTTATAAGCCTAAGCTCAGTCGCCTTTTGCCTGATAGTGCCTATTTGGCAGACTCTGTGGAGATGGAGCATGAGCTGTTTCCGGAGCCTATTGTTGAGGGCGAGCCCACGCAAATTCTGGAACGTATTGAAAAACATCTCAATGCCATTCGCCTGTATGACCTCATTTTAGATGCCATCGCGGCTGAAAACCTGTATCGATACCGCCTCTTGGAAGAAGCCAAAGAAAATACCGAAGCCTTGGTAGAAGAGCTAAGCATCAGTCTGCAAATGGAAAGGCGCAAAGCCATCACCCAACAGATGCAGCAGCTGGGTGTGGCTTCGGGTATGTTGGCTTCAACTTAATTGGTTTACCGCGTTTTAATCAGCATTAATCGAAATTGGGAAAAACAGAGCTGGCAAAGTGTGAATGCTTACCTTTGCAGGTTCTGATTCCAAATCACCATCACTAACCACAAAAGTGAAAAAGTCCTCACCAGAAAAACCCGCATTTGGCGTATATACCAGATTGGGCGCGGTGCCAGTCAGCGTGCCATGCGTGGGCATTTGTTTGACTTCATAGCTGATGGGATCCTGGTCTGGGTCGGAGCCGCTTAGTCTGATTGAAACGGGACGTAAATAGGCTGTTTTTAGGTTTTGTTGATTGGCGATTGGGGCTGAATTTGCCGAAAGATGGAGCTCGAGCTCAAGAAAATAAAGTTCACCGGTTTTGCCAGATTCGTTGTCACAGATGAAAACGGTCCAGTCACCTTTGGCTTCGCGTCCAAAAAAGCTTTCCAGATTGCCATCGCGGGTTGGTCCTGCCAGACGTCCAAACACCGGCGCGCTCAAGTCGTCATCCTGTCCATTATGCAGGGGTTCCTCTATGGAGTCGTTGATGGTGACGTTGTAATTTTTGTTGTTGTCAGCATTTGGCTTAATAAGATAAGTTGGAATTGGATCACCGGGTCCTTTGAGGCTAACCCAAACGTCACCACGTTGTTCGTGGCCGAGCATTAGTCTAAAATCGATATCTTCGATAAGGCGTTTGCTTGCGAAACTAAAGGTTTTGCTGATGCCTTGACGGGAGGCACAACCATTATCTTTCACCTTTTCTGTCACATACCAGGTGTAGGAATCTTGCGCACTGTTGCCAGCAAAGTCAGTTATACGCACTTCAATGGTATGTTGTCCGGCATCTTTTGGGAACGCGCGTTGTCCGTCTATGGTGAAACCCAGGTCGAAGTAAAAATCACGCGCCTCATAGTTGCCTTGGGTGTGATTGCGGATGTAAAGATCGTTGACGAAGGCTTTTTCGTTTGAGCCACCGGGCATCTTGCGGAATTCCCACATGGTGGTCCATTCTTCAGCACCGTCAATTTTGAATTCAATGTTATGGGGTGCGAGTTTGAAAACCTGGCTTTGGTAGAGGTCACTGGCATTGAGGTAGAGGCTATAGTTGGTGTCAGCATTTATCGTGTTGCCGTTTAAGAGCGTGTTGCCCTTAAAGAGCCCGATTTTGTGAATGATAGGTTTTATGGTGTCAGGTTTATTGCCGGGATTGTGGAATTCCAGCGGGTTGAGGTAGATGTCACCTTTGGCGAGAATGTTGAGGTGGATATGGTGGAAAAAGTAGCCAAAGCTTTCTACAGGCCAGTTAACCACGTTGCCGATATAGGTGTTGGCTTCAACAAAACCGCCTGTGGCAGGATTGGCTTGCCAGGCTTGATATGCCGTAAAAATGGATTGAGGAATAGATTCGCGGTCTACATGATGGTACTGCCAGACATAACCCTCGGGGTCGAGAATGGCGACTTCCCAATACAATGCTGAAGGAGAGCTGTAGTTTTCAACATTGACGACCTGGCCTCCTGAGCGGGTGTAAACCGGCACATTGGGTTGGTTAGACACCATGTCAATGCCGTGGTGAAAATAGGCCGAGTCTAGGGAGCCGTAGCCTTGGTAAGAAGATAGTAAATGCCCCATCTGGTCCCATACAAAAGGCCAGTCGTAAGTGGCGTGGGGCGCGTCGGGGTCAGCGGTCGCAATGCCGGCAGAGCCCGTGTTTAAGCCGACATCGCCGCTGCTTCGAGCTTCTGAAAACTGAATATCAAGTTTTTGGGCATGCGTGCTGGTGGGTTGAACTAAGCCAATAAGAAGGCTTAGGATAAGGGTAAAGAAAAAGATTGTCGAGATTTGTTTTGTTTGTTTGGGGGTGCTTATCATGAAATCTCCTTGTAAGTTAGGCGACTTCCATTTTATCTTATATAACTGTTCTTGACTTCAAAACAGACATTAGCGGATGTTTATGTTTAGGGATTGGGTCGAGTAAAAAAACACCCACACAGCCAGATGATGGATGCTGTGCGGGTGTTTGCGGAGCGCCTTTGCTTAGTTGGCGGTTATTGTTATGGGTAGAAACAAAGCCGGCAAAACTTTGATGTTCACCGTCGCCCTTTCCGAATCCACTTTACCGTCGTTGGCCACAAAAGTAAACAAATCCTTACCGGTGAAGCCCAGGTTTGGTGTGTAAACCATATTTGGCGCGGTGCCACTTAGGCTGCCGTGCTTGGGTTGCTCAACGATTTTGAAGCTGAGCGTGTCGCCATCGGCGTCGGAACCGGTCAAAATGATGCTTGCCACCTGGTTGTAATAGAGGGTCAAGTTTTGATCATTCGCGATAGGTGCGGTGTTTTCATTGTCCGACTCAACCGTCCAGGTATATGATTTTTCAGCGGTGTTGCCGGCAAAGTCAGCAACACGCACTTGGATGGTGTGTTCTCCGGGTGTCTTGGGGAAGCTGCGTTGACCTTCCTTGGTAAAACCCAGGTTGAAGTAAAAGTCACGAGCCGCCTCGTTGCCTTTGGTCAGGTAAGGGACATATACGTCATGCAGGTATTGGTAGATGTTATTTTCGCCGGGCATCTTGCGGAATTCCCACATCGTAGTCTACTCTTCAGCATCGTCGATTTTGAATTCGATTTTATGCGGTGACAGGATGAAAACCGGGCTTTTGTAGAGGTCGCTGGCGTTCATATACAGGCTGTAATTCAAGTTCGCGTTGACTTTGTCTCCCTGGATGAGCTGATCGTTGTGCATCAAGCCAATTTTGTTGATGACGGGTGATTGGTCATCCACATAAGTGCCGGGATTATGGAACTCGAGTGGGTTGATGGCTACATCGCCAGCAGCCAAAATGTTGAGGTGCAGGTGATGACCGTCATAACCCATGGATTGGCCTTCCCAGTCGATGACCTCACCTATGAAGGTGTTGGGGGGAATCTTTCCGCCCGTGGCAGGGTTGGCGAGGTAGGCATTGTGCGCGTCTTTGATGGCTTGGGGAATGGAGTTGGGATCAATATGGTGGAACTGCCAAACATAACCTTCTGGATCCAGGATGCCGACTTCCCAATACCATTTTGACTCCAAGTAGTTTTCAACGTTGACGACTTGACCGCCGGTGCGGGTGTAGATGGGTTTGTTGGCAACCGCGGTTAGGAGGTCAATACCCTGATGGAAGTAGGCGTAATCGATGTTGTCATCGTGGTAGTTCTGATAGGAAGACAACAAATGCGCCATTTGACTCCACTCAACCGGCCAATCATATTTGGAGTGCGGGCCGTCTGGGTCTGCGGTGGCTTTGCCATTGGATCCCGTAAAAAGGCGGGCTTTCGCGGGACTTGCGGTAAGCTGGTTTTGATGCGTTTGGACGCTGGCATGCGTCATTTTCGTGGGGAGCATGCTGATAA
>CAZAFJ010000036.1:0-6053 GCA_964484715.1 uncultured Anaerolineaceae bacterium | reverse complement strand
TGGGCAGCGATGATGTAGTAAGTCAGGTATTGTTCAAGTCCATGCGCTTTGCTGGCTTGTTCAAAGGATTCTTTGAAGTCCAGGAGCGCTTTGGTGCTCGGTTTATGCATTTTATCGAGTACTTCGGCTTCAGAATGTTCGGGTGCCAGTTTGAGTTGACCCGAAACATGGTATCCGGCAAGTTCTTGGATGTATTCCTGGCCAAGTTCTTTATCTGCCATGACCATATCGTGGCGAATTCCCGAGCCAACAAAGACCTTGCGCACGCCCGGCAATTCGCGGATTTCCCGCAAGAGCTCCAAATGGGGTTGATGGGTCAGATTGAGACTTGGACATACTTCAGGATAGATGCAACTGCGGTCACCACAGGCACCTTTTTTGCCCTTAACGGCACAGTCAAAGCCATACATATTGGCTGTAGGCCCCGAAAGATCATGGATGATGCCTCGGAATTCACGCTTCTCAGTGAGTTTGCGCGCTTCTTCCAGAATGGACTCTTTGGAACGCCAGCTGATATGACGGCCCTCATGTAGGGCAATTGCACAGAAATTACATTCACCATAACAACCGCGATGGGTGATGATGGAGTTGCGGATGGTATCCATGGCACGCACGCTACCCATTGCGGCGTAATAGGGATGAACCGCGTTTTCAAAATCCGCACCATAAACAGCATCCATCTCTTCAGTGCTGAGTGGCATAGCTGGTGGATTTTGAATGACGTAGCGGTTCCCTGATTTTTGGGCGATACACTGTCCCCGGATGGGGTCATTGTTCAGATAGAAAGTTTTGAACATCTCGATGAACTTTTGTTTGCTGAGTTCACAAGCTTCAAAACTGGGCATCTCAATGCAATCCTTGGGCAGGCTTGGGCTCAAGTAACACAAGCCGTGAATTCCGCGTGGGTCACCACGCATTTTTAAGGTTTCGGCGAGTTCCAAAATGCTATTGTCGGCCATGCCATAAAGCAGGTAATCAGCTTTAGCATCCAGCAGGATAGGACGACGCAAACCATTGGACCAAAAGTCATAATGGGTCATGCGGCGCAACGAGGCTTCGACGCCGCCCAAAACGATCGGGGCGGGATTTTTGATCCATCGTCGGATGAGGTTGGTATAGGCGATGGCGGCTCGGTTGGGGCGTTTGTTGTTGACGCCACCGGGTGTGTTGTCATCCATGCGGCGTGGTTTGCCCAAGGCGGTTGTGTTGGCGACCATCGAGTCGACCATCCCTGCGGTCACACCCCAAAAGAGGCGGGGCAGACCCAAGCGGGTGAGGTCGCTGGCGTTACTCATGTTAGGTTGGGCAATGATGCCGGTTTTGTAACCAGCGCGAATCAGCTGATGGCCGATAAGGGCAACGCCACTATAAGGACTGTCGACATAGGCGTCGCCACTGATTAAGATGACATCAAGGCTTTCCCATCCGAGTTTCTTAAGTTCTTCGGGGGTGGTTGGTATAAACATGCGCTAATCATACCTTAATCACCCTCGTTGAGAAAGGTTAGGGTTTACTAAATATCTATTTTCCCAATTATTGCTTCTTCAAATTCAGGCTCCTGTACAAGGCATCAACCCATTCCAGGTTCGGCCGGAAGTCTTTATCTGGCGTTTCGTTTAAAAGTTGCACACCTTCTTCAATGTGTTGATCGTAGCGGTGGATGATGGAGTCATAATCATTCGGGTAGTCTGTGGTTTGGGGAAGGGGCGAACTCAAAATTGGAATGACCCCGGCGACGAGGTAATTTTTGTCATCGGTCACACCAACGAAGGCATAAAACAGGCTATTGGTCGACATTGGGATATAGTCATCATGGTAAGCGGTTAAAAAGCGGATGCCAGAACCGTTTTGAAATTCAACGACTTTAATTTTGCCTCGGAAGGATTGTGTCCCACTGAAAAGGCGCGGGAAGGGCAAAAAGTCGTAAGGGCTTAGTTGACTAAAGTCTCCTGTTGTCCGGTAGGCATCAAGCTCTTCGATGTGGTAGTGCCAATAGTTTTCCTCAACATAGTCCTGCAGTGGGAAGACGTATATCCTGGCTTTTCGAAGGTGCTGGTTGGTCTGGGAATTGTTGAGTTGGAAGAGATAGTGTTCCGATTGGGGGCCATTAGGGTCAGGGGATTGCTGAATTTCTTCCGCCGTCCACGAAAAGTTCAGCCCATTGGGGATAACGAAGCTTAAGCCCTTGTAGCGAGCCTCGTTGACTTGTATTCTGGTTGGGACGGGCGTTGCAGTTACCAGCGGAATGAGTTGCGTTGGCGGAAGCATCTGCGTTGGTGTTTGTGTCGGTGTTTGGCTTGAGGTCGGGCTTGGCGTGAGTGTGCTGGTAGCGGTGTGTGTGGCAGTATAGGCCTGCATGGTTTCATCTGCAAAGATGGCTATTTGTGTGGCCACAAGATCTTCTTGGGATAAGCTTTCTTCTTCTTTGCTTTCTTGCTCAATAATCTCAGCACCGCTACGCAAATTTTTCGCGGAAGTATTACAAGCCGTTAGTGAAAAAGTTAAAATCACACAAAGCATGATCAATAGTAAAGCGCTTCTTATTTTCATTTTTTGCTCCTGAGTTGAAGGGACAAATGACCTTGAAAGGTCTGGAAAGGTACAGCGTTATATGTTAGCTGAGAATAACACTATTTTAACCGAGTCATTTCATGCATGATGCAATCTTTGTATATGGTTTAGAGGTTGTGAGCAAAAGTGTTTGACGCTGGAATATAAGCAAACAGCCTGCCTCAATCAGGGGCAGGCTGTTTAGAATGGTTATCTTTAAATTTATTAATTGCTCATTTTTATACTCTCGAAGAGTTGATCGAGTAGCTCCAGATTTGGATCAAAAGCGTTATCAGGCGTTTCATTTAACAGGTTTGCAGCGTTTGTATTCATTTGGTCATATTGCGAAAAGAATCCCTCCATATTTTCCGGGTACTCAGGTTCATCTGGTAATGGGGATTTGCGCATGTAAATGACTGCTGCAATGATGTAGTTCTCATCCTCAGTCATACCAGCGAAAACGTATCTTAAGGCACTTGTCGACGGTACGGCTGCATCTTGGTGGAACTCGGTGAGAAAGCGTATGCCCGTGCCGTTTTGGAAGGTGAGCATTTTTTCTTTGCTGTGGTACATTTGCATGGCATTATAGATATTTGGAAAAGGTAAAGGCTCCACTGGGCCATAGGCGCTATAATCACCGGTCTTAAGCAAAACCTTTAAGGCTTCCAATGATTCCACGTCCCAAGAATCACATATTTCAATATAGCTTTTATGAGAAATAATATAGATAAATGCGAGAAAATCAGGGTTGTTTTGTTCATCTGGTAATAATTGCAGGAACGTGAAGGCAGCACCTTTCTCTTTGTTCATACCGCACACAAAACTTTTTGCTTCATCCATTTCCTCTATACTAACTCCAGGAGTTAAGCCTTTGGGGATGGTGAAGCTTATCCCTTTAAAGCTAAAAGTTGTTCCCTCGAATTGTCGTTCAGGTTGAGGCATACTAGTAACCTTAGGCGGTTCTTCTGTTAGCTGTGCTATAGCTGTCTTGTTGAATTCCTCCGCAACGATTGTCCTGAATTCGTCAGCCCGGGAAAGTTCTTCGCTGTCGTTTTGGTCGATTTTGTTTGCAACCAGACGTAGGGACTTGGCCAGCAAATCACAAGCAGAAAGGGAAGCAATAAGACAGATGCTTATAAAGGCAATAAAGAGTGTTGTACGCTTTTTCATCTTCTTCTCCTTGAGGAAATGATATGATAGTAAGCCGGCTTTAATAGGAACATCACAATAAGAGCCTATATCGAAGCAGTTGATGATTTATTGAAGTTCCTCTTTAAGTATACCCACTTTATTAAATGAGCATACCGGTTTAAAAAACCGCGTTTAAAGACTTTTTGTATTCTTTATTGAATACTTAGTCTTAAGCTTTCAAACATCTTGTCAAGGAGCTCCAGATTTGGCGAAAACTCGTGGTCTTGGGTGCGGTTCAAGAGTTGGGCAGCGTTGGTTGCAAGTTGGTCATATTGGGCGTAGAAAGCATCCATATCACTTGGCCATACCACTTTTTCTGGCAGCGGTGATTGTCCCATGGGGATGGTTCCGACCACAATATAGTTTTGGTCTTCGGTCACCCCGACAAAGGCGTAAAACAGGCTTTCGGTTGCCATAGGCGAATAGGCTTGGCCATATTCTGTAAGGAATCGGATGCCTGAGCCATTTTGGAAGGTGAGCCCTTTTTCCTTGGCGTGGTACATTTGCATTGCGCCAAAAATGGGTGGAAAGGGAAGTGCTTCAAGGGGATTATAGCCACTAAAGTCCCCACTGCTGCGCAACAAGTTCAAAGTCGCGATATCAGTTTGCCAGGTCACGTAAACGTTCATGAAACTGTCCATGGGGAAAACCATAATCTTCGCTTTCAAGATATGTTCAACCGGTGTTTGTGGGTTGAGATGGAAAATGATGTGAGCAGCACCTATCTGCCCTGGGAACAAAGCGCTCGGATCTTCCGCTTCATCAACTTCTTCCATGCTCACTTCATAATCCAAACCGGCTGGGATAGTGAAGCTTAGCCCCATATGGCGAAATTCTTTCCCTAGTGGTTCTGGGTCTTCTGTGTTTTCATCAGGATTTTCAGCTGGGCTTTCAGGGCTGACCGGTTCTTGTGGGTCTGGCTGATCGTCTTCAATAATTGAATCGGTAGGCTCTGGTTCATCGACAGGCTCTGGTTCATCGGTTGTCTCTTCGGGCTCTCTTTCAGGGAGGCTACCTTCATTGACTTCTTTCAAGCCTTCAGCATTTTCTCTCATGGCGGTTATTAAATCACAGGATGTTAGAGAGATGATTAAAAGGAAGCTCATAAAGACTGCAAAAAGGGATGTTTTGATTTTCATTTTTCCCTCCAAAAAAGGAATGATTATTAATGACGCGTGAGGGGGAGCTGCAAGAAAATCAGCTCTCAGTTTATCTTGCACTTAATTATAATCTTTTTTAGTTTTCCCATTAAAGGAGGAACATCGCCATCAACTGAAATTGTGAAAAGCAACGGGTATAATAACCTCATGAACACTCAGCCATTCTTAAAAACCCCAACTCGAACAGCTTCTGCTTTAGCCCATCCCAATATTGCATTTATCAAATATTGGGGCAATCGTGATGATGCCTTGCGCTTGCCCTTGACCGGCTCGCTTTCGATGAACCTCGAAGGGCTCGAGACCTGCACTCGGGTCACTTTTGATGTGGTGATGAACGCGGATCGTTTTGTTTTGAACGGGCAAATGCAAGAAGGGGCTGGTTTGGCACGGGTTTCGGCCTTTTTGGATCATTTGAGGGGCATGATTGGCCAACAGGTTTACGCCTTGGTGGAAAGCAGTAATAATTTTCCGGCGGGGGCCGGGATTGCTTCTTCCGCCTCAGCTTTTGCAGCCCTGGCTATGGCTGGCAGTGCGGCTTTGGGGCTGGATTTGAGCGAGTCACAACTTTCACGCTTGGCGCGTTTGGGGTCCGGTTCGGCTTCGCGCTCGATACCGACCGGTTTTGTCGAGTGGCATGCCGGTGAGGATGATCAAAGCAGTTATGCGGAAAGTTTTGCCGAACCTGAGCATTGGGACTTGGTGGACATGGTGGTCATTATTGAAGAGGGGCACAAGAAAACCGGTTCAACCGCTGGACATACCTTGGCACACAGCTCACCTTTAAATGTTTTGCGGGTCGAAGGTGTGCCAGAACGCATGGCACGCTGTAAAGCAGCCATTTTGGCACGCGATTTTGAAGCCTTCGCGGAAACGACCGAGCTGGATTCAAATTGGATGCACGCCGTAATGCGCACCAGCACGCCGGCTTTGCATTATTGGACGCCGGTTACAGAACACGTTTTGTGGCAAGTTTTGCATTGGCGCAAGCAGGGACATGCCTTGTGTACAACAGTCGATGCCGGTCCGAATGTGCATGTCTTGGGTTTAGCGTCGGAGCTTGACTTCGCTCTCCCCGCACTCAAAGCCCTGCCGGGAGTCAAAGATGTTATCGTTGCTAAGCCGGGTGGCGGCGCGAGAGTATTAGATTAGGAG
>CAZAFJ010000035.1:0-6169 GCA_964484715.1 uncultured Anaerolineaceae bacterium | reverse complement strand
TGATTTTATCAATTGGGTTTGCCCTTCGGTGGGACACCGAGGGCATCAGGGGGAAACTAAGCTTCTTGGCTGACCCCAACTCTGTTCAGGATGGCGTCTCGCCATCCGTTTGTGTGATAACGAACCGAAACTGCAGGGTGTAAATAGAAAAGGATCGGAAAGGTAATAAAAAAGCATGAGGAGGGCATCATGCCGAACGGTGGATTATGGTGCATGGTCAGGGGACTCATGCACGAACGCTAATCACGTTCAAGTCTGATCCTCCGATCATTACCGAAGAGTAACTCGATCGCGCCGGTGTCTCACCGTGCGCATCAGGGGGATATCAAGCGCTTCGGTTTATACCGGCATCTAAATGTCGTGAAAACCCGTGGAACATGATTCAGAACCAATTTCAAAAAATATTTCCGAAAACCTTGACCGGAATGTCCATTTGCGAGTATACTCTTTGCACTTGCCGAAGTGGCGGAATAGGCAGACGCGCGCGACTCAAAATCGCGTACCTACGGGTATGTGGGTTCGATTCCCACCTTCGGCATAGCCCCGACTTAGATCGGGGTTTTTCTTTTAAGGTGTCTCGGCTCTTTTTCTGGCTTCAAAAGACTAATCATGTCAAACATTGCTTAAGGCTTTAGCATATTTTCTCAGCGGTATGTTAAAATGAGAATATCAATCCACAATCAAGTGAGGAGACTATGCAAGCGGAAAAGGCTTCAATTCAAAAACAGTATGTCATTATTGGCGGTGGCATTGCTGGAGTCAGTGCTGCTGAAACGATTTTTGCTCAAGAACCGGATTCTGAAATCATCTTAATTTGTGGGGAAGCGAATTTGCCTTACTTCCGCATGAACCTCACCCGCTATCTTGCCGGTGAACTGGAGGCTTCAAGCTTGCCCTTACACCCAGAGGACTGGTACCCAAGCAAGCATATTACCCTCATGCTTGAGACCTATGTTGAGTCCATTGATCCAGCCGCGCATGAAGTTCAGCTTCATGATGGCAGGCGTGTTCAGTATGACAAACTTATTCTTGCGACTGGCGCCTCGCCGTTTGTGCCTCCCATTCCTGGTGTTCAGACCCCAGGCGTTCAAACTTTGCGAACCATTGAGGATGCCGACAAGATTTTGGAAGCCAGTGCCAATAAAGCGGACGTGATTTGCATTGGTGGCGGGCTTTTGGGTTTGGAAGTGGCTGGGGCGATTGCGCACAGTGGCGGAAAGGTCACCGTGCTCGAAGCGATGCCCTGGCTTTTGCCTCGTCAACTGGATGAAGCCGCGAGCAAAAACTTGCAAGCGCGCATCGAAGCTCTGGGTGTAAAGGTTATTGTCGGTATTAAAACGAAAGCCATCATCGGCGATCAGCAAGTGAGTGGCGTGGTTTTGGAAGATGGGCGCGAATTGCACGCGGATTTGGTGGTGATCAGTGCTGGCGTCAAACCGAATATCGAGCTGGCTTGCCAAATTGGCGCTGCGGTAAATCGTGGTGTTTTGGTGGATAGTAAAATGCGCACCTCGGTTGAGGATGTTCTGGCAGCGGGAGATAACTGCGAATTGCATGGGCGGGTTTACGGGCTATGGGTGCCCGCCAAAGCTCAAGGTCGTATTGCTGGGCTGATTGCGGTTGGTCAAGATGATGAGTTTGCTGATACGCCACCCTCCGCGCGGCTTAAGGTGATGGGTATCGATTTGTTTAGCATCGGGAAAATCAGCCCAACTGAAGAGGGCGAATTTATGCTGGCTGGGGAGCTGCAAGGCGATTATTACAGCTTTGTTTTTGGCGAAGGCTTGATGCTTGGGTCGAGTTTGATTGGCAACAATCGCTTATCCCCGCGCATCAAACGCGCCATAGATAATCAAGAAGATTTTAACAGCAAAATCAACGCCGAATCCTCATTTGAAGAGGTTTTGGCGCTCTTAAGTTAGTTGCTTGTTTGCCCTAATCCAGACTCCAAATGTGGATGTCTTTAAACTCGACAGGGTCACCGTCACGTTGGCTGGTGCGATAATCGAACCAGGCACTCACCCCACCGGAGAACTGTCGGCTCCGGAGGTCTAGGTTTGAAATAAAAGTGCCATTGATGTAAAAGGCGCCATTATCGCCATTAGCCACGAGCACGAATGTGTTTGATCCTCCTTCACTCAAATCCAGAGCCCGAATGGTTGATTTCCAGCTTTTGATGATTTTCCAATCCCAATGGGTTGGCCCAACGTAAATGAGTTCCCAATAGTCCGGGGTTGTTACCGCGAGCCTAAACTGATTGTTTGCGCCACTGCTGCGGAAAATCAAGCCCAGTTCCCAATGTTCGCTAACTTTTACCTTGGGCGGGTTCACAAAGGTCACGGTCAGAATGAAGTTTTCCAAGTCTTCTGCGATGTCGGTGGTGGTCAGGTAATTGTCAAAGGTATAGGTTTCTGTGCGATCCGGCGGGACCAGGGTGAGTTTTTCAGCATATTCCAAGCGCCATTGTTCTTCATTGGGGATGAGCGCGTTAATCAAGGCCTGCTCCGCCTCAGCCGTTGCGGTGGCATTTAGGTTTTGGCCTTCTGCCATCTCAGTAGCAGCAGCCTCAGCCTGGGACGTTGCGGCAATATCCGCTTCGCTGGTGGAAGTTTGCGCGTAGTCTATGCTCGGTGCTGGCGTTGGGGTATCTTCGACTTCAAACACTTCGGCAATAACGTCCGATGTATCTTCCAAATCAAATCCCTCGGCAATAGGCTCTATATCATCACCATTTTCTATAAGGAGTGAAATAGGCGTCTTCATGACTTTGATTTTCTTCCAGTTTTTGGAAAGATAAAGAACGGTGCCTACGCTGACGAGTAAACACAAAGAAATGATGATGATAATGGCAATAATGACGCCGCTTTTCTTTTTCTCTGGTTTGTAAGGTGGTTGGCTGTGATACGCTGGATGGACTTGATTGTAAGGGGGTGGCGGAGGTGGTGGGTAGTTGGGTGTTTGGACGGTGGTTTGGTTTGGAGGTGGCCCAGGGGGTGCCTGGTGCTGGGGTGGTGCTTGTTGTAGAGTCGCACCGCAGTTAGAGCAGAAACGAGATCTAGCTGCATTTTCTGCGTGGCATTGATGACAGATGTTCATAAAACCTCCTATAATGAATGAAAGAACGAGGAGCAATAGTCATATTATACACTTGTACAGTGTGGAATGAGCCTGTTTTTTGATTAATATGTTTTGGTTGGTCTCATTTACGATCTGGTTTTATTCAGGTGTCTAATTGCTTTGTGTATGTGAAGAAGGACTTAAGATAAAATGTTAATAAGTCTAGTTTCGAGGAGGAAACAATGAACAAAACCGCTTTGATTACGGGTGCGACGGGTGGATTGGGTGAGCAGTTTGCAACCTTGTTCGCCAAAGATGGCATCGATTTGGTCCTAACCGGTCGCAATGTTGAAAAACTATCGGCAATTGCAGGTCGGATTACTGAAGCTTATGGTGTGAATGTAGATGAAGTGGTGATGGATCTCGGTCCTGATGGAAGTTCTGAAGCCCTTTATGAGACCCTACAAAAGCGTGGCATTCAAGTGGATTATTTGGTCAATAACGCTGGTTTTGGTCATTTTGGTGCTTTGGTCGAGATGGATTGGCAACGTGAGCGCGAACAAATCGGCGTAAACCTGATTGCGCCATTGCGTTTGACCCAGCTCTTTGCTGCCGACATGGTGAAGCGTGGGTTTGGCCGAATCTTGAATGTGGCGTCGATTGCCGCGTGGACGCCAGGACCTTATATGAACGGTTACTTCGCTACCAAGGCTTATGTGTATTCCTTCTCTCAGGCTGTGCAAGAGGAACTGAAGGGCACTGGTGTCACGGTGACTTTGCTCTGTCCTGGTCCGACCACGACTGGTTTTGAGAAAAACGCTAAGATGAAGAACTCAAATATGTTCAAAGCGATGAAAGTCTTGAAAGCGGACGACGTTTCGAGGGCTGGTTATAAGGCAATGATGCGCGGCACGGCTATTTGTGTGCCCAACTGGTTTTATAAATTCTATAAATTCCTGTTACGCTTCACGCCCGAATCCCTCAACCGCCGCCTTGCTGCTTGGGTCACTGCAGGGAAGTGAATTTCAGAAACCTGGAAATCATGAATAATCACACACCTTAAAGCTTCTTGAACAAATGCTTGGTCCTGATAAAGACTTTCGTCCTGGGCAGTAGGAGGCACTTGGACAAGCGCCACGGATGTGTTAAAGGCAAAATGGTTGATGGTTTTTGTGTTGGAACATCCAGCCATGCCAGATGGTAATAAGGCATTAATAAAAAGAGGTGGCATACCCTTGCCTCATCCTTTACCAGCGGGACACGAAGCATTGAGCTCTTGGCTCGAAGAAAATGCTACAAACTTGGATCCCGACCCTGAACAATTGTCTTTTTTCTAAGCGAGTTTAACCATTGATGCTTTGTGGCTCAAAAGAGTTTTGAAAATCAAAGGATAAAAAAAAGAGGCTGACCTCAGAAGGTCAGCCTCTTTTACTGAAACGAACTTAGTTCTTTCTGCGCCGCTTTGCGACAGTTACAGTACCAAAGCCTACTAGTGAACTGAGTGCCAGCATGCCGTAAAGCATGGCATTACTTGCGTCACCAGTGTAGGGTACCTTGGGTTCTTTTGGAGGTTCAATATAGGTGTTGGTGATGGTTAGTCCAACCACACTCTTCGAGTAGTTAGCTGGGACTGTCACTTCGTCAACCGTGTAGGTGTAAGCTTGTCCGTAGCTATCTGTTTTGTCTAAATCTTTCCAGGTGTAGCTTGTGTTGGGATGGACCAAATCAACTGGGCTACCAAAAGCGACACCGTTGCGATAGAGCTGCAAACGAATAGTCGGTCTGGTGCCTGAGCCACCTTTCCAAACCTTAGTCGCAGTGATGTCGACCTTGGGGATTATGTACTTATTGATGATGGTGTTGCCATCATAGGACTTTACGTATCCTTCAGGGGTGTAATCGTTACCGCTGGCGTCAGTCTCTCTTGGTGTGTAAATGTAAGCGTTACCATCACCGTCTGTGAGGGGTAGGTCTCGGAATATAGCTCTCCAAGGCTCAATTTCACATTCATTTACGCATCCGCTATCAGCCACACCATCAAGTTGAACCGGTGATCCAACCGCCTCTGGCGTTCCACCAGGAATGTTGCGATAGAGTTGGACATAGATGGCAGGATAGGGTGCCTTTCCACCTTCCCAAATCTTGTTGATGTAAAGTGGATCGAGCATAGTTGGCGGTACATAGGTGTTGGTTACCTTAAGACCTTCTTCAAGTTTGCTGTAATTGGGTGGGGTGAAATCATTGCCAGCCGCGTCAACTTCCTTAACCGAGAAGGTGTATGGGATACCGGTGAGGGTTTCTGCGTCGATATTTGTCCACGTGACGACTAATGTGCCATCGGGCAAGGCTTTAATCTCAGCACCGGGAACGGGCTCATGATAGGTTGTCCCTCTGAATGTCCATGTCCGCCAGAGTTGGAAGTAAACGGTTGGTCGAGGTGATGATCCTCCAACCCAAACTTTTTCCGCGGTAACAATATCGGTGGATGTGTTGTATATATTGGTAACGGTCATACCCTCTTCGAGTTTATCAAAGCCATCAGGTGTGACGGGTTCGGTGACGAAGTAGGTGTAGGGGTTACCATCAGCGTCGGTGGCGGGCATGTTAGTCCAGGTGTACTGCCATCCGCCAGCGGCGTTGAGTTCGACTGGTGCTCCAACAGCTTCAGGCGTTGCGGGGTCGGTGGTGTAACGCCAGAGTTGGAAGCTTACAGGTACTTTGAGACTATCGAGCAGATCTTCAGGCATCCAGATCTTGTTAGCAATCAGAGCTTCGATGGTGGGTGGGATGTAGGTATTGGTAACGGTCATACCCTCTTCGAGTTTATCAAAGCCATCAGGTGTGACGGGTTCGGTGACGAAGTAGGTGTAGGGGTTACCATCAGCGTCGGTGGCGGGCATGTTAGTCCAGGTGTACTGCCATCCGCCAGCGGCGTTGAGTTCGACTGGTGCTCCAACAGCTTCAGGCGTTGCGGGGTCGGTGGTGTAACGCCAGAGTTGGAAGCTTACAGGTACTTTGAGACTATCGAGCAGATCTTCAGGCATCCAGATCTTGTTGGCAATCAGAGCTTCGATGGTGGGTGGGATGTAGGTATTGGTAACGGTCATACCCT
>CAZAFJ010000034.1:0-10141 GCA_964484715.1 uncultured Anaerolineaceae bacterium | reverse complement strand
GACTTACTTAATCAGCCACGCCTTTCCATAATTTCTGCGCTGATAACAATCTCATCTTCCCAACCATCAATTCGGATAACCCACTCCTCAATAGAACGAAGGCTTTCAAGCTGCAAAGCCCAAAACATTTTTAGTGTTAGTGCCAGTTGTTGGTAAAACGCTTGCGACAACTCAGCTTTTCTTGGGTCATTCCAGACCAAATATTTTACCCATACCTGATAATTGTTTTTTTGTTCGAAATCAGGCCACAAAATAGTTAACATTGCCAGCCAATGAATCGCCCGACCAAACATAATTGCAGTTTGGCTTTCATCAATTTCATTATGAGGATTATAAAGTTGAAATTCCTGGAATTCTGGAAGATCGCGTAAGGCATAAAGGTTTGGTAATCTCAAGGCACCCTTTATAACCCCCTTTTTACCCAACTCCAGGTTTGCAGATAAAGTTTGATGACGTTCTATGGTTGCTTGAATGGCAATATCATAATCCCAACCTTCCCACTCAATCCACCAAAGGCCTTCCGGATAAAGGTTTTCTAACTGAAGCGTCCAGAACATTTCTAAAGATAAACCAATCTGACGAAAAAACTCAATAGGGAGATGCGTATTTAAGGGATCATTGTAAACAATGTGACTAACAAATTGTAAGCAAAAGTTTTCTTTATCAAAGGGTTTCCAAAGGATTTCCAGGCAAGACAACCAATTTATAGCCCTACCAAACATAACCATTGCAGATAGCTCATCAACTTTTCTGGTCGGGTTAGCTTCCCGGAAAGCTATGAATTGTGGAAGTTGCTCCAATACATACTGAGTTGGAAGTTTATAGTGCCTTTTCTTTAGCATAGATGCCTACAAATTTATGTTTGCCAAACAAGGCTAGTTTACCATGCTTCTCTGGGTAGAATAAGCCAATGCATTGCGCTTATCTCTGATGAAATAACCCAACAATGCATTGGCGTTTTTCCTAATCTTACGAAACGTGCAGCTCGTTCACCTTCCTAAAGTGATACCCATAAATCGAAAAGGTAATCGCCAGCGGAAATTTACTGATGTCGTTCAAGATCGACCAGAAGAACAGCCGCCAATATTCCCATCGTTCCTTGCTCACGATGCCAATCGTCCAAATCGACCTAAACAACGCCATAATCTCCTGAAATTCCAGGGTTACCGCGTGGCGACGTGGCTGATAGGTCTTCAAAAAGGTGATCACGCGGTCATTGAAACCCCGGGCGGAGTAAATCGAGTCCAAAATCTTGCGGTAGCCAGCCTTGAGCTTATTCGGCTCCATCACCGGGATGATATTGGTCTCGCCATCCACGTTATCGCCGGAATAGTCCTCTTCCTTCAGCCGTCCCTCGCGTAACATGCGTTGGTAAAGCTCGGTGCCAAAAGGCGCTTGCAGCAAGCCCACCATCGCCGTCACGATTCCGGAGCGTTGAATAAAGTCAATCTGGCGTTGGAAAGTGCCCTCGGTGTCGTTATCAAACCCGACAATAAAACCGCCCATCACCTGCAAGCCATGGCTCTGCAATTTATGGATATTGCTCACCAGGTCGCGGTTACGGTTTTGGCTCTTGCTACATTCCGCCAGGCTGGCTTCTTCCGGCGTTTCGATGCCAATGAAGACCTGGGTAAAGCCGGCTTTGACCATCATCTCAATCAGCTCCTCATCATCCGAGAGGTTGATGCTGGCTTCGGTGATGAATAAGCAGCCCTTTTTGCCCTTGCGCCACTCAATCAGCGCCGGCAAAAGCTCATCCTTGAGAATGCGTTTATTGCCAATGAAGTTATCATCCACCACAAAGATATTGCGTCGCCAACCCAGTTGATAGAGCGCGTCAATTTCGGCGATAAACTGTTGAGTGCCCTTCACACGCATTTTGCGCCCCAACAAAGCCGTCACATTACAAAAATCGCAAGCAAACGGACAACCGCGCGTGTATTGCACACTCATCGAGTCGTACTTATTAAGCTTCGCCAGACTCCAATCGGGCATCGGCGTTTGGCGAATATCAGGATACTCGTCGGTTTCGTAAACCCGTTGCGGCTTGCCGACTTCAAAATCAGCCAGGAAGCGTGGCAGAGTAATTTCGCCCTCGTTCAGGATAAGGTAATCCACCGTGGAGAAAGCGTCCGGGTCCATGGTAAACAAGGGGCCTCCGGCAGCAATCGGTTTGCCCATGGCTTTGATACGCTCAATAACTTTGACTGATGAAGCGCGTTGCACGGTCATCGCGCTAATGAAGATGATGTCCGCCCATTGAATATCTTTATCTTTAAGCTTTTCGATATTCAAGTCAACCAAGCGTTTATCCCAGCTTTTGGGGAGCATCGCAGAAATAGTCAAAAGCCCCAAAGGTGGCGAGGAAGATTTCTTGCGGATAAAGTTCAGTGCGTGTTTGAAACTCCAAAAAGTGTCAGGAAATTCGGGATAAACTAATAATATATTCATAATGATGTCCTTTTTATAATAAATTTCTTGCTTTCTTTGACGAAACACACAGCGTTTTCGTCATCTTCTTTTTTTACGCCCCTGGGTCTTCTTTCTCTTGTTCTTCAGCTTTGGGCTGTTTGTTTTTCTTTTTTTGAGCCTTTGCTTCCGCTTCTACATCGTCTTCCACTGCTTCAGCTTCGTCATCGGTTTCAACATCATCCACGAGGTCGGCTTCTTCCACATCGTCTTCGCCGTGGTCCTCAAGTTTTGCTTTCAATTCTGCTTCAACTTGCTTGTGCATGCCCTCAAACGTGGCTTTGTCTATTATTTGGGTGTCCCGCAATATTTGAAAGTTGGTATAGAAGCTCATTTTCTCGTACATCTTTGCCATTTCCTCAGCGCTATAAGGCATGTTATTTTCAAGCCACCAGAAAATGGTTGCCATCAAGGTGCTGGCGTTAAAGTTGAGCAAAAAGTCTGCAGGAATGCCGGTTACTTTTTCAAAATCCGGGTCTTGCGCTTTGGCGATGTTCAAGATGTAGTTCTTGGCAATATCGGTCAACAGCACAAAGGTCAACATTGCGCCCCGCCCCATGATAATGATGCGGTAGAAATCGTAATGATTTTCAACGAAGTTAAAGAGCTGTTTAAGGTGCTGTACGTTAAACAGTTGAACCTTTTTCGGGTCTTGTTTGGGCAAAGAAGAAAAATAGTCTTCAGCCATGTTTTGGATGACATCCGCGTATAGCTCGTCCTTTTCACGGTAATGCAGGTAGAAAGTCGCGCGGCCCAAATTGGCGCGATCGGTCACATCCTGGATGCTGATGTCATCATAACCTCGGTCGAGGATGAGCTCGAGCATGCTTTCTCTGAGTTGCTTACGGGTTTTTTGAATTCTTCGGTCGTCTTTTCTTGCCACGGTGCGTTTTCCTTTACGGGGTTTACTTTATCCGTCTAATAATAGACAGGTAATTAAATACTGTCTATTATTTTACAGAGATTTTCCAGACTGTCAAGTGACATTACTCACAACAATCCATGCCCAATATAACAAACCCTTTTAAAGTGGTTTAGTTCTGCCTTCTCTAAAAACACCTTCAAGCGTGCCTTTTTCCGACTATAATGTAGCTATGTTACAAACACCGAGAGTGAGCCCCTATTCCAGCTATATTATCGGCTTCAAATTGGATGCCGAGGCGGTAAATATCGTTTATGGCAGCCAATCCGGCATCATCAGCGAGCGCATCAGGTTTGTCTTTGACCCAACCCAAAGCTTCCAAAGCTTTCTTGCAATGGTCTCACAACACAGCGACAAGCTGCTCAACATTGTGCAAGCGCAACATCTGCCCCTGCCTGAACTCGCCTCCCTTTCGGTTACCGGCAGTTACAACGCGCCACAAGGTTTGCTGATTAGCTCTCGTGACTTTCCGGCCTGGAAAAACGAAACGATCAAATCACAGTTTCAGCTCTTATTCAATTTGCCCATATACATCGAAAAACACGCCAAAGCCGGCGCGATTGCCGAGATGCTTTTTGGCGCGGCACAAGAAAGCAAGGATTTTTCCTTCCTTGACATGGGCACCAGCCTTAGCCTAGCGAATATCATCAATGGCCAACTCCAGGCACCCTCGAACGCGCACGCCGGCGCTATCGGACGCCTGAGAATACCCTCTCTCAAAACTCATCCCGACGACCCAACGCCGACCCTCAACGAATTTTGCAGCGCATCAGGCATTGTTGCTCAGGCACTGCGCAAACAAGCTGCCCACTGGGATCCAGAAACCACCATCTACCAAATCATCAACGCCGCACAAAATGATGACCCCTATGCCATTGAGCTTTTGGCAGAAGCCGGGACTATTTTAGGGCAAAGCTTAGCCCCTTACATCCACCTCATGCGTCAAGAGATGATCATCCTGGGCTTCCCATTGTGCCTAGCCGGCCCCCTGTTTAGTGAACCGGTCTTCAAAGCCGCTCAGGCCGCCACAGGCTTGGGTTTAGATGAAATGCCAAAAATCTTAGCCTCTCCACTCGCCAATCGTTTGCCCGAACTTCAAGCCCTGGCACCTGCCATCCACGCTATACGCAACCAAACCAAACCATAAAAAAAACATGCCCTTGCGGGCATGTTCCTATCACTAAATTTGAGAAAGCTTACTCAGACGTGGTGAAATAGTCCAACAAGCTTTTGGGTTTTTTCTTGATGGCTTTCTTTTCTTCGGTGGCGCGGCGATCGATTTCCATCTGGCTCAAAATGCCCTGTCGCGCGCGTTCAGCATTTTTCTCTTTCAAGGCTTCCAAGTCTTCCACAGAAAGTTTGTGACCGGTCGCCGAAATCTGGTAGATGAAGTAAAGCAACATCGCAACCCCAAGAACCGCAACCACGATCGTGCCCGGCGTGAACGCGATGGTCAGCTGTGCCAGTTTTACGGTTGCCAAAGCTGAACCGCTACCGGTGAAGAACAGGATGGTGTTGATGATAATCACCAACAAGCGGATTTCTGTCGGACCAATCCGAACGCTGGTCATCTCGAATACACCCGTTGCATGCGTCTTTAGGAAAACTTGCATCATCAATAAAAGCCAACATGCCAGGGTAAACATGACCACGCTAAAGTCTGCCAAGCCGCTCAAACCGATGCCCATAAAGATCACCAGGGACGAAAGACCATCCAAGGCGTGGTCGGTGTAATAACCATAGTTGGGTCGCTCATGATGGCGATAGCGTGCCAAAGTACCATCCAAGCTATCCCCGAACCAGTGGATGATGAAACCCAGGCTGGCCAGGAATAAGAAACCATTACCCTTCAGGGGGCCTGCTTGTCCAGCCCAGAAGTAAGCCAAACCAGTCAGCGCGGCACCTAAAGCCGCAAACGCGGTCAGCATGTCCGAGTTGACCCACATTGGCATGTGCTTGGCAAAGAAGGCCAAAGCCGGTCGCTCCAATGGCCCTAACAAGATGTCATTGGTACGAATATCTTTTTCAGTTCTCGTTTTCTTTTTAGCCATAGCTCACCTAACTTTCGATTTCTCTCTTAATAAAACTTCCCAAACAGGGTGCAACATCAACCACTGTTCAGCGTTTTCTCTAATCACTTCTTCTACTGCCTGAAGAACACGTTCTGTGTTTTTCTCGTATTCTTCTTGCAAATCATCATAGCGCTGCATGGGGATGGGGTCACTACATTCGACCCAATAACTGCCATCCTCCTGACGCAACACATAGCCCACACGCACTCTAACACCTTCTTCAAGGCCAAAGCGCGTATAGAACACCGGCACCGCCGCAGGTTTTCCAAAAAACCTTGGTCGGTACTTGGCATTAGCGGGATCTTCTACCGGTCGGTCGATGCCCGTTACCAGGCAATTGCCCTCCAGCAAAAACTTTCTTCCCGCGCGCAAACTATGCATATCGATCGGGACAACATTCATGCCCACTTCGTTACGCATTTTGTTTTGTTCATTATACGCCCCATTTGGATTTGGGACACTTAATGCCATCACTGGCAAGCCCTGCCACGCCAAACTAAGGCCAAAAAGGTCAAAATTTCCCAAATGAGGCCCCGCCATAATCGTCGGAATTTTGCGTTTCTTGACGTCATCCATGGCTTCAAGCATTTTAGGGCTAAATTTGAGCACACCCCGGCCTTCTTCAGGGTGCATATAATAGTAGAAGTAATCGGCGTGCATGAACCAAAGGCTACGAATAGTTTCCTTGCTTTTTTGCTTGATGACTTTAGGGTCTTGGTCCGCACCTAAAACAACGCTTAGGTTTGACCGAATCGACCGGTGCATACTGGAGTTTGGCAACAGATTATTAATGCCAGCAACGACTCTTGCCAGCCGATGTATGCCCTTATATGAAAGTGATTTTCCCAAACGCTTTCCAAGGGATACTAAACCTTCATCCTGCAAAAAGTGTTTAAAGTTCATAACCTAATTCAATTCTACACTATTGTAAACACTGGATTAAGGTTTAGGTTCTAAGATTTGATGTTGCGTTAACAGAATGATGACAATTGTCATCTTTTAAGCTTCATTAAACCCTTTTTAAGAAGAAAAGCGACGAAATAGAGCAGTCCTGCCAAAAGAATGATAACCGCCCCAGCCTGTAAGTTCAGTTTGAAAGCCAACAATAGACCAAATAAATTAATCAGGATGCCCAATCCCACCGAAACCAACATGATCATTCGCACGTTTTTGAAGAACATAATCGCGATTGCCGGCGGAATGGTCAAAAGCGCGATGACCAAAATCAAGCCCACAATGCGCATCGCCACGACCACGGTCAAGCCAGTCACCACCAACAAAGCAATTGAGAGCCATCCCACGGGCAAATTGCGCACGGTGGCAAATTCCTCATCAAAAGAAAGTGCCAGCAACAAACGGTAAAACAGCCCCACAAAAAGCAAAACACCTAAAGCCGTTCCCGCCATCCACCAAATATCCGCTCGCGAAACCGCCAGGATGCTGCCGAATAGGTAAGACATCAAATTGGCACGATAACCGGGCGTCAGGCTGATAAAGATGATACCAACTGCCATCCCCACTGCCCACATCACGCCAATAATCGTGTCGGAACGTTCGCGTAGCTTGCGATGCGCCATGCCCATCGCCACAGATGACAGCAAGCTAAACGCCACCGCGCCTAGCACCGGGTCAAAACCGAAGAAACTGGCAAGCCCCACGCCACCGTATGCCGCATGGGCAATTCCGCCACTCAGCCCAACAATGCGGTTGAGCACGACTAAAGTCCCAATGACGCCACAAGCCACACTCACCAAAAACCCTGCCAACAAGGCGTTCTGCATAAATTCATACGAGAAGATTTGCACAAGCGAACTAAACATGACCCACCTCTTTTTGCGTTTCATCCCCTATTTCGAAACCGTCCAGGTCGCCATGCTCATGGAGAACGCGATGCGGCAAACCGTGTGCCAACAAATCCACAGGGCACTCATAACCCAGATCCAACATGTCTTTGGTGACCATTTTCTGATTATGGTAAACCATGCGCCGATTCACACAGCCAATGGTCTTAACATACGTCGAAATTGCCATCAGGTCGTGCGAAACCAACAGGATGCTCAGATGTTGATTAAGTTCCGCCAAAAGGTCATATAACCTGGCCGTTGACTGGCTGTCAATACTGGCGGTTGGCTCATCCAAGACAAGGATTTTCGGGTCAGTCACCAAAGCCCGTGCAATCAGCACCCGTTGCCTTTGGCCACCAGAAAGCTGATTGAACGAGCGCTTCGCCAAGTCTAAAACATCCGCTTGGCTTAAGGCACGTTCAATCTCAGCTTTTTCACTGGCATTTAGGCGATTGGCTTGCAAAAAGCCGCGCTTGGGCAATCCCATGCGCACCACATCCCAAACGCAAATAGGAAAATCACGATCCGACTTCGAAACCTGGGGCACATAGCCCAAATGCTCGCGTGCCAAAGCAGGACTCTGACCTAAAACCGTGACGCTTCCGCGCATGATTGGCAAAAGACCCAGGATTACCCGCAAAAGCGTTGTTTTCCCACCGCCATTTGGACCAATCAAGCCAACGTAATCACCAGGGAACATTTCAAAATCAACGTCCTCGATGACCGCTTCGCCGTCATATCCCGCCCAAAGGCCTTTTACGGTGATGATAGGTTTTTCGTTCCTAGCAATTGTTTCATTAATCGCCATTGTGTTTTCCTTTGGCTTAGTATTACTTCAAAGCCTCTTTTAAGTCTTGTGCCAAGCTCAACATATTTTCAGCCCAAGCGTAAGCCATGGGATCCCATTCGATAATTTTATCGATGCCGGCTTGTTTTGCAACCGATTGCGCCAGGCTCATGTTGGTTCCCTTTTCAACAAAAAGGACAGAAATACCATTTTCTTGGGCTTGTTTCAAAATGTTCGCTAAATCCTCTGGCCCCGGCTCACTACCGTGAATCTCAACAGGAATCATGTGCAAACCATATTCATGCGCGAAGTAACCCCACGCCGGATGCACAATCATAAAATGATCCCGCGAGATATCTTTCAGATCTTCCCGGATTTTCTGGTCAGTTTGTTCAATTTCATTCATGAGAAGATCAAAATTGCTTTGGTAGCTATCCTTATTCTTCGGATCTGCCTCGATAAGCGCATTAGCAATGTTCTTAGCGATGATTTGAGCGTTTTTGGCAGAGAACCAAACATGCGGGTCAAGCCCTTCGTGGTCATGGTCGTGATGGTCATCGCCATGCTCTTCATGAGCGTGATCGTCGTCATGAGCGTGTTCACCTTCATGTTCATGCTCATCTTCATGGTCGTGGCCATGCTCATCCTCATCATGATGGTGATGATGTCCGCCTACCATTGCAATCCGCTCAATACCTGCTGAAGAATCAACCACACGCATCGCCGTATTCGCCCCCGTTAAGCGATCCATCCAGGCATCCTCAAACTCGATGCCAATACTAAAGTAGAGTTTGCTCTCACCCAAAGCCACCATTTGCGCCGGACTGGGCTCATAACTATGGGGGTCATCACCAGTGCCAACCAGGGTTTGGGTCTTCACCAAATCGCCACCGATGCGATCAACAAACCAGCTTTGAGGCAAAATGCTTACCGTAACTTGCAAAACATCTCCTTCTTTAGCGGAAAGAGAAGCGTTATTGTTTTTTTGTGGTCCACAGGCAAAAAGCAAGGCGCTAACCACAATTAAGGTTAAAACTATTCGAAATTTAGACATGTGTCTCCTGACATTGAGGACAAAGGCCATAGAACTGTAAGAAATGCTCGCCAACCACGAACTGCGTTTGGAATTCAATCTTGCCAATGAGTTCGCTAAAATCTTCACATTCATCGAAAATAGCTGAAGTCTGGCAAACCTGGCAAAGGATATGATGATGGTGCCCTGTGGCACCCGCCACATAACCCGCACCACCGTCCGGAGCCACCAGCAAACACACCAAATCGTAGCTCATCAAGAGGTCCAAGTTACGATAGACGCTCACCAGCCCCATCTTGCTACCCTTTTCACGCAAAGCGTTGTGGATTTGCATGGGGCTAAGCGGGATGTGGGTTTGGGAAAGCAGGTCCATGATTTGTTCACGCGCTTGGGTGATGCGATGACCTTTTGAAGTTAGCTTTTCTCTCCAGTCCATAACTGTCCTTATTGATAGTATTTTTCAATAAGGATTATACAGCTAAGCAAACCATTGTCAAGCTTTCTTACAACATGCCCGATTTAGAAACCCCTGCCAAGGAATTGTTTTTGGCATAGCCATGCGAAATAAAGAAGTTCCTTGTTAATTGTTTTGGTTAATAAATTACCTAAAAAAGGTTTCTTAGATGTAAAGCTCACTGTAAAAACATTCTTAGATAAAGGATTATTGGATTAAGAGTTTGTTGGATAAAGGCTTTTTAGAAAAAGGATTACTTGGAAATAGTTCTCTGGATATAGGTTTTTGAAAAAAGTTCATTGAATAAAGTGTTTGCTGGGAAAAGAGTCCCAGCATGGTCCCCGACCATGCAACAAACATTGACCGTTCCTGCGTGGTCTCCTGTCCACGCAGCCAACTCCCTACCTACCCAACATTCATATTTGTTCTAATTAATAACCCCATCCGTTCGGTTTGGCGTCCTCGCCAAACCACCTATCCGTTCCAGCATGGTCCCTGACCATGTAGCCAAAACCGAGCTATTCCCCGGCCAGTGCCTCCGCTAAACCCGTCAAAGCTTC
>CAZAFJ010000033.1:0-11250 GCA_964484715.1 uncultured Anaerolineaceae bacterium | reverse complement strand
TCTAAGTCCCAAACAGTCTATCCCCAGCGTCGCCGAGGCCGGGCAGGATGTAAGCGTGCTCATTGAGCTTCTCGTCTATTCCAGCGATGTGAATAGGCACGTCGGGGTGGGCAGTGTGCAGGCGGTTGATCCCTTCTGGCGCGGCGATGATACCCAGGAATTTTATTTTCTTTACACCCCAGTTTTTCAAGATATCTACCGTAGCCACAGCGGAACCACCTGTTGCAAGCATGGGATCCAGAATGAGACAAACCGAAACGGTTGGCTCGATGGGTAGCTTGTTGTAATACGAAACAGGTTTGAGCGTACGTTCATCACGATAAAGACCTATATGCCAAACTTCCGCACTGGGCATCAGCTCCCAAACGCCTTCAACCATACCCAAACCAGCGCGTAGGACGGGCACAAGACCAATCCTTTCCAAAAGCTTTTTACCTGTTGTGGTGGCTAAGGGTGTTTCGAGCGGAACATCCTGAATGGCAAGGTCTTGTGTTGCCTCATAGGCTAACATCGCGGCAATTTCGCGCACCAGTTCACGAAATTTTTTAGGTTCGGTGCGTTTATCACGCAAGAGGGATAGTTTTGTCGCTACCAGTGGGTGTTGAGATGGAATAATGGTTTTCAATGGAGCCTCTGCTTTCTGACGTGTAGGAATAAGGAGCGGATAAAGAAAATTAACCAAGCGCTGATGGCTAAGCCCACCAGCAGCTTGAAGCTATCCATTTTAGGGATGATGCGCAAAAAGAAGGCAATCCCCCACAAAAAGAAAGCGACCAAGCGCATTACCTTTGAAAACAGGTCACCCTCGCCCAAGCGGGGGGCGTGTTTGGCGCCAACCCAGTCAAAAAAGAGCATGGTGAGGTCCAGGGCAATACCAAAGGTGAGGAGCCACAGAGAAAGCTCAGAACCGTTCTGGTTGAAAGCCAACCATGTGCCCAGGCCGTAAAACAATAAAACTAAAATATAAATAATCATAGATCCTTCTCAGTTTATGCCAATGGAGGCTTGGCTTTTTCTTTGCTGTTCCAAGTGCCGGCTCTTATCACAGGGATGAAAGCCAAAATAATTGCCGGCGAAACACACAACATGCCATCAACTTTGCTAAGGTATAGCACGAGCATTAAAAGCAGAACCAAAGCTAGCAAGATGCCAGTCAGAATCCAAGCCTTTTTCGTTGAGGAAATCCGTTGCGCATACACTTTACCTGTTTGACCATTGATTGCAACGACGTAACGGAAGCCTTTATCGTCCTCATAATAAGTTGTGAACATCGGCAAGAGTCCATGGGTCCAGTGCATGTCCGAAAACTCGCCATAAAAGGTGTAAGACTTGGTGTGTTGCGCGTCAGATGCTTCCCGACAATCCAAGGCGGCTAATCGGGTCAATTCTTTTTTCACTGGCGCTTCGACCTCACCTGTTGACAAACTGCCTTTTTGAATGGCAATTTGTGCTGTGTCTGTGGCTTGCCAGGGGTGTACCGCGTGGAGGTCATACTCACCCAGTTGAGCAATGCGGTTGGCGTGTGTAGCTATGGCCGGTGCGAGGACGTTATCATAATGCCGATCGATGAAGCCTTTACGTGGTTCGTCATTTACCCGGGTTTTGACAACGGTTTGACTGGTCCAGCCGGCATTGCCCATCTGCTCACGCGCGGATTTTACCTGGTAGTCATAGCCAAAAACAGCATCCCATTCCCCTTTCAGGTGAGCATCTGCCAACCACACTGGCCAATAAACCAATAGCAAACGTTGCGCCAAATTGTCGGGGGTAAAGTCTGGATGGGGGAAGGGCACGCCCTTGCAAAATTGGCTTAGCTGGGCATGCAAACGGGTGATGTCCAACCCGGGCGGGACGATAAGTTCAATAGAGGCCGCTTGGTCGCTATCTTGAACATTGCCTAAAGCTGCTCCTTGGCAAGCCGGGCAGGAGATGGTTGGCCAGTTTGCAGGTAGGCTAAAAACGCGCTGGCAAGCAGGACAGCCATGGCTTGTTCTTGCTTGGTTTTCAGGTGAAAAAACGGTTTGTTCGCTCATGTGATATCTTCAGCTTTCTTGGCTTGGGAATAAAGGCTGATGGCAACAATAAGGCCAATAAAACTTACAAAGCCACCAAACAACAAGAAGCCACTGCCTTGGTTTGCCATCAGCAATAAGACGCCAATGAGAACCAAAATCAAAGGCAAAAGGCCAACCAGCAAACAAGTCCTGCGAACTTTCTTCCAATCCACCGGCTTCTGGCCAGCCAAACGGCCACTTTGGCCATTGAGCATCAAGGTGTAATACTGGTTCATGTAACTATAGCCGGCGATGTAAATGGGCAGTAGGACGTAACGCCATTGTTCATCATCATAATTGAGGTCGATGCTCATGTTGCGCACGTGGCTACTGCCAGTGTCAGAATGACAAAGCTGCTTGCTTCTGGCGCGCATTTCTTGTTTGGCTGTTTCCCAGGCGGTTTGGAGCGGTGTTTCGTAGGCCTGCACGTTCATGCCAACCAAATAATCCGGCGAGAATAAAACCAGATCCTGAAGGTTAAAGGGTTCAATCGCACTCAACATGCGATGATTGATGCGTTTTGGGTCCACACCATTCACGGTTATGTCAGAAAACTGATGCCGGACAATGCCGTTTTGCCAACGCCAGCGTAGAACCTGACGTGTTTTATAGGATTTAGAGGAAGAGTCGTAATATCTTTCGGTCTCATAGTGACCCACTTCTGCTTTCCAGATGGCATCAATGCCGGCACTAAAAGTCCAATAGGGCAGGTATATGGGGCTCAATTTGTCCAACTGTGCTACGGATTGGAGCTCTTTAGGGTGCATCCAACCTTTGCCGAGCCAGGCCTGAATCTGAGGTTTGAGCGTTTCGGGGCTTGCCCTAAAAGGCAACAAAACTTGCGGCCTCAGCGACTTGGTTTTGGGGAAGCTAAGGTTGACTTTATTCGAGCCACAATAAGGGCAAGAACTGGCGACGGCACCTTTGGGGTAACTTAGCTCTGCGCCACAATTATCGCAATGCAGTAGTTGACGGTCGGTTTCCCATTCTTGTTCAGAGGCTTTGACGTTTTCCAAAGTAAACTCGAAAGTTTGGGCGTCTTTGCCGACCTGCGTTGTGTTCACAGCCGCCGAATATCCACAATAGATACAAGCCATCCCCGCGCTGCTGACGTCAAACTTGAGGTGGCCACCGCATTGGGGACAAGCGTATGATCGGGCTTGTTCCTCGTCTTTCTCGGGTATTGGCGCAAAGACCATCACACCTTCCAGCTTGGATGGAATTTGTTCAAACCCCGGAAAATAGTATTTTGGGACTTGCAAGGTTCACCTCCGTGACTTCTTCTTACGTTATTATAATGGGAAAAATAAACTCTATCGTGTAGAATGATAATATGAATTACATTATTGATGGACATAATCTCGTCCCAAAAATTCCTGGTCTGAAACTCAGTGATCCAGAGGATGAAAAAGCCTTAATTGACTTATTGATTCCCTTTTTGCGCATGACCCGTTCGCGCGCCAAGGTTTTCTTTGACCATGGCGCAGAAGGGCAGAGTGGCGACCGCAATTTTGGATTAGTCAAAGCCACTTTTATGCCGGCTGGCAAAAGCGCAGATCAAGGTATTATCGATTACATTCACAAGCTTGGAGGTGAGGCGCGAAACCATAATCTGGTTAGTTCTGATCGCATGATTCATGCCGCAGCTCGCGCGCATTATGTGCCAGTGATAAAGAGCGAAGAATTCGCAGCCACGCTTGTAGAAAAACTAGCAGAAAACCCAGAAACGACCCAGGCTTTTGATGGCTTGACTGTTGGCGAAGTTGAGGAGTGGGAAGCGCTTTTTAACCAATATGGCGGCGCGCCGGACGGCTATAGCCCCTAAAATCGCTCTGTGAATAAGCTTTTACAAAACTTGGACAGAATTTTCTCAATTTCTGCCTTTTATCATTGTCAGCCTTTACGAAGGAAGCTATAATCAGAATCTACCGGATATCATATGACATTTATGAAAACAAGACGATGGTATTTTTTCATATCTTTATTCTTGGCCGCTGTCTTCATAATAAGCGCCTGCCAACCATTCCTGCATACATCAGCTTCAGAACCGACAGCATCTCCTCAAAACCTTAATACAGCCAACTCAAATCCTGTTAGCCCAACACAATCGCCAACGAAAACGAATACGCCTGTACCCACGCCCGAGCCTACACCTGAGCCAACGCCACGGCCCCTCAGCTTCACATGGCGCGATGTGCCTGCCACTTTGGTTGAAAAGGTGAATTTACCTGAAGGCGCTTATTGGGCTGAGGGCGATGAAGAGGCGAGTTACACCATTTCGCCATACGATGGCAATCAGGATTCTGATGAGCAAGCCCAGACGCAATGGACTTATGTTTTGCTCGCGCCTTTCTTTACCGTCAAGGATGACATTTCACTCAGCGATTTCATAAAAATGCTCAATGAAACCCCTCAGGAGGATGAAGAACAAGCGAACCCAGGCGTCTTTGTTTATGAGGAAGATTTTGAAGCGGTTGAGTATTTGTTGAAGCTTAAAAACGCTAAAAATCTGCGGCTTCTAAAGGGTTCGAGAACCAAACTCGAGGCAGAGCCTTTTGGCAATCATTGGCTTATCGCGCCTTTTGAGCTTTTGAGACCTGAGTGGAAGGTCATCGCTATCGATGGCATGTCCCCTCTGGACCACGATTTTGATCCTGATCAGTATGCTTTGTCCTTGCATGTCCACATAGTCGATGGATTAGAGGAAAGTGAAAGAAAGCTAAGTCTCGAAGGTATTTTACCTCCACCAAACCGCAAGCCTGAGCGATTGACCAGTCTGATTATGACTGGTGTGACAGCGATGGCAAGGGATACCGCCTATATTATGGAGACAGAAGGCATCCTTTTCCCGGGCACTGAAATTCGTGGATTTATGCGGGCGGCTGACCTGACGCATATCAGCAATGAGGTCTCTTTCTATGAAGATTGCCCATTCCCTGACCCGGATTACGAAGGCTTTATCTTCTGTAGCAATCCCGAATACATCAAACTCTTGGATGATCTTGGTGCAGACGTCATCGAACTGACCGGCAACCACAACAACGATGTGTATGCCCTCTATAAGGTTGATGCGGTTCCCTTTAACAAAGCGCTTTACAAAAAGTATGGCATGCGTTGGTATGCTGGCGGAACGGATATTTATGAAGCCAAAAAACCCTTGCTGATCGAACACAATGGCAATCGCCTGGCTTTTATTGGGTGTAATTCCTATGGCCCTGATATGGCTTGGGCAAAAGAAGGCCAGAGTGGCGCAGCACCCTGTGAGGACTTTGGCTGGCTTAAGGATGAAGTCACCCGTTTGCGGGGTGAAGGTTACATCCCCATCGTTACTTTCCAGTTTCAAGAAGATTACGTCCGAGAAGCCACGTCCTTACAATTGCGTGATTTTCGCGATGTAGCCAGTGCAAAGCCGGCGATTATCAACGGCAGCCAATCGCATGTAGGCAAAGCGATGGAGTTTTATCAAGATAGTTTTATCCATTATGGTTTGGGAAACCTCTTTTTTGACCAGCCTGATTTTTATATCACTTATGATAGCTTTATCCAAGAGCATTATTTCTTTGAAGGTCAACATGTCAACACACGTTTGCATACGATAACGATTGAGGAAACCGGCAAACCACGACCTATGACGCTTGAAGAAAGACAGAACTTCTTAGACATGATTTTTTCTTTATCTGAACCCCTTAGGAGGGTACCATGACAAATATTCGCAGTTTTTCATCAGCACCTCATTTCACAATTAAGGCTGTGCAAAACCGAACTGGCATCAAGCCCGTGACACTGCGTGCATGGGAGCGACGCTATGACCTTTTGGACCCTGCGCGCCTAAAAAATGGTTACCGTCTTTATTCTGAACGCGATGTGCAACTCTTACTTTGGGTAAAGAACCGTTTGGATTCGGGGATAAGTATCAGCCAGGTTGTGCAACAGTTTAATGAAATGCGCGAGAATGACGAATGGCCAGACAGCGTGCAAATAGCCGAGCCAGAAATGCCACGGCTAAAGCCACCTATGCCGGCGCGCGACTACGCTGAAATGTTGCTCGGCACGATGATCTCGCATAACGAGGAACGGGCTCAACAGCTTATAGACGAAACGCGTAAATACTTTGATTTGAAGACCATCTTTGAGGAGATTCTTCAGCCCAGCGTTGCGCTTTTGGAGCATGCATGGTTCAGGGGAGATATTCCCATGGCAACCTTGCATGTAGCAACCTTGTATATTCGCAGTAAGCTCATCAATCTTATGATGAATATGCCAGTGGTGCGCGAAGGGCCTTTAACTTTGATTGGGTGTGGACCGGAGGAGACCAAGGAGCTGGATATCCTGATGTTGGCGGTATTGTTGCGCCAAGCGGGCTTTGTTGTGGAGTACCTGGGTCCAGATCTGCCCGTTGAAGACATTTTAGATTATTCCTTGATTTCAAAGCCTAAATTCATTGCTCTTTATGTCGGTGAGGAAGCTACCGCCTATCTGATGCGTGACTTTGCCCCCAAGTTGGCAAAGTTGCCCTCTAAACCCCGCTTGCTTTATATGGGCAAGTTCCTCGATGAGAATGAAGCTCGACGTGAACAACTGGGTGGGACCTATTTGGGTAAGACTCTCGCTGAAGGACTGGATACCATGCGCCAGATCGTCAGTCTCGGCGTTGCTTCAAAACTGGCAACCAAACCCAGGGCTTAATACCTCTTAGATAATAGCTGATTAAAAATAAACAGCGCGGGTTACTTAGAGCCCACGCTGTTTTTGTTTGCTTGGTTAGTTATTAAAAGCCTTCGAGTTTGCTCAGATCCGCATAATGCGTCAGGAGTGCCACAATGTTTTGCAACAAGGCTAAGCGGTTTTGGCGTAAAGCCTCATCTTCAGCCATGACTAAAACATTGTCAAAGAAGGTGTTGATGCTGGGCACCAATTGGTTTACGGCTTGCAAACCGTCTTCAAAGCTATTGACATTTATCGCTTCCAAAGCCTGGTGCAGTGCTTTTTCGGAGTCATCAACCAGCCCTTCTGGTTTGAGCGTGTAGCTTTCTTCGAGGTTGCGGGTAATGCGCACACAACGGCTGTAAGCAGGCAAAATCTCATCCCAGGTGGGGCATTGCACCCAATTGTTCAGGATCGCGGCATAGCGGTTCGCCTTGGCGGGATCATGCGCTTGCACTTGTTCAACGGCTTCAATGACATCATAGCGGTAGCCTTGTTCGAGCAAAACGCCATGCAAGCGGCCTTTCACAAAGTCGAACGCGCTTTGCAAGGTTTTCTCATCAATAGGCATGTCGTAAGCTTCTGCTGCCAATTGAAGCGCGTCTTGGAGGTCAAAATCGAGGTCCATGCCAATCAAAATCTGATTGAGACCCAGGGCGGCACGGCGCAAGGCGAAGGGGTCTTTGTTGGCAGTAGGCGCCAAACCAACCGCAAAGAGTCCGACAATCGAGTCGAGACGATCGGCGATGCCAACCACCGCAGCGGGCAATTGGTTGGGCAAAATGTCATCCGCGCTACGGGGTAAATAGTGTTCAAAGATACCCTCAGCAACGGCCTCACTCTCGCCGGAAAGGCGGGCATAATAACGGCCCATAACACCTTGCAGTGCGGTCATTTCAACGACCATTTGCGTGGCTAAATCGGCTTTACACAAGTGAGCGATGCTTTGGCTTGTTTCCAGGGCTTCTGCGTTTAAGCCCAGTTTTTTGCCGAGTGAGGCGCTTAGTTTCTCGATGCGTTTGGTTTTTTCCAACATTGAACCCAGCTCTTTTTGGAAGGTGAGTTGGGCAAGCGCGGGGACGAAATCGGCGAGCGCTTTGTCGCGGTCATCTTTGATGAAGAATTCCGCATCGGCAAAGCGTGCCAGAATAACCTGCAGATTGCCGTCTACGACGATATCTGCATTTTCTTTGTCACCATTGCGCACGATGATAAAGTGCGGGCTGAGCTTGCCTTCGGCGTCGAGTACGGGGAAGTAGCGCTGGTGCTTTTTCATCACGGCGATGAGCACTTCAGGAGGCAAGTTTTCAAGGTAGCGACGGTCGAAGCTGCCCAATAGGGCGGTAGGTTGTTCCACGAGGTTGGTGAGCTCTTGCAAGAGGCCGGCATCTTCTTCGAGTTGACCGCCGGTTTTGGCGGCCAGGTCCTGGGCTTGTTGCCAAATGGTTTCTCTGCGCTTATCGGGGTCCAAAATGATGCCCTCACGCTCTAAATAAGGCAGGTAATCTGCTGGGCTCGCCAGGCTGTGGATAGGTTCATCTGAGAAGCGCATGCCATGGGTAAGGCGGTCGCTCTGGAGACCAGCGAAGCTAAAGGGCACGACATGATCACCCAAAAGAGCGGTCAGCCAGCGCACAGGTCGCGAAAAGCTGACCTTGCTGCTGTTCCAGCGCATGGATTTGATGAAGTGGATGCCCGCGCATATGTCTGGCAAGGCTTCTGCCAAAATTTCCATCGCCGGCTTACCTTTTTCTTCCATCGCCAGGACGACATAGCGGCCGTTTTCGAAGTCTTTAACTTCAAGCGCGCTGACATCAACGCCTTTGCCGCGTGCGAAACCTTCGGCGACTTTCGTCGGGTTGCCTTCGGCATCAAAAGCGCGGTCGGCGGGTGGACCTTTGTGTTCTACAAGGCGATCAGCTTGGGCAGTTTGGAGGTCTTTGATCATCACGCTCAAACGACGTGGCGTGCCCATCACCTCTAGGCTGCTATAGGAAAGGCGGTTATCAGCCAAGCGCTTGGCGAAGCTTTGCTCCAGCTGTTCCAAGGCATTGTCAAGATCCGCAACGGGCAGTTCTTCAGTGCCAATTTCAAGCAGAAAGTCGGCTTGCTTTTCTTCCAGGACTGGTAGCGGCTTGGCTTCAAGCGCGAGGGTGGGTTGTTGGGCGGTTAGCCAAGGCATGCCCATTTCTTCGCGCTGGGCGGTATAGGCTTCGGCAACCCGGCGTGAAAGTTCACGCATTTTGCCAAACAGCGCCTGGCGTTCGGTAAAACCAACTGCGCCACGCGAGTCGAGAATGTTGAAAGTATGTGAGGATTTGACGATGTTGTCATATGCCGGCAGAACTAAGCCTTTTTCCAAGGAGCTTTCGGCTTCTTCAACGTAAAGGCGGAACATGTCACGCAAGCGAGGGATATCAGCGGTTTCAAAATAATAGGTGCTTTGTTCGCGCTCAGCAACCTGATAAACATCGCCGTAAGACCTTTCGCCATTCCAGCGGATGTCTTTGAAGTGATGCGCGTTTTGCAGGGTCATGGCAATACGTTCAAGTCCATAGGTAATTTCAACCGAGGGCACTTCCAGAGCCACACCACCGGATTGTTGGAAGTAAGTAAACTGGGTGATTTCCTGACCATCCAGCCAGACTTCCCATCCTAGACCCCAGGCGCTCAGAGCGGGGGATTCCCAATTATCTTCCACAAAGCGGATGTCATGTTGGGCAGGGTCAATGCCGAGTGCCAGGAGTGAGTTGAGGTAAAGCTCCTGGGGGTTACCCGGATCGGGCTTGAGAATGACCTGGTATTGGAAGAATTGTTGCAAACGATTGGGGTTCACGCCATAGCGGCCGTCATCGGGACGTACAGAAGGTTCAAGGTAGGCGACCTTCCAGGGTTCTGGTCCGAGCACGCGCAGGAAGGTGGCGGGGTTCATCGTGCCGGCACCAACCTGGGAGTAGTAGGGTTGCCAAATCAGGCAGCCTTGACCCGCCCAATAGGTTTGCAGTTTGAAGATGATGTCTTGAAAATCTAAGCCTTGTTTCATAGTCTTACCTCATATAGTGTATAACGCGCTAATTATACATCAGAGCCAGGCTTGAAAATGGATGAACTAAAGTTGCCTTGATTTTATAGTTTGAGGTGAGTAAACATGGAAAACGGGCTCTTCACGAATCGGGTAAAATAGGAGCATGAAACGTTTTTTTAGCGGATTTCGTTTAACGCTGGTAATGCTTTTACTTACCCTTGTTTTCGGGGCATGCAACCGAAGTGTGGCTGATGTTTCTTTTGGCGGGTTCAAAGCGACCTATGAGCTGGATCAGAGCCAATTTGTTAATTTGAATGAGGTCTACCTGATAAGCCCCTCGCCTGAAGAAAGTATCGTCACAGAAGAAGTCCAAGATACCCCGGTTGCCGCTTCCCTGAGCAATCGGAGTGAAACAAACACACCTGAAGATAGTCAGGCAACGACTACCTTTAATCTCGAGCCTGGCCAAACGCCTATAGCTACAAATATCCCAAGTCAAACCAATACACCAAGACCGACTCCATCCAACCATAAAGAGGCATTTTTTACTTATTGGGAAGGGATCTGGTTTTTTTGGTTTGAAGAAAGTGGAAGGCTATTGGAAGGCAAGCTTGAATTTGTCGTTGATAACGAAGTGTTGAGCGCCAAAGTGGATATAGACAATAAAATATATGCCTTTTCGATCAAATACCTTGAAGAACAGGATTTGTATGAGAGTTTTGTTTTTGGCGATTGGTTTTCAGATGACATGCAAAACGGCAATTTGTTTCGCTTGAAGCCTCAGAACGAAACCCAAGCCGCTGGACATCATAGCCAGCCTTCAAAAACCTTTTGTCTTTCACGGGATGCGGGCCAAAGGCCAGAGCCTTGTTTTCTCCAATTATCTAATTAAAAAAGAACGGACACTTTATTAAAAAGCCGGTTCTACATATATTGTTCTAATATTTAAAGCAACATTCTTTTTAGAATCGTGCTACCATTAGGGTATCAAAAACAAAGCTGCAAAGGAGATTGTTTGCTGTATGAATAATATCATTGCCCTCACTCGTGGCGTTCCCCCAACCCAAAGTTTTGCTACTGAACGATTGCAAGCTTGTGTAATAACCGCGCTGCAAGATTACCCAGAAAAAATCTTGCAATATGCCAAAGCGGCTGGTTTTCCCGCCCTGCGCGATTGGGTTGCCGAGCGATATCAGATTGATACTGGTCGTGTCATCATTGGCACAGGCTCTTTGTGTGTTTTGGACCATGTTTTGCGCTCCTTCCCCATGGGTTCTCTGACCGTGGCGATTGAAGAGCCAACCTATGACCGCACAGTGACACAATTGAAGCGCGCTCAGGCAAAACTGATTCCTTGCCCCATCAAAAAAGACGGCTTAGATTTTGCTCCACTCAAAGAGGCTTTGGCACGCGGTGAGAAATTGGACTTTTTCTATGTGGTTTCTGATTTCCAAAACCCCACCGGCA
>CAZAFJ010000032.1:0-11384 GCA_964484715.1 uncultured Anaerolineaceae bacterium | reverse complement strand
TTGGACAAATGGGAAATAATTATCTGCGCAATCTCATAGCCCTTGGTTTTCAAGGCTTTTTCATGATGGTCTGCGTCGCCATTTATGCTGTACTAGTGCAAAGCGTTACCCTATCAGCAGACATTCATGCCAGTATTTTTCAGATTGTTGCCTATACCGTACTGCTTTGTTTCTCACTTTTTAAAACCGGCAGCTTATCCAAATCCATCTTTAACGCCCATTAATTGAAAGGAGTAGTATATGGCTTATGTTTCTGTTCCTAAAGACCTGACACGAGTAAAAACCAAATTTGCCCTGAACATGACCAAACGCCAACTCATCTGCTTTTCAGGAGCCGCAGTGCTTGGCATTCCCCTCTATCTGATCACTCGGAAACACCTCGGCAATGATGTGTCCGCCCTGTTAATGGTGTTGATTATGTTGCCTTTATTCGCCTTCGCACTTTATGAAAAAGATGGCATGCATCTGGAGCAATTCATTGGTAATTACTTCCGTGTTCGTTTTGTCTATCCTAAAAAAAGAGTTTATCAGACTGAAAACTTCTACCGCCTAATTCAAACCGAAATAGACCAAAGAAAGGAGGTTCTGATTAATGCCAAACAAAAAAGACATAAAAAATGCAGGAATAATAAAACAAAAGGATAAGAAAAAGCAAAAAAAAGCCAAGCGACACATCCCACATACTGCGCAACAAACCATTGCCTATAAATGGATGTATCCGGACGGCATATGCCATGTCAAAGATAATTACTACTCGAAAGCCATTCAGTATCAAGACATCAATTATCAATTGGCTCAAGAAGAGCATAAACGCGCCATCTTTGATAAATACTGTGACTTGCTCAACTACTTCGATAACGCTGTTCATGTTCAACTGTGTTTTTATAACTACACTGGAAGGATATCGGACTATCACGAGGCAATCAGGATTAATGAGCAAGCGGATGCCTTCAATGATATCCGTAAGGAGTATGCCAATATGTTGCGCACACAACTTGAAAAAGGCAACAATGGCATGCTCAAAAGTAAATACATCATCTTTGGGATAGAAGCCGAGGATTATCGTACTGCTAAAACAAGACTGGCACGAATTGAGTTGGATGTCTTAGCGCATCTTAGAGGTTTGGGGGCTATAGGTGTTGGTCTAAGTGGCGCGGAAAGATTGCGGGTAATGCATGACCTACTCAATGATAGTGATCAGAAATTCATTTTTGATTGGAATCGATTGAAGCGGAGTGGTCTTTCTACTAAAGACTGTATCGCACCGAGTGGCTTTGATTTTAGCCAAACTGGTTCATTCAAAATGGGAAACAAATATGCACAAGTTTCTTTTTTACAAATATTAGCACCAGAACTTTCTGATGAGCTGCTCAAAAATTTTCTGGTGATGGACAGTAACCAAGCTGTGACGCTACACATTCAGAGCATTGAACAAACTGCAGCCATAAAAATGATTAAGCGCAAAATCACTGACCTAGACAAAATGAAGATTGAAGAGCAAAAGAAAGCTATTCGATCGGGCTATGACATGGACATACTTCCCAGTGACTTGGTAACCTATACCGCTGAAGCCAAGACTTTACTTGAATCCTTACAAAGTCGGAATGAACGCCTTTTTCTGGTGACTTTCCTTATCATGAACATTGCCAGCCAAAGGCGACAACTTGAAAACGACTTTTATCAAAGTGCGGGGATTGCCCAATCTGCAAACTGTAATTTGAAACCACTGGATTATCAACAAGAGCGCGGCTTGACCGCTATCCTACCCTTGGGCAGTAACCCAGTGCCGATTGAACGGGCTTTAACGACTTCAGCTACCGCGATCTTCATGCCCTTCACCACCCAAGAACTTTTTCAACCTGCACCAGCCTTGTATTATGGTTTGAACGCACTGTCCAACAACTTATTGATGGCTGACCGGCGAAAACTCAAAACACCAAATGGTCTTATCATCGGCACACCTGGTTCTGGAAAATCCTTTAGCGCTAAACGAGAAATCACTAACGCCTTCCTGGTGACAGAGGATGACATCATCATTACCGATCCTGAAAGTGAATACGCTCCCTTGGTAAGAGCTTTACAGGGAGAAGTTGTGCGGATTTCTATTAACTCAAACCAATACATCAATCCATTGGATATAAACCTGGATTACAGTGACGAGGAAGACCCGGTAGCGCTCAAGATGGACTTCATCTTTTCTTTCATTGAACTGGCGGCAGGAAGAAAAAATGGTCTAAAACCTGAGGAAAAGTCTGTTTTGGATCGTTGCACACAATTGATTTATCAAAAATATCTAGAGAACCCCATACCAGAGCATTTACCGGTGCTGGGTGATTTATATAACAGGTTGCTTGAGATGAAAGAAACCGACGCAAATTACTTGGCCACCGTTTTGGAAATCTATGTCAAAGGCTCATATAAAGTCTTTAACCACCACACCAATGTCGATACAAAAAACCGGTTGATTTGCTTCGATATCCGGGAACTGGGCAAGCAGCTTAAGAAATTGGGTATGCTGGTCATTCAAGATCAAGTTTGGAACAGGGTTACTCGAAACCGAGCCAGCAAAAAGACAACTTGGTTCTATCAAGATGAGTTCCACCTGATGTTAAGGGAAGAACAAACCGCAACGTATTCAGTAGAGATTTGGAAAAGATTTAGAAAATGGGGTGGTATCCCCACAGCAATTACCCAAAACGTTAAAGACCTTCTGGCATCCAGAGAAATCGAAAACATATTGGATAATTCCGACTTTATCTACATGCTTAATCAAGCCAGTGGTGATCAAGAAATATTAGCTAAACACCTCAACATTTCGAAAGGGCAACTATCCTATGTAACGCACAGTGGCGAAGGGCAAGGACTTCTATTTTATGGCAACACGATCATTCCCTTCACCGACCATTTTCCAAAAGACACTCAACTCTATCGAATAATGACCACCAAGCCTGATGAGGTTCAAGATGAAAAGCACATTAAATAAAGAAAAGTCAGGGCAAAAAGTAACAAACCAAGATCATTCGCCCCGAAGTAAAAAGAACCATGCAAGGCACCAACAACGCAAGCCCAAGAGGCGGAGTAGAGATTTGCCAGCGAAAGTCAATTTAACGCATCCAGCTAAACAAGCCATCAATTCATCATTCCGTTCCGAGCAAATATGCAAACCTGTAGTAATAAAGACAGAATCATGCCAAAAACAAAAAAGACTTACCCTAATCAGGCAAGCTCCCACTATGCCATTATCTCACTTACAAAGCAATAAGCGAGATGAAGACTCGAATCCCGAAGAATTTAATCCAAGTCATGAAACACTGAAATCTTCAACACACGCAATAAAGGCCAGAAGTCCAAAAGTTAAAAGTGAGCGCCAGACAAGAAAAAGAAAAGCCAATCGCATAAAACAGCTTCTAAACAACAGTAAGCGACAGTCGATTCATGACAGCCAACCCAGCTCGTCCAAGTCGACTACTAAGAAAGCGGATTCACGACACCATCAAAAACAGACCATCAAGCGAAGTTATGGCAAAGCTCATCAGCGGTTTATAAACACAGGTACGGAGAAAACAGGACAAAAAATTAAACAAGGCATCCAGCAAATCTTTACCAAGGTTTTCAAGAGGGTGCGAAGCAAAGCCTCACTTTATGCCAGTATCGCACTGGTATTAGCTTTAGTTTTAGGCTCATTAGCTTCCTTTGTCTTTTCATCCGCGACGTTGATGGGTGGGAGTATTCTAGGCGGCCTTGGGGAAAGCATGCGCGGTTCGGAGGGAATGGTCGAAGTGGCGCGCTCACAACTTGGACAAGTAGGAGGTGAACCTTATTGGTCTTGGTATGGCTTTCCTCACCGGGTTGAGTGGTGCGCGATTTTTGTTTCATGGGTAGCGCATCAAAACGGCTTGATCGATGATGGGCGTTTTCCCAAGTTTGCTGGCTGCAGTATTGGCGAAGCTTGGTTCAGAGATCAAAACGCCTGGGAAGGTCCTGGATATTGCCCTTCACCGGGTGAGATTATTTTTTACGACTGGAATAGTGACAGCATTCCAGACCATGTCGGTATTGTAGAAAGCTGTGATGGAAGCACAGTTTATACCATTGAGGGTAACTGGGGGGATAGTGTCCACATCGATAGTTGGCCGGTCACTAGCCCCGAAATCTATGGTTACGGAACACCAAATTATTTTGATTAAGGAGATAGCATTGAAACTCAACCAAATTAGAAACGAAAAAGAAAAAATCGAAAAACGGATCGCCAACTTGCAAGAAAAATTGGAGGCATTAAGCCAAAAAGAGATTGAAGTAGAGAACACCGAAATTCTCAGAACCGTGCGCGCGCTAAAACTCCATCCTTCTGAATTAGACGCACTTTTAGAACAACTTAAACACAAACCTTTTGTTGATATTCCAGAAAAAACCCCTTGGTTGTTAGAAGCTGAAATGGATGAAGTATGAAAAAGAAAACATTGACCACTAAGCGCATTACAAGCATACTTTTGATAGTCTTGTTTTGGACACTTCCATTACCAGTGGCTCAGGCAAACAGCCGTACTGCGTGGCAAAAAAATCAAACCCTTGCAATAAAAGTAACCGAAGAAATGACTCCGGAACATACACCAACACCAAGCCCGAAACCCCGCACGGATACTGATTTGGAACCGCATCAGCTTATCAAAGCTAAAGCACCTGAACAAGAGTTTTTTATCTTCCAAACCAAGAACGAAAGGACCTTCTACCTGATCATCGATCGCAGCAAGATGAGTGAGAATGTCTATTTAGTAACAGAAGTCGATGAAGAAGACTTGCTCATTTTGTCAAAACGCCTCCCGGCAGATTGCTTGCACCTGTTTCACCCATTCCAACACAACAGAGTCCGACAGTGACACCAGTTATTGAAAGCCATCAGACTGAGGCGCTCCCAAAGCCAAAGCTAAGCATTCCACTTGGTAGCGGCACTATAATCACCGCCCTGATTATCCTAATTCTAAGTGCTGGATTTCTCTTGTACTGGAAGGTTTTCCGTGTCAGGCATAACAAGGTGAGCGAAGCGGACTTCTTTGAAGATGACTATCTTGAAGACAGTCCGATAGATATCAATGATGATGAAGATCCTATCGCGTCATCCCAATGAAAGGAATAAGATGAATATCAAAGAACTCATTTATAACCTCACAGGTGTGCAGATTAACACCGAAAATTTGGCTGATCTCAAAGCCTATCCACGTGATTACACTGAAAATGATGAAGACGCAGCAATGTTGACTGAACTATTCTTTTTGCTTGAGCAGACCGAAGAAAGTGAGGATGTGGCATGAAACCAGAACATACCTCTCGGTACATTGCAGCATTTGCAAAAATTATAGGTGTTCAAGAGAACCTGGCAAGTGAGTATGCTGAACGCAAGGGGATAGAAGCCCTTGTGGACAATGCTTATCAACTCCTCGAAACACCGGAACAAATTGCTAAGCACAATGCATTTTTAGAACTCTACCGCATGAGCAGCAGTATTGGTCGCCAAAACCCAATCCTCAGTTCACCAACAGCTGCTGCTAGTTATATGCATTCAGTGTTAGAGAAGGTACATGACAAAGAATCCATGGTGGTTGCTTTCCTAAACACAAAAAATCGTGTCATCGATTATGAACAAGTCTCAATTGGTACGATCAACAGCTCTCTGATTCATCCGCGGGAAATTTTCCGTAATGCCATATTGAATAAGGCGGTATCTGTTTTAATTTGTCACAATCATCCATCTGGCGATTTAACACCCAGTGATGAGGACAAAGCCGCAACCAAAGCTCTCAAGGAAGCTGGAGAATTATTGGGAATACCTGTGGTAGATCATATTATTATCACTGGAATAAACCGTGACGATGTCTATTCCTTTCGAGCGCAAGGTGTCTTGGAACAGCATGCGCATTACGCAACAGGTCATACTATCACAGAGAAGCCTTCGTCTTACAAGGAAAAGGATAAAGACCAACAACTAGATGAAATTACAGCAAAATTGGAAGAAGGTATCAAAGACGTCTTTACAAGTGGTAAGTATGAGGAATATCTCAAGGTTATGTCCCGTTTCCACAAATACAGTGTGAACAACACATTGTTAATTGCGATGCAAAACCCAGACGCATCCTTGGTGGCTGGTTATCATGCCTGGCAGAAGAAATTTGAGCGGCATGTTCTCAAAGGCGAAAAAGCTATACGCATTATTGCGCCAGTGCCTGAAAAGAAAATAATAACCCGCGAGAAAGTTGACCCTGTTACTCAAAAACCGGTTCTAGATCAAGAGGGCAAACCGATCATGGAAGAACAGGAGCTTATCAATAACCGTTTCAAGGCCGTTCCAGTATTTGACGTTTCGCAAACGGAAGGTAAAGAACTACCAACGTTGACAAAAGAACTCGCCGGACCAGTAAGAGACTATGCATTGCTCTTTGATGCCATCAAACTAGCATCCCCGGTACCAGTTGAAATTCAAAGCATGAAAGCCAACAGGGATGGTTATTACCATCTCAAAGATAAGCGCATTGCTATTCGCAGGGGAATGGGTGAAGCTCAAACCTTGGCGACATTGGTGCATGAGTTGGCGCACGCAAAATTACACGACACGCTAGATATCGGTAAAAGTGGTAAAGACCAACGTACGCAGGAAGTTGAAGCCGAAAGTATTGCATACGCCGTTTGTCAATACTTTGGCATTGAAACAGCGGAGAACAGTTTCGGTTATATTGCCGGTTGGAGTGGCGATAAAGAGCTGGACGAACTCAAATCATCCCTAAAAACCATTCGGGACACGGCATCTAACTTGATTAACGCTATTGATGAAAAACTTCTAACATTGCAAAAGGAACGAGAACCATTGCCAAATGAAAAGGAGGCGGCCGTCACGCATCTGACTGAGAAGGTTGTTGCTCTAGCTGAGACTATATCGGAATATGCTGAAACACCTGAACATAAACAAAACATACCTTCGCTTGGCAATGTTGCTGAAATAAAATCCTGGCTAGGAACAATCGTCAAAGAAGGCGCATTCCCTTACAATGCCCAAGCTAAAGAAATGCAAAACCAGTTTGAAGCACTTGAGCAAGGTAAAGCCACTTACCTATTGGAGAATGGCGAACGTTTGGTTTTAAACAAAGCAGACAGCCATATTTCCTATAAACTGCAAGATGCTTTGGGAAAGAAGCTTAGCGAAGGTTTCGTTACACAGCCAGGTTTGTTGCTGGATGCAGCAAAAGATATGGTATTGCATGAAAATGGCCGAGAAGGAATAGGCGCACGCTTGCTTTCGGATGCAGACATTGAAAAACTTAATAGCTTGGCAGAGCAAGAACCACAAGTAACTTTTCATCACAGCCAGCATAAAGACTTACCCAATGACATGCACTTGCCCTTGTCTCAAGCCAATCGTTTGGTAGAAAGACTGGACAAGTCTCAAAGCATTGAACGGGAAAAGCGAGACCTTATTAAAAAAGAAGTGTTCCCTGTCGGGTTCAGGATTGATTACATTAAGGATGGCATCCCTGAAACTTATTCCGGGAAACAGGAAATCGGCCGTGGTGAGGGCTCATTGACGATGCATATGCAAGCACACATCCAGAACACATTGAATAAAAACAATTGGAAGGTTTACGAAAAAGCAGCCGTTTGGGAAACTGAACAAGGCGATTATAAAGCAGCCTTTCGCCATTCTCAAGAAGCTTTACTCCCCTATTTCAATAGTCACAGTGCGCTGAGCTACTTGAAAGAACGCACGAACACCTACATGGCTCAGATTGACAGCATGTCTGAGGACAGAAAGGAAGGACTTAGAAACTACTACCAGGATGTAAACCGTTATGTACTGGAAAGCAGACGCCAGCTGAACCTCTACTCTGAACCCCATATGCCAAGCTTTCCACAATTGGAGACTTACATCCAAGTTCAGGATTTAGAACAGGACTTCGACCATGACGGTGCACCTCAGCGTGTTGATATTAATGATCAGGATAGTCGTGTTCAGCTAATGCATCATAAGGACAAATTGGGTGGAGCGAAGGAGAAACCTTCTATAAGGGAACGACTAAAAGCGCAGAATGGAATTGAAACAAGCAGCCAGCATGGTAAAAGGAAAGAGATAGAACTATCATAACTTTTCAACGCTTTCTTTCACGTTGGTTAATAAACAGCACTGGTAAAACCAGATAAAGAAAACAGAATAAGTAGGCGTTTTAATGCCAAATAACAAGCCACTTGGAATAGTGATACCGAGTGGCTTGTTGTTAGATGTCATGTTGTCCAGGGACGAGGGTGTTGGCTTGCATGAATCTGTCAATAGTCGGGTCGAATCCCACTCGCTGCGCTTCGGGGACCTCCGGCCAACGAGCGTTGTAGTAGTAGATGTCATCCACTTTCATTTGCCCGGAGTGGCGTAGGTGGTACGGCTTGTGCCGAAGCTATAGCGGGTAGTGCCCCACGGTTCATAAGGCTGGTAGCTGACCTTCCACCCTTATCACGCTGCACAACCGTGGTGGTGCTGCCCAGGTGATCGCCTTTCTCAATCATGGAAAGATAGGTCCCCTACAGTTAGAATCCGGATTGGCTGTACTCATATCCATATGAACAGTTTGCGCCATCTCTTCCCAGCTAAAGGTGAAATCAAACTGAATATTTGGCGGTCTCGATTCCAATCGAAGCTCGTCAACCCGGTTGCTATAAAAGTCCTCTATGGAAATAATATCCGTCGGCTTATCAATTTTTGGTAGTTCATATTTGGTCAAAACCCGAGCTCCATCGTAAACCAAGGTCGGTCGGACTTCATAAGAAAGCCAGCAAAAACCTATCGTTTTGGGCGGTTTATAATTTTTGACAAAATCACTTAAGGAAGGAGTATTGGTAAAGTAAATCTTTATCTTATCAACAGTTTCCGATTTTCTTGTAATATATATTTCACTTCCAGGTAACTCCACATAGATGTAGCGTGACATTTGACTTCCAGTGTTTGGCGCTTCTTGAATAGTTATAGTCAGACCTTTATTCGTGTATTCCTGGACGAGGATATCCAGCTTTTTCATAACCTCGTTATATGGAGTCTCACCCGGTGTAATCCCCATCCAACATGGAAAATTGCAAGTGTTTTCGTTCAGAATGGGGTAGGGTTGAACCGAAGATTCCAATTTGCAGCTCGAAATGAGCACCAGTAGCACAGCAAAGTAAATAATACCTTTTAATAATGCTTTCAAACTTCACCTCACTTTTTTTCTTATGCCTGTAATCGATAGCACTTGGGTTCTTGTTTTTCATAGAATAATATGGTTGAAGATATGTGTTAGATTCCTAACCTGGTTGATGGAAGAGCGACAAACAGTTCGATTGCCCATTAGCGATAACCTCTTAAGTCAAATCTGCCATCAAAATCTAAAAAAGGCATGATTATGTCGGTGAGTTTTGGATTACGCTCAATTTGAATTCCATTTATTATGTAGCTGCCGTTATCTCCAAACAAAAGAAAATCGAAAAGCTTCCCATCTTTAGAAGAATCGATAATCATATAGAACCTTGCATCTACTCTGTCCATCAATTGAGCATGTTGAATGTCTTCCGTTTTGATCTCGCTAAACAAATCCAGCTTTCCTTTTATTTCATCGCCTTCAAGAAAAATGGTTTTGCTTGGCGGTTCAAGCAGGTCCTTAAGTGACCGGGGATGGGAAAATCTTAGCTCTGAATCAAACCAATAAATCGAAGCGCTTATCCCTTCAAAGTCCTGTATTTTCGCCAGTCCCGTGAGGTATTCAACAAGTTTTTCTACAATCGGATCCGTGTCTGAAGAAACCCGGGTTGGGTAATCTGGTTCTTCTAAAACCTTGGTGCCATCGTCTTTTTGAGCGCATCCACCTAAAAGTGACATGGCGAGGATGACAAGAGTTAGGATAACTAAGAAATTTGATTTTGATTGTTCCACAATGCCTCCGTTTTATTGAGTTTGAGCCCGATAAGACCCCGGCCATCTTGAATCGTTGAATCTAAATTGCGTGGAGTTGCTGGTGAAAATTGTGCTTACGACATCGTGATAGTTGTCGCGAACCGGCTCTCCCAGTTGTCTGGCTATTGGGGTTTCATAATTAGATATGACATATGCTTCTTCCTCGAAATAATCGACACTATAATCAAAGCTAATACCCTCTATATCCACGATTGCATGAGCAAATTCATGGGCTAAAACTAAGGCAGGACTTTGAGTTGATCCAAACTTTAGCACCAAGCCACAATTAGGATTGAAGTAAACTGTGTTATCAGTTGGGTTATATCTATTCTTATCGTTCGAAATGAACATTACAGTAATGACCACATCGGTACTCTCAAGTTTCTCAATCAAGTCTTTCCCTGCCGGAGATGTCTTAAGGTAAGCTATCGCTTTTTCAAATTGTGCAATCAAGAACTTAAGATCCTTAGCATGTGTGTCACTATAAACAGCTTTATTTCCATAATATCCTGGCTCTTGCTCCCCAACAACTATTACATTCCCACTAGGGTCTGTATACTTTAAGGGATTGTTGTTGACGTAGGCGTAGCGGTCGAAGGCTTGGGTGCCCTGGTGTCCGGGGACGAGGGTGTCGGCCTGCATGAATCTACCAATAGTCGGGTCATACCATCTGGCGTTGTAGTAGTAGATGTCATCCACTTTCATTTGCCCAGTGTAGGCATAATCGGTTTGGGTATCACCCGTGCTGGACCAGGTGGTTCCCCAGGCGTAATACTTGGTGCAGCTTAGCTCATTGCCATGCCTATCCGCAGTTACGCTGGTGCTGCCCAAGTGGTCGCCATATAGCCAAATGACTTCACCTATCTCAGTTCTTGTTGCAATCCGGCTTGAACCAGCATAGTAATAGGTCTGACCACGATGCGTCTCATAATCCACCGTCTCGCCATTCCCAATAACCGGGAAATAGCTGGTGTATTCTTGCCCGCCATTTCTCGTTACCGGCGGGTCAACCGGGCCAATATCATCCATGCGTTCCATCAGTCGCTCATAATAATTGCCGATATAGACCGTCACCTTCCCATCGCCATTGTCCATCATCACACGGTTGCCATCGCCATCATAAACATGCGACTTGCCATCATAGCTTATCAGCTTCCCTTGAGCATCATAACTAATGTTCTTGCCATTGCGTTTGACCATCTGTCCATTGGCATCATATTCAAATGCATTGGGTTCACTGCCATACCCTGTTACGGCGTGAGGCTTACCACTGGTATAGTGATATTTTTCCGGACCGGTTTTGTATGACAAGTTACCGGTTTGAATATCATAGGAATATTTTTCTTCATACGCCCCACTTACACCCGTCAGGCGGCTAAGCGCGTCATAGCTGAAGTTCAAAGTTTCACCCATGTTATTGAGCTGC
>CAZAFJ010000031.1:0-11881 GCA_964484715.1 uncultured Anaerolineaceae bacterium | reverse complement strand
CTTAAAGTTAAAGGTGACAGCGTGTAAATTAAGCCAGATAAAAGCGTTATGGACGCTTTAGCTTATTTTGAAAGAACATCCAGTCCAAGAAATTCTTTTTCCTTGGGGTTGTAACGGCTTGAATCGCGTTCGCGGATGAGTGTTTCTTCAAGTAATTGGCGGTTGGCGCGGGTTGCATCCGCGAGAAAGCCAAAAATGAACAAGAGTAAGCTGGCAACGAGCATTGCACCACCTAGCGTGACACTTTGAATGAAGCGATCGCCATCACCCATAAAATAGACGACTAAAAAGCGGATGATTAAGGCTAAACCAGGTAATCCAAGCAAAAGACCACTGGCCATGAAACTGCGCAAGGGTTGATAAAGCAAATAAGAGCGCACAATTGCCCCGCCCTGGCGCCAAATAAAGTGCGCCATACCTTTATGCAAGCGTGAAGCACGCGTGGCTGGATTGGTGTGGATGGGCACGCTACCGATTTTTAGCTGGGACTTACCGGCTTGGATGAGGGTGTCGAGGGTGTAAGAATAGGGGTTATAGACCTGCAGAGGCAAGGCGGCATAGCGGGAAAACGCGCGAAAGCCACTGGCTGCGTCTGGCACGTTTGTGCTTGACACACGGCGCACAAAAGCCGTGCCTATCCGCTCGAGGAAGCGTTTGAATGGTGAGAAATGTTGGTTTTTGTTCAGTTGACGGTCGCCGATGACCAGGTCGTGGGTGCGAGCCAAAATAGGTTGAATAAGTTCCGGGATATCACTGCCGGGATATTGGTTGTCGGCATCGGTGTTGACGATGATATCTGCGCCAAGTGCCAGGGAGAATTGAATACCGTCCATAAAAGCCCGGGAAAGCCCACGGTTTTGGCGGTGACGGATGACATAGTCTGCACCATGAGCCAAGGCAACTTCCGCCGTGCCATCTTTTGAACCATCATCAATCACGACGACTTTAATTTCGTCCACACCGTCGATTTGGCGAGGTAAGTCGGCCAATGCCAAAGGCAAGGTTGTCGCTTCGTTGTAGGCTGGAATTTGGATGACGAGTTTAGTCATAATGGCTTACCTTTCTATGCCCCTGGTGTGGATGGGGCTACTGGCTTGTCTTGTTCGGATTTTGTTTGCTTTGACGTGATGTTTTTCGCACGGCGACTGAGTTCACGACGACTTAGCATCACTCTGCGTTGGCAGGTTTGGCATTGTAGGCCAATATCCGCGCCGAGTCGGGTGACCTCCCACAACCAACCTCCACAAGGGTGTTGTTTGCGCATCTGCACGATGTCTCCGATTTGTATATCGGTTAGCATAGAGCGATTATAACACCGGGTGTTATAATGTGAGGCAAGCAAAGGAAGAAAAAATGTTAGGTCTTGATGTAAAAACATTACTTTATCGCGTGGTTATTTTAATCATCGCTTTTACTGTACACGAGTTTATGCATGCTTTTGTGGCTTATAAATTTGGCGATTGGACGGCGAAAAACGCGGGAAGATTGACATTAAATCCCTTGGTGCACTTGGACCCGATGGGTTCCATTATGTTACTCGTGGCAGGTTTTGGCTGGGCGAAGCCGGTTCCGGTGAATCCTTATGTCATTCGCCAAAAGAGTCCAGCTGGTTTGATGTTGGTTTCTTTGGCGGGACCACTTAGCAACTTAACCATGGCCGCGATTGGTGGCGTGGTCATCAGATTGCTGGTTGCTTTCAAGGCTTCTTGGACACCGATCTGGCTACTTGAATTCATTTTCCAGTTTATCATCATCAACATTTTACTTTTCTTGTTTAACATGATTCCGGTTGCACCTTTGGACGGAGAAAAAGTGATGGCATACACTTTGCCCAATGCCTGGCAAGCCGCATTTGAAAAGGTGCAAAGCATTGGTCCCTATATTTTGCTCGGAGCCATTCTGATTGGACGCTTTTCTAATATCAGCGTTTTTAGCTTTTTGATGGATGTTCCAATGCAAAAAATTTACACTTTTCTCACCGGCTTACCCCTCTGATGGCATTCTATTGTTATATGGTTGAGTGTGCTAACGGCGCGCTTTATACAGGATGGACGACAGATCCGATTCGACGCGAAAAGGAACATAATGCCGGTCGAGGCGCCCGATACACGCGAATGCATGGACCAGTGCGTCTGGTTTATATTGAAGAAGTTGATGGGCACGTGGCAGCTTTGAAGCGTGAAATTCAGATAAAACGCTTGGGTGCTAAAAACAAACGTCGATTGATTGATGCTGAAACGAACTTGGCGACCCGTTTTTTAGATGAAGTTTTAGATGTGAATGATGCTCGAGAAGAGTCTTGAATAAACTTTCAAAGCTTTTTGTGGCTAATAAATCCGTCTGGAACTGACAATCAAAAGCACAACCCCCAAAATGACCAAGGCAAAAATGCCATATGCCAGGTAGCGTGAGTTGTTGGTAAATACGCGTTCGAGCAAGCCTTTGCTCGTTTCGGGCATTACTGTGTTTGTTGGTGTAAGTTCGGGTGTAGGTTCAAGAGAAAGTGCCTCGGCTTCAGCTGCCTCTTCGGTGCTCGCAAGTGGCGCGAGGGTTTCGGTTGGCTCAGGGGTTGGTTCTTCGATTTTCTTGATGATTAATACATCACCAGGATAGGTGATGCTATCTTCGGTAAGGTTATTAAGTTGATAAATTTCGGCCAAAGGCACGCCATAAAGCTCAGAAATGTTCCAAAGGAATTGGTGTTCCAGGATGGTGTGTTTAATGTAACCATCAGGTCCAGGGGTTGCCGTTTGGGTCCAAAGCTCTGCGGGTAGTGTGGGGACGGTGACCGCAGTTGGTGCTTCTTGTTGCTCTTGCTGTTGGAGGGATGCTTGTTGTTTCGATTGCTCGTGTACAATAGGCATATCAAAATCAGCCAAGGTTTGCTTGGTTGTGAAAAGACTTAAAATGATGACCCCCACAACGACACATACGGACAAGATTCTTTTTAGCATAGTCAACTTACGACTTCTTCTTCAAACGTTATTATAACTTATGTCCAGAATATGCGTTATTTGTATGCAATCCAAACATATTAATTCGCGGACTACCTAAATAATAACAATAGATTATAATCTTTTCGGAAGGTCCTAGCTCATGAAACAAACCAATAAACTCATTATTATCATTGTATTGTTTTTTTCGATTACTGCTTGCCAACCGGCGGTTGACATCTCGGACGCTGTTGATGATATGGTTCAGGCAGGGTTAGAGGAAGCGACACAGGAAAGTCTGAAGCAGACATTATCGGTGACACCTACCGAAACTTCAACACCGACATTTACACCAACTTGTACCGCAACGGCAACACCAACGAAAACAATTACTCCAACGCCAAGTCCAACTCACACTGAGACAGCAACACTTGTCCCAGAACCTACTGGTCCGCAACCGACACCTTATGGGCAATTGATTTGGCCTCGTGCGAACTTCAGTGAAAGCCAGGTTTTATGGCGCCATCAACATTGTAACGATGTCGGCAAGAATCTTTCTTGCGAAATCGAATACAGAACAGACCCGAGTGGGTGTTATGTCGGTATGACATGCTATGACGCCTGTGGTTGGTATTACTCATTGGATACTATTCCCGGTCATGTAGGGGCGGAATACGGATCTGGACCCTGTTGGTAAGGCAGACTGCAAAATATAAGAAAAAAACCGGACTAGTCATAGTCCGGTTTGATTTTTAACTTGTCAATTTTATCGAAAGATAATCCTAATACTTATAGATCCCGCCACCGATGAATTCTCGGGTGACAGAATTTTCAGGCACGACGCTGTCATCCTCAACCGCGTCAATTTCCTGGAAGAGTTCGTTCACTCGCACGGCTCTCTCGTAGGCATCGGTACGCAGGGGGTCACCCTCTAGCATCTTAGGCCATTCAGCGAACTTAGCCCCTAATTTAGCCTTATAAAGTGGGAGCTCATAGGGCATTCCAGAGTTGACGATGGTATCCGCAGTGTTGCTGTAAGGAATAATATGGCGCAATTCGCTGCTACGCACATAGTGCCAGTGCAAAAGGGTTTGTAATGGGTCATAGGCGCGGAAGCTGGCGTCGCGCAGCATGCGACGCATCAGGCGGATGTCGGTCCAGCGCGCGTAATGTCCTTTGCTATCTTTCATTTGCAAGAGCGGCTCGATGTAGAGCTTGAACTTGAGGCTGTCATCAATATCCGCGGTCATATCCGGGTGGAGACCATGCAGGCTGTCGATTAGCACGATTTCGTTGGGCTCGAGGTGCATGGGTGTATGATCGGGTGTGCTTTTACCAGTTTTGAAGTCGTAATATGGGATGCGTACTTCCTTACCCGCGAAAAGCTCAACCAGGTGCTGGTTGATGAGCGCGAGGTTCAGCGCTTGGGGTGTCTCAAAGTCATAATCGCCGAACTCATCTTTGGGATGGAGATCCAAATCAAAGAAATAGTGGTCGATGTTGAGCGTTTTAAGCTTAAAGCCCTGGCGCGCAAGATGGTCGCCGATGATGGTGGTTGTAGTGGTTTTACCACTGGAGCTGGGTCCAACCACAAAGACCATGCGTACTTCATCTTTACGTTCTAAAATGAGATTGGCTGCGTTTTCAACGTCTTCAAAATAGGCTGCTTCGGCTGCGGTAACCACTTCATGGAATTGTCCGTCTCGTATTTTTTGGTTGAGGTGCTTGGTGGTATGCACTTCGTGAGAAACGGCCCAATCCAACGACTGCCAAAGCTTGTGCCAGGGGATGTTGCCCGAGGGCATGCTGTCGCGGTCACTGCGTTTGGCGCGTTGACGGGCGCGTTCGTTGCGATAGAGGATGTAAGCCTTGGCAACGGTGGCGAATTTGTTTTCGATGAGCTTTTGCTCTACCAAGTCTTGCACCTGCTCGACATTGGGGACTTCTCCAGGCCTAAGTTGTTTGGTTAAAGCCTCAACAACCTGGCGGGCGACCTCGTTGGCGGCATCGCGGTCACGTTGACCAACGGCAACAGAAGCACGGTAAATCGCATTGGCAATACGGTCCGGAGTAAAAGGGACCTGGCTGCCATCGCGTTTGATGATGTGTGAAATTTGGCTCATGGTAAACTCCTTATGAGAAGTATGCCTAATTATAGCATGACTGAAAAGGCCTTGCCCTCGCGAAAAAGGCGTTCATCTTGTAAAATAGAGTATTGATTGGAACTAAGAAGAGGAGGTTCTTATGATAGATGACCTATTGAAAGAAGCAAAGTCCCGCATGCAAAGTGCTTTGGACGTGCTAGAAGAAGATTTGCTGGCTATTCGAACTGGCCGCGCTTCACCAGCTTTGGTTGAAAAGCTGCAAATCGAATATTACGGCAGCAATGTATCCTTGATTCAATTGGCGACGATTAGCGTGCCTGAATCACGCCAGCTGCTCATTCGCCCCTTTGATGGTTCGTCCCTCAAGATGATTGAACGCGCTATTCAGGCTTCAGACCTGGGTTTGACGCCCAACAACGATGGTAAGGTGATACGCCTCAACTTGCCCCCGCTCACCGAAGAACGACGCCGCGACTTGGTGAAATTGGTCAACAACCGTCTTGAAGAAGCCCGTGTGGCAGTGCGCAACGTACGCCGCGATGTGATGAAAGACCTCAAGGACTTCGAGAAAGAAAAACTGATTTCTGAAGATGAACTCAAACGTGCTGAAGAGGAATTTAACAAAGTCACCAATGAGTACGTGGATGAAGTGAGTGTTATCGGCGAGCGCAAAGAAAAAGAGATTATGGAGTTCTAGCCGATGGCAAAAAACGAGCCGAAGAATCAAATTCCCATCCATGTTGGCATCATCATGGATGGCAATGGTCGCTGGGCGAAACAACGTGGTATGCCACGCCTTTTTGGTCATCGCGCGGGCACTAAGAACCTACGCCGGGTGATTCGTGCTGCGGCAGATGCTGGCGTGAAATACATCAGTTTTTACGCTTTTTCAACTGAAAACTGGAAACGCCCCAACGAAGAGGTGAGTGGCTTAATGGATCTTCTGGCCGAATTTATCGATGGCGAGGTGCGCGATTTGCACAAAGAAAACGCGCGCCTCTTGCACATCGGTCATCTTGATGGGCTGACACCTCTATTGCAACAAAAGGTGAAGGATGCCATCGAGTTGACCAAAAACAACACCCGCATCAATGTGATTATCGCCTTTAACTATGGTGGTCGGGATGAGATTTTGACCGCCATCAAGAAGCTAATTAATGAGGGCGTGCGCGCGGATGAGATTACTGAAGAACGCTTGAGTGCTGCCATGTTCACCGCGGGTATTCCTGACCCAGATCTTATTATTCGCACCTCTGGCGAGCAACGCACCAGCAATTTTATGACCTGGCAAAGCGCGTATAGCGAGTGGATTTTCCCGCAAACTTATTGGCCTGATTTTGACGAAAAGGCGCTTTTAGAGGCTTTGGATCAATATGCCAAACGTGAGCGTCGTTACGGCGCAATTAGCGAACAACTCTAAGCGAATTCATGTTTAAACACCGCCTGATCAGTTCGCTTATTTTTGTGCCTGTTTCTTTGGCAGCCTTTTACTTTGGCGGCTGGGCTTTGTTGGCTTTTATGGTGGTTTGTTTGGGTATTGGCGCTTTTGAATACGCGCGCGTGTTGAACCAAGCCGCGCTCAAAGTTTCTTTGTGGCTTTTGGTCGGTGGCGTGCTGGCTTTGTTGAGCTTACGCCATTTCTTTGGCTTTCAGTATGGTGCTTTGAGTATTTGTGTCCTCTTGATTGGCTTGGCTGGGCATACGCTTTTGCTTTATGAACGAGGGAATGAAAAAGCTTACCAACAGTTTTCTTTGGAACTAAGCGGTATATTGTACCTGGGTTGGTTAGGCGCTTATGCCATTTCTTTGCGCGGTTTACCCAATGGCCAATGGTGGGGCATGGCTGCGGTTGGTTTGGTGATGCTGGTAGATTTAGGGTCTTACATTGTCGGCTCATTGATAGGTAAACACCACTTTGCGCCAAAACTGAGTCCATCCAAAACCTGGGAAGGTTTGGCTGGAGGGTTGCTGTTTGGTGTGGGTTTTGGTGCCCTCATTGCTTGGTTGGCAAAGCCTTTGTTGCTTGGCTTAAGCGTTTGGGCAGGCATGGGCTTGGGGGCTTTGATTGCGGTTGCAGCACCTTTTGGCGATATCTTTTTGAGTATGCTCAAGCGCAGCGCAGGGGTGAAGGACGCCGGTAAACTCCTACCTGGTATCGGGGGCATCCTGGATCGTATTGACTCCTGGATTTGGGGCATGGCCGTGGCGTATTATTTTGTGTTGTTGATTGCAAATTAGTCGCGTTTGAATTATTTTCTAAACCTGAATATTAGTTACGAATATATTTTGTGCCTCGTCCCATCCCCAGACGTGTTATTCTCCCGTCTTTGACCATCTCTCCCAAAACTGTTTCGATGGTCGCGGGGCTTACATCAAGCAAAATTTTACTGATTTCTGATTTCGAGATAGGAACTAAACTGTTCATTAATACCGCTTCGACACGCTCCCGTTTTGTTGTTCTTTTGTCCCCAATGATTGCGAATCTTTGGTCTAAGGTCTTGTAGCAGGCATAAAGGGTACTGATAAAGTAAATGATGAAGGGTTCATAGCTGTTTTTACCTTCCGCCCATCCAGTCGAAGACTCGCGTAATGCTTCATAATACGCTGCTTTTGTGCGGTTTATTTGCTCCTCAAAAGAAATATATTGACCGATATCAAAACCATTTTTATATAACAAAAGCAGTGACAAAAGTCTTGATAATCGCCCATTGCCATCTCTGAAGGGATGGATGCTCAGAAAATCAAAAACAACACAGGGTATCAGAAGCAGTTGGTTGATTTTAGGGTTGGCTTTTGCATCTAAATAAGCTAACTCAAGTTGTGTCATAGCTGCGGGTGTTTCAATTGCTGATGTGGGGCGAAAACGCACCTTTCTTTGTCCTTGCTGGTCAATCTCAAGAATCACATTATCGTCTGTTTTGTATTGCCCACCATATTCGTATCCTGCATAGGACATCAAAAGTGCATGAAGATCTAAAATATCACGCTCACGGAAATCGAGTCGTTCATATTGGGTATGGATGAGATTCAATGCATCTCTGTAACCAGCAATTTCAGCTTCATCATGGTTGAGCGGCGCGCTGGATTGGTTGACAATCTCGGCGATTCTCTGGTCGCTGGTGATAATGCCTTCAATAGCATTGGAGCTTTTAACCGACTGGAGTCGGGCAATATGTTCAAGTTCAGTGAAAATAGATTCGAAATCAGCTTTCCTGTAACCCGCCTCTGTTTTTAAGGCGTAAATACTGGCAGTAATGTTAATTAATTTGGCTGGCAGAGTGCCTGCTTCTAAAAAGGAATAGTCAAAAACTCTCATCATTCACCTCTAAACTGCCTATATTATATCAAAATATAGGCAGATAATAGCCATAAACTGCCTATTAATTCGCATTTAATAGGCAGTTAAATCATGAATTAGGTAGATTAGTGGGTAGTTTATGCTTTAAAAGTTGCTTCAGTAAAATTTTGGTTTGAGCTATGAGCTTTTATTCTTACTCGAAGCCTTCTTAGCCTTGATAGGTTTGGCGGTTTTTTTGGTTTGTTCAGCGAGAAAGGCTTTGAGGTATTGTCCGGTGTAGCTTTCGGCAATCTCTGCGATTTGCTCTGGTGTACCTTGCGCGATAACTTGACCACCGCGGTCGCCACCTTCGGGGCCCATGTCGATGATCCAATCTGCAACTTTAACAATATCCAGGTTGTGCTCGATAATTAAGACCGAGTTTCCCGCGTCCACCAAAGCTTGTAAAACCTTAATCAGCATACTGACATCAGCAGCATGCAAACCAACCGAAGGCTCATCCAGAACATAAATCGTCTTGCCGGTCGCACGGCGTGAGAGCTCCTTGGCGAGCTTGACGCGTTGCGCCTCACCACCACTGAGGGTAGTTGCTGGTTGGCCAAGTCGCACATAGCCTAAACCAACGTCGTTCAAAGTTTGCAGTCGGCTGTTGATGCGTGGAAAAGCGTCAAAGAAGTCCAAAGCCGTGCTGACAGTCATATCCAAAACGTCTGAAATGCTCTTGTCCTTAAAGCGTACTTGCAGGGTCTCGTGGTTATAGCGCTTGCCATGGCAGACTTCGCAAGGTACGTAAACATCAGGCAAAAACTGCATTTCGATCTTCAGTTGGCCTTCGCCCATGCAGGCTTCACAACGTCCACCGCGCACGTTGAACGAGAAGCGGCCTTTTTGGTAGCCACGGATTTTTGAGTCAGGTAAGGCAGCAAAAAGGTCACGGATGGGGTCAAACAGCCCGGTATAGGTAGCCGGGTTGGACCGTGGCGTGCGGCCGATGGGTGACTGGTCGATGTTGATGATTTTATCGAGATGTTGCACGCCTTCGATGCGCTCATGCTTGCCGGCTTGGGTGTGTGCGCCCATCAGTTGGCGAGCCAAAGAGCCGTATAGCACATCCACCATGAGGCTTGATTTGCCTGAGCCAGAAACGCCGGTGATGCAAACCAGTTTGCCCAAGGGAATCTCGACATCAATGTTTTTGAGGTTGTTCTCCCGCGCGCCAAGCACCCGCAAAGACTGTGCGTTGCCATTTCGACGTTCGCTGGGCATGGGGATGCTCTTGCGTCCGCTGAGGTAATCACCTGTTATGGAGTTTGGATTGGCTTCAATTTGTTCTGGTGTGCCTTCCGCGACCACTTCACCGCCATGTTCACCCGCCCCGGGACCGAGGTCAATGACCCAATCGGCACTGAGGATGGTTTCTTCGTCATGTTCAACGACCAAAACGGTGTTGCCGAGGTCGCGTAAGCCCTTGAGTGTTTCCAAAAGCTTGGTGTTATCTCGTGGGTGTAAGCCAATGGAGGGTTCGTCCAGTACGTAAAGCACGCCCATGAGCTTTGAGCCTACCTGTGTTGCCAGGCGAATGCGTTGTGCTTCGCCACCCGAGAGCGAACTCGCGGAGCGGTCCAGGGTGAGGTAATCTAACCCGACATCCACCATAAAACCGAGGCGCGATTTGATTTCACGCAAAACACGACCGGAGATGGTCCAATCGCGCTGACTGAGCAGATGTCTCTCAGGATCCATCAGGTCCTCAACCCAATGCAAAAGGTCAAGCACTGGCCAGACGGTGACATCGGCGATGTTTTTATCTTTGATGGTTACACTTAGAGCCTCTTTGCGCAAGCGTTTGCCGCCACATTCTGCGCAGGGCGAAAGGGTCATGAACTGGTTGAACTTCCAACGAATCCAGTCGGATTGGGTTTCACGATAGCGACGTTCCATGTTGCCAACGATGCCTTCAAAAGCAGTGTCGAAGTGGCTTTTGCGACCGTTGCGGGCTAGGTAATCTACGCGGAACTCCTTGCCATCTGTGCCGTAAAGGAGCAGGTTGAGGTCCTTGGGGCTTAGTTTCTCAATCGGGGTGTCCAGACTAAAGCCAGCAAACTTTGCCAGTGCCTCGAGCATCTGCCAGGCATAACCGCCATCTTCACGCGGCGTCCAGTCGGTGTTGGCGATGGCACCTTCGCTGATTGAAAGCGTTTTATCTGGAATGAGCAAATCAGGGTCGACTTTTTCCAGCGAACCCAATCCTTGACAGGTGGGACAGGCGCCATGGGGGGTGTTGAATGAGAAAGTGCGCGGCTCAATTTCGGTGAGGATGGAGCCGTGTTCAGGGCAGGCCAGATTTTCGCTAAAAAGGTGGTCAACAGGTGGTTCAGCGCTGAGGTTGTGCACGGTCACATAACCCTCGCCAACGCGCAAAGCGGTTTCGACCGAGTCGGTCAGGCGCGAGATGATGCTCAGGCGGTCCTCTTCGTTTTCAGGGACTTGGGAGACGACACGGTCGACCACAGCCTCGATGGTGTGGGCTTGGTAGCGACTGAGTTCGATGGGCTCATCCAGGTTGTAGACAATGCCATCCGCGCGGGCGCGGGTGAAGCCAAGTTTGCTGATTTCTTCAAAAAGGGCTTGGTAACTGCCTTTGCGTTGGCGCACCATGGGCGCCAGAATGAGTAGCCGCGCGCCTTCAGGGAGTTGCATAATAGCTTCTACGATTTCTTGTGCGCTTTGTTTTTGCACCGGGCGACCACATATCGGACAGTGCGGGATGCCAATGCGCGCGTAGAGCAGGCGCAGGTAGTCGTAGACTTCGGTGACTGTGCCGACGGTTGAACGTGGGTTGCGCGAGGTTGATTTTTGATCAATGGCGACCGCTGGAGAAAGTCCGTCGATGGAGTCGACATCCGGTTTGTCCATTTGTCCCAGGAACTGGCGCGCGTAAGCCGAAAGGGACTCTACATAGCGCCGTTGCCCTTCGGCGAAGATGGTATCAAAGGCGAGTGAGCTTTTGCCCGAACCGGAAAGACCAGTGAGCACGACGAGTTTGTCGCGGGGGATTTCGACGGTAATGTTTTTGAGGTTGTTTTCGCGGGCACCAACCACGCGTAAATTTTCTGCTGGCATATTTTTCTCCAAAAGATAATTATAAACCATTTGTTCTATATAGATGGGATGGGTGTAAAGTATTTTGTTAGAAATTGGGGTCGCTTTGGGTTTGTTCAAATTGTCATGGCGGGGACGCCATGACGAGTGTGTTTTTCCTGGTTTCGGATGGCGTCCTCGCCATCCGTCTACGTCATGTCGCAAAGAACCTGAAAGTTATCAAGTGCAAAACTTTTCCATGTGTCGCTAAAATGTCATGGCGAGGACGCCATGACGAACCTACTCTGTTCCGGATGGCGTCCGCGCCATCCGTCTACGTCATGCCGCAAAAAACCTGAAAGTTATCAAGTGCAAAACTTTATCATGTGTCGCTAAAATGTCATGGCGAGGTGTATAGACCGGGGACATAGGTAACACCTGTTTGAGGACATAGGTAACACATT
>CAZAFJ010000030.1:0-12093 GCA_964484715.1 uncultured Anaerolineaceae bacterium | reverse complement strand
ACAGTAGTGAAACGCTCTTAGCCATTAATGCGGATCAAAGTTTTAATCCCGCATCAATGATCAAGATCCCAATTGCCATGGCGGTGCTTAACAAAAATAAAGAACTCGGCAGAAGCCTGAATGACCTGCAAAAAATCGGAATCAAGGGCAGGAGTTTTGGTGCTTTGCTCTACGCTATGGTTGTCAAAAGCGAAGAGCCCGCAACCCAAATCCTGGAAAACTTTGCTTGGGGAGATGATTATTTGCGTCTCATCCTGGATAGCTGGGGAATAGAAAAAACCTTTTTCGATCCACGCCGTTCAACTTGTAAAGATCTGGCAATTGCTTTAGAAGGACTCCACAAACAAAGCATCCTGGACTCAGAATCCAATCAATACTTGATTGACCTGATGCTGGAGCAAACTGAAAATGACAGTAAATACCTTGGTGTCTTAAAAGAATCCCTTCCTGGTTCAAGTTTCGCCAATAAGCGGGGCACTTTGACCGGGCCAACAGTTGTGGCAGACCACGGCATCTTTAGCTACAAAGGCAAAACTTGGATAATCATCATCGCAGGTACGCCAGACGATAGCGATACGGCAAACTTTGACACCATTGCGGCAAGCATTGAGCGTTTTGCCAAGGCTTTGGCCGGCGAACTAGAAGGCTTGGCAGTATCTCAGCCTTGACGAAGGCAATTGCTGATTTATACTTAGACCAACTAAAAACAAACAAAAGGTAAAAAATGAAAATCAATTTCGAAGAAACCACTGACGACCTCGCTAAACGCATTAACATCCACGAACAGTTTGGCAGTCGTGACATTGACGCTTGGATGCTGGAAGTGCTTGACCTGCAACCGGGCATCAACATTTTAGATATCGGCTGTGGTGCCGGCAAACAATGCTTCTCTTATTTCCATTATCTTAAAGGCAATGCCAACATCACCGGAACGGATGTTTCGCGCGACTTGCTCGCCGAAGCGATAGCCAAAAACGAACAAACCGGCAACACGGTTAAATTCCAACTCTTGGATTTTAACCTCCCCTTCTTAATGGCAGACAATCAATACGATTTAGTCTCAGCGTGTTTCGCTATTTACTACGCTCAGGACATCCCCTGGACTCTGGCAGAGATGCACCGCGTCCTCAAAACTGGTGGTCGTCTTTTCACCACGGGTCCGATGCCCAATAACAAACAGCTTTTTTATGAGATTATCAAAGAAGCAACCGGTAAAGACATTCCACCCATGCCCGGCAGCTCACGTTATGAATCGCAAATCTATAAAACCATGCAAGATTTGTTTAGCAAAACCGAGCAACACATCTTCGAAAACCCGCTTACTTTCCAAAGTGTTGAGCCTTTCATGGTTTACACCCGGGCCTCAATGTCAGAAGACCGCAAGCTTTGGAATATGCTCTTTGAAACCCACGAAGAATTTGAACAAGTCATGAAGGCTATCGAAAAAGTCGCCCAAAAACGTTTGGAAGTAGATGGCAAATTGGTCATGACCAAAGTTGTGGGCGGCTTTATTGCCACAAAGTAGCCAGGAGAGAAACATGAACAATATGACTTTTTACGGCAAATCATTGCTCTTTATGGGCGCGCATCCAGATGATATCGAATTGGGTTGTGGCGCGTTCATCGCTGGCATGAAGGGTTTGGCAGATATCTTTTGCTATACCTTCTCCGATAACCAAAAAAATCCTGACCTCAAAAACCTGGTCGGAGAACACCACAACAGCATGCGCGCTTTAGGCTTAAAGGATGATCAATTCGAATTAGGCAGCTTTGAAACACGCCGTTTCCCAGATGCTCGCCAGGAAATCCTCGAAAAAATGATTGCTCTGCGCAAAAAGTATCAACCCGAAATCGTCTTCGTGCACACCAGCCAAGACCTGCATCAGGATCACCAAATCATCACCCAAGAAGCGATGCGCGCTTTTCGCGGAACCACCGTTTTAGGCTTTGATGTTTTACGTAGTTCCTATGGCTTCTTCCCACATTTTTTGGCTGAAGTCAGTGAAGAAAATGTGAATCAAAAAATAGCGGCATTAGCTGAGTATAAAACCTATGCCAACCGCTATTACTTTGCTCCTGAGATAATGAGAGCCACCGCGATTCGTCACGGGGCTCTTGCTGAACGACCCTTTGCAGAGGGGTTCGATATTATTCGGATTGTTGCCGAGTTTTCTAAGACAAGCTAGTTACTTAACTTGGTTACTCTTACGCATACGGCTTTGTGGTGATACCCAAGGCCGCACGTTTTCTGAATCAAACGGAAACCAAAGAATATGGTCTGGAACCATCCAACCATCGGTTAAATAGATTTTGTCTTTAAACTGAACGGCGACAAGCTTGTTCTCCATTTGAACAACGGTGCCACGCACCCAGCCACGGACACGTTGTCCGTCTTTATCTTCATGGTCACAATTAACCTCTACCCGATCACCAATAGCGTAGCTATTGTCATCTTCGGGTGGTCGCATAAAACTTGCTGATCGATACATTTTCTCTTCCTTTCACACCCCAATATCAACGTGATTTATATCATATTTTCGAGATATTTCCGCAACTAAGGCGTCCGCCATGGCTTCATCTCCCGAATTTCTAAGAACCTCACCAAAAAAGCCTTCGAGTATCATTTTTTCAGCTTCTCTCAGCGGGATTCCCCGGCTTTCCAGATAAAAGAGTTCATCATCATTTAATCGGCCAACCGTTGCACCATGCGAACAGCTGACATCATTGGCATTGATTTCCAAACCGGGTATGGTTCTGATTTCAGCACGCTCATCCAGGATGAGATTACGGTTTGTTTGATAGGAGTCGGTTTGTTGGGCGATTGGGTCAACATAAATCATCCCTTCCCAAACAGCTTTACCATTTCCAACCGCAGCGCCTTTATAAAGTAAATTGCTATGCGCGTTCGAGGCAATGTGGTTCTGCTGGGTATCCAGATTGATGAGCTGCCCACTTCCACAGAAATAGGCACCATTCATTAAAGCTTCTGATCCGGGCTCCATCAAATCTACAGAAATAAAGTTTTTACTCAAACGGGTCCCCAAGGCAACATAGGTCCAATTGATATGTGCATCGCGCCCTACTTGAGCGTACTCCCGGCTGATATAGGAAACATGGTCCCCAAATCTTTGTAGTTCCAAAAGGTCTAGGCGAGCGCCTTCCTCAACCCGAATTTCAAGCTGAAAATTAAAGAATGCTTGCTTTTCCAGGTGCGCTTGGGAATCAAACTCGAAAGTGACTTTTGCCTGCGCACCCCTGGCTAACCAAATCATAGCACGTGAAACGGCAGCGCTATCTTCAGCGCCAAAAACAACCTTTATATTTACTGGTTCGGCAACGCGAGTATTCGCCGGAACATAAACAAAACTGCCTTGCTCACTCATCGCAGCATTTAATGCGCTAAAAGTATCCGTGTCAACTTTGATTAACTTATTTTCAATTTGTTTGACGAGTTCGCCATGCTTTTCGCGAGCCTCAGCTAAACCACAAACAATAGCTTCTCCCTGTTTTTCAGGGCAGCTAAATTTTGGAGCTTCGATTTGTAGCTTTTCCAGGTCTAAGGCTTCAAAATTCAACCAACGCCAATCTTCATCCTTTCGACTTGGGAAAGGTAAATTTTGGGCAGTTTTCCAGGCATGTTCCGATTCAACGCGAGCAGGTTGCCAATGCTCAGGCCAATAATAATGTTGCATAATCGTGCTTTTACTGGTATCGATATTTGTCATATGCTAACCCACCGATCCAACCATTTGCAATTGGATTAAGCGGTTCATTTCCACCGCGTATTCCATAGGTAATTCTTTGACCAAAGGCTCAATAAAGCCAGAGACAATCATCGTCGTTGCCTCTTCATCACTCAAACCACGACTATTGAGATAGAAGAGCTGTTCCTCACCAATCCGACTGACTGATGCTTCATGCCCAATGTTGACATCCGGCGAACGCACGTCAATTGTCGGGTAAGTGTCTGAACCTGATTCCGGGTCAAGCAGCAATGCATCACACACGACCGTGGAATTAACACCCTCAACATTGTTGGCTACGCGCACCAAGCCCCGATATGAGGACCTACCATTCCCTCGCGAGATAGATTTAGACGTAATCTTACTGCTGGTATTCGGCGCGAAGTGGATCATCTTAGAACCTGCGTCTTGGATTTGACCCGGTCCCGCAAATGCCACAGACAGCATCTCGCCGTGCGCACCATCGCCAAACAAGTAACAGCTGGGGTATTTCATGGTGATTTTTGAGCCCAGATTGGCGTCCACCCACTCCATCGTACCATTTTCAAAAACAGCGGCGCGTTGGGTTACCAGGTTGTAAACATTCGTTGACCAGTTTTGGATCGTCGAATAACGCACGCGGGCATCTTTTTTGACCACAATTTCAATCACACCGCTATGGAAGGAATCCTCTGTATATGTCGGCGCCGTACAGCCTTCGACATAATGCACTTGAGAACCCTCATCGGCAATGATTAAGGTGCGTTCGAACTGCCCTAGGTTAGGATTATTCAATCGGAAATAAGCCTGTAAGGGCAAATCAACTTTGACGCCTTTGGGGACATAAACAAAAGACCCACCTGACCACACTGCGGTGTTCAGAGCGCTAAATTTATTATCTTGTATAGGCACAACTGTACCGAAATATTCTTTAAAAAGATCTGGATGGTGCTTTAGGCCGTCTTCAATGCTCAGGAAGATAACGCCCTGTTTTTCAAGGTTTTCGTGGATGCTGTGATAGACCATCTCAGAGTCATATTGCGCACCGACACCAGCCAGGAATTTTTGTTCCGCTTCGGGAATGCCTAATTTATCAAAAGTGTTTTTGATCGTTTCAGGCACATCCTCCCAAGACCTTTGGTTGATTTCCGGCGGACGAACGTAGTAATAAATATCATCCAGATCCAAACCGCTGACGTCCGGACCCCAATTGGGCAAAGGACGCTTTACAAAATGCTCATAGGCTTTTAGACGCAAATTGAGCATCCATTCTGGCTCCTCTTTAAAGGCAGAAATTTGCTCAACGATTTTGCGGGTCAGACCTTTTTCGGGACGAAATACAGCAATGTCTGGGTCGCTAAACCCATACTCGTAATCTGACCCCAGGTCTTTTAGAAAGCTTTGGTCATGCTGATCGCTCATTATGACTTATCCGCGCTTTCCCCAGAATTGCGTGTGTCAGGATAATTTTCGCGGATCCATCCGTAGCCTTGTTTTTCAAGTTTAATGGCCAATTCTTTTCCGCCTGATTCAACGATTCTTCCACCGTAAAGGATATGAACAAAATCAGGATTCATATATTCCAGCATGCGGTGATAGTGAGTAATCAAAATCACGCCCATCTCATCCGATTCCAAGGCATGCACGCCATCCGCAACGATGCGCAAGGCGTCAATATCCAGCCCCGAGTCAGTTTCGTCCAAAATCGCGATTCGGGGTTCGAGCATCGCCATTTGTAAAACCTCTGCGCGCTTCTTTTCACCGCCAGAAAAACCATCGTTCAGGTATCTTGCACCAAAACTGTAGTCCATCTTGAGCATGTCCATTTTAGATCGCAATAAGCGTCGGAAATTGACCAAGCTGATGCCTTTGTCTTCTGGATCGAGCGCTTTTGCCTTTGCATTCACCGCAACCCGTAAAAAGTTGGCAAGCGTCACGCCAGGAATAGCCACTGGGTACTGGAACGCTAAAAACAAACCGCGTCGGGAGCGTTCATCCACAGACATTTCCATAATGCTTTCGCCATCCAAAAGGATATCTCCGCTCACGATTGAGTAACGGGGATGCCCCATAATGGCATATGCCAGGGTGGACTTTCCTGTACCGTTTGGTCCCATTAAAGCATGAACTTCGCCGCCATTTACTGTGAGGCTAAAATCCTTCAAGATTTCTTTTTCACCGACATTGACGTGCAAATTTTTGATTTCGATTCGTGTCATTAAACCTCATGTTTAGCTGGATTTTGATGGCGAAATTATAGCATTTTGCGCCTATAAAGTCAATTTTATGAATAATTGTTAACAAAATAATGATGTAAAAACAAATTGAATTGCGCCTTTAAGGTTGGTATAATGCCACTGTTCACTTATGGTATTTTTTGCCATTTTCAGACTTTCCACAAGGAAAGAACTATCCAGAAGAAGAGTGGAAACCATGCCCGACCAAACATTCAGTATGAAAGACGCAAACAAGAAAATCAACCCTGAACAAGCTAACGATAAAATCGCCGCGGCGATGACCAAAAAAGAAGCAATCAAAAAACAACTGGAAGAAATGGAACAAGCCACTAAGACAAGCTCCGCTTCTGCCAAAGAACATATCGTTGCCCAAGGTGAAACGCTTTCCCATATCGCGCTTCATTATTACGGCAAAGCGACCCCTCCCTACTACCAACACATTTACAACCATAACCGTGAAGTGATTGGCGATAACATCAATATTATTGTGCCTGGTCAGAAATTGGTCATCCCGGAATTACCGGATGAACTAAAGTAAGAAACGTTTAGAGACAACATGCAAAAAGAACTCGATCTTTCCCAGGTTTTTAATGCCGTCACAAAGACGCTCACTGAGAATCAAGACTCCCTTAATCAAGCGGATACCCTGAACCATGACCATGGCACAAACATGGTTAACACCTTCAAGCTGATCGAAGAAGCCGTACAAGCAAAAAAGGACGGAAGCGCTTCTGACCAACTCGCTTATGCCAGCCAAGTCATCCGCGAAAAATCCACCAGCGGATCAGCCATGCTTTATGCCGAAGGGCTTGAAAACGCAGCCCAAGAATTTCAGGGCAAAACTTTCGACCGCTCGGGCGTTGCCACCTTGCTCAACTCACTTATGGGTCTTTCCCAAAGCGCAAGCCCTGCCCAACCACCTTCCCAAGCGCCAGCTCAAGCTGCCGCACCAGGCGGTGATTTTCTCTCCACCTTAATTGGCGGGCTGGCAAGTAGCCAAAGTCAACCCCAAAGTCAAGCGCCTGCTCAGGCACCTACTCAGGCACCAGACACGACTTTCAGCCAAACGCCAGACTTGATTGACGCCTTGGGCGGACTAACCTTCACCCAAGAACCGACCCAACACCAGGCCCAAACACCTGAGCAAAGTTCCGCAAGCGATTTAGTTTCGCAGCTTTTAGGGGGTCTCGGCCAAAACCAAACCCCAACAGCCCCCAAAGAAGAGCCTCAATCTGGTGGCTTGGGAGATTTGCTTGGTAGTTTGCTAGGCGGTGGTCAACAACAGGCTCCTACGCCACCCCCATCTAGCGGCGGTGGTTTGGGTGACTTGCTAGGCTCGCTTCTAGGTGGACAATCCGCTCAGACACAAACTGGCCAGAATCAAGCTCCAGGCGGCATGAGTGGCACGAATCTTCTTTCAGCTGCTTTAGCCTTTTTTATGGCCAAGCAACAAGGCAAAACGCCTTTCGAGTCCATTCTTCAAGCCGTAGGTTCAGCAACTCGGTTTAGCGATCGTGAAGATCGAACGCAATCAGGTGCCCTGGTAGCTGACACCTTGCTCAACATGCTTTCAAAGTAAGTTGAGCACAACTTAAACCAAAAAAGAACCACGTTGTCATAACGTGGTTCTTTCAAATTAACACATTTTTATGGTACCTATCTTAGTAGAAGACAGCGCGGTCCATGCCCTTGGCTTGCAAAACCCAATCGGCGACCATCGATTGTGATGGAGGGCGACGTACAAGCTTTTTGGCTTCATTAACTTCAATAATTTTTGCGTAAAGATTTTCAGGATTACGGGTTGCAAGTTCAACCACGGTATCCACACCGGCTTCTTCCAAGAGGTCGGAATATTCTTCACCAACGCCTTTGATTCGATACAAGTCGGCATGGTTAACCCATTCCAAGATCAAAGTTTTAGTAATGCCAGTTTGTTCGGCGATGTCTTCGCGACCTTTTGGCGTAGCCCCAGCTTTTAAAAGAGCTTCGACTGTTTTGATGCCAATAGCTTGCAGTTTTTCCGCGTAAACGGGTCCGATACCCTCAATATCAATAATCTTAGCCATATTAATCTCCTTTTAGAAAGTTAACCTACTTTGTCGTGATTATAGCATAGCATCAACCAATTCAAAGCAGATTGGCTTATACCAATTCGAGATTTTATAAGCGTGATTTTATACAATTGTATAATAAATAAGAAAATCATTCGTCATCTGGTACAATTGAGGAAATTATTCAAGTTGTGGAGAAGGCATTGTGAATACTAAAACGCGTATACTGAACACTTTATTAATTAAACAAGAATCTTCTGTCAACGACCTTGCCGAAGAACTCAATGTTAACGGCATCTCAATTCGCCATCATTTGAAGAATTTTGAAAAAGAGGGTTGGGTGACGAGTCGCGAAGAACGCAAAGGTCAGGTTGGACGTCCAAAATTTGTCTATAGCCTGACAAGCACAGGATTAGAACAGTTTCCTAAGTCTTATGTCGAGTTTTCCGCCATCGTTTTAGACCAACTCAAACAGATTTTGGGTTCAGAAAAGCTTAAACCCTTCTTTGAGGAAGTCGGCCTGGACTTTGCCGACCGGAATCGCCTTGATCGCCGACAACGCAATTCACCCAATCGCCTGAATTACGTCGTCGAGAATCTCAACGAACAAGGCTACATCATTGAGAAAAAAATAATTGATAAAGAAACCGTCTTGGTCAACTATCACTGCCCATATCACTATCTTTCGACGATGAACCCCGAAGTCTGCAATTTGGACTTAGCTATGTTGGAAACCTTGACGGAAGGCGAAGTAGAAATCACCCACACCATTTCGCAAGGCAATCCCTATTGCACATTTGTAATCAAGAGGAAGTAATGACAGATATTCACAAACCAGAATGGTCCGTTGATAAAACGCATCCCGAATTGCTTGAAGGCTTGGTGCTCGCGCTTTCGGGCGTCATGGACCCCGACCTGGGTTATTCCATCTTAGACCTTGGCCTGGTTCGAGACGTCAGTTTTGATAATATCAAAGCCAACGTACGCATGATCCTCACCACGCCATTTTGCCCTTATGGACCGGCCATGATGGAAGAAACCCGCGAAGCTGTTGCCAAAATCATCGGCAAACCCACAACAATCGAATACGGCTCTGAAGCCTGGAAACCAGAAATGATGTCCCCGGAACTCCGTGACGATGAGTGGGGCTTGATGGGTCTATAGTTTTTAACACACTTCAAGACTGAATCAGCTTCACCAGCTTCATTAACAAAACTTTATCCCCTTTCACTTTGACCTTACCCGTCATTAAAGCAGTGAGAGGGTTTTGTTTACCCTGAATTAGCTTCATCGCGACTTCTGAATTTGCTTCGACCTCAACCTTTGGAAAAGGCGCGTATCCCTCACGAATTTTGACATGTCCATCGTTGACTGAGACATACCACTCGCCAGCATCAAAACCTGTGATCACGAGTTGCAAGTCAGCCACAATTCCTTTTGCACCTTCGTGCTCAAAATCCTTTGGTAAACGATTGATGTATTCTGCAATTGTTAGAGTTGTCATAGAACATCTCCTTTTTTCAGGATTGTACCAGCTTTGAAATCCACAGCATTTTTAAATGTAATGTATAATAACGGCGTTGAGGGAAGGATGCCCTTCCAAAATTTTCAGCTGATTAAGAAGGAGACTTATGGACAAATACGAATGCATCGCTTGTGGTTATATCTATGATCCCGAACTTGGCGATCCCACCCAGGATATTCCTGCTGGAACCGCTTTTGAAGACCTGCCCGAAGATTGGGTTTGCCCCGATTGTGGCGTCGGCAAAGATCAGTTCGAAAAGATCTAAACCAAGCTCATCTACAATAAGCCTGGGACTTGCCAGGCTTATTGTCTTTAATCGCCTTATTTTTTCATTTTCCTCCCAAACGACCAGAATTAACCACGATTTAACTAAAACTCCAGGACAATCTCTTTATATTTCTGAATCTTGCCTTATAATAAAGCCACTATATTCGTTCAAGATTGGAGGAAAGTTTTATGGCAAGTGTTACATACAATGGCGTTTGGAAAAGATTCGGTGACGTAGTCGCCGTGCAAGATCTCAATCTTGCAATCGACGACAAGGAATTCCTTGTTTTGGTCGGCCCCTCTGGGTGTGGTAAGACAACTGCTTTGCGTTGTTTAGCTGGACTCGAAGAAGTGTCCGAAGGTGAAGTTCTGATTGATGATGTCGTTGTTAACAACATCGCCCCCAAAGATCGCGATATCGCCATGGTTTTCCAAAGCTACGCGCTCTATCCCCACATGACGGTTTATGACAATATGGCTTTTGGCCTCAAACTGCGCAAGACACCTAAGCACATCATTGCCGAACGTGTTCAAGAAGCCGCAAAGACCCTGGGCATTGAAAACCTCTTAAACCGCAAACCCAAAGAGCTCTCTGGTGGTCAACGCCAACGTGTGGCAGTCGGTCGCGCGATTGTTCGCGAGCCAAAAGTTTTCCTCTTTGATGAGCCCCTTTCAAACCTGGATGCCAAGCTGCGTGTGCAAACCCGTGCCGAACTCAGCAAACTCCACAAACGGCTCGAAACCACCTTCATCTATGTCACCCACGATCAAACTGAAGCCATGACGATGGCGACACGCATCGCGGTGATGAACAAAGGTATTTTGCAACAGCTCGATACGCCTCAAATGCTCTACGACCACCCAGTGAATCAGTTCGTTGCCGGCTTCATTGGCTCGCCTTCGATGAACTTCTTTGATGGTAGCATCCAGCAACGCGAAGATGGCCTTTATGTGGACATGGGTTCCTTTGCTGTGCGCGTACCTGAAAAGGATTATGAGGATCTCAAGCACTTGGTCGGAAAACCAATTGTCTTTGGCATTCGCCCAGAAGATATCCACAATCCAGAGTTTGCGCCTCCTGGTATTATCGCTGAACTCGTGAAAGCTGAAGTGGACGTCACCGAGCTCATGGGTAACGAAATCTTCCTTTACCTCGTCAACGGCGACAAAAACTTCATCGCCCGTGTTGACCCACGCTCCCGCATGGAAATCGGCGAAAAGGTTGAAGTTGCCTTCAACATGGACAACTATCACATCTTCGATCCAAGCCAGGACGAAGAAAACCCCGTGGCTATTTTCTAGCCCCACCTAATTCACATAGCAAAGAGGCTGGTTTTGAAAACCAGCCTCTTTTTTTTAATTTTTTGCTACCAAGCCGATCTCTTACAAGACAGCCGCTTCACCTGAAGCTTTCGTTTGCTGTTTCTTTTTGACATGTTTTTTAATGACGCATTTAGTGATTAATATCAAACCCGCAACGAGCAAAGAAAGCACGCTCACCAAAATAAAAGCATCCCGCCAGAAAACAATGGGGAAAAGGCGAATGAGCGTGTCACTTTGGTAAAAGATCCAGGAACCTTCAGCAAAAAAGAGCTGATGAAAACGATCAAAAAGCTGATTGAATGAAATTACCAGGAAAACTAAAATGGCGACAATGAGTCCAATTGTCAGCCATGCCCCCCACGTGGTCGCTTGACTAAATACCTTCCACTCGCGCATCACCAAAAACCAAATCATCACCGCCAGGGAAAAGCCCAAAAGCGCGTACCAAACCGTAAAGCTGGTTCTCATCACTTGTTTAACATCCACCATGTGCCCCAGCTCGCGCTCATTGAACACCTCAGTCCCGTCATCAAAACGCAAATCGCCTAAATAGTCGATGCCTAGATCGTTGGTCAAATACTTTATGGCATAGTTTGACCATCTCAAACGTTCTGGCTTGGTCATGCCATAGGGGTCAGGTGTAAACCAACTGCGATTGTATTCAAAGGCGGCAAAACCTGGTGTTGTAATAAGTCTAATGGCGCCCAAAAGAATCATAAAGGGCAGAATGATGATGATAATCACCTTCAAAACAGTGTTGATTTTCATGTTCATTTTTCTTACTTCCTAAGCGTTTTTCCTGTTGAAAAATGGCGGTTGACTAATTGTATCAAAGTTCAATGAGCGATCCTTTTCCATAGCTATTATTAAGCATATTTTTCCTCAAAAATGATTGCTGTTTTCTCTTCCAGAGTCAGTGTCAAGTCAAATGATAATGTTACCGAACGTTGATTGTTAGGTCATTTGAT
>CAZAFJ010000029.1:0-12932 GCA_964484715.1 uncultured Anaerolineaceae bacterium | reverse complement strand
GAATAATGCGAATACTGGTTGTCTTGCCACAACCGTTTGGACCTAAAAGGCCAAAAATTTCCCCTGCCCGCACATCAAATGAAATATCGCGCACGGCTTGGGTCTTGCCAAAGCGTTTTGAAATTTGATCAACAATAATTTTAGACATAGTATTCTCCTTAGCATGATTATCTTACCCCGATTTATTTTGTTTTTACCATAGATTATGTAAGGTTTTTCTCAGAAAGCAAAAGCGCCCTTTTCAAAGCGCTTTCATCTTTACTTACAGATAAATTTCTAAACATGCCCTGCCATGAGCAAGCCAATATGCTCACGGTCAGCGCCTTTGGCATCCAACACGTCCACAATCTCACCGCGATACATCACGGCAATGCGGTCACTGACTGACATAATCTCATCCAATTCGGAAGAGACCAACAAAACGCCGACGCCGGCATCGCGCATGTCGATCAAGGTTTGGTGAATGTACTCAATCGAACCTACATCCAAACCACGGGTGGGTTGATTTGCAATCACCAAAGAGACATCGCGACTGAGTTCACGTCCGACGATAACCTTTTGTTGATTACCACCGCTCAAATCGCCCGCGGCGGTCTGAGCAGAGGGAGTGCGCACGTCAAAACGTTCAATCAGGGCTTGGGCGTTCTTCAAAATAGCCTCTGTGTTCAATACACCATGCCTCGAATAAGGTTCGCGGTAGTAATTGCAGAGCACAAAGTTAGAGGTTAAGGGATACTGCAAAATAAGCCCATGCTTTTGGCGATCCTCAGGGATATGCGCCATGCCATTTTCGACCAGCGTGCGCGGTTTTTCCTGGGGCATGAGCTTTCCATCTATCCAGACCTCGCCGCTGTTATACCGACGTAAACCCGTAATCGCCTCGATCAATTCGCTTTGCCCATTGCCCTGAACACCGGCAATACCAAGCACTTCGCCCGCACGCACGGTCAGAGAAACATCGCGCACGCTTTGCAATTGGTTGCTGTCATGCACGTTGAGATGCTTGATTTCCAAGACATCCTCACCAGGGTTGGCAGGCCCTTTGTCGACCTCAAGGATAACCTCACGCCCAACCATCATGCTTGCCAAACCATGCTCGTCAACGTCAGCCGGCGTGGTTGTATCTACCACGCGTCCCCTTCGCATGATAACGATATGGTCAGCAATTTCCAACACCTCTTTGAGCTTGTGGGTGATAAAGACAATCGAGACACCACGCTCGGTCAGGCGTCGCATGATTTTAAAGAGTTCTTCGGCTTCTTGGGGTGTCAAAACTGCAGTGGGTTCGTCCAGAATCAGAATCTCCACATCACGATACAAGGCTTTCAAAATCTCGACACGTTGTTGCAAACCAACCGGCAATTCCTCAATGATGGCATGCGGGTCAACGTCCAAACCGAAGCTTTCGGAAAGTTCGCGGAGCTTCTTCTCGGCTGCTTTCTTGTTCAAAAAGGGACCATAAGTGGTTTCCGCACCCAGCATCACATTTTCAAGCACGGTAAATACTGGCACCAGCATAAAATGTTGATGCACCATACCAATACCGGCGCGAATCGCGTCATGCGGATTGTTTATCGAGTAGGGTTCGCCATTCAGGAAGATTTCACCTTCATCTTGCGTGTAAAGTCCGTAAATGACATTCATCAAAGTCGACTTCCCAGCACCATTTTCGCCGAGCAAGGCTAAAACTTCACCACGATGCAGTTCCAGGCTAACGTCTTCGTTGGCTAAAGTTCCCGGGAAGCGCTTATAGATGTGCTTAGCTTCCAAAATGAGTGAGTTTTTATTAGCCATGGCGGTTTTCTCATCCATACCAGTAGAGTCAGTTTTGTTCGTATCCATACTCACTCCTTTTCATAGGGGATGCCTTCAGCCGCCGGCGCGCGCGACCTGCCCACAAAGCCAGAAACCACGATAATCGTCATCAAGTAGGGGATCATGCCCACAAACTGGTGTGCGATTTGGATGCCCATGAATTGCAATTGGGTTTGCAATGCGTTGGCAAAGCCAAACAAAAGCGCCGCCAGAGCCGAAAGGATGGGATTCCACTTGCCAAAAATCATGACTGCAAGAGCAATAAAACCACGTCCATTGGTCATACCGCGCTCAAAGAGCCCAACGCCTTCGAGAGTTAAGAAAGCACCCGCTAAGCCAGCCATCAAGCCACCGATAATCACGTTCCAGTAGCGCAATTTGAAGACATCCACACCAACCGTATCTGCCGCGCGCGGGTGCTCACCCACCGCACGTGTGCGCAATCCCCAACGGGTGTGGAACAAGAGCACTTGCGAGAAGATGACGAGCAAAATAGCCAAATAAGTAATCGGTGGGTTGTTGAAAAGGACCGGTCCGATAATCGGAATATCCGCCAAGGGACCCAAAGCGAAACTTGAGAATTTGCCTTTGGTCGTCATGCCCACCTGGTAAAAATAACCAGTGATTCCCGCCGCCAGAATATTAATCACCGTACCACCAATCACCTGATTAAGTTTAAACTTGATGGACAAAAAGGCAAGGAACAGGCCCGCCAAGGCCGCGGTTAACATACCTACAATGAGCGACAGAAACAAATTTCCAGTCCAGACATTGGTCATATAGGAAGTGAAAGCAGCAAGTAGCATCTGCCCTTCGATACCAATATTGACAATACCAGCACGTTCACAGAAGATGCCACACAACGCCCCCAAAATGAGGGGTACAGCGTAACGCAAGGTCGAGGTAAGGACAGCGCGTGTTTCGCCTGGATTGCTTGCGTGAAAGAAGAGTATTGCTGCAATAATCAGAACGCCAAAGATGATTGGGCGCCATAGTTTCCAATTCATTTTTTTCAGACCCGTTTTGTTTACATTTTCAGCGATCATTTTTGCCCCCATCCAGCAGTAACGGTAATTTCCGTTGATTGATGCTTGCGAAGGTGGAAGATCCAACGCACGACCATCTCTGCGGTCACAAAGAGCAACATGGTGCCTTGAATAATATCGATGATTTCATTGGGCACATTCGCATAAAATTGCATCGTATTCGCACCTCCCTTTAAGGCACCCAAAAGGAGCGAAGAGGCAATCACTGCGATTGGGTTATTGCGCGCCAAAAGTGCCACGGTGATACCATCAAAGCCGATGCCTGTATTAAAGCCGGGTTGGAAACGGCCAACCACACCCATCGTCTCAATCGCGCCACCTATGCCCGCGAGAGCACCGCTCACGATAAACGCGCCAACGATGAGAAGTTTGGTGCGCATACCAGCATATTTTGAAGCGTGTGGGTTGAGCCCCACTGAAGTGATTTCAAAACCAAAAGTAGTGCGATTAATCACAAACCAAATCAATATGGCTATCAAAATCGCGACAATAAAGCCAATCGGAACCGGTCCGATACTTGGAATCTTTGCTGAAGCTTCAATCGCTGGCAATCGTGAAACAATGTTGCCTGGCGAAGTGTCTTTCCAGGGGCCATCCGAGAGATAGTCAGTAATGTTGATGGCAATATAGTTAAGCATAATGGTCGTGATGACCTCATGCGCACCAGAAAAAGCCCGTAAAAGACCAGGAATAGCACCATAAAGCGCGCCAGCCAGGGTGCCAGCCAGCAAAGCCAAAGGGATATGGATATACGGTGGCAAGCCTTTGACCGCAAAGCCAACAAAGCCTGCCACAATCGCCCCTAAAAGGAGCTGCCCTTGTGCGCCAATATTAAAAAGACCTGCTTTAAACCCTAAAGCCACCGCTAAGCCAGAAAAAATGAGAGGGGTTGCCTTTTCAAGTGCACGTTGCAAATTTTTTACAGAGCCAAAAGCACCTTTGAAAAGCTGCGCATAAGCTTCCAGCGGGTTTGCACCAGAAACAAGCAAGACAACTGCCCCAACGAGCAAGGCTAAAACGATAGCTAAGAATGGAATGCGAATGGAAAACCAAATTTTTTGTAACCAGTTATTTTGGGAGGGTGTTTCAACTTCCACGCTGGATTACCTCCTATCTACATTGTTCAGATTGTGATGAGGTGACGCAGTAAGCGTCACCTCATTTGAGCTGTTATAAACAGCGAATGGATACTTTACTTCTCAGGAAGCTCGATTTTGCCAGCTTCGTAAACGCCCTTGACTTCTTCAAGTTTGGCTTTGATTTCGTCGGTCACAATGCTCTCAAAATCATGGAATGGCGCTAATGAAGAGCCACCAACGTAATTGCCTGCGGGGAATTTACCTTCATAAGCGAGTTTGATCAGGGCAACCACAGAATCGGTGATGTCTTTGGTTGCTGAAGAAATCAAACACTTGTGAGCTTCTGGAACAGTCAGCCATTGGTCAGTGTCCACACCGATGCAGAACAAACCTTCGTGTTCAGCGGTTTCGATCAGAGCACCGTTACCAGTCTTACCACCAGCAGCAAAGATGACGTCCGCATCTTGCTCGATGGCTTGCTTAGCGGTTGCAGCACCCCACTCGGGATCGGTGAATGCCACATCCATGCCACCGGGATGGTAGGTGGAAATGACCTTGATGTCAGGGTTCACCCATTTCGCGCCAGCGGCGTAACCACGGTTAAAGTTGACCACTGGGGGAACCAGGTCGGTACCCAAAACAGCCGCAATGACATTGCTCTTGGTGATTTCTGCTGCCAAAACGCCAGCCAACAGGCCAGACAAAGCTTCGTCAAAAATCAGACCAGCCACACCAGGGGTTTCTTCTCCCTGGAATTGATCAACACCGATGAATTTCACACCCGGGTTAGCCTTCGCAGCGTCGATTGTTGCTTGTCCCAGTGCGAAACCAACGGTCACGATCACATCATAGCCTTCGTCAATGAAGAGTTGGATGTTGGCATCATAGTCCTTGGCATCTTTGGTTTCAATATACTTTGCTTCGATAGTGATGTCTTTTTGAGCAGCGACGACGCCTTCCCAGGAAGCCTGGTTAAAGCTCTTGTCGTCAACTTCACCAACATCGGTAACCAAACCAACCTTAAAGGTCTTGGCAGGGTCAACAGGTTGCTCGACTGGTTGTTCATCAACAGGTTTATCGACAACAGGGGCAGCTGGCTTTGTACAAGCACCTAACAAGAGAGAGGTGACTAATAACAGGGCCAGAATTGTAAAAATATTCTTCTTCATTCTTTACTCCTTTATTTAAGTTGAAAACGCCGATACGCGAAGTATCGTTTGATTAATCGTTAAGTATATATTAAGCTGCCCTTATTCGCAACTTACACAAGGAACAATCCTTGACTTGTGCGGAAAGTTAACGGAGCCATTAGCTTTATAGAATCGCATCGATGCCCTCGAGTTCCTCAACATAATCGCTGTCATGGCGTTTGTCAGCATGTGGATTGGCCTCACCACGTTTTACCAGAATCATACACAGCAAGGCGAAAGCCATGAACACCGGACCAACCACCATGATCTGCCCATAGTTCCCGCCAGATTGTTTCACGATAAAACCGTTCAAAACGGGGCCAATAATTGCCGAAAGAGTCGAAAAGAAATAGTACATGCCAGTATAAGTACCCACATGTTCCTTTGTGGTCAGGTCAACAACCATCGGCAAGGAGTTGATGTTAATCAGGGACCAGCCAATACCCGCCGCTAACAGAATAAAGGAAATATTCCTAAACTCACCCAAAATGGGAAGTTTGAGATGCTCGACCAGTAAAACCTCTTTGGGGATGAAGAACATCGCCGCCATGGTCAAAATCATAATGCTGATGCCGGTCATGATTGTTTTGCGGCGACCAAACTTCCCGCCAATTAAGCCTGCTGGAATAGCGAAGAGCAAAAAGGCAAAACCAACGCTGGTAATCAACTTCCCAGCAGCATCTTCGGTCAAAAGCAAGAAGTTTTTGCCATAGAGCGATAAGAAAGTTTCAATCGCGTTGTAAGCAATAAACCAGAAGAAAATTGCAAAGAAAATGAGAATGGCGTCACGCTGCTTTTGAGTAAAGATTTCCTTGAGTCCTTGCCAGGTGTTTGACTTCTTCTCAACTACCTTTTCTTCATAGTGCTGAGGTTCACGCACGAAGATGAAGACCAGAATGGCCGCCAAAATCACCAATGCCGAGCCAAACCAGAAGGGGTAAACGCTATTGATTTTATGGAGGCTGCCACCTACTGAGGTACCCAAAACCAAGCCCAGACCACCCATAAAGTTGATCACACCATTGGCTTGCGAACGGAATTTACTGGGTGTAACATCCGGCATCAAAGCCACAACCGGTGTGCGCCAAAAAGCCATGGCAAGCAGGGTCGAAACCGTACATGCAAGGAAGACAGGCAAAGATTTCGCTAAGGGGATCAAGCCAAAAGCAATCGCTGAAAGCGGCGCGCCAATGATAATGAAAGGCAAGCGCCGGCCAATTTTGGTGCGCACGTTGTCGGACCAAACACCAATCGAGGGTTGGATTAAAAACGCGGCAACATTGTCCATGACCATAATCAAGCCGATTGCGACCGAGTCGAGCCCGAATTTACCGTCCAAAATCATGGGTACATAGGTGTTATAAAGGCTCCACAGCACACTCACGCCAAAGAAGCCAAAGCCAATCAGGAACAATTTACCCCAATTGATACGGTCTTGTTTTACCATTTCCTCGTACATCATCTCTCCTATCTATTCTGGATCATTCTGAATAAAACTATCTTTTTCTTTGAGATACGCTTCTAAAAAGCGCTTGTCTTCTTTACTTAGGGTCGCTTTTTCCAAGAGGTCTGGACGCCATTCCAAGGTGCGGATGAGCGATTGTTGACGCTTCCAATTGGCTTGCAAAACATGGTTGCCACCTACGAGTATTTCGGGCACTTCCCAGCCTCGGAAAATGGGCGGTTTGGTGTATTGTGGGTATTCCAGAAGCCCATCCTCAGCGAAGGAGTCATCGCTGGTCGCGGTTTCATCGCCCAGAACGCCAGGCACCAGACGCGCGACTGCATCCATTAGAATGAGCGCCGGCAACTCGCCACCCGTCAGCACAAAATCGCCAATGGAAATCACACGCGTCACCAAATGTTGGCGAATACGCTCATCGAAACTTTCGTAACGGCCACAGATTAAGCCCAGGCGATCATGTTGGGCTAGCTCTCGCGCTATGCTTTGGTTAAGTACTTCCCCTTGCGGACAGAGCAAAATAACCGGGCACTCAGGTGGCGCACCCAACACGTCTTCCACCGCGGCAAAAACGGGCTCCGGCTTCATAATCATGCCCCCACCACCACCATAAGGCGTGTCATCGGTGAGATGATGCTTGTCAAACGCCCAATCACGAATGTTATGGGTATGCACCTCAATGAGGCTATGCGCAATGGCACGTTTCAGAATGCTGATATCAAGATAAGGCTGAAAAATCTCTGGGAACAAGCTAAACACATCAAATCGCATGGCTTAATTGTAGACGATGGCAAGGTCACTGGCAAGACTTTTGGTCGCTGAAACGGGCAACTTAGCAAGCTTCTTTAGATGACTATTCCGTTCATTTCCGTTAGAATGAAAGCCAACAAAGCTTTTGGAGTTAAACACATGCCAACTCAGCTCATTTCCTGGCTCATCGTCCTGTTTGTTCTCATCCTCGTGATTGGGATAATGGTCTTATTGCGCCACTTGGCGATTAAACGCTTTCGACAAGCTGTCAAACGCGCGGGTTATCATGAAAGCTGGTCAGACACAGACGGCAGTATCCAAAAAGACATCCTTTATGACCCCAAAAGTGGCAACGGTTTTGACCTCTACATCCCTGCAAACCCCGACCCGATAAAAACACAAAACCTCATCCTCTTTATCCACGGTGGATCCTGGCTCTTTGGGAATAAAAACCAAATAGCTTATGCCGCCAAACGCTATGCCAAAGCTGGTTACCTGACCGCGAGCATGGACTACAGTCTGCTGTCTAAAGAAAGCCCGGAGGTAGATTTCTTTACCATGCGTGACGAAATCCACCTGTGTATCCAAAAAATAAAATCCCACTGTGAAGCGCAGGGCATTAATATAAAGAAGATAGCCCTTTCGGGTATATCCGCGGGTGGACATCTGGCGATGCTTTATGGTTACGCTCAACAGCACCTTTCGCCCATTTCGATCGCTTTTCTGGCGATTCAAACCGGACCCAGCGACTTTCAAACCAAAACCAACAAACGCTATCAACAAGCCCTTTTTAACTTCATCACCCGCCGCACCGGCATCGACCTCAAACATGCCCGGCTCGACAGCGAAGAGGTCAAGGCCATCAAAAGACAAGCCTCACCTATCAGCTACATAAAGGAAGACTCACCGCCAACACTTTTGGCTTACGGCAAGCGCGACAAAATTGTGCCCTTCAAAAACCATGACTTGTTGGTTCAAGCGCTAGAAAACGCGAAGGTCCCATTCACCAGCATTCCCTTCCCAAATTCTGGTCACTTGCTGGCTGATGACCCCGTGCAAAGAGACGCCTATCACACAGCTTTCCTGGATTATGCTGACCGCTATTTCTCTTAAGGTCGCCTACAACATACATCCAAAACTAAAACTCGCAATTTTGGTTAAAATAGAGGCAGGGAAAGGATGAGCCATGTTAGAACGCAAGCGTTTAGACAACAACCCTATCGTTTACTACAGCAACGGAAATAAAAACGCAGACTGGATCCTTTTTATCCATGCCGCATTCCTTGATCACAGCATCTATAAAAGGCAGTTTAATCATTTCCAAGACCATTACAACATCCTGGCGATTGATTTACTTGGACATGGTGCCTCAAAACCCCAAAGCAGGCATGACCATTTCATGCAAACGCCAGATTGGATAAACGCCATCCTGGACCATGAGAACATCGAAAAGGTTCACCTGGTAGGCATTTCATTAGGTGCGGTGGTGGCTCAATTATTTGCCGATCAATTCCCGAACAAAGTACAATCCCTGGCTTGCTTTGGCGCTCAAAACATCCACAATTTCAATCCCAAAGGCCACGGCAAGATGATTTTCTCAAATCTTATTTTGGGACTAAAAGGCTTGATCTCAATCAAATGGTTTGCGAAAGCGAGCAAAAGCCTGGCTGCAATAAGCCCTGAAGGTCAGGTAGCTTATATTGAGGTCGCCCGACTTCAATCCAGAAAGCCTTTCTTGATGTTCTTGCAAGCCTCAAAACCCTTGCCAAAAACACCTGACAGGCCTCGTGACTACCCCCTGCTTATCGGTCGTGGCGCGCACGATGCCTTGATGCCCGCGTCAGCCATCGAATCCTGGCAACAAGATGAACCTTATACCCAAAGCATCACCTTCTCAAATGCCGGACATCTGGCTAATCTCGATGCGCCAGAAAGGTTTAACCAGGTGCTGGAAGACTTTTGGTCAAAGTCTAAGGGCGAGAGCTAGGACCTTAACGAGAAGCTTTATTCGTAACGCAAAGCCTCAACGGGCTGCAAATTCGCTGCCCTAATAGCAGGATAAATACCAAAGAACAAACCCACTGCCAACGAGAACAAAGTTGCCAAGGCAATCGCGTCCAGACCAATCACCGGAACGATCTCGGTTCCGGCATTGGCAGCAACCCTGGCGACGATTTGCCCAATCACCCACGCCAACCCAATTCCAATGACACCGCCCAGCAAACTGAGCAAAGCCGATTCGGTCAAAAACTGCATTTTAATGTCGGATTTTCGCGCGCCGAGCGCCTTGCGCAGACCAATCTCCTGCGTACGCTCCGTCACTGAAACCAACATGATGTTCATAATGCCAATACCACCCACTAGCAAAGAAATCCCCGCGATACCAGCCAGAAACACCGTCAGAACATTGGTAATTGAATTCGCTAGCGAGAGAATATCCTCTTGGTTGGTGATCGTGAAATCATCTGGCTGCCGACTGGAAAGACGGTGGGTCGCGCGTAAAACTTCCCTTGCCTCGGCAATCGCACCGCTAACCGACTCGGCATCCTGAGCTTGAATCATAATGAGGTCAACAGAATCCGGCGCGCTTTGTCGGGTAACCCGCATTTGCATCGTCGTAATCGGGATATAAGCCTGCATATCCGGGTTGTTAAATTGATTTCCGCCTTTCGCCTTGCTCACGCCAATCACGCGGAAAGGATAATTGTTGATCCGCACGCTCTGGCCGACGACTTCAGAACGTCGACCGGTCAGCCTTTCAGCCAGATCAGGACCTAAAACGACAACGGCCCTCCGCGAATCAACTTCTTCATCGGTGAAAAAGACGCCTTCAGAAAGTTGAATGTCCATAGTTTGTTGGTAAACGGGGATGCTCCCCACCAAACCCGCAGAATGATTTTCATTACCCAGGCTAAAAGTCGCCTGACCGCTCATCATGGGTGAAGCCCATTGAATATGCGGTGTGCGAATACGGTTATTGAGTGCTTCCACATCCGACAAGGTGAGAAGTCGCGGATTTTTGACAGATTCCGCGCGATTGCCACGCATGACGTAAATGACGTTTGTGCCAATCGATTCGATTTGGCCAATAATGCTCGCCTCAGCACCGCGACTGATTGAAAGCACAGCAATCACCGCGCCTACGCCAATCACAATGCCCAAAACGGTCAATAACGCGCGCATTTTATTGGCAGCCAGGCTTGAAAAAGCTTCTTTTATAGATAGCAAGAAGTTCATGATTTTCGCTCCTCACTCTCAATCAAACCGTCAAACAATCGCACGATGCGTTGGGTTTGCTCTGCCACGTCGGCATCATGGGTTACCAAAACGATGGTTGTTTTTCTTTCCCGGTTGAGTTGCAAAAGCAAATCCATAATTTCTTGCCCCGATTTCGAGTCCAGGTTCCCGGTGGGCTCATCGGCTAAAATAATCGCCGGCTCATTGACCAAAGCCCGCGCGATGGCCACCCTTTGCTGTTGACCGCCCGAAAGTTCACTGGGCTTATGCGACATGCGATCTTCAAGCCCTACCGATTTGAGTGCTTCTTCAGCCCGTTTTCGAATGTTGCTGTTGTCGTCGCTATAGCGTAAAGGGAGCTCGACGTTTTCCAACGCGCTAATGCGGGGCAATAAGTTGTATTTCTGGAAGATGAAGCCGATTTTCTTGTTGCGCACTTCAGCCAAGTCATCATCCTCCAGCTCAGAAACCAAAATCGAGTCCAGGTAATAATCGCCACTTGTTGGCGAATCGAGACAGCCGATCATGTTCATCAATGTCGATTTTCCTGACCCACTGGGCCCCATAATAGCCGTCATCTCGCCGGGGTAAATATCCAGGTCAATCCCTCGCAAGGCACGCACGATATTATCTTCGCCCATCTTGAATTCTTTGGTCATCCCACGCACGCGGATGACAGGCTCGGTTCCAGATTTATCGTCCACGGGGTCTCCCCATATTCATAAAGTTTTCAATCATGTTGACTGGCGGCGAAAGGTAAACCGGCTCACCGTCCTTGATATCACCCTGCAAAATTTCCACCAGCCGATTGGAATAAGCGCCAATCCGCACGGCAACCATGACTGGCCGCCCATCACGGCGCACATAGACATAAGTCTTGCCTTCCCGTGAAAAAACCGATTCAGCCGGCACCACATAAACGTTCTCTTTGGTTTCGGTCAAAATATTCACCCCTGCTGTCATCCCTGGTTTGACCTTATCGATGCCATTTTTCATTGCAATCGTCACGATATAGTTGACCACACCGCTGGTCGTTGTAGGAACGCTGGCTATTTGGGTCACTTCGCCCTGATAGCTTTCCTCAAAGAAAGCATCAAAAATGAGCTCAGCAGTTTGACCGACTTGAATAGCCGGGATATCCACCTCAGATACTGCGACCTCCAGGAAAAGCTCCGAAAGGTCCGAAATGGTGACCGCTATCGTACCCGGGCTCACGGTGTCACCCAGCTGGTTGTTTAAGGCGCTGACCGTGCCGTCAAAAGGACTGCGCACAAATTGACTGTCAACTTGTTTTTTGGTCAGCTCGAGTTGTAACTGAAGCTTGTTTTCAACTTCCGCATCCACCCCATCGCGGATTTTATTAAGATCGTTTTGGTGTTTGCTTAAAGTTTGATTAAGCAAGGCGATTTGCGATTCCAGTGCATTGAGCTCGTCTTCAATCGTCTGTGGGTCACAAAAGGCCCGGTTTTGGCGCGCGTTTTCAACCAAAAGCCATCTCGCCTGATTTGGATAGTTTTCATAATTTTCCAATGCCTGATCATAGCTTTTCTGCAGGGAATCGATCCGATCCTGACTACAAGACCGCAAACTCAAGGCTGTTTTTTGGTCCTCGAGCGTCCTCAAATTGCTTTCAACCGACGTGATGTCCTGTTGGAGCTTAGCACGTTGCAAGGCTGTATCGCTCTCCAGGTTTTTCATGGCGCTTTCTGCGTTAAGCATATTCACTTCCGCTTGTAGCATCTCAGCAGGGAGGCGCGTTTTATCCAGCCTCAACAAAACCTGATTTGCTTTTACAGTATCACCAAGCGCCACATCCAGATCTCCGACATACCCGCTCGCCTGCCACATCAAAACCGCACTTTGCTTTGCCCGCACTGTGCCCGACCCATTGATGGTTGTGGCGAGGATATCGCGTTTATAAGGCGTGGTCTCGAGTTGACTTATCGCTTGTTCGGCTTGTTTGCGATTGATGGCTTGTCTGCCAAAAAAGAATCCCACGCCTAAAACTGCCAGGATTAAGACCAGCCACCATGCGCTGAATTTTCTTTTTTTCTTCTTTTTTTGGGGTGTTTCCGATGTCGTCATGTGCGCCTCATTGTTTTTTTATCTATATACCTTATAAGCATAGCCCAAAACAGTTAACATCCTGTTAAAGACCTCTAAAGTAATATGATTCACAGCTAAATCATAAAGGAAAAGCTGTCAAAGAACGTGCGAGTGTATAATTGTGCTACGCATCTGCAATTTGTATGTAAGCTTTTCAACAATGACCCAAGGACCCTAATTGCCTGAAGCTTTTGAACAAAGGAGAAACATGCCCGAAACTGTAAGTATTGAAAAAATCGTCTATGGT
>CAZAFJ010000028.1:0-13169 GCA_964484715.1 uncultured Anaerolineaceae bacterium | reverse complement strand
AACAGCCGCCCGCTCTGCCGATTGAGCTACCAGGGAAGGTAGAACGCTATTATAAGAAGCCCCCTAAAAAAAGTCAAGCAAATTTCACGAATTGCTTTCAAAATCCAAGACGTCAACCTTTATCCCAAGCTTCACGAAGCTATTCTATGGCAGCAATCTCCCCATTCCGCAGGTGCAAGATGCGTTGGTTGCGACTGCCACGCCATTTACATCCCATATCTCGTTCCGCCTCAACATAAGGACCGTCAATCAGGACATCCAGCGTCCGAACAAAGTCCCAAACAACGCCCTCACGGGGTAAATCTTCATAAACAAAACCTGTAAAAGACCAAATCGTCCAATCCGTACGCCGTTTGACCCAACGTGCAATGTCAAGACAAGGACCAGCTTGTAGCAAAGGCTCGCCACCGCAGAAAGTCAGCCCGTTCTGCCCCTTAATTTGCATCAAAAGGTTTTTGATGAGCGCGGTAGAGCGCATAAAACCCGCGTTTTCATCCCAGGTTTCAGGGTTTTGGCAACCCGGGCAAGCCATATGACATCCCTGCGTCCAAATGACTGTCCGCAAGCCCGGGCCATTGACGATGTTATCCGTTTCAATCGACGAAGAAAGCCGAATCAAACCTGGTGGCGTTGGCATTTGATAGAGCATGCGCTTTTGAACAAGCAAGTCATATTCCAGCATGCTATTTTTTAGCCTCAGGAAGCACGCTTTCCGCCTTTTTGAGTTCACGCGCGGCTTTGGTGTCTGGGTCATTACCGGCAGGAATATGCATATGCTTCACACGTGCCGCTTCCTCGCTCTTTTTAGCGTCATTCCATCGCTCTAATGACCCCACCAAATAGCCCGTAATGCGGCGTAAGCGCTCAAAACCAACCTGGTCATCACGCTCTTCACGCCCACAACCCGGGCATCGTGAGCCTTCAATAATGCCCGAAAAGCCACACACCGGATCGCGATCCACGGGATGGTTGATGCTGCCATAGCCGATGCCACTTTCTTTCATTTTACGGATGACCGTTTCAAACGCCTCAATATTCGTGCTTGGGTCACCATCCAGTTCAACATAAGTGATATGTCCAGCGTTGCAGAGAGTGTGATAGGGTGCTTCGATTTCAATTTTCTTAAACGCACTCAGTGGGAAATAAACCGGAACATGGAAAGAGTTGGTATAGAATTCGCGGTCGGTAACGCCTTTGATTTCGCCAAATTCTTTACGGTCCATGCGGGTAAAGCGACCCGCCAGACCCTCCGCGGGCGTGGCAAGCAAGGTAAAGTTGAGATGATGCTTTTTTGCCAGGGCATCAATCTTTTCACGCATGTAAGAAATAATATCCAAGCCTAGTTCACGGGCTTCATCATCTTGGGCATGGTGTTTACCAATCATCGCTACCAGAGTTTCTGCCAGTCCAATAAAGCCAATGCTAAGTGTGCCATGCTTGATTACCTGCTCAAGCGTGTCATTCGCTTGCAGTTTTTCGCTTTCAAACCAGTTACCTTGTCCCATCAGGAAGGGGAAGTTTTTAACCTGTTGACGCGCCTGGAAGTCATAGCGCTCCAGTAATTGATCGGCACAAAGTTGAATATTGCGATCGAGTTCATTATAGAAACCGCTCCAATCTGGTTCCTTGTGCCCATTCCGCGCGATGCCGTACTTAATGCCCAAACGCACGAGATTGATGGTTGTAAAAGAGATATTGCCCCGATTGACCGTTGTGCCATCCGATTCCGGAAAAACCGAAGCCATCACGCGCGTGCGACATCCCATCGTGGCAACCTCGGAGCGATAATCTCCTTTTTTATAGTATTGCAAATTGAATGGTGCGTCTAAAAAGACAAAGTTGGGGAAGAGCCGTTTGCTGGAAACTTCCATCGCGCGAATGAACAAATCGTAGTTCGGGTCTTCGGGGTTGTAATTCACCCCTTCTTTGACCTTAAAAATGGAGATAGGGAAGATAGCTGTTTCGCCATGACCCAAGCCGCGCATGGTGGCTTCAAGCAACATTTCGGAGACCAAACGCCCCGCTGTGCTGGTGTCGGTGCCAAAGTTGATCGAGGTAAAAGGGACTTGCGCCCCTGCGCGGGAATGCATGGTGTTGAGGTTGTGTACAAAACCTTCCATGGCCTGCAGGGTTTGGTTTTCGGTATCCTGCTTTGCCCAATTCAAGACCTTTTGGGAAATGCCCAAAGCCAAAGTTTTTTCATCCTCTCCATAGCAAAGGTCTTCTGGCAAGGTAATTTCGACACATTCTTCAGCAAAATCGTTGTATTTGGTGAGGTTGCTGTTTAGCGCTTTGATAAAGGTTTTATTGACACCTGGTGCCATAGCATAGTCAAAATTGGGGATCGATTGCCCACCATGTTGCTCGTTCTGGTTGGCTTGCAAAATGATGGCTGCCAGAGCCGCATAAGATCCAATTGATTTAGGTGTCCGTAAAAAGCCATGCCCTGTATTAAAGCCATGTTCAAAAAGTTTAAGGGGGTCAATTTGGCAACAAGTCAATGTGCCAGTGGCAAGAAAATCTAGGTCATGAATATGTATATCGCCATTGTCATGCGCGCGGGCAAAGTCGGACTTGATTATGCAAACCCGGGCGAATTCTTTCGAGCCCTCCGCACCAAATTGGAGCATCTTACCCATTGCTGAATTACCGTCCACATTGGCGTTCCCCCGCTTGACCTCCGAATTTTCAGAGGCATCCGAATGTGAAATCGTACGATAGATTTGCATCAAGCGTGTTTTAGCACTACGCACGCGCTCACGTTCCCCACGGTAAGCAATATAGGCTTTGGCGGTCTTTTTGTACTGCGATTCCATCAAAACCTGCTCGACCACATCCTGGATTTGTTCAACTTCAGGGATGCGGCTATCAATTGTGGCATAGGCAGTCTTGACCACTTTATCCGCCAAACGTTTGGCATGTTCATACGAAAACTCCTCTGTTGCCGCCCCAGCTTTGGCAATCGCTATGGCAATTTTCTCCTTATCGAAAGGAATCACCTTGCCATCTCTTTTTCTAATCGAATTAAACATAAAACTCCTTGTCTAAAAGGTTTAGGCTCATCATAACAACCCTGACACGCAATAATAAAACCCCATATATAGGGACGAATAAGATTATACCCCAACATATGCGCATTTCTCAGCAGCAACCTTAAGAAATGCCAATCTTTAAGCTTGAAGCTTTTTCCTCAATGAAAGCTGTCGAATGTGGCAATCGAAAGACATTTCAAACCAAAAGCGCGTGCTATAATTGGGCTTATGAATAGCACAGACAATAAAAGCTTACCCTTGATCATTGGCCACCGCGGATCGTCCGCTCACGCACCAGAAAACACCTTGCCGGCCTTCTACCTCGCCCTTGAACAAGGCGCGGATGGCATCGAACTGGATGTCATGCTCAGCAAAGATCAAAAGCTGATTGTCATCCACGATTCCACACTGGAGCGCACCACCAATGGTCAAGGCAAAGTGCCCAGCCACACTGCCGCTGAGCTTCGTCAGCTGGATGCCGGTGCCTGGTTTAGTGAAGCTTATAAAAACACCCCGCTGCCCTTATTAGATGAGGTTTACGAGCAGCTGGGAGGCAAGTTCCTGATTAATGTTGAACTCAAAAACTACCATAGCCCCAGAGATCCCCTTCCTGAAATTGCGTTAAAGCTAACTCAAAAGCACAACTTACTGGAAAAGGTCATCTTTTCATCCTTCAACGCGCGCAACCTGACCCGGCTCAAAAAACTAGAGCCAAAAGCCAAAACCGGCTTACTCTGCTTGCCAGGTTTGATGGGCACGCTCTATCGCGGTGCTTTTGGTCATCTTTTTAACTATGACGCCTTGCACCCCTACCACAAAGACACCACACCCAGACTGGTCCGAGCCGCCCACAAACGAGGCAAGGAAGTAAATGTTTGGACTGTGGATGAAACCCACCACATCCTCAGAATGAAATCTGTTGGCGTGGATTCGATCATCACAGACGATCCTTTATATACACGGCAGGTTTTAGGTTTTTAAGATGCGTTTGAAACCCTTGCTTCTCGTCTTGCTTGTGCTCAGCTTTTTAGCACCCTTACTTGGTATTACTGCTAAAACCCTGGCACAAGGACCCCAAGACCCCACAGAAGCAATCCACTTGCAGGATGATTCTCGAATCACCAAGCTTCTCAATCAGATGAGCCCACTCGAGAAGGTCGGACAACTCATGCTGATCACTTTTGATGGCACCGATACAAGCGAAAACACAAAAATCGCTCAACTCATCAGAGAATTTCATATCGGCGGCGTCATCCTCAGCACAGACAATAACAACTTTAGTGACGAAGACCCAGCCGAATCAGCACGCGCGCTGATTGTCTCACTCCAAACCATCGCCTATCAAAAAAGCCTTCCCCAAGAGGATGACACAAGCAGCACGAGTGAGCTCCCCGCTTACATCCCCTTGTATATCGGTCACACACAAAACGGCGATAAAGATTCCAGCGCGAAAATCTTACCGGGACTAAACAACTTACCTTCTGAAATGACCCTAGGCGCCACTTGGTCACCCGACCTTGCCTATGCCATCGGCCAGGTTTATGGTATCGAACTTTCAAAGTTGGGGTTTAATCTCTTTCTGGGACCAAACCTGGATCTGATTGACATCACCGACTCCAACCGCAACCATTTTACTGGGACATCAAGCTATGGCTCTAATCCATCCTGGGTGGGTAAGATAGGGCAATCCTTTGTCAGTGGCCTGCACAAAGGTAGCGAAAATCGCCTAACAGTTATTGCCAATCATTTCCCTGGCATGGGTAGCGTTGACCGCCCGCCAAACCTCGAAGTTTCGACCATCCAGCGCAATCTCGACCAGCTGATGCAAAAAGAACTCATTCCATTCATAAGCCTGACCAACATGGACATCCCAGAAGACGCGCGTGTTGAGGGTCTGATGTCCTCCCATGTGCGCTACCAAGGACTGCAAGGGAACGTCAGCAGCAGCACCCGTCCGATTAGCTTTGACCAAGTCGCCCTGCAACAGCTCTTAAGCCAAACGCCGCTGGTGCATTGGCGTGACCAAGGTGGGTTACTCCTCAGCGACAACCTGGGCAGCCCAGCCGTACGTAACTTTTTCGATCCCAGTGGGCTCACTTTTGACCCACTCACAACCGCTCGCTTAGCCTTTTTAGCTGGCAACGACATGCTCTATCTGGATAATTATGCCGCTTCTTTGTATGAAGACCAGCCGGATACCATTCAACGCACTATTGCTTTCTTTGCCCAAAAGTATCAAGAAGACAGTGTCTTTGCCCAAAGTGTTGATGAATCGGTCGCTAAAATCTTGAGCAAAAAGTTGGCTTTGTATGGCGACTTTAATCACAAAACGATCATCCCTTCAATAGAAGATCAACTCGAGAGCCCCAATTACAACCAACTTGCCCTGGAAGTCGCGCGAGAGTCGATTACGATGCTTTCACCCTCTGAAGCCTATTTCAATACCATCGTGAATGAGGGGCCGAAATCAACCGAGTTTCTGACGATTTTCACCGATGTGCGCTCTGTCCAAGCCTGCGAAACGTGTAGCCGCACAACCATCATGGGTGTTAATGACTTTAAAGACACGCTGTTAAGCCTGTATGGACCAAAAGGCACCAATCAACTTCCCGACCATCGTATTAATTCTTACACATTCGCCGATCTGAACCAATTCCTTGATGGCAATGGCGAACAAAACGCACCCTATCTCGACGATCATGTTCGCCGTTCGCGCTGGATTATTTTCAACATGCAAGACCCAGAACCCGGGAATCCATCAAGCTTTGCATTGCAGCGTCTGCTTAATGAAAACCCCAATCTCCTGCGCGATAAAATGGTTATTGTCTTTGCCTATGACACGCCTTTTTCTCTAGATTCGACTGAGGTGTCTAAAATAACAGCATATTATGGCTTGTTCACGCCGTCTAAAGCCTCACTTGAGCTGGCTTCTCGGGTGTTGATGCTCGAAGCCCGCCCTCGGAGTGCCTTGCCTTTTTCATTCCCGGCAATAGCTTATGATCTCAATTATCATCTCACGCCCAATCCGAATCAAATCATCAATCTGGCGTTAATTACCAACCAGATGGATCCAGATTCGGATCAAGGTCCAATTGAAGCGAGTACGCCTGTAACTGGCCAGGATCAAAACATCCCCGCTCCGCTTTTTAGGTTGGGCGAAGCGGTCAACATTCAAGCCGGACCAATTCTGGACCGCAACGGAAACATGGTGCCAGATGGCACGAAAGCGCAATTCACCATTCAATTAGCCGGAGAGTCGCTGATTATCGCGATGCCCGAAACTGAAACGGTCAATGGCTTTGCTTCGATTGAATATCGGGTAGAACGTGAAGGCATCTTCGCGGTGACAGCCAGCAGTGGCGATGCTAAAACATCCGCGACTCTCATCCTTACCACGCAAGGCGGTTTAGCTGAAATCGTCATGCCGACAGCCACGCCGCTTCCCGAACCCAGCGTGACCCCCGAGCCAAGCCCCACCCCCGAACCCACACCAACACCAGAAGCTTACCCAGGCACAGAAACCAAAGACCCCACGCATCCTGGTGGTTTTCCGAAGCTTAATGACTGGCTTTTGGTCATCATGCTGCTCATCACCGGATTTGGGTTGAGCTACGGTGTCGCCTACCTATGGTGGAAAGGTCAACAATGGGCCGTACGCGCCGGCCTTTGCACGGTGCTTGGTGGCTTGGCAGCTTATATTGTGCTAGGCCTTGGGTTTCCAAGCCTCGGCGCAGCCATACGCCAAAGTGGCACATGGTTTGTCATTCAAATGAGTTTTGTGGGAATGTTGTTCGGCTGGATTGTTAGCCTTATTTGGTGGTTACACACCCAAGCCCAGAAAAGACGCCTAAATATTCCTAATCAGGGTCAAGAGTAAACTAAAAAAGGTCAAGCCTCCGGCGACATAAAGCAAAATTGTTTCGGTTTGACCCAAACCTTGCACTTCGCGGATGTTCACCCGACCCGCCATATGATGCAAACTGCTCGTCGTTTCCCCGGTGAGCGCTTTTAAGAAGGCTTTCACATCTTTTGGCCGTTCATTGGGGTGGAGTTCCATTGCCCAGAGAATGGCATCTTCAACCCTTGGCGAAATAGCGGGATTAATCTCACGTGGCCTAACCAGGTTTTCAGGATCTAAAAAGCGATCGCGCACATTGACAGGCGGTGTATTGGTCAAGAGATGGTAAAGCGTGCTACCAAAGGCGTAGACATCCGCACGTCCGTCCATCATATTCGAATCGCCACCATACTGTTCAAGAGGTGAATAGAGGGCGGTACCCTGCCCTTGCATAATGGTAATGGTGACCTCACCCGGAGCAAGCAGTTTGACCAATCCAAAATCGACCAGTTTCACCACGCCGGCTGGGGTTACCTTGATGTTCGAAGGTTTGATGTCACGGTGCAAAATGGATGGGTTTTGATTGTGCAAGTAACTGAGTGCGTCGCCAATTTGCGTCGCCCAACTGAGCACATCCACCTCACTGATAAATTGCTTATTGGACTCATATTTTGCAATCACGGCGCGCAAATCATCGCCTGGGACATAATCCATCACCAAAAAATCGTTGTCATCAATCGAGAAAAAGTCGGAAACCTTGGGCAAATTGGGGTGGTCCAAACGCGCCAAAACCGTTGCCTCGCGCATGAACTGCTCGCGCGCGTCTTCAAGAATCGCCGGTGGATAGCTGGGGTCATAACTCACTTGCTTGACCGCGCAAAAGCGACCACTTAGACGCAAATCTTCAGCAAGCAAAATAGAGCCATAGCCTCCCTGGCCTATGACCCGATCGATTTTGTATCGATCATGTAAAATGCTTCCACTCGGTATGTCTTGTTTCATTCGGCGTCTAAGTTCCTACCTGGGTTTTTATCTGCCCGGGCTTATGGATTATAATGATTATAAGGTATTTAACGGATAAATAAAATGGAAGATCCAGTTCTCATCGCCAACAACAGCTCTCTGGATGGCCAGCAGTGGGTCATCACCGGTACTTTGATAATCGGACGCGATTCGGGTTGTGATGTTGTCATCCCCGATCGCCAGGTTTCACGTCAACACGCGCGGATAACCAAAAACGGTGCGGTCGTCATGCTCGAAGATTTAGGTAGCAAAAACGGCACCTACTTAAACGGGCAAGTGCTCACCGAGCCCAAGCAACTGACCGAAGCGGATGAGATTACTGTGGCTTTTACCCAGAACTTCCTATTCCTTAGCTCTGATGCAACCATGCCACTTTCGGGCATTCCTGCTGAGTTGATGCACGCTTTTCGCTTGCGCGTGGACGAGGGCACCCGACGCGTTTGGGTGCGTGGTGTCGAGCTTGACCCGCCCCTCTCTGCACAACAATTCAACCTTTTGGCCCTGCTTTACCAAAAAGGTGGCGAGGTCGTCAGCCGCGAGGATCTGATTAACGCGGTATGGGAAGAAGACACACGCTGGGTGACCGAACAGGCTTTTGATGCACTCGTGCGACGCTTGCGCGAGCGAATCGCTCAGCTCGATGCGGATTATGACTATATCGTCACCGTTCGCGGGCATGGTCTGCGCCTACAAAACGACCCGCATTAGTTCATAAGATACTTCCCTACAACGTTGCTATGGGCTTACCAAAAGCAATGACCCACCCCTCGAAAAACACTCGGGACGCAAGCAGCCCCCTTTAATCCCCCTCCCTGCATTCGCTAACGCTCATTGGAGGGGGTGAACAGTAGCTATCTACCTTCTCATAAGACTGCTTACATTCATTAGCCCTCTCCTTGGGAGAGGGGTAGGGGTGTGGGTTTTTTGGGAGGCATTAGGGTTGGGTGTTGCTTGCGCGCGGAGTGATTTTTAAAGCGTGGATCTTTTTAGACTAGCGATGTTTTATATTCAGGGCTAGGGTCTTGACTTGGGTACTAGTTCTGGAAAAACAAAACTAAAACGCGCTTGAGGTTATCCCAAGCGCGTTTTCAATTAACGTGTTACAAAAAGCTTATTCTGCTGAATCAGCCTTCTCCAAATTCTTGCGCATGATAAATTTTTGGGTCAGGTTATTCACATGGCGCAGTCTTTCTAGCAAATCAGCTTGTTGGCCACCTTGCTCAACCTGATTGATTAAGCCGCCCAAAACCTGGAAGAAGTCTTCATTGATGCCTTGGTGCGCCTCTTCCAAAACCTGATTGATGGCTTCATCATCCGGTGCTTGCATCAGAATATCAATCAGCTCAAGGTAAACGCTGCTCTCATTGGCTGAGCGGAAAATCGTCAAGACGGTCACGATTTTCTTCACACGTTCTTCATCACCAGCTTCTTTAGCTTTCATAAATTCTTCGTTAAGCACTTCAAGCGTGGCTTGGCTAAACGCAGGCAAAGCAGCCTGGGTAGCTTCGCTCAGGTTTTCCTCTTCCAAAAGCGCGTCAACAAATTCCTTAGCCTCGTCGTGCAAAATCTTTTGAGCTTTGTCTATTTCTTCGGTCAGTTTCAAGATTTTGTCACGCAATGCTTCAAGTTTGGCCTTTTCTTCACCTTCAGCGGCTTCAATTTTGCCACTCAGCAGTTGGAAGAACTCATAGTCCATGCCGCCGCGTGCCATGCTCACCATCATGGTCAGTTTGACATCCGACTCAGCCGATGCAATTGCCAAATCGAGCAGTTTCTCGCGGGTCAAACCCTCCTGGCTCATCTTTTGTAATTCAGCCATCACTTCTTGTGCTTCCGCGGAGTCCTTGGCAATCTTCTTGCCCACCGTGGAGTGCTCGATAAAAGCCGCCTGCAAGCCCGAAAGCGCCTGCGCGCCTTGTTGGTCACCGGCTGCCATTGAAGCCTGCACCAATCGCGAAAGCAACATAAACAGTTCTTCGGTCACACGCTCATCATCCTGGCGAATCATCTCAGGCAGGGCATCTGGCGAGGCCATCATCAAACGTTGGATAAAAGCCAGTTGGTCTTGTTGCGCCTTGAGCATTTCGGGCGTAATGCCATCCGCTCCAAGAATGGTTTCAAACAAAAGCTCTTTGGTCAGCATGGTGCGTGGGTTAAAGATGTAGCCTTTGCGTTTTTCAGGCGCCAGGTCATCCACGGCTTTTTTGATTAAGGGACCAATCACACGCTCTTGTTCATTGACCGGTGCGCCAAGTTCGGGCGGGAAGTAGCTGAGAAGCAATTCCTTTTCCGGATCGTGGTACACAATCGGCGTGGGATAAATGCCCTGACTGCGGCAGCTGGGGCACTGGTAATAGTTCGCCTGGCCAGACAGCAAGAGCTGTTTGGCATTGGGATCTGTATTGGTATCAAAAAGTCGATTAAGGTCGACCGTAATCGGGGTTTTACAATTGGGACAGGGGACGCTTGTTCTAGCCATAATATCTCTTTTCTCGTTTTAAGTGCTCTCATTATAACAGTCCCGCTCTAAGAATTCTCTTAACATTCGAAAGCTGATTTCGTTAACATCAGCAAAAGACCCTGCCCAAGCACAGCAATTTATACCGTATGAAGGCATACGTGCTTCTATATTCTGATAGAATAGTAAAGAACAATACCAAACGTCACGACAGGAGGCCCAAATGTCATTTACCCTAACCTATGCCAGCATGGCGAACCCACCTGAAATCTTCCATACATCCTACGAAACCGCTCTCGAAGAACTCAAAGCCCAGCTTGGCAAGGACTACCCACTCATTATCGGTGCTGAAAAGCGCTTTAAGAACGAAAAGTTCACCGCAACCTCACCCATCAACAGTGACTGGCAACTGGCCAGCTTCCAAAAAGGTGATGCCCAGGACGCCAATGACGCCATCGCCGCCGCTAAAGCCGCCTTCCCTGCATGGAGCGCACTGCCCTGGCAAGAACGCGTTCAACACGTGCGCGACTTCGCCAACGCCGTCCAGGAACGCATCTTTGAAATGGGTGCCGCGGTCAGTTTAGATGTCGGCAAAAACCGCATGGAAGCCTTGGCAGATGTGCAAGAATCGGTTGACCTCATGCTCTGGCCTTGCACGCAAATGGAAGAGCATAACGGCTACCACGTCATGCTCGCCAACGATCCCATGGAAGGCGTCGTTTCAATGAACGAAAGCCGCATGGTCCCGCACGGTGTGTGGGTCGTGGTTGTACCTTTCAACTTCCCCGCCGCCCTGGCTGGTGGTCCAATGGGCAACGCGCTCGTCGCTGGTAACACCGTGGTGCTCAAACCCGCTACCGACTCCGCTTGGGCAACTGCTATGATGATGGAATGTGCCGAAAAAGCCGGCATGCCCGCTGGCGTCATCAACTACGTCACCGGTCCCGGTGGCACACTGGGCAACGCGCTCATTGATCATCCCGACGTGGCTGGCGTGACTTTCACCGGCTCTGCTGAGGTCGGCTTGGATATCAACCGCAAATTCGCCGGTGGCAAATACCCCCGACCGGTCGTGCTTGAACTCGGTGGCAAAAACGCCAGCATTATCTCCAAAAACGCCAATATCGCCGATGCCGCGTTGGGCTGCATGCGCTCCGCCTTCGGCTTGCAAGGGCAAAAATGTTCCGCCAACTCACGTATTTTCGTCGAAAAAGAAGTTTATCAAGCCTTTGTCGACGAACTCGTCCGCCTCACCAAAGACATCAAGATTGGCGACCCCACCTTGCGTGAAAACTGGTTTGGCGCAGTCATCAATAAAAACGCTGCTGCTTCTTACGACAAATACGTCAAAGACCTCGAAACAGCGGGTCGCATTCTGGTGGGCGGCAAACGCTTGACCGAAAATGGTATGGATAAAGGCAATTTCTGCGCGCCGACCATCGCCGTGGATGTGCCCATGGATCATTACCTCTGGAAACACGAAATGTTCCTGCCCATCACCATGGTCACCGCAGTTGACACCCTCGAAGAAGCCATGGGTTATGCCAATGACATCGACTACGGCCTGACCGCCGGCTTTATGGGTAGCCCTGAAGAAGGCGAGTGGTTCCTGGACAACATCCAAGCCGGTGTTTGCTATGTGAACCGCGTCATGGGTAGCACAACCGGTGCCTGGCCTGGATTCCAACCTTTTGGTGGCTGGAAAGCTTCGGGTTCAACCGGCCGCAATACTGGTGGCCCCTATGCCCTGCTCTCATACATGCGCGAGCAAAGTCGCACGCGAGTGAGTACAATTTAGGTAAGCATTCAATGACACCATCGGCTGGCGGCGAATGACTTAGGGTCGCCGCCAGCCTTTGTCTTAAGTTTTAGACCCTCACGGAGGAACAATGAGCCGTCAACAAAATAAACAACCTATTGAGGTCACCAGCACCATTAGCCTGACCGAATCCCAAATTGCAGCCATCAAAGAAAGCAATGAAAACATCAACCTCACAACTTACTCCAATAAAATGGCTGATCAAATTCCAGAAGAGCAATGGGAAAAAACCGAAGTTCTGCTCTCCGCGGGTAATTTCTTGCCCACGCGCGAAATGGCACCCAATCTCAAATGGATCCAAATTACCTATGCGGGTGTTGACCCGGTTTTGGGTTTTCCCATCATTTATGAAGACGGCTTGCAACTCACTTCTTCAAGTGGCGTGATGGTTAGCCAAATGGGCGAATATGTGCTCATGGCACTCTTGATGCTGGGTCATAAAATGCCCGCGATTACCGATGCCCAACAAAAACGCGACTGGATCAGCAATAAATCCGGCATGATTATCCCCAAGGAACTGCGTGGCAGCACGGTTGGTATCGTTGGCTATGGCTCAATTGGTCGTGAGGTCGCGCGTTTGCTCTACCCCTTTGGCGCCAAGGTGATTGCCGCCAAAGCTGACCTAACCAAGCTCGAAGATACCGGCTACATCCCCGAAGGTTTGGGAGATCCCAAGGGCGATTACTTCTCGCGCATGTACCCCATTGAGGCGCTCCATGGCATGTTGCAGGAGTCTGATTTTGTTGTGCTTGCCGCACCCTTAACCGAAAGCACCAAAAACCTCTTCTCCGCAGAAGCCTTCAACGCTATGAAACCAGACGCCTATTTTGTCAATGTCTCACGAGGTGGTTTGGTGGACGAAAACGCGCTAATCACCGCCCTGCGCAGCAAGAAAATTGCCGGTGCGATGTTGGACGTTTTTGTAGAAGAGCCGCTCCCTTCCACCAGCCCCCTGTGGCGTCAGCCCAATCTAATCATCACCCCCCATGTTTCAGGCAT
>CAZAFJ010000027.1:0-15754 GCA_964484715.1 uncultured Anaerolineaceae bacterium | reverse complement strand
ATGTTCAAGAATGGATTGATAATGACGATTCCCTCGCCGCGGCGTATGGCTATTAGTCTTCGTTGTTCAACTGAAGTTGAATTGTGTTCAAACGTGGTCTCCGGACCACGTTTTTGTATCAGCTTGGGTAAGTGAGTGGTGGTTGGCGGGGACGCCATCTGGAACAGGTTTAGGGTCAGGCATTGCGTTCGGTGCGGATGCCTGTGTGATGAATAGGAATGCAAGCAGCAACGGCGATATCAGTTTTGTTTTTCCGCATGCCACACACTTCAGGAAACGATGGTGTGATGAGATAGGCTTTTGCCGAATCCAATCTTAGAAAAACATCAAAATCTTTCCCAATCCTTTATAAATTCGACAATTAGCTTCAACTCGGAGTGCAAGTCACGCTGCGATTTGATAGAATTTAGACAACAGATTATCAGTCGGAGGTATTCATATGAAAACAAGACATGTCGCAAGCGTTGTGCGTGGACGTCCAGCGATTGACGGCGCGGGTGTTCACCTGACCCGCGTTTTGGGGCTGCCCAACGTGCAGGACTTTGACCCCTTTTTAATGCTCGACTCTTTTGACGCAACTGATCCCAAACTTTATCTTGCGGGCTTTCCCATGCATCCCCATCGTGGTATCGAGACGATTACTTACCTCATCCACGGTGAGTTAGCCCACGAAGACAGCTTGGGCAATCAAGGCTTGATTACCGATGGCGCGTCGCAATGGATGACCGCCGGTAGTGGCATCTTGCATCAGGAAATGCCCAATGCCACCGAACGCTTGTTGGGCTTCCAACTTTGGCTCAACTTGCCCCAAGCTGAAAAAATGACCGAACCCAAATACTTTGATATTTTGCCCGATGACGTCAAAGTCGTTGAAGAGCCAGGTCGTGTAGTACGGGTTGTCGCCGGTCGTTACGGCGATGTTGAAGGCGTCAAACCTCATCATTTACAAGCCAGCATTTTTGACGTCAGCTTGGAACCTGGTGTTGAAATCGACCTGCCAGTCAAGGAAGATGAAACCGCATTCGTCTTTCTCATTTTGGGCGACGCGATTATTGATGGAGAGACTTACACCGAAAAATCGGCGCTTTTGATGAAAGATGGCGATACTGTGAAAGTTCAGGCGCCTCTAGATCAGACTTTACGCTTTGCGCTCATTGCCGGACCGCCTTTGCATGAAAGCGTGGCTTGGGGTGGGCCGATTGTCATGAACACCCGCGAGGAACTTGAGCACGCTTTTTGGGAATTACGCAACGGTCGTTTTATTAAATAGCCTTTGGCATAAATATTGAGAATAACGTTAGAATAGACGAGAAATAGAACAAAAATGGGAGTTGACATGAAAGAATTTGATGTTGTTGTAATTGGCGCGGGTCCCGGTGGCTATGTGGCTGCCATTCGTGCTTCACAATTAGGTTTCAAAACCGCCATCGTTGAAAAGAAGTGGCTGGGTGGCGTGTGTTTGAATGTGGGCTGTATCCCCTCAAAAGCGCTTTTGCGTAACGCTGAAATTGCTGAAATTCTGCGCAATGAAGCCAAGACATATGGCTTTAGCTTTGATAATTTGGAACTGGATTACAGTGTGGCGCACAAGCGCAGTCGCTCGGTGAGCCAACGCCTGACCCGCGGTATTGCATTCCTGATGAAAAAGAACAATATCGAAGTCTTTATGGGCGACGCGAAATTGACAGCTAAAGATGTTGTGCATGTGCAAGCCGAAGAGGGCGACGATGTTGAATTGAAAGCCAAGAACATCATTTTAGCGACCGGTGCGCACGCTATGGTCATCCCAGGGATGGAACCGGATGGCGAGAAAGTGCTCGATTACGCGCAGGCAATTATGCTGGATAAGCTCCCTAAAAGCGCGGTGATTATTGGTGGCGGCGCAATTGGCGTCGAGTTTGCCACGGTTTGGAGTGGCTACGGCGTGGACGTGCATGTGGTTGAAATGTTGCCTCATATCCTGCCTAACGAAGATGAAGAAGCCGCGGCTGAACTGGCCAAAGCTTTCCGCAAACGCGGTGTCACCGTTCATGCCGGCACGCGCGTGAAGTCGGTTACCAAAACTGAAGCCGGAACGGACGTGCTTTTAGAAAGCGAAAAGGGCGAAGAAACGCTCAGCGCGGATGTAACCCTGGTGGCGATTGGTTTTAGACCCAATTCGCAAAACCTGGGCTTGGAAGAGCTTGGCGTGACCATGGACAAACGTGGTTTCGTCGAAATTGACGAGCGCATGGCGACCAACGTGCCCGGTATTTGGGCGATTGGTGACCTGACTGGCAAGCTCCTTCTGGCACATACTGCCTCTGCGCAGGCTGTGATTTGTGCTGAAGCTATTGCCGGCATGGATACGCCGGTTTTGGATTACCGCATGATTCCCCGCGCGACCTTCACCACACCTCAGGTGGCCTCTTTTGGTTATACCGAAGCCCAGGCTAAGGAAGCTGGTTTGGACGTGAAAGTTGGTAAATTCCCCTTCATGGCGAATGGAAAAGCTTTAGGGCATGGCGACTACAGTGGCTATGCCAAAGTTTTGACCGACGCCAAGTATGGCGAGCTTTTAGGTGCCTCCGTTGTCGGACCCGAAGCGGCAGAACTTCTGCCGGAACTCGTTTTGGCGCAAGCAAATGAACTGACGGTGGAAGAAATCGCACGCGCGGTGCACATCCACCCCACGCTGTCTGAAGCGGTTTTGGAAGCCTCTTTGGGTGCGATGGATCAAGCCATCCACGGATAAAAAAATGAAATGAACAAAAAGCCTCCTTGAACAGGAGGCTTTTTGATTCAAATTTTAGTTTGCAATACAAGGGAAAGAATAAAAAGACCTTAAATCATGCTATACTTTATCCATGGAAATTCAGCACGTGATGTGGCTTAGAAGTCAATTTTTTGGGAGGCAAGATGCCCGAATTTAGCCTCAATGACTGGTTAGCCTATGGTCTGATTGTTTTAATTGTGCTGGTTTTTGTGAGCGCGTATATTATTGCACGCCTGAAAAAGTCTTCTAAAAATCCTCCCGAAGAAAAAACGATCATAAATGCTACTTTGCATCGCAGTTCAGAACGAGGCGAAGGCATTATTGTCGGATTGAGCGATGGGGATGGTGGGCAAATGGGCTCGCTGGCGGGCTTGTCTGGCCTGCAGAGCCAATCGCATATTTTTAAGCATAGTTTGATTAGTGATATTCCTCCCAAGGCATTAGCCGGTGATGGTAACCTGGTGGCGTTAAGCCAACAGCTGACCGCGGGGATATATCGTGACGCGGTAATGCCGGAACTCTTCCGCATGGAAAGCAGTGTTTTAGCAGGGCTTGGCGCTTATCCTTACTTGGCTGGTTTGATGCCTGAACTGAGTCGCCCAAATTTGAACGCGCTCGTTCTTCAAGGTGAACTAAACCCTGAGCTTGTTCTGGCGCTCGATCTCGCTGAGCGGCGTCAACTTCAGAGTGTTGTGGCGAGTGCTTCACTTTCTGGCCAGGCTGCAGCTTTTCTCGCAACCGAACACAGCGCCTTAGGGGAAGAAGCTTTTCTCAGTCAGTCGAACCAGCCCCGTAAACGCGCTGGCATTGAAGCGACTTTATTAACCCTGCGCATTGTGCGGGGTGTTTTGATTGGCGGGCTGTTTCTGGCTATTTTGCTGTACTTTTTATGGGTTCTGCCATGAAAAAAGCGGTTCCCTTTATTCTTTCGGTCTTAACCGCCCTCCTGGTTATTGTTGGTATCCTCTTTAGAGAAAGCTTGGGAGACTGGCTGAGCATTGTGCTCAACGCTGCGATTGTGTTATCAAGCGTGGCACTTTTGGTGGTTATTGCACGTCTCTTGGCGACCCATATTGGCTATGTCGCACGGGGCAGGCAAGGTTTTATTTACAGCCTGGTGGCGGTGATTGCGTTTGTGGTGACCCTGGTGGGCGGTATTTTATACGGCATTAAAGAGCCGGCCTACTTGAAAGTAATCGGAGGACTGGTGCGTCCTATCGAAACCGCACTCTTAGGATTGGTAGCAATCGTTTTGGCATCTTTAGCTATTAAGTTTTTCCGTGAGCGTGGTTGGAATGCTTTAACCATCTCTTTCACGATCAGTGCCTTTGTTTTCCTGATTTTAAGTCTTGGTTTACTGCAAGCGATTGATTATCAGCCACTGAAGGTCGTCATCAAAGTGATTGAAGGCCTACCCATGATTGGCGCACGAGGCTTACTGATTGGCGTGGCTTTGGGTGGCTTGCTGATGGGGGTGCGGGTTTTGACTGGCGCGGAAGGGCCTTACGATGACTGATGAATTAGCCTATCAAAACTGCCCAAAATGTGGCAAAGAAAACCTGGCGCACATGACGCATTGTGTGCATTGTGGCGCAACCCTGGAGGGTTTGTTTAGCTTTGATGGCCAAATAGATGTCCCCGAAAGTGACTCGTCTGAAGACCCGATTTTGTCTTTGCCTTTTATGTTTGATGAATTTGACACGCCATCGCAAGAAGATGTGGATGGTGAGCATGAGAGTTCAGAGGCTGGCGATAAGCCCAGCGCGGCAGAACTGGATTGGCTGGAACGGGTGCGTCAACGTGCCCGCGCTGAAGAAGACGCCACCGGAGAGCTGACCAAAGGCATTCACAGCATGCAAGAATTGGTAGATGAAAGCAAAAACGACGCTGAAAGCCAATATCAAGCCTGGTTAGACGAAGTGCGCGAAAAGGCTGAGCGCGAGAAAGCCAAACAAGCAGAGCGTCTGCAACCCAGCCCGGTGGATGAGGATGGCGTACCCGAGTGGTTGCGACGCATTCGTGCTTTGCATCCAAAGAGCGAAGAAGATGGCGAGTCGAGCGACCTTGATGATGAATGGACGGAGGAAGCGCTTGAGGAGCTTCGCCGCCGTGAGCTTGGCGATGATTATGTCCCTCCTGCGAAAGAAGCTGAGGATGCGCCGCTGGATGAAGAAAATCCAGAAGAGCCAAGCGAAGACGATACCCAGGAAATTGAGATTGAGCATAACATCCCCGAGGATGACGATGATCTAGTCAGCCAAACTCAGCCCTCAGATGAGGCTTTGAGTGAAGACACTGCTTTTGTGATCGTCGGTGACCCAAAGCTAAATCCGGACGAGGTCTTTGTCACCGAAGATCCGGAGGGTGACGAAACCAAGGATGGTGCTCAGCAGGATTCCAAGGCTAAATTGAAATCTGAGTCGAAGACTAAAAAAGACGAAAAAGAAGCCATCTTAGAGGACTTGGTCATTCTGCATGGGCAACATGAAAAGGTCGCGCTCTTGAAATCGCTTATCAGCGATGAGGGCAAGCCAGTGATTGGCAACAACGAACCCAAACCGAAGAAAAATGACCTTTCGCGCTTGATTTTGGGGTTTATTTTTATCTTTGTATTGCTCTTATCTATTCTTTTTATGCCGAGAACAATCGGCGAGCGCTCAAAGCTATCTGCCCCGCAAATGTGGTTTGGACATTATATAAATAATTTGGAAAGCTCTGACAAGGTGCTCATTGTGATGTCTTATTATTCGGCGAGCGCGCCAGAGCTTGAGGCCCTTGCCGCGCCAGTTTTGGCACAATTCGAGCAGAAAGCCGTAGACTGGCATATCACCACTTTGCGTTTGGATGGCATGTGGCAAGTCCAAAGCCTTTATGACAAAGCCGGCATCAAGAATCCAAATCAACATACCTTTATGCCCGGTGGGCAATTCGCGATGTTGGATCTTGCGGTGAAGCCAGATGGTTTCGCCCAGGCAGGTCAGCAAAAACCTTTGCCTGAAAACGCACCAAATTTGGGAGACTACGATTTGGTTTTGTTTATCAGCGACTCGGCTTTGAGCTTGCGTGGGTGGTTGGAGCAAGTAGCTCCCAACACCGAGTTCATCCTAACCCTGGCGATAATCAGCCAAAAAGAAGCCGTGGCTATTCAGCCTTACTTCGATAGCCGTCAGATCCTGGGCTATTTGAGCGGTATGCAAGGATTGGACGGTTCTGTGCCCGGTTCGGGGCAATATTATCGTGCCTACCAAGCAGGCTTAATCCTGATGATATTGACTTTGATTTTGGGCTTGGTTTTGGCTTTTCGCAAGCCACAGCCACAAAACGCCCAACAAGAGGAACGCCAATGAGTTTAAGTGACCTGATTCTTGGAATCGTTGGCTTGGCGTTGACGCTGATGGTCTTCAGCTATTTGATTAAAGACAACGTTTTTTTTGGTATCGCGCTTTATTTGCTAGTTGGCGTTAGCTCCGGCTTTGCCACGCTATTGATTGTACGCTCGGTCGTTATCCCGATGCTGATTAGCCCCTTAAGTCATCCGGGTACGCTGGCCTTTTATGTTGCCTTGGTGGTTTTATTGCTCGCCCTTCTCTTGATTTTCATGCTCTTCAAGCGTGGCAGTGGTATGGGAAGATTTCCCCTAGCCATCTTGTTGGGTGTGATGGCGGCCATCGCCCTGATTGGCATCAGCCGCGGCACGCTTGCACCGCAATTGCTTGCCACCTATTACCGCATCAGCCCAGGGGTTGTCGCCAGCTATCAAGCCGTTCGTATATGGGGCTTGGTTGAAGGTTTGGCGATTTTGTTGGGCGTGGTTACCGTTTTGATCGTCTTTGAAAAACGGCAGAAGACACAAGCTCAGGCTGGTAAGAAAACCCCTGTTTTGGATGGTATTTCCAAGGTGGGGCAAGTCTTTATTGGCATCACTTTTGGTGCTTTGTTTGTCGGATTATTCAGCTCAGCATTGATCGCCTTGATCTCAAATTTGGGCTCGCATGTTGACTTTTTTAGTAAATTATTTGGTGGGTAGGGTCCTGTGAGTCAACCTCTTCTAAGTCTCAACTTCAGTTCAACGGAAATACAAAGCCTGCTTTTTGAGAAGGAAGCAGGGCGGTATGCCTTGTTGGGCAGTGCCAGACAGGCTATTAGGATTGACGATGCGCAAAGCCTGATGCCTGCGTTCCAAGAAGTGATGCGCACGCTCGAGGCTGAAAGTGGCATGACCCTTTTGGATGAAAAAGGCAAACTCGCCCACGAAGGTCATGCCGATTTAGACGGGCTTAGTGCGGTTGGCTTTAGTCTTTCTGGTGCAAAACCGATTCGCGTCGCCTTAATGGGCATTTCAGAAGCTTATTCCATGGCATCTTTGCGCCGCTTGGTGAGCTTGTTTGATACCGAAATCGTCCTGGAGGTTCAACTTCAAGCTCCACATAACCAGAGCAAACAACTCCAGGCTTTGAGTGATGCCGAAATCGACATGTTGGTGATTGCCGGCGGCGCCGAAGAAGGTGCCAGTCGGGCTTTGCGTAACGCGATTGAAAACACACGCTTGCTCTATCACCTGATGCCTAAAGCGATTCAACCCCAAATTGTCTATGCAGGAAACCCTGTTTTGGCCGATTACGCAAGGCTTGAAATTGAAGCCGGCGATGATTTCCATCTCGCGCCAAATTTGCGCTCTGGTGATGGGCAGGAAGACCTTAGTGTTGCCTGGCGGGCGATGTTGCGCGCCTATCAGCGCGTCAGGTTGCAGCAATATCCGCACTTACGTGAACTCCAGGCGCAGCTGAAAGCACCCCTGATGCCGGCAAGCTTTGCGATGGGACGTTTGGCTCGCTTTATTGCTGCATTGAGCGAGACGAATAAATCTGTGCTTTTGGCTGATCTTTCGGACGACTCTAGCCTGATCCTTTTGGCGAACAAAAAAGAGCTCATGGCAACGCGCGTGGCGAACACCATCGATGATGAGATCATTCAAAAAACGCAGTACTACTGCTCACAACCAGTTTCTTTGCCGGAGGTGGGCGAGTATCTGATGAACAAACAGCTCCATCCTGAATACTTTGCGGTTGGGATTACTGATTTTGCGATTGACCAAGCCTGGTCAAGGGCTTGTTTGTGGCGCGCGATGCGTGCGCTAAAGGCGATCAATCCGCGTCTGGATTGGCATGATGCCGAAGGTTTGAATGCACCATGTGACCCCATCATTTTGAGTGGCGCTCGGTTTATCAAAAACCTTCAGGCGCATCAAACGCTTGCTATCGCGCTTGACGGTATTTTGCCGCATGGCATTAGCACCATCGCTTTGGACGACATGAATTTATTGTGTGCTTTGGGCACCCTTGCGGAAAAAGAGCCGCTTTTGGTGGTGCAAATGCTTGAATTGGATTATCTGCACAATCTCGGTTCGGTGGTTTCTATTAGTAGTAAGGATTACGAAGAACATACCTTGCTTGAGCTTGAGGTGGTGACCGCGGATGATGCCCCACGTAGTTATTCCCGGATTGGTTGGCGTCAACTGGAAAAGATTGAAACAGCGAGTGAAGATGGATTGCGAGTCTATCTGGCACCGAGTGCCAAGACCGATGTTGGTATGGGTATGGTTGGTTTGGGCGGTTGGGTTACTGTACCTAAATCTGCGCTTGGATTGGTTTTGGATGCGCGTGGCAGGCCTTTGACCTTGCCCGAAAGTGGAAAAGCCCGTGCTGAAAGCTGGCGTGACTGGTTATGGGAGTTAGGTGCCTAAATGCGACGTGTCATCATTGCAAAAAACCAAACGATTTACCGCCAGGTTTGCTTGCCTGTCTTGGGTAATGTGAACGTGCGCGCGGGCGAAACCATTGGGCTCGACACGGTCATTGCGGAAGTGAATTTACCCGAACGTTTTGAAATGATTGATATCCCTAATCACTTTAAGATTGAGCCTGAGCAAAGCATTGGCATGATTAAGCGGCTGGTTGGTGATGTGATTAGCCGGGGCGATGTGTTAGCACAAAAAGAAGGTTTTATCACGCAGCTTTTTAGGTCACCCGCAGATGGCAAGGTGGTTTCCTTACGTGAAGGGCGCATTACCTTGGCCTTGGGCATGGAAAAACGACAGGTTTTCTCTCCGGTGCCGGGGATGGTGACCGAAATTATCCCGAATCGCGGGGCTGTGATTGCCGTGCGCGGCATGGTTATCGAAGGCAGCTGGGCGAATGGGGCTGTGGCTCACGGTGAGTTGGCCATTTGGGAAGACCTGGATAAAAACGTTTTAGGTATTCCCAATGACACGATTGAAGATAAGATAGTAGCCTTTAAAAGCCCGATCTCAGGTGGGCAATTGCGACGCATTTTGCGTCTAAAACCATTGGGACTCGTTTTTTCGACCCTTGCTTTTGAACAGTATAAACTCTTGCGCGAGAGCGAAATTGCAGCGATGAGTCTGATGGGTTTTGGTGATGCGCAAATGGACTCTGTTAGCCTGGCGATGTTGGAAAACATGCAGGGCAAAGAGGTTTATTTGCTAGGTGAAAAAGCTGAGGATGGGCGCGAGGTGAAGCCTTTCTTGGTCTTGCATGAAGAAAGTGAGCCTGACTTGGGTTTGCTTCATGAGGATGTGTCGCTAAAAGCTGGGGCAAAAGTTCGTCTGCGTGGTAAGCCATACACCGGTATGGTAGGGATTGTAAAAGAGCTGCCAGATGAGCCGGCAACTTTTGCGAGTGGCTTGAAAAGTAAGATGGTAAGTGTTGAAGTGGCGGATGGGGAGATACTTAACGCCGCGATGGATAATCTTGAATTAATTGTTGAGTAAGGTTTTACCTGGTCAGGAGACCAGGTCGGAACGTATTTTTGTTGTTCGCGCATGTGTACCCTGATCATGCGCTTGATGCTGATTGACCTGGTCAGGAGACCAGGTAAGAACGTGTTTCTTTTTGTTCGCGCATGTGTCCCCCGACCATGCGCTTGATGCTGATTGACCTGGTCAGGAGACCAGGTAAGAACGTGTTTCTTTTTGTTCGCGCATGCGTCTCCCGACCATGCGCTTGATGCTGATTGATCTGGTCAGGAGACCAGGTAAGAGCGTATTTTTATTGTTCGCGCATGCGTCTCCCGACCATGCGCTTGATGTTAAAAACCTGGTCAGAGGACCAGGTTTGAACTTTACAGCTGTTTGCCTAATAAAACTAAGGTGTTTGGATTTCCAAAAAGGCGCCGTCTACCCAACATTCCGTTTCTGATGCAGTGAGCACTTTTTGCCATGTGCGACCGTTTACCTGCTCCTCTTGGCCAAACAATTTAACAACCGCGTTTTGGTTCAAAAAGACCATCACATGCGAGCCGCCAGGAACCTCACGGCAAAGCAAGCCCTGGGCCGGGGTGATGCGTCCTTCGCGTGGTTGTGGCGTTGGCGTGGGCTCAGGTGTGTTGCTTGGCATCGCGGTTGGGCTTGGTGTAGGCGGTATTTGAGTTGGGGTAGGGTTTAATGTCGGGCTGGGCTCCACAGTTGGCACTTCAGTTGCGGGTGGTGTTATCTGAATTTCCTCAAAGATAAGGTCGGTGGTTTTTTCTGGCGCGAATCCTTGGCCTGAGAAGTTATGCCAAAGCGCTAGACCCAATAAGACTGCCAGCAGGAGCAATATGAGCCAGCCAATCCCGCCTTTGGGTTGAATACGTAAGATCCAAAACACGGCAATCATCAAAACCACAATGGCCAAAAGTCTCAAAACACCAAGGCTGAGGATCGGCAGGACTGTGGCGAAACCGCCATAACCAAATTGCCACCCTGCCAACAAAAACGGCACAAAAGCCAAGAAGTTAAAAACCAGCGCACCAACACGCGCAAAAGCGTTGTTAGTGGTGAACCAAACCGCGGTGAGTAGGGCAGAAAGCAACAAAGCAGTCCATTCAAGCCAGCTGTTATTGAGCACAAAACTGAAAAGGTTCAAGGCTGTTTCACTGGGCGATGGCTGGAGTTGCGTGGCCAGGAAGCCGCCTCCAAATAGAGCCAACACGATGAGAATAGTCACCACAAAGGCAGCACCAAAAGTTTTGAGCGACCCCAATCCTGAGGAAAGTGCCAGGCTAACAATCGCGCTAAATGCGGGTAATACAAGCACACCCAAGACAGCGACAACGGGTAAATCATACGCCAGTCCCAAGACAAAAAAGAGGACCGAAACGGCTAATTGCAGGATAAAAGTCAGGGGCTTAATCGCAGCCCGTTGGCGCAAAACCTCAAGAAAGCCTTGGGTTTCTTGCTCGGTGGCTTGTCCCAGGTAGCTTCTGATTTGGCCTTGGGGTTGGGTTCGAAAACGGTCTGGTTTGAATTCAGTGCTTGGTATGCTCATAAAACTTCCTCGATTTGGTTTCAGCTTCCTTGTTGCAAATTCTGTGCCTAAACAACCTGGACTCCTTGCCTAAGAAGCTTAGGCTAACCTCTCTCGTCAGCCAAAAATTTGTTGAGTTAATTGACAGTTACCCTGTTTTCCGGCATAATGAATGAAGCATATTTGTGATTACAAACGCTAAAAGTCTAAGCACTGGAATAATCGTGGAAAATATTGTAACAGAACACAAAAATGTAGGTGTCATCGTTCGACTAGTAGGTGTCGTTGTTGACGTTGAATTTGAAACTGGCAAGCTTCCCAGCATTCATAATGCTTTGATGGTGCAGCGCCGAAGTGGTGATAACCTGATTCTGGAAATCCAGGAGCATGTTGGCACAAACGTGGTGCGCGCCATAGCGATGGGTAGTACTGCCGGATTGCGTCGAGGTTTGCCGGTTATTGATCTGGAAACATCGATCAGAGTGCCGGTGGGCAGGCAGACTTTGGGTCGCCTTTTTAACGTCCTGGGCAAGCCTATCGACGGCATGGGCGATTTTGAGCCTGAGCAAACCATGCCTATTCATCGCAAACCACCAGATATGCAAGACCAGGTGATCTCAAAAAGCATGATTGTAACCGGCATTAAAGCCATTGACCTGCTCACGCCTTATCCCAGAGGCGGAAAGGTGGGGCTGTTTGGCGGCGCGGGTGTTGGCAAAACCGTTTTGATGCTTGAACTGATGAACAACACCATCACCAAAGCTTCGGGTATTGTGCTTTTTGCCGGTGTGGGAGAGCGCAGCCGCGAAGGTAATGACATGTGGCTGGATATGAACCGCTCCGGTTTGATGGATTCAACCATCCTCGCTTTTGGACAGATGAACGAACCGCCCGGCGCGCGTTTGCGCATCCCTTTCACGGCTTTGACCATGGCGGAGTATTTCCGTGATGAAGAACAACGCCCGGTTCTTATTTTTATTGACAATATTTACCGCTTCATCCAGGCAGGCTCTGAAGTTTCGGCGCTTTTGGGACGTTTACCCAGTGAAATGGGCTACCAAAGCACGCTCGACTCTGAAATGGGCGTTTTGCAAGAGCGCATCACCTCTACCAGCAGCGGCAGTATTACCTCGGTGCAAGCTGTTTATATTCCCGCTGATGATGTTACCGACCCTGCCGTGGCTGCAACATTCTCGCATCTTGACGCCACCACAGTGCTTTCCAGGCGTTTGGTGGCTTTGGGCTTGTATCCGGCGATTGACCCCTTGCAGTCCAGCTCAAACCTGCTGACTCCAGAAAACCTGGGGCAAGAGCATTACCGCGTGGCGATGCAAGTCAAGGCAACTTTAGCACGCTACGAAGAGCTACAAGACCTGATTGCCATTTTGGGTATGGAAGAGCTTTCATTGGCGGACCAACAAACGGTCATCCGCGCGCGACGCGTGCAACGCTTCCTGACCCAACCTTTTATTGTGGCAGAAGAATTTTCGGGCAAGCCGGGTGCTTTTGTGCCCTTGGACGAAACCATTCAAGGTTTTGCGCGCATATTAAGCGGCGAGTTGGATGAAGTGCCAGAACAGGCTTTTTATATGACGGGCACCATCGCGGACGTGTTGAAGCAAGCTGAGGTTTTGCAAGCCAGCGCTTTGTTGGAAGACCAGGAAGAATTTGGCTTAGGCGATGAGTCCTAAACTGACTGAAAAAGGCTTCCGGGTAGAAATACACAGCATGGCGCGCGGACCAGTGGTGCTGGAAAACGTGAGTAGCCTAAGTGTGCTTCTTGCGGATGGTGGTTGGCTGGGCATTTTGCCCGGGCATGCGCCTCTGGTGGCTGCCACAGAAGACGGCATCTTGTCCTACACCAGTGGCACAGAACAAAAGACACTTGAAGTCAGCGGTGGCATTCTGAGCATTGCTGATAATGTGGTAAGCATTTTGACAACGAGATGATGATGGAAGAAAAGGAAAAGGAGCCTGTCCTCTTACCAGGACAAAAAGATCCCAAAACGCGCCGCGGCCGCATGTTTACTGGCCACGACTTGCGTGCGACAACCATTGGCTGGGAAATCGCCTTGCCGATTGTGTTCGGTCCTTTAATTGGCTTTATCATCGACCGCAGTAACGATACCGGCATTCGTTGGACGATGATCCTCTTGGGTGTGGGACTTGTGGTGGCAATCACCGCGGTTATCCGCTACATTAGCTATGAGTTTCATCTGATGGAAAAGGAAAACGAAAAAGCCAAAAAAGAAAAGGAGGCAAATGCCAAAACTCATTCTTGAAGGCTTAACTTACTTGCTTTGGATCGCGCTTGGGGCTGGCATGGCCTTTATGACCTTTTCGATGCTGGCGAAAAGCATAGAAAACCTGGATCCAAACAGCAAAAACGTTAAAAAGACAGTAGGCTTCATTGCAGTCAGTCGTTTCTTGCGTTTGTTTGTGACCGCGGCTTTGCTCTTTGGTGCCGTGCTTTGGAATGTTTGGTACGCGGTAACCTTTATTGTTGCCTTAACCCTCGCTACTTGGATTTTGGCGGTCTGGCATCATAAACAAAGCGCAAAAAGCGAGGTAAAGCTTGTGACGGAAAGTAAGGTGGAAGAAAATGTTTGAGCAAAAAACTTTCCAGATTTTGGGCATGGTGGTTAGCGACACGGTGGTTTTTACCTGGATCACCATGGCAATATTAATCGCCATTGTGCTCATCCTAAAATTATTGAAGCCTAATTTGCTTGAAATGATTCTGGAAATGGTGATTGGCGTGGTGGATGATGCCATGGATGTGGACGATTTGCATCCCTACATTCCGGTTTTAGGCAGTTTGATGATTTTTGTGCTGATGGCAAACCTGATCTCAATCATCCCGGGCATGAAATCACCCACCGCAGATATCAACACCACCCTGGCACTTGCCATTATTGTGGTCTTTTCTGTGCATATCTATGGCATGCGCACCAAGGGCGTTTGGAATTATTTAAAAGAATTTGCCAGCCCGATTTACATGTTCCCCATCGAACTGATTGGGCAACTCAGTCGCACACTTTCGCTCTCTTTGCGCCTTTTTGGCAATGTTCTGAGTGGCGATTTGATTGTGGCAATTGTTTTTTCAATTATCCCCATGTTTTTACCGGTGGCGATGACTGCGATTTCGAGTATCTCCAGCGTTTTGCAAGCTTACGTCATCACCACTTTGGCGGCGCTGTTTATTTCGTCCGCCGTTGAAATAAATGAGGAAGATATCAAAATGAAAGAGGAAAAGGCGGCCAAGCGGCGCGCCAAAAAAGCCTTAAGGAAACAAAGAAAGGAATTAAAGAATGGGAAATCTAGATAGCGGCTCTCTCATCACCATCGTTACGACCATCGTAGCTGGCATCACTATCATGATTGGTACGATGATCCCCACATGGATGCAAGGCAAGGCAGCCGAGAAAGCATTGGAAGGTATCGCACGCCAACCTGAGGCAGCGCCTCAAATCCGCACGACCATGCTCATCTCAATGGCGCTGATTGAAACCGGTTCAATTTATGTTTTGCTGATTGTCTTGGTGCTTTTGTTTGCCAACCCCTTGGTGACACGCTTCTTTGGAGGCTAAACCATGCTTGACATAAAGCTTAGCACCATTATCTGGGAGATTGTCAACTTTTTGGTTATCACCGTGGTGCTTTACTTCCTGGTTTTTAAGCCGATGACCAAACGCGCTGAAGCCAGGGCGATTGAGAAGGCGGCAAACAAAGCCGCGCTCGAACGTGATCGCCAGGCAGCTGCTGAAACGCTGCGGGAAATTGAAGACCGGCTTAACAATTTGGATCAGGAAGTTCAAGTCATAACGGATGAAGCTTACGCGGCAAGTCAGGTTTTGCAAAACGAGTTGCTTGAAGCAACCCGTCAACAGGCTGACCAAATTATGCTCAATGCTGTGCAAGAGGCACGCAAAGAACAAGCCATCGACATTAAAAAGAACCAAGTGGAGCTGGTTGACACGGTTTTGAACATCTCCAACCAAACTTTGCGCTCGGTTACGCCAAAAGCTGTGCACGATGGTTTGCTGGAAGATTTGCACCAAACAGTGTGGAACCTGGGTAAAACCGATATGCGCACCGTGCAAAACATTCGCGACGCTTTAGCAACGCGCTCGGCAACCATTGACGTTACCCTGCCTTTTGAACCCACACCGCAAGAACATGCCAAAATGTTGAACACTTTTTACGCCTTGGCTGATAAAGAGGTTGACCTGAACATCATCATCGATTCCAACTTAATCGCCGGCGTTAAAGCGCACGTTGGGGATATTGTGATGGACAACAGCCTGCTGGCGCAACTCGAAAACCTGCGCGATGACGTTACCAAATCGCTTGAAACCTTTACCATGGAAGAAAATGACTGATCTGGACGCAAGGACCCAAGCAATACTGGCGCAATTTACAGAACGTCTTGCTCAAGATGACCCTTTGCGGGTTGCCACGCTTGAATTCACTGATGCTTCGGTGGATCGTGTTTACTCCAAAGTTGGTCCGCAACCGCGTTCATTGCGCACGCATTATTTATTAAAAGAGCTCGAAGAGTCCGCAGTAAAAACCCAGCATCGCCTGCTTTTCAAGAGTGTAGGCACGGTGCAACATGTGGGTAACGGTGTGGCAACTTTGAGCGGTTTGCCTCTGGTGCAACTTGAAGAACTGGTTGTTTTTCCCAATGGCA
>CAZAFJ010000026.1:0-16179 GCA_964484715.1 uncultured Anaerolineaceae bacterium | reverse complement strand
AGTGGACTCATAAGCCATTGGTTCTGGGTTCAAATCCCAGTCTCGCCATTTAGAAAATAACAGTCAGATTAATCTCCTTCCACAAGGAGATTTTTCGTTAAATAGGGTTGATTGAACGGCTATGCAAAAATCTGCCCGACTATCAATGATATAATCAACGTATTAACTGACAGGAGATGACTATGTCAAAATTCATTACGATCGAACAAATTGACGCAGCTACCGATGCCATTCGCGCGCGAACCGACATCCACCCTGAAATCGCGCTTATCCTTGGCTCTGGTCTTGGTGAGCTGGCTGACTCTGTTGAAAATCCGACCATTATCCCAACCCGAGAACTGCCACATTGGCCTGTTTCGACGGTGCCTGGCCATAAAGGTCGCTTGGTTATTGGCGAGCTGGAAGGTAAAAAAGTGCTCGTTTTACAAGGGCGGACCCATTTTTACGAGGGACACAACATCTCACAAATTGGCTTACCTATCCGTGTGATGCAACGCTTGGGCATCAAGAAACTTATTGTTACCAATGCTGCCGGTGGTTTGCGCGATAGCTTTATGGCGGGTGATTTGATGATCATTACTGACCATTTGGCGCTTCTGCCAATGGCTGGTGAGAACCCATTGCGCGGCCCCAATTTGGATGAATTTGGAACCCGTTTCCCGGATATGAGCCAGGTTTACGACCCCGAATATATCAAACTGACCCGTGAAGCCGGCCAGGAGTTGGGCATCCCCATGCACGAAGGCGTTTATGTTTGCCTTTCTGGCCCGACTTTTGAAACACCTACCGATTGCCGCTTTTTGAAGCTGGTCGGTGTGGATGCAGTGGGTATGTCTACCGTGCCTGAGGCGATTGTTGCCAAACATGGTGGCATGCGTATCCTGGGTATTTCGACAATTACCAATAAAATTGACCCCGATGGAACCAATAAAGCAACCCATGAAGAGGTCCTTGAAACCGGCGATATCATCGCACCCAAATTGATGAAGATCGTACGGACGGTGGTCGGGCGGATGTAAACTGCCCGTTCAATAGAACAAGATGGAATCAGTCATTCGGTTTTTGGCTGAATTTGAGACGCCTATTTACATTATTCTGGGCGTTGTAGCGGTTATCTTTTTTCGCCGCTTTTTTTTGGCGTACGAAGAAAAACAAAAAGCGGTTTATGGTTTGGAACGTGAAGCGGGCCAGCGCAATATGGTCAAAGCCGCGACCGTGCTCTTTTTAGTGGGCTTGTTGACTGCTGGGGAGTTTGTCATTGCCACGATCTTGGTTGGAGAGCTTGAGCAAGCCCCAACATATGCAACTGCGACGATTGATAAGCTTTCAACACCGACCTATACCCTGGATCCAGCTTCAATTGAAGTGCCTGAAGATGCCACGCCAACCCCTACGCCTTATCCACAAGCCGAAGTTGAAGGTTTGGATACCAACTGTGTGGCTGGTGTTCTGGAAATTACTGACCCTAAACATAACGACCATGCCAAAGGTGTCGTGCGTTTTGAAGGTACAGTAAACACCCCTAGTTTAGGGTCTTATCAGTTTGACTATTCCACAATGGGCGAACCCAATTGGCAGACCATTTCTGCTGGAAGTGGGGTTAAAATTGAAGAAAGTATTGGTAACTGGTATACCAATGAACTGCTACCAGGCCCTTATTTAGTACGTCTGACCGCTTTGGATAATCAAGGTCTTGAATCGGATGTGTGTATCATTGTTATCCATATCGATCCGAAGGACGAAGGGTAGTGAACGAATGAGGAGAAATGGCAAAACTAAACATATTCCTGGCTGATGAAAGTTATTTTGAGCAGATGCTTGATTTTGAACATCATGTGACGAGCCGTCACGCTTACAAACAAGAGATTCGTCACGAAGAAAACAGCTCGCAATTTAATTTTCTGCGGATTCGTTTACCCCGTGAAGTTAATTTGCCTTATCCACGTGAACGCGAAACAATGGTTGAGCACTGGCGTGCGGCGGATATGGTTTTTGTGGGTACGGTCGAGGAACACCTCTTGGGTTACATGGTATTGGATGTGCATAGCCTGCCTAAAACCGTGCGCGTGACCGATTTGGTCGTGTTGAATGATGCACGCCGCAATGGCATCGCCACAGCGATGTTGGCGGTTTGTGAAACCTGGGCGCAAAGCAATAAATACAATCGCGTTTTATTGGATGTGCCTTTACGCAACGACCCCATGGTGCGCTTGGTGCAAAAATGTGGCTACGCAATGAGCGGCTTTATGCAACAATATTTCCCTAACCAAGACCCCGCTGTATTTTTTGAGAAAAGGATTGGCTAAACTTGCTGTTTAGAACCGTTGTCGTCAACCTCACAGTCGTGTTGGAGACCCTCAATCAAATATTGACCGCAGGGGTAACCATTACGGCAATCGCCCTGTTTATGTATGCTTTGGGCTTTAATTGGCGTGACCGAATTGCTCAAACTTTCGGACTGATTTTGATTTGTGTGGTGCTGATTTACTCCAGTGAAACGATCGCCGCCATATCCAACCAAGAACATATTACCCAAATATGGCTCCAGCTTAAATGGACAGGCTTAGTGGTTTTACCTGCGGTTTATTTGCATTTTTCAGATGTGGTGTTGACACTTACCGGCAGACCCAGTCGTGGACGACGAAGAAAAGTAGTTTATGCGGTTTATGGCATCAGTTTTGTTTTAGCGATTTTGGTTTGGTTTGGCATCACGATAGGCGGTTTGGCAAAAATTAAAGCACCCATGTTTTACCTGGAACGCAATCAAGTCACCTATTGGGTGGGCTGGTTTTACCTCTTGGTGATGTTCCTGGCAAGCACGAACCTCATCCGGGCTACTCGGCGTAGTGTCACTACGACCAGCAGACGGCGCTTGTATTACTTGTTGGCTGGCGCGGCTGTGCCGGCTTTGACAAGCATTATCTTTTTATTCCATGGCAATGCCTTTTTAGCTGCGCATCCGGATTTCTTTTGGTTAACTTCGATCACTGGCGCGGCACTGACTATTCCCACCTTAATTGTGATGGCTTATGTCGTTTCATTTTTTGGATTGCGCTGGACCGATCGTGCGATCAAGAGCCGCCTCTTTCGCTGGTTGTTACGCGGACCCTTTGTGGCAGCCGTCGTATTAGCACTGACAACCATGGTCAGGCGTTATGGGCTGAGCATGGGCGACCCATATAACGAGTATATTCCGGTGATTATGGTGGCAACCATGCTCACCCTGCAGTATTTGATTAATGTCTTTTCGCCTCGTCTTGAACAAGTTTTGTTCCGCGGTGAGGACCGGGGAGACTTGGAGCTAATTCAAAGTTTGCAAGATCGCATGTTGACTAAGAAAGACCTCGATCAATTCCTGGAAACGATTGTCGCCTCGATATGCGACAGGTTGCAAAGCCCAGGCTGTTTTATTGCCATACTCGAAGGTGAAAAATTTGACAGAGTGGTGCATGCTGGCGATAAGAGCGTCTTGGCGAATGTACCCATGGCTGAAAGCGCGATTGAAAACATCAAAAAAACCTTGAATGGTGATAAAGAACTTTTGGCGTGGGGCGAGGTTTTCCTGGTCCCATTAGATCATGCCATTGATACTGAGAACATCCAATTCCTGGGGATTTGTGGATTTGCCAAGCCGGCCGAGGATTTGGACCCTGAAGCGCTTGATGCGGTCAAAATCCTGACAGAGCGAGCCAGTATGGCTTTGATGGACCGACATCTTCAAACGCATGTGATTGACGCGATGGCGAGCTTGCAATCAGAAGTGGACTATATCCAGGATTTGCGCGCGCGAACCAGTTACGACCGCCAAAGTTTGTACCAAAGCAGTGTGCGCGAAGCCAATCCTGAAATGTTTGCCTGGGTTCGTGACGCGATGACGCATTATTGGGGTGGTCCAAAGCTAACCAACAATCCCCTTTTGCAGTTCAAATTAGTGGATGCGACATTGGAAGCCAATGAGGGCAATCGTATTAATGCCTTACGCGCTGCCTTAAAAACTGCCATTGAGAACATGCGCCCGGAAGGGGAGCGCAAATACACCAGTGATTGGATTCTTTACAATATTTTAGAACTCAAATTTGTGCAGGGTGAAAAGGTGAGAGAGGTCGCACGCCGACTGTCTATTTCTGAAGCTGACCTTTACCGCAAGCAACGTGTCGCGCTTGAAAATATCACCCAAATCCTGATTGAAATGGAAGCTGAATACTCCGAATAGCTCCTAATTGTGTGGCTGTTTTCCCGTAAAACGCGCCTTTTGACGAGTTTTTGGCACGAATAGTGCATCATATGAACCAAGAGCTATCATAGGATGGAGTATTATTGTGACTCAAGCAGAATCAACACAAAACAAACGACAACAAATCATCTCACCCGGTCAGGGATTTCAGTTCATCCAAAGACGTGATATCCCGAGTGAAAAGCCAAACGGCGCGGAAAATAAGCCGCTAAAGTTTGCCCAGGACTTATTGGGTATTCTTTTATTGGCCTTCGGTGCTGTGTTGCTTTTAGCTGTTTTGGGCTTGACGAAGGGCGGTTTTATCACGCCACTTGTGATGATCCTCAAGCAAAGTTTTGGGATTGGTCGCTTTTTTGTGGCGCTCGCGGTTCTGGTCGCGGGAGCATCACTTTTGCTTTGGCGCAAGAGCGAGGCTAAGCATGTCAAGATTACCCGGGTCCTGTTGCTCGAGCTCTCTTTCTTTCTGCTTTTAGGTGTTTTTTCTTGTTTCATTGATATGTCAGGGTCACTTGCTGAGGCGGTGAGTAAGATTCGCGCTGGTTTGAGTGTTGGTGGGATCGTTGGCTTTGGTCTCTCCATTTTGTTGGTCAATGTCTTGGGACGTGTGGGAGCAGGGCTCGTTTTGTTGGCTTTAAGTTTGGTTTTATTCCTTTATGGCTCCAACCAGCTACACAATCTGGAGCGATGGGCGGCACGTAAAGCCGGTCTAAAGCAGTTGCCATCCATGGAAAGATGGAACCGCGAAGCTTTGCCTATGCAAGAAGAAACCCTGGCTTTACCTGAAAAAGTTGAAGAGCCTGTTGAAGAAGTCTTTACTGAAACGGTAATCAGACCTCGTAAGGCAGAAGCAAGCGCCCCTGTCATCAAGGAAAAAGCAGCTCAAGAAAAAGTAACCGTATTGCGTCCGTCGACTCGAAGCGCACGGCATAAAGTTCAAAGCAATGTGGCCGAACGGTCTGGTGAATTACCGCCACTCAATCTTTTAGCGGTTGAGAAAATGGTTGCCGCCAATCAGGCGACGATAAACATGAATGCTGGTTTGCTCGAAAAAACGCTGGAAGAATTTGGTGTGCCTGCCAGGGTGATTGGTTACCGGGTAGGTCCAACTGTGACCCAATACGCGGTGGAGCCGGGTTATTTGGACAAAGCGGGTGATGAAAAACATAAAGTGCGCATTTCGCAAATTTCAACCCTCTCGCGTGATCTTGCCTTGGCTCTAAAGGCCGAACGTTTGCGCATTGAAGCGCCTGTCCCAGGTGAGTCTTACGTGGGCGTCGAGGTGCCGAACAGCGAAGTCAGCACAGTGCGCTTGCGCTCTTTGCTTGAATCGCCGGAGTTTTTATCAATGAAAGGTCCTTTGGTGTTGCCTTTGGGGCGGGATGTATCCGGCTTGCCGGTCATTTCTGACCTTTCAAGCATGCCCCATTTGTTGATTGCGGGCACAACCAACTCGGGTAAATCCGTGTGTATTCAAGCGATTACCTTGAGCCTGGTAATGAACAACCACCCTGATGAACTCAAACTGGTGATGATTGACCCCAAGCGTGTGGAGCTCAATCGCTTCAATGGCTTGCCCCATCTCTTTGGCCAAGTGGAGACCAACACCGATCGCATCATGGCGGTTTTGCGTTGGGCGACAACCGAGATGGATGTACGTTACCAGAAGCTCGAGAAGGTTCAGGCGCGTAATCTGGATGCCTACAACAATCGCATGCGCAAAAGCGGCAAAGAAATCATGCCGCGCGTCGTGATTTTGATTGACGAATTGGCGGATTTGATGATGAGCGCGCGTGAGGAAACTGAGACGGCTCTCGTGCGCCTGGCTCAAAAAGCACGTGCGGTTGGGATGCACCTGGTTGTGGCAACACAACGTCCCAGCACGGATGTCATTACCGGCTTGATTAAAGCCAACTTCCCGACCCGTATTGCCTTTACTGTGGCGAGTTCAACCGATTCGCGCATCATTTTAGATGCCAATGGCGCAGAAACCTTGCTTGGCAAAGGTGACCTGCTCTTCTTGCACCCACGCACCGGTATCCCGCAACGTGCGCAAGGCGCGATGGTCAGTGATAAGGAAATCCAAAATGTTTTGGACTGGTGGGCGAAAAATGGGGTGATCGAAAAGCAATCCATCCCCGTAGAGGCATTTGAAAAGCCGACCGAAACAATGGTTGGGTCTGTCCAAACTGCCGAAGAAGAGGAAGAAGAAGCCCCTTGGGAGGCCATTGTTCTTGAAGAAAGTGAAAAGGACAGTGATGAGGGTATCATCACAGAAGCCATTGCGCTGGTACGAAAACAAAAGCGCGCCAGTGCCTCTTTCCTGCAACGACAGCTGCGCATAGGTTATCCAAAAGCGGCCTGGCTGATTGACCAGCTCGAAGCCCGTGGTGTAATCGGTCCCGCGCAAAGTGGAGGCCGGGAGCGTGAAATTTTAGAAGAAGAAAGTGATTTCAACGCAAACGAAAGCGACGAAGAATAATCCATGGAAACGAAGAAAAAAGAAAAGTTTAGCCTCGAAGTCAAGCTTCGAGGCATGTTTAAAGGCGTTTTAGAGGCGGTCGCCAAACTTTTTATGAAGGTTGGATTGACCGCCAATAGTGTGACCGTTTTAGGCTTGTTGGGGAGCATTGGGGCAGGTGTTTTGGTCGCCTTAGGCTATCCGCTTTGGGCTGGTGTGACCCTTTTGCTCATGGCACCATTGGATGCTGTAGACGGCACCATGGCAAGATTGAGTGGCAAATGTTCTAAATTCGGCGCATTTTTGGATTCTTTCATTGATCGTTATGATGAGTTGTTCGTTTACGCCGGCATTTTGTATTGGTACACCACGCAAAACGATTTGTTAGGTGTTATGCTTTGCTTTGCCGCTGCGAGTGGGGCGGTAATGGTCTCTTATGCCCGAGCCAGAGCGGAAGCCTTGGGTTTTGAAGCCAAGGTTGGCGTGATGACCCGTGTGGAACGCGCAATTGTCATGATTGTCGGGCTTTTATTTGGCATTGTGCCTATCGCTCTTGGTATAATTGCAGTCCTGGCGCATTTGACCGCGCTGCTCAGGCTTTCCGCGGTCAGAAAACAAGCCAATCTCACAGCTGAAGAGCTGGATTAGAAAGGGTAAATATGGATCCTCGTTTAGGTTTTAGTATTTGGAAATTTAACATTCATTATTATGCGTTACTCATCATCTTGGGTGCGATTGTTGCGGCTATCATAGCCGCCTGGCAAGCCAGAAAGAATGGGCGCGACTCAGAAGTTATCGTTGACCTTATGCCATGGTTGTTAATTGGTGGCATCATTGGCGCACGTTTATGGCATGTTTTTACGCCCGGCGTTTATGATGGTACAACCGCTTCCTACTTTGAAGACCCAATTAAAATCCTTCAAATCTGGAAAGGTGGCTTGGGTATTCCCGGCGGTGTCATTGGTGGCGCGATTGCCTTGTGGCTTTATACGAAGGTAAAGAAGCTCAACTTTGCGGAGTGGGCGGATTATATCGCCCCGGGCTTACTGATTGGTCAAGGCATCGGACGTTGGGGTAACTTCATCAACCAAGAGCTATACGGCAGACCAAGCAATCTCCCATGGGCCATAAAAATTGACCCTCTGTATCGCATTCCTGGCTTTGAGCTGATTGAGCGTTACCATCCATTGTTCTTGTATGAATTTATCTTGAATACCTTGGCGGGCATTTTGCTGCTCATCATCAGCCGGGTTTGTAAGAAGAAGCTTTATAAGGGCGACCTCATATTGTTGTACCTTGTTTTCTATCCTGCCATTCGATTTGGCTTGGAATTTGTGCGCCTGGTACCTTCCTTAACCAAGAGCGGGATTAATATTAACCAAACGGTTATGTTAGTGGTCATGATTTTGGCGATTATCGCCCTCATCCTGCGCCATACCATCTTAAAACCCAAACAAGAAGAAGAAACCGCAGAAATGCTCGTCGACGAAGCTGTTTTAGATGGTGAAGCTTTGGAAGAAGCTGTGGATGAAGAACTGGTTGAAGAAGTCGCAGAGCTGGATCGTTTGGATGCTGAAGTGAGCGAAACGGTTGATACGGTAGAAAGCTTAGCCGAAGAAACTGAAGCTAAAATCAGTGAAGATGCTGATGAGCTCGTTGAGACGATTGAAGAAACCGTGATCCCAGATGCCGATTCCACGGAAGAAGGCAAGCCAGAAGCCTAAAAGTCTGCCTAAAAGGAACTCACACAATGCCACCCAGGATACCTCGGTGGCATTTTCTCTTTCACAGAACTTAGTGGTAGAATTTAGCCCAAGATAACACTGACCTGACGCTGAATAAAAGGGTCAATACGATGGAGGATGCAATGAACATTGATGAGCAACTAAATTATCTGATGCGAGGCGCTGAATATGGCGACCAACAGGTTTTTGACGCGATGGCCAACGAGCTACGCGAACGCTTGGTTGAATCGGAAAAGACAGGTGTGCCACTCAAGGTTTATTGTGGCTTTGACCCGACATCCTCTGACTTACATCTGGGGCATACCGTGCCTTTACGCAAATTGGCACAATTCCAGGAACTGGGCCACGATGTCTTCTTTGTCATCGGCTCTTTTACTGCTTTGATTGGTGACCCATCAGCGCGTGATAAATCCCGACCATTGGCGACTTTAGACGAAGTCATGGAAAATGCCCGAACCTATCAGGAACAGGCATTCAGGGTTTTGGACCGAGAAAAAACCAAGGTTGTTTATAACGGTGATTGGCTGAACGACATCCCTTACAAAGAAGTTTTTCAGATTTTGACCAACTTTACGGTTCAGCAAATGTTAAACCGCGAAGGTTTGCACAAGCGCTGGGAAGCCAACGAGCCAATTTACTTGCATGAAATGCTTTACCCCATTACTCAGGGTTTTGACGCTCACTATCTGGACGTGGATGTGCAAGTTGGTGGTACCGACCAGCTCTTTAATGTGCTTACCGCTTCGCGAAAAGTGATGCAGAGTTATGGACAACGTCCTAACATTGCTATTTTGATGCCACTTATTCCGGGCACGGATGGTGAGCAGAAGATGAGCAAGTCCTTGGGGAACTATATTCCCATTTACACCACGGCTGAGGACATGTATGGCAAGGTGATGAGCATTCCAGATCATGTGATGCCCGTGTACGCCAAATTGGTCACCAAATGGAACCAGCAAGAGTTATATGCTTTCCTTGGCGCTTTGGAGAGTGGGGCTATCCATCCCCGTGATGCCAAGATGAAATTGGCATACGCAATTACTGCTGCCTTTTACGATGAGTCTTTGGCTGATGAGGCTGAACACCACTTTGTGACCACCTTCCAAAAGGGTGATATTCCGGATGAGATTCCAGAAGTCCAACTTGAAGCTGGCGCTCACACCGTTTTGGATGTGATTGTGGATCAGGGTCTGGTGGGTAGCCGCAGTGAGGGCCGCCGGGTCATCTCGCAGCAAGGTGTCAAATTTGATGGCGTTACGGTTGGTGATCCAAACCAAGCGGTCGATCAGCCAGGCGTGTTACAGGTTGGTAAACGTAAGTTCTTACGGGTCAACTTGTAAAAAAGAATTGTTTGCTATAGATAGCCGGGAGTTTGCTATTCCGATTGTGGGATCAGTAGGTTCTCGGCTATTTTGTATGCCAAAGGCGCGTTATTGCCCTCAATCGCGATGGCAATCGCGAGAGGTGTGGCGGACCAGGCTTCATTTGTCCCGCCTATGTACCAGGTAATCACTTCGTCATCTTCCAAAAGGCTGTGACCCATAGCGTACCAATAGGCTTGCGTTTCTTTACTGAAAAGCTTTCGCACGGTGCTTGCTACCCGTTCGGTGAGCACAGGTTTTTCTCGACTGGGTTCGGGGATGCTTTTCCACGTCCCATCTTCAGCCTGATAGGCGTTTACCAAGCGTGGGGAGATTTGGGTGCCATCGTTGGTGATGCTTGCCGCGACCAGTGCCATCTGTAAGGGGCTGACCTTTGTTTCTGGGATTAACATGCGCAACTGATCGAGATCTTCATCTTCTGGTCGTTTGGAAGCCTGAGCCTGCTCCAATGAGAACGTAGGTAAGCTGTAAACGCCAAATTTTTCGAGTTGGTTAACGAGACTCATCGGGTTGTTAATCCTGAGTAGGTCGCCTGTTGTCGCTTCGCATCCGTGTTGGATGCCGGTAAATTCGCCACTTTGGCGCATTGCTTTCGAACAATAAAAGTCGCTGGTGGCATCATAGATAGGCACATTTAGATTAGCATCGCCTTGTTGTTCCCAATAAGCACTGATGGCAAGGGCGTTTGTTAGCGTTCCAAGTGGGTAAGAGCCTTGGGTGGTTCGATTGAGCAAGGGTGCGTTTTCATCTTCGCGCCAGGTTTCCCAATCGTCGACGATGGTACTCGCATCAAAATAAGGGTTTGATACCATGGCGTAAACTTCGCCGGTTTGGGCATGGATGAGGACGATGGCGCCTTTTTCTTTGCCCAGGAGTTCAGCAGCCAGGTTTTGTAGTTCGACAATGATATTGAGTTTGACATCAGCTCCGGGTGGGGACTGATTGTAAAGTACCTGATGTTGGTTGATTATTTTTGGCGAGCGACTGTTCGTCCCGCGCAGGTAAGGGTAAAGGCTGCGTTCTAGCCCGGTTTTGCCCAGCAAGGCATTCGTGTAGCCAACGGTTGTACTCAAATTGGGGACGAGTAATTCACGTTCGTAATCACCCGGCACGCCTACGGTGCGCACGATGACTTGGCCGCTTTGGTCCGTTATTTTACCCAAGGGAGAATAGCGGTCATCAATGGACCACCTTGGGTTTTCAGCTTTTGAAACAATCTTGTCGCGTTTGAAGACAGATAGGTAGCTGTTCCAGCCGATGACAAAGACAAAAACAACCAGAATTATGATGGCAATGCGATGGTAAGGTTTGCGAGTCGTTGCGGGTAGGGCAATAGCGCTGGTGTCTGCGCTGATTTTGAGCAAAATCAAGATAGACAACAAGCTGATGACCATTGAGGACCCTCCATAGGACATGAAGGGTAGGGTGACACCTGTGAGGGGCAAGATGCCCAGATTGCCACTGATGATCCAAAGGCTTTGCAGGGCAAACAGGCTAGATATGCCAAAGGCCAGGTAGCGCCCATAGGTTGTTTTGGAGCTTAGCGCGACATTAATTCCGCGCAGGATAATGATTGCAAAAAAGAGCAGGAGAGCAGCAGTGCCAAATAAGCCAGTTTCTTCGGCTATGGCAGTGTAAACGAAGTCTGAAGCTGCCACAGGAACGATATTGGGGCTGCCTAAGCCTGGGCCTGATCCAAATAGACCACCTGAAGCGACAGCAATTTGCGCCTGAGCAATCTGGTATGAGCTGCCAGAGGTGTTGAGCCAGGGGTTTAGCCAAATGTCGACGCGGGTTTTGACGATATCAAGCGTGAAATATCCAGCGACAACGATGGCGATCGCCAAAACCGGCACAATCCACAAAAACTTCCGGCTGTTTGTGCTGACAGCAATCATCAAGATGTAGAAGCCTAAAAAGAGCAAGGCAGTGCCCAGGTCCCGTTGGTTCATCAGTAAGACACCGGTAACGGTGATGATGATCAAGGTTGGCAAGATGCTAGAGATGAGGGTGCTGTTGGGTTTGATTTGGTCAGCAAAAAAGGCTGACAGATAGACCAGCATCAAAAGCTTTAAAGGTTCAGATGGCTGGAAGAAGACCCCAAAAGCATGTAACCAACGCGCGGGTCCAGCGCCACTCGGATTGACACCGATAAAGAAAGTGAGCCCAATCAGGAGCAATCCTAGGAAGAGCCAGACATATTTATACCTTTTGAGCCTCGTGATGAGTTCTTTTTGTCGTAAGCCAATGTAAAAAAGACCACAAGACAGTAAAAACCAAATGATTTGCTTTTGACCTAAGGTAGGCGAAAGCCGCCATACTGTGAGCAAACCCCAGCCACATAAAACCATGACCACAGGAAAAATCCATGGGTCGCGGTTGGGCAGATAGCGTTTTACCGCATTATTCAGGCTAAAGGCACCAAGCAACCATGCCGCTAGCGGAATGAAATAACGCCATTGCACACTCAACCCAGGGAGATGGCTGCGAATTGCTGGCGCGAGTGATAACGCCAGGGCATAGAAAGCCACGAAAAGAATCCCAAAGAGCATTAAGCTGGGCTGACGCTTGGTTTTGGCGAGGGCGTTCATAGGTTTAGCTGAAGTATTTTCCTGTCAAGAGTTGTAGCTTTTCCTTCATCTCCTCCGAAATGTGGTTTGGATTGGTGATGAAAGCAGTTTCAAGCGCGGAGTCACAAGAGCAATAGCAGTTCATGCCTTCTTGATGTGCTTGGGTCAAGAGTTCAACCAAGCGTACGATAGCTTTTTGCGCGGTTGCCGTGTTTTTGCGTAAGGTGTTGATGACCATTTCGACGGTCACAGGCTCTTCGCTGATGTGCCAGCAGTCATAATCGGTAACATGTGCCATGGTGGTATAACACATTTCCGCTTCACGGGCCAAAAAGACTTCGGGCGTAGCGGTCATGCCCACCAAAGACATGCCCCATTTGCGGAAGGTTTCTGATTCGCCGCGGGTACTAAAACGGGGCCCTTCAATGGTGATTAAGGTGCCACCTTCGTGCACCACCGCATCTTGTTCCCGCAAGGCTTTGAGCATGAGTTGGCTCAGGCAGGGGCAAAAGGGATCGGCAGGGCTGACATGTACCACCATACCCTCACCAAAGAAACTGCGTTCGCGTTCTTTGGTGTTGTCGTAAACCTGGTCGGGGATGATGATGTGGCCAGGCGCGTAGTCTTCACGCAAAGAGCCAACTGCGCTCACACTCACGATGGCTCGGATACCCAGGGACTTAAATGCCCAAATATTCGCACGGTAATTGACTTCGCTGGGGGAATAGATGTGTCCAATGCCATGGCGGGCTAAGAATGCCAGTTTTTGGCCTTGCACCTCACCAATCACGATGGGTGATGAAGGTTTGCCAAAGGGGGTCTCAACTTCAATGGTCTCGATGTTTTTTAATCCTTCAAAGCCATAAAGACCGGATCCTCCAATGATGCCGAATAAAATTTCGTCTGACATAGTTACCTCTACTTTGATTTTTCGATTGGTTTAATAAAAACACTGACGAAGACGTCGCCAAAAACGATTTCGTCACCATCTTTGATAACGATGGGTTCTTCGATGCGCATACCTTGTAAAAAGGAGCCGTTGGTCGATTTGAGGTCCTCATACCACCATTGGTTGAGATGATAGTTTAGGCGACCATGACGGGCAGACACAGTGTGGTCATCCAGGGTGAAGTCACATTCCGGGCTGCGTCCGATGGTTACTTCCTGACTAGTGAAGCTGAGTTCAACGCGCTGACCATCTTCGTCACTGACCAGTGAGAGGCTTGGGATCGCGGAGCGTCCCGTACTGGCTTCCTTGGCGGAAACCGCTCGCCAGAGCATCCAAATGGCTATGCCCAGGAAACCGTAGAGCATAATCATGGATAAAACACGTAAGATAATGCCGGCTAAAGGTGTCATCAGTCTGCTTTGCTCACAATCGTTTTAGTTGTGGATTCGGGTAAATCCTGGTTGTAAATGAGGATAGTTTGGCCGATGCGAACGACATCGCCGGGTTTCAGGATGGCATTGTGGACTTTTTGGCCATTGATGGTGGTTCCGCCGGTGCTACTGAGGTCAAAAAGCAGATAACGGCCTCTTTGGGCGCGTAGTTGCAGATGATCGCGCGAGACCATTGGGTCCTGAATAACGATGTCATTATTGCTATGACGTCCAATGTGGACGAAGGCTTTATCGAGTTTTAGGGTGTCTTTTCCATTGAGGATGAAGCAGGCACCTGGTGGGGGAACAAAAGCTGAAGGGTTGGATTGCATCTCGAGCAAGGAAGTTTGGCCGGTCTCTTCGATTTCGCGTTGGTAGGAGGTTGCCACATCGATTTTATCCAGGTCCAAATGTTCTGACGCGCGAAGTTGGATGCGGGGGTGATGCTCAAAACGGAAGCCTTCTTTGGTGAAGCTGGTTTCTATTTCCTTGGCGACATCCTGGAGAGTGGGGCGCATGCTTTGCCAGGCGTCCCAACGTTCGACGGGCACAAAGAGGGTAATCAGGTCTGGGGCGAACTTTTGATGCGAGCCCAAGCCAAAGCGGGGTTTTTCCTGGCGAATGTTGTCTTGGATGAGTTTGAGCACTTGCGCGCTAACGGAATGGGACGCACCGGGGTGTAATAGGCGGTCGAGTCCGTCTTCAAGCAGGGATTGAATTTTCTTTTCGATCGTTTCCAGAAAAGTGCTCATTAAAACTCCGCTTAAATTATACCAATGAAATAGCCCAGCCTTGCCTAAAGCGGAGAATGTTAAAACGTGGCGTATATGGGGTTGCTGAAGATCCAGGCTCGATGGCGATTGTGGTAGTCGATAAAGACTTCAACACGATAGATACCTGGTTCCGTAGTGATATGTGTCAAAACTTCCCGGTCGTAGTGCTCTTTGACGATCTTGCCATCTTTGATGAGGCGTACATGCGTGCGAAGGGGTAACCGTGCCTGAAATGTGAGGCCAGAGCGCGCCGAAACGGTGTCTCCCATCCAGAATAAGCCATCCTCGGTGTTGCAAGTGAAGCGGAAGCCATTGGTAGGGTGTGGTAAGTCATACCCGATGTAGCAATGCCCTTGTCGGAGGGCATCCCAAACCATTTGACGGTCGGGGTTTAATTCACCGGTCAGTTTTTTGGGGGTCAGGATGTGCGTTCGCAGGCTTTTGAAATGCCATTCGTAAGGGAATATCCTCTTGGAAAAAGGACCCAGATGCTTTTTATTGGCATGCGCATCTACACCCGCAATAGCAACCACCGGGTGCGTTTTGGAGAGGAGTAAGTGGTCCCAGAGGTCGAGCGTGGCTTGGGTCGGACCAAGAGGGAAGAAGGACGGGAAAAGTACATGGAACAAAGCTTTTGGCCAGCTTGGTGAGCGGTCTTTGAACTCGCTGAGTTGGTTCCAGAGCTCGATGCCAGTAAAGCCTGTGATGTTCCAGTCCGTCCAAGGGAAGCCTTTCTCACCGGAAAAAGGCAAAGGAATGTCATTGGGGTGGGCGATGAAGCTGAGGCCATAGGCACTACGGGCTTGATTGATGAGCTGTTGTGGGTCTGAACCAAATTTGGCGAGTTCTCGGTTTGCGCCTAAAACCAACATGTGCTGGCCGCCGGGCTGTCGGGTTTGGTCATGCACTTCTTCACCAGCAAGGAGGAGCATACGGCGACGTCCCTTTTGCAAGTAGCCATCAATACCTTGCACAAGCACATTATGGTCAGTGGTGATGAGCAGGTCCAAACCAGCTCTCATGGCGGCTTGGGCGAGTTGGGCATGGGTTCCCGAACCGTCAGAGAAAATGGTGTGGGCGTGAATCCCGGCGATGAGTTCTTCCATGGCTCAAATTATACTCTTTTGGCACAAAGGTAAAGTGTTGAGAAGAAGCTTCTTTAGAATCTACCTTGTTTTGGTGAAGAAAAGATAAAATTAGCTCTGGACAGATTCGAAAAATGTTGTAAAATAAAGGTTCGTAACTATGAAAGTACAGTACGGAGGAAGAATTGGCTAATATTAAGTCTCAAATTAAGCGAAATAAACAAAATCAGGTTCAGCGACTTCGCAATCGCGTTTACCGCGGTTCCGCTCGCACTTACCTGCGCAAGGCAATGGTTGCCATCAATGCTGAAGATGTTGAAAAATCAAAAGTCGAAGTTGCCAAGGCAATTAAGGCTCTTGATAAAGCTGCCAGCAAGGGTGTCATTCACAAGAACAATGCCGCGCGTCGCAAGTCTCGCTTAATGGCACATTACAACAAACTGGAAAAATAATTTTTCATAGGCTGAAACTCAGCCCATTCGTGAAATCAATGAAGCGAGGTCAATCCTCGCTTTTTGGTGTTTAAGCAAAATAAATATATTTTGTGGATTC
>CAZAFJ010000025.1:0-16687 GCA_964484715.1 uncultured Anaerolineaceae bacterium | reverse complement strand
CCTATGAACACAAAATTCGTACCCGATGACCTCCAAAAAGCCGCCGAGCGTGGCGAACCCTCTCATGTTTGGCGTGAGGGGCAAGACCGCCGCCTCAAAATGATTATCGATGCCGCTGGCGATCGCCTGAAAGGCACCGTCTTCGTGGATGGTTGCGGGGTGGGCATGTATGTCAAACATCTCGAACCACTTTCCGGCCACATTATTGGAATGGATATCGAATTCCCGCGCGTTCAAGACACCCGCGCCTTTTCCCCCAATGTCTTTTGTGGTGCCGGTGAATATCTGGCTCTGCCCAGCAACAGCGTGGACCTCTTGCTCAGCCATGAAGTGCTCGAACACGTCCAAGATGACCAACTCGCCATTCGCGAAATGGTGCGCGTGCTCAAACCTGGCGGTCGCATTGTGCTTTTCTGTCCCAACCGTGGCTACCCCTTTGAAACCCATGGCATCTATCGCAAGGGCAAATACCTCTTCGGCAACATCCCCTTAGTCAACTGGCTGCCGCGAAAATGGCGTGATAAGCTCGCCCCACACGTTGAAGTCTACACCCGCAAAGACTTACGCAAACTCTTTAAAGGGCTACCGGTCAAGTTCATCACCCAACGCACCGTCTTTGGTGGCTACGACAACATCATCCAGCGGCGTCCCGGCTTGGGCAAGGCTTTGCGCGGCTTTTTATACGCGCTCGAAAAAACCCCACTCCAACGTTTGGGACTTTCGCACTATTGGGTGATCGAAAAACTTAGCTGAGCCCGTCTCTACCTCCGGTCAGGCTGATCGAATGGCATTATTAAAAAGCCAGGCAAAAATGCCTGGCGATGGTCATGCATCAAACAAAACAAGAAAAGCTCTAACCGTCTTTCTGCACAAATTTCACTGCTTCAAGCAGATTGAAAATCGGATAGGTCTGGCGTTTATCCGCGGGACGGCCTTCAACCAAATCATGCGCTACTTCTGTTGAGGTCTTAATCAAAATCTGTTTCATTTGATCCGAGGTCAGCGTTTTATCAAGAGACCACAAGAATCCCAAACCGCCCGCCACAATCGGCGCAGATTGAGATGTGCCGCCCATCACCTCATAACCACCCGGCACCGCGCTACGGATTTCATAGCCCGGCGCGACAATCGTGACGCCTTCGCCATAATTGCTGCTGCGGATGAGTGGATACTTACCATCGCGCGTTTTTTCTTCAAAAGCACCAACCAACACGATGCTGTCAAAAACCTCTTTTTGCGCGGCTTCAAGACGATCACTTACTCCCAAAGACTTACGCACCACCTCCGAACCCAGGCAGTTTTCCGCGTTCAAGGTGGAAAAATAGCCATTGCGATAGACATCCAAGCCACTATTCCCAGCTGATTGCACCAGGATAAAGTCCTGCCCTTGTTGCTTGAGCAACCAGATATAGACCGAATTAATCGAAGAAGACTCGACATCCCAGGCAATATTGGCATCCATGGGGATATCTGACCCCATCGAATAGTTGATCACTTTCATACCCGCTTCAACCAGGTCAACCAAAAATTTTAGGTGGTGGCATTGCGTGGCATACTGCCCCATCTCGACCTTGCCCGGGAAACGATAGGAATCCAAAACCGTGATTTGCGCGCCAGGCATGATTTGCTGCACAATGCCCGCAACGTGCGTGCCATGGCCCTGCGGACTGCTCATGTTTTCCTGCTCTTTACTGATGTAAGTCAGGTTCAAATCAGGATGTGTGGTGTCAAAGCCATCATCCACCACCGCGACTTTCACAAATTCTTTGGGCATATAAGCATGGGCTTCTTTGAGCTTGATGACCTCATACCACCATTCATTTTCTGGTTTTTGCTGCGAGGGCGCGTCTGGCCAGGTATCATCGCCTTCATTACCGGGCGCTTCCTCTGATGCTTGGCGGGCCATGCTGTTTCCGCCCACCGTGGAACCAGCCAGATCCAAATGTGCGTAAAGGACCTGATCTTTCGCCATCAGTTCATTCGCTAAAGCCTCGAGCGCCTGACGATTACGTGGTTTGATGCGCACCTGGAGCTGATGCAGGCGCGGGAAACGGCCCGCGATGCTGGCGTCTTCCCCAGGGAACCAGGAAAGGACGTCCTCGTCCTTGACCTCGGGCTTCACTATCACCACAATGATATTGTCAATATAGCCGTCTTCTTTCTCGTTATCAATAACGACATGCTCTTCCTCGATGGGATGGACGGTGTTTTCGTCCTGAGTCACAAGCGGTTCTGTTTGCGTTGCTTCCATAGTCTTGGCTTCATTTGGCGTTGGCTGCGTGTCTGGCATGGTGGGTTCTGAGGCTTTTTCTGGTTCTTTTACACCAGGCTAAGTACAAGCAGAACTAAACAAAACCAAACATAAAATGAGTATGGATAAAACTTTTCTTTTCATATCAACTCCCTGAGCGGTTGATTACCGATAGTTTTATAAAACCAACGGCCACGGTTTAAGATAAAAAAAGTATATCATCGAGTTATTTAGAGTTTATGAAGACTTCGGGAATGCTCAGATCTAAGAAACTAGCCAATCCGGTTGACCAAAACCCGTCCCCAATGGGCAGGCACCTTAACACGCAAAAAGCCTTGGTCATCGACATGGACGGTACAAGTTTCATCCAATGCATCCACAAAACGCCAATTTTGGTAGCCTTTTAAAGGCAGATTGATTTCAGCTGGCTCGGCGCCGCTATTCACAAGGACCACCGCCAGTTCATCTCCAGCCTGACGGGCAAAAGCAAATTGCCTTGCGCTGACGACAAGTTCACGGTAATCACCCTCACGCAAAGGTAAGACAGATTGTCGTAAATTCGCCAGGCGTTTGATTAAATCACGGAGGTCTGGGTCCTCGCCTTTTTGCAGATTAGCTAAGTCAAAAGGTGGACGCAAGTTCCAGTCATCGCTTTGTTTGATGCCCTCAAAGCCGAATTCGCTGCCATAGTAAACCGAGGGTAAGCCAGGCACACAATAGAGCAAGAGGTGGATCAATCCCAAATGGGCGCGGTCACGCAGTTGATTGAGAATGCGCGTTACATCATGGTTATCGACAAAATTGTATTGCGTCTTCAGGTCTAGGTAGATACCCGCAGGCCCAAACTGGCGATTCAGGCTATATGCCAGCTCAAAAAAGTTGCCGTCGTTGAGTGAAGACCACAGCCCTTTATAGAGCTCGTAGTTGGTTGTGGCGTGTAGGGTTTCGGGATTAGCCCAGTTTCGGTAATCGCCATGGATGACCTCGCCCATCAGCCAAAGGTTTGGATCGAGCTGATTACAAAAGACCCGCAAATCACGCATAAAGTCAAAACTAAGCGAATCGGCTGCATCCAAGCGAATGCCATCAATTTCAAAAGTTTCTTTCCACATCTTAATCGCGCCAAAGAGATGCTCTTTCACCGCAGGATTGGCCAGGTTTAGCTTGACCAAATCAAAGTGCCCGCTCCAAGCTTCGTAGCTAAAGGGATCGCCAAAGGGGCTATGCTGGTCAAAGCGCAAACCGGCAAACCAATCCTTCCATTGCGCGTTTTCACAATGTGCCAGTAAATCCCGAAAGGCCCAAAAGTCGCGTCCTACATGGTTGAACACTCCGTCCAAAACCAAAGCCATGTTGCGGGTTTTGAGCTCCCGTGAGAAATCTTGCAAGTCCTGGTTTGTTCCCAAACGACGGTCAACCTCATAATAATTGGCGGTGTCATAGCCATGGCTGCTGCTTTCAAAAACCGGTCCGAGGTAAATGGCGTTAATGCCCATAGCTTGAATATGATCCAACCATCCGAGCATTTGTCGCAGGCGTGGAACAGGCTTGGTGAAAAAGTCATTACGTCGCGGCGCGCCACAGGCACCCAAGGGGTAGATATGATAGAAAAGTGTGTTTTGATTAATAAGGGTCATAAGGCTCCAAGTATACCGCTCGGTATAGTGCTTTAGGTAAAAAAATATTATGAGAAGATGCCATGCATAAACTGCTGGCGCGCCGTCTGTGCCAGTTCATCGTCCAAGGTCAGGCGGTCTTCAAGCGCTTGTTGCACGTAGGCGTTGATGATGCCAAGGAGGCTAATCATATATGCCCGCGATCGGCCACGCATGTTGCCATGATCGCGCTCCGCGGCTTTGAACATCGCCATGATGGGCTCTTCTTGCGCGGCAATCCAGGGTTTGATGAGCATGCGGCTTTCGCTACGGGATGGCGCGGTGCGCAGGGATAAAAGCAATTGGTAAAGCTGTAAGTCACGAGAAGCAAAAAGAAAGTAAGCTTCAATGACACGCTGCAGGTTCAAGGTCAGGTCGCGGCGATAATGACACGCCGCTTCGAGCAAAGACAAAAAAGGCTTGAAGCGTTCTTCAAGAATGCTTTCTAGTAAGCCCTGTTTGTTGTTGAAGTAATGGTAGAGCGTGGGTTTGGTTACTTCGGCTTGGTTGCAGATTTCCTGCACGCCGGTGGCTTCGTAGCCATGGCTGGCAAATAGCACCAACGCCACCTCTAATATGCGCTGTCGATTGCTCATGTCTTTAGTATACCGGAGGGTATAGTAGCTGTCAAGAAAAAGTGTTTATGTTGAGATTTCTAATCTTTTTTAAAGGTCATGGCGAGGACGCCATGACCAACAGGAAGGGATACCATGACAAACAAGATAGGACACCATGACAATCAACAATCCTGTTCCGGATGGCGTCCCCGCCATCCGTTGGCGGACGGGTTCAAGTCTGGTCCCCTGACCAGACTTTTCGCGAAGCGAACACCTTCATAGGTCAATCCCATTCGATGTTGTCAGCTGGACTACGTCCAGGGTAAAGGTCAGGGGACCTTTACCGCACAACTTAAGACGCCATGACAATCAACAATCCTGTTCCGGATGGCGTCCGCGCCATCCGTTGGCGCACAGGGTTCAAGTCTGGTCCCCTGACCAGACTTTTCGCGAAGCGAACGCCTTCATAAGTCCTTCCAATTCGATATTGACAACTGGACTACGTCCAGGGTAAAGGTCAGGAGACCTTTACCGAACAACTTAGGACACCGTGACGAACAATAATCCTGTTACCTATGTCCCTAATCTAAACGCCCCGCCATCCTTTAGCGCACCGGGTTCAAGTCTGGTCCCCTGACCAAACTTTTCACGAAGCGAATATCTTCATAAGTCATTCCAATTCGATGTTGACAGCTGGACTATGTCCAGGGTAAAGGTCAGGAGACCTTTACCGAACAACTTAGGACGCCATGACGAACAATAACCTTGTTCCGGATGGCGTCCCCGCCATCCGATATCGGACCGGGTTCAAGTCTGGTCCCCTGACCAGACTTTTCGCGAAGCGAACACCTTCATAGGTCATTCCAATTCGATGTTGTCAGCTGGACGACGTCCAGGGTAAAGGTCGGGGGACCTTTACCAAACAACGTAGGACGCCATGACGTACGACAATCCTGTTCCTATGTCCCTAATCTAAACACCCCGCCAACCGTCCAAACATGAATACAAAATGGGTTCGTGCCAAAAAGGACACCTATTTATTTAGCTACCTCACACAACCAAGCTGGTATGCCCTTGCTCCAGGTAATACTTCGCCTGAGCGTCCCACATCGAGCGATACAAGCCCTCCAAAGCCAAGAGCTCATCATGCGTGCCGCGTTCAACCACCTCACCCTCATTGAAGACCAAAATATCCGAACAAAATCGACACGAAGACATACGGTGCGAAATGAAGACCGTCGTCTTATCCTGAATCAGTTCATTCAAGTGAGCATAGATATCCGCTTCACTAATCGGGTCCAGTGCGGCAGTAGGCTCATCCAAAATCATTACCGAGCCCTGGTTATACAAAGCGCGTGCGATGGCAATTTTTTGCTGTTCGCCACCGCTAAAGTGCTTCACTTGGCCATGAACAGACACCACATCCGTCTCCAAGCCCTCGCCTTCCGCTTCAAGCTCTGCCAAACGCTCGCCAAAACCTGCCATGGTCAAGCATTTACGCACGCGCGCCTCATCAAATTCTTCAGCACTGGCAACGTTTTCAGCCAGAGGAAAAGCGAAAAGCTGAAAATCCTGAAAAACCACCGAGAACAGGCGCAGATATTCTTCATAGTCATACTTACGAATGTCCACACCGTTGAGCAAAATACGCCCTTCAGTCGGTTCATACAGTCGACAAAGCAAGAGAATAAAGGTCGTCTTGCCCGCCCCGTTCAAGCCAACCACGGCATGGCGCTTTTTCATGTCCAGGCTCACGTTCACATTGCGCAGTGCCCAACGGTCAGAGCCAGGGTACTTGAAACTCACGTTTTCCATCTCTAAAAGCACTTCATTATCTGATCGCTTTTCAACAGGAATCGAGCCCGTCTCAAACTTATTTTCCAAACTCACATAATCCTGAATGTCACGATAATACGGAATCCTTCGCAAAACCGTCATGATGTTTTCGTTGATTGAAAGCCAAGACTTACTTACCTGGATAAGGCTATTGGCATAGGTCACCAACATCGCCACGGGCACCGCACCAGTCAGCACCTTCGCTCCCGCCAACAACCAAGCTACTAAGAGGAAAACCAAGGCACTCACATCACCGTTGATGGTTTGTCGGATTCCAACATTCATCCAGGCGGCAAAAAATTCAGACGTTTTGTCCAGTAAGTCTCCTAGCCAAGTCTTGATTAGTGGAATCATGTCATTGAGTTGGTACAAGGCATAATCCTTGGTTGAGAAAATGACTTGTTGATTCAAGTACATGATGTCGGCTTCTACCTTGATATGCTCTTCGTGTAATTTTCGCTCTTTTCGGGCGAGGTCATTGTTGGATTTGCGTGCAAGTGCCGAAACCAAAAATATCGAAACGAACGCCAGAGGCAAAGCCAGCCAAGGTTGGGCAAGCGTGCGCATCCAACCGCCTTGCACAGGTTTGGCAAGCAGCATCACAACGGTCAAAGAGATGGAGGTGAGCAAACTCAACACGTCCCCTAACACAGCGAAAAGACTTACAAAAAACGCGCTCAAATTTCCTTCATACTGCATGGATTGGAAAGCACGTTGAAAAGCACTCTTCTTTTCACTGTCTTGTGAGCTGGGGTAGTCCAGGGTCATTGGTTTATGATACATTTTGGTGACAAACAAACCGTATACCTTCTCACCGCTAATTCTTCCAACCTTCATAAGGTAGTTTTCCAAAAGGTTCACCACGATGGTTGTCACAACCATGATCAAGCCCCAAAGCCAGGCTTTTTCCCAATTTTTGCTCATAAAACCGTCTAACACCGGCGCGATGAGCAATATTGGCGCATAAATGGTTCCCAGTTTTACCAAGGTGTGCAAGAGCATCAAAGGTGTGAAGGACCGGTCCAGGCTATGAACTTCTTTTAGTACCCATAAAAGGGTCTGCCAACCTTGTTTTCTTTGTTCCTTTTTCGTCATCGTCTGTTCACTATTTTCCATTTTTTCCAACTCTCTATCGCCTTGTTTCTTTTCTTGCTTTGCGCTCATGCCGTCGCCTCCGCTTGATAATATTTAGCCTGTTCCTTGAACATGTGATGATAGGCGCCTTTCGCTTGCATCAAAGCTTCGTGAGTGCCCATCTCCGCGATCTTACCGTCCTCTAAAAAGACCACGCGGTCACAAAACTGTGTCGAAGACAGACGGTGCGAGATGAAAATCGCGGTTTGATTCTTGCTGAGCTCATAATAGGTTTCATAGATGTTGGCTTCCGCCAGAGGATCCAAGGCAGCCGTTGGCTCATCCAAAATCAACAAATCCCCACCTTTGTAAAGGGCGCGCGCCAACATCAGGCGTTGGTTCTCGCCACCCGAAAGCACCACGCCATCCTGATGGAGATAGGTCGTCAATTGGCTGTCTGTACCTTTGCTGAGCTTAGCCACGACTTTTCCTAGGCCAGCTTTCTCTACGGCTGTGTTTAACCTTTCCTGGTCGATGGCATCCGTTGGCGCACAAGCGATATTCTCTGCCATCGTGGTTGCAACCACGGTCACATCCTGAAAAACAACCGCAACATGCTCATAAAGTTCACGTGGATTGATTTCACGAATGTCGATGCCATCAAAAAGCACACGGCCTTCAGTTGGTTTGTAGATTCCCGCAGCGAGTTTTACCAGGGTTGTTTTGCCTGCCCCATTGGTACCCACCAATGCCAGCTTTTCGCCCGGTCGGATAGTCAAATTGACATTTTTGAGCGCGTAAACAGGATCCTTAGCATCTGCTTGATAGCTATAAGACACATTTTCAAACTGTATCGTGTGCAAACCAGGCTTCAGCGTCGCACTGAAGTTACCCTGATCATAATCGGGCTGTTCGAAAACGGCACGATAGTTACTAACCACCTGATTGTCATGTGCAAGGTCTGCAGCCCTTGTGAAGATCTCACGAACATAGGCACTGATGCCCAAAATCAAACCCATAAAAAGCACAAAATCCGAAACGGGCATACCGGCTTGAACCCGCTTAAAAAGAATGATGAAACACACCACGTCGCGAATAATGCAAAGTGCCCAGAAAACCAGCTTGGTCATAAAACGCCTTGTAAAAAGGCGATCCAAAAAGGGCACCCATTCGGCATAGAAGTCACCAAACTTCTTTTTTATTAAGGTTGCTATCGGGAAAAGGCGCACATCCTTGCCGGCTTCGTTTTTAAGCGCCATGATGTCCAAATAAGTTTTTTGGTTCCAAAACGCCTCTTGCTTGGTTAATGTCTGGTTAAATTTTTTGGTTTCCCATATCAAAAAGATACCTTGACCAATCGCAGGGAATAAGATGAGGGGAATCCAGGTCCATGCCAATTTTGCAGAAAGCAGCATGTACAACACGGTATTTGCCAGAGCAACAACAATATCCCGTATATTGGTGAGAAAGCTTTCGACGCCAATGGTGTTGCCTCGCCAAACGGCTTGACTGATTTTCCCTTGAATCGCCTGGCTTTCCGGACCCTCCATTAGCTCTGCAGGCAGGCTGATGCTCTTCCGGCCGGCATTTGTCCCTTCAAATATTCTGAATAAAAAATTGTTGGAAAACGATTTTTGCTTCAAAAAGTTGGTAATCAAGAGGGATACGCCCAAGCCCGCCACCATCCCAAGAAAAATCAGAAAGCGCTTTTCGTCCTGGACGGCAATAATCGCACGTGAAGGCACCAGCACCAAAAGCAGAGCTGACACACAGCTAAAAAGCACAAAAAGGATGTTCCAAAGCCATGCCAACTTGTCCGTGGGTAATGTTTTCCATTGTTTTTTCAAAAAGCTGAGGTTCTTAAAAAAGTTTTTCATCACGTCTCCTGACCTGTTTTACACCCTAAGCATACAAAAAAATCCCCCGCTACGGGGGTTTATGACCTGAAATGTTGGATTTTCGACGTGAATGGTGTGGGCTTTGTTTTAACTTTCCAATGGGACCGAGACTTCTACGGCAAAGATGCCCGGTTCGTTTTGCAAGTTCAAAAAGCCCTGGTACTTTTCCACCAAAAGGCTCACCCGCTTGAGTCCCAAGCCATGGTCACCGCGTTTTGTGGAAATATAATTGCGTTCGTTGAAGTCGAGAATTTCTTTTGCCGCATTTTGAATCGACAAGTAAAGCTGCTCGCCCTGGGTGTCCAGGTAAAGGCGCAACCAGCGCTCTCCCACAGGAATTTGTTGGCAGGCTTCTATCGCATTGTCCATCAAATTGCCCAAAATCACACAAAGATCGACATCCGAAATGGGCAATGCCGCCAGCACCGCCACTTTCACGTTCAGGTCGATTTCGTGTTTGCGCGCCAGGCTGAGTTTACTGTTGAGGATCGCGTCCACCATGGCGTTACCCGACTTTACTAAGGTGTCAATGCTATCCAATTCAGCTTCAAGTTCGTTGAGGTATTCGCCAAGCTCTTCCACCTGCCCTTGGGCCAGATAAGACTTGAAACTTTGCAAATGGTTGTGATAATCATGTCGCCAACCGCGCATTTGCAGATAGATATCCTTCACTTCCTGATAATGGCTCTCAAGCAAGCTTCTTTGAAATGCAGCTGAACTTAGGTCATAACGTTTTTGCACGGTGAGCAAAACCTGGTCGAGTGTGATGAAGCTAAGCAAAACCAAGACAATTTCAAGGGGTAATAGCGGCACAAAACCCAGACCAACGAAAAGCGCGCTCACCAGAAGCCAGCGTTGCCAATTGAGCGCTTTGGTCCATGCCCAGATGCCCAGCAGTCCCAAACCAAAAGTCAAAGGAAAAGCAATTCGCAAGGGCAAAAGCAAAGCGAAAAGGGTAACAAGGCTCAAGATTGGTAATAGCCATCGCACCTGATGCAAAAAAGGCTCATCATCATAAAACAGGTCAAACAAGATTAAGACCAGGCTACCGCTAGCGAAAAATATCCAATGACGTTGCAAAAGAATCGCAGCGGCCAAAAAACCGCCTTCAATCAAAGCAAAAATGAGCAATACGACCCAGTTGGCTTTGATACGTCCCAAACGAAACAGCATGTACAGCGGCAGCAAAAAGAGCAGCAAACGCAAGACGCTCATTGGGTTTGCTCCCGGCGGTAGGCAAGCCAGGCTTTGGAGACCGCCTCCCAGCGACCACGCGCAATGGGAATCAAAAAGCCATCCGCCAGCTTAAGTTCCTCTCGCCCAATGCGCGAAACCCAGCCCATGTGCACCAAAAAACTGCGATGTGGCGAGATAAACACACCTTCGCCTGCGGCTTCATCCAAGCGTTCTTGCCAAACTTGCAAGGACTCACGGCTCGAAAACTCAAGCAAAGGCGCGTCAACCGGTTTTCCGGGCTGGCTATAAAACAGGGTGCTCACATGCCCCAGAACCTCCAGATAGCGAATCGCGTCTACCGGGATTTCTTTGAGCAGTCCGCCCTGCTCCAGAATAAGCCTGGGTGCCTTGCTGGCAAGTTGTTTTTGGGCTTTGCTCAGAACAGCGTTCAGCTCTTTTTGTCCGGCTGGCTTTAGAAGATAGTCCAGCGCACTCACCTTATAACCTTGAAAGACAAACTCTTTTTCGCCAGTGATGAAAACCACCGCGGTTTCGTTGCCTTTTTCACGCAAAGCCTCAACCATTTCCATCCCGCTCGCGCCGGGAAGGTGAATGTCGACCAAAAGTAAGTCAAAAGTCTCAGCCGCATGGGCGAAGCGGAAGCGTTCGGCGTCTTCAAAAGCACGCACACTGCCGGTGGGGGCTTCGCGCGCCAACCAGTCCCGTACCATGGTCAGGAGCGTTTCGCGTTGGATTTTATCGTCTTCGATGATGGCTATATTCATGGCTTATCTTTCAGAACCTTCATTTTACCTAGAAGCTGGGGAAATGTGGGCAAACCCCTTTAATCAACTCACGAACATGCATTATCTGAAGCGCGTATATGTGTTCGCGCACGCGCCACCTATCTGCAATCGTCCCGCCGTGCGCGGCATGGATAATGGCTGCCCGTCACAAAGACGTCATAGTGATAAGGGGGTGTGTTCTTCTTGTTCCGAATGGCGTCCTCGCCATCCGTTGTTACCATGATAAAAAATGTCAAGGGTGTCATGGCGTCCTCGCCATGACCATCGTTCAACATTTCATAAAAGCATGTAAAATGGGACTTAAGTCTTAGTCTTTTTCCACCCACTGCCTGATGGCAAATGCATTCCCGCCCCCTATACTAGTAACATCAGCCGAAATGCCTTGCGAAAGCCCGGCTGGCAAATTGAAATAATACAACACAAATGAGGTGAATTTTATGCAATCCAATACCATTGTCCACGTTCAGAACCTTTCAAAAGAGCTCTCGAACGACGAAAAGACTTTTTCAATTCTCCACAACATCAACCTGAGCATCCAACAAGGCGAGTGGGTCTCTTTGGTTGGCCCCAGTGGCTCCGGTAAAACCACCATGCTGGGCATCATGGCCGGTATTGATAAACCCACCAACGGCAAAGTCTTCATGGAAGGCCAGGAAATCAGCAGCATGCGCGAGGCGCAACTGGCGCACTTTCGCAACCAACGCATCGGTATCATCTTCCAATCCTTCTTCTTGATCAGCAGCCTGACCGCGCTCGAAAACGTGGCCGTGCCGCTTTTTATCGGAAAAAACAAACGCCAGGCGCTCGATAAAGCCGCAGACATGCTCGCCCAGGTCGGCCTTTCGCACCGCCTGAACAACCGCCCTCATCAGCTTTCGGGCGGCGAGCAACAGCGGGTCGCCATCGCGCGCGCTTTGGTCACCGAACCGGCCATCCTTTATGCCGACGAACCCACCGGCAACCTGGACAGCGTTGCCAGCCAACAGCTCATCGCGTTGCTCAAATCCCTGCGCCAACGCCAGAACCTGACCCTTATGATCGTAACCCACGACAACAGCGTTGCTGCGCATGGCGATCGCGTTTTGCACCTGTATGACGGCATGTTGGTCAACGATCCGCGTGCTGCCATCCAACAACACGCCCAACACGCCCAGGCGCAGGCACAATATGCTCAAGCACAAACCCAACACATACCCGTTGTGCCAACCCAAGGTATCCCAACCAACAACCAAAACCAAACCTGGGGGCAGCAATAATGAAAGCCAACCGACCTTACTTCCTGCAGATTGCCGCGCGCAACCTCAAGCATGGCGGGCAGCGTGCGGTTTTAGCCATCCTGTGCATCGTGTTTGGCGTGATGTCCTTCGTTGGCATGTACACGGTAGCCAAAACACTGCAACCCGTTCTGTTATTAAAATCCCACGAAATTTTGGGTGGCGATTTCACCGTTAACCGCAATTTCGGACTGAATTTTACTGACGAACACGTCACCGAATTGGAAAAACTAAAGGCGGAAGGCAAAATTAGCGAATTCACTATGATTGCGGGCGCGGGCGACGTGATGTTCAAAACCAAGGACAGTGCTGTTTGGCATTACCCTAAGACTGCCATGGGTGTTGACACGCGCAACTACCCAATCGCTGGCAATTTCACCGTGAAAGACGCTTCTATCAAAAACCCCGTCAAGCTCCTGGAACAGCCACAAAGCGTACTCCTTACCGCGGATTTAACCGAAAACTACAAAATCAACGTTGGCGATGAAATCACGCTCAGTGACATCTCGATTGGCAAGCCGGTGCAAGCCAAAGTCGTTGGCATCCTCATCGATACGCCTAACCATGAAGGCTCTAAGGTTTATTTTAGTTATGATGTCGCCACGCAAATCGGCAATGGCGAACTGAACCTCAAAACTGCCATTGTCAACGGCAAAGATTATGAGGTTATTACCGATTTTTCCGAAAAATTTGATTGCTGGTCCTGGAACGCGCAAGGTATGGCAGAAAGCCGAAGCCAACGTGACAGCACCTTCCAACTCATGTTCAATTCCGCCGGTGGCATCGGCCTTTTGGTCGGCGGCATTGGCGTTGCCAACACGATGATTGTGCTCATCAGCCGCCGTCGCAAGCAAATTGCCACCTGGAAGCTCCTGGGCTACGAAAACGGACACATCCGCGCCATTTTCATGATCGAAGCTTTGCTGATGGGGCTTATTGGTAGCCTGATTGGCGCCGGCTTGGGTGTCTTGCTTTCAAAGTATCTCACGCGCCTCTTCTTGCGCACTGCGACCTGGCTTGTGCTTTGGCAACCCAACGTGCCCGCAATTGTTATTGGCTTGGTCATGGGCATTCTCACCGCGCTACTCTTCGCGCTTTGGGCGATTTTGCGAGCCGCGGACGTGAGCCCTGCCGAGGTGCTGCGCTCTGAAGAGGGCAAAAAAGACAAAATGGCACTCGCCAAATCCGTGCTTTTGCTCTTTTTGATGGGTGTGCCATACCTATTGTTCACCGCTTACATCATTGGCTCAGTGGTCAAAGGCTCAATGTACATGGGTATCGCCATTGTTATCCTGGTTTTGGTGTGCTTCTTTATGGCGGGCGGCATCTGGTTCTTTACCGCACTGTTGCCCACCAAACGCGTGCCTCAACTCTTTTTGGCACGCCAACACCTCAGACGTGATGGCATCACACCCATTATGGCAGGTGCCGCGCTCTTTGTCGGCGTGCTGGTCATCCTCTTTTCCGCGCTCGCCGTGGAAAGCTCCAAGGCTTATGGCTTCGACTTAAGTAAAGTATGGACGGGTCCCAACCTCGCCATTTTAGCGCCTGCCGAGCAAGAGTCGGAGGTTATCGAAGCCGCCAAAGCGCTCAATCCCATTGACAGCAACCTTGGTTTCAGCGCTAAAGTAAAGTCCGTCGATCGTGGTGACACTAATTATCTGATTATCTCGCGTGAAAAACCTTTGGAAGACACCTTTCATGGCGGCGACTTTGAAACCGGCAAAGGTATTTTTGTTCGGGATTCAAGTTATATTAGCAGTAATGGTGATGAATATTTAAGCATCCATGTGGATGAAAACGGTGTATTGCAAAATGCTCAGCCATTTGAAATTGAATTCTTTGATGGTAAAAAAATGACTTTGGATGTTGTGGGCACTTATACCACCAAACTCGATCTGCCTACCCAAGGACATACTTTCAGTCCCATTGTCATGAATAACGAAACCCTCAAAGCGGTAGCTAAACCTGATCAGCTGCAATATTACCTGACCCTTTCACCCGAAGAGCTCATAGCTGCCCCTCAAAAACTGGCTGGCTTGAACGATAAGGCAATCGTCGTCAATGTTTACGAATGGATGGCACGTTGGAACCAGGGCAACCACAACTTCTTTATGCTCGGTTTAGCGATGGCTGCCCTGGCATTCTCGGCTGGTTTTGTGCTGATTGCCAACTCGGTAAGCCTTGCCATCCTCAATCGCCGCTATGAAATTGGCGTTTTGAAGTGTGTGGGCTATTCACAGGGTAAAATTATGGCAAGCTTGGTGTTAGAGTACCTGATTGTAGGCGCGACCGCGTTCCTGGCTGCTTTTGGCGTTTCAGAGGCATTGCTGCTTGTCATCCGCCAGACCAATGATCATGCGGCTGCTATCCTCAAGCTGCCCTTTAGTGCGATTGCCGTATCAGCTGTCATTAGCCTGTTGCTCACCAGTCTGGCGGTGATTGCGGTGGCTTGGAAACCCATCCAGGTCTCACCAACGATAGTCTTGTCGGATCGTGAGTAAAAGCGACGCCAGACAGGCATAAAGCTTTACAAGAGCAAAGGAATTTGATCATGAACACTGAAAGAAAAATACGGGTTCCTTTTTTACGAAGTATTCGAGGTAAGATGGCCACCAGCTTTACGCTGGTGACCGTCTTTATCGTCGTTATGGTTTTGGGTGTAGTGGCAGGGTTTTTATTCTTGGAAACCTCTGACCGTTTTGGCACTTCAGGGTACCTTCGCGAAATTTCCAATGGGTTTCATATCCAAACCTACGATTTTCATGCAGAAAATATATTTGATATTGAAAAGCTGCAAGAACGTATGGACCAGATTCAGGAACAGGGTTTTCTTAGTCTGCCAAGGGGCAATTTCATCGACACCGACATAGCACACCTGATATCCAACAAACCTTTTTTCGTGATTGACAGCGAACAAAAAGTGGTCGCCAGCACCAGCCAGACACCCGGTTATCGCGTGGGAGATCACTATGCCCCGCCAGAAAGTCAATCAGAAGAGAAAGAACGCCTCGAAAATTTGATCCAATATGCCCGGAGTCGAGATATTCATTCCAGACAGTTGGTAGATGGAAATATTCAAGTCTACTTACCCTTTGGTGAATGGGATGAGGATAACATCTGGCGGACGAAATATATCGTTGTGATGACTGTGGCACCAGCACCACCATTTTCTTTTAAGCCTTTTCTGCGTTTTCTACCTTTTGTACTAATTACTGTCGCGATGGTCATCATGATTGTTACACCTTTTGGGGTCATTTTCGGCTTGATGGCGGGCCGTGGGCTCAACAGGCGTATCACCAATTTGGTAAAAGCTTCAGACCAGCTCGCCCAAGGCAATTTTGAAGCCATCCCGACCGATAAAAGTAAGGATGAGATTGGCGTGCTCAACCGGCAGATGCGCACCATGTCTGAAAAGCTGCAAACCCTGATGCAAAATCAGCAACAACTCGCCGCCATTGAAGAACGTAACCACCTGGCGCGGGAACTACATGATACCGTCAAGCAGCAAAATTTCGCCACACAAATGCAAATCCGCGCTGCGCAAAATCTGATTGCCACAGACCCAGAGCAAGCAGGGATCAGGCTATTTGAAGCCGAACGCATCCTTAAAAGCTCGCAGGATGAACTATCTACGATTATTCGTCAGTTGCGTCCCGCGCAACTAGAGGACCGTGGGCTGGCAGCCACCTTGCGCCAACTATTGCGCGACTGGGTCAACCGCAACCAGATCCCCATGCAGGTCAACATTACCGGCGATCGGCGCATTGCGTTGAGCCATGAGCAAGCTTTGTTGCGGGTTGCACAAGAAGCGCTTAGCAATATCGCGCGCCATGCCAAGGCAAATAGAGTATGGTTTAGTTTGGATTACAGCGCCGATTTGGTGACTATGATTATTCAGGATAATGGCGTGGGATTCAGCCGTAAATCACGAGGGCAAGGCATGGGCCTGCAGAACATGCAGGAGCGCATAGAGGCACTGGGCGGCTGGTTTGCCACCTCCAGCGCACAAGGCCAAGGGACGAAAGTCGAAGTCAGCCTGCCGATTGTGAAGACGGGGTAATTTATCTACCATCTCCAGTTCGGTCAGGGAACTCCATCCCGCTCGGTAAAGGTCCCCTGACCTTTACCCTGGACGCAGTCCAGCTGCAGTTACCGCT
>CAZAFJ010000024.1:11224-18090 GCA_964484715.1 uncultured Anaerolineaceae bacterium | reverse complement strand
GCAGCCCCCAGCTCCGCTGGGTCGCGTAGCATCCAGCTCTGCTGGATAAAGATGTGAACCTGCTTTCCGTTCGCGTATGGCGTCCTCGCCATACGCAACTCCAAACATCTAGTATTAAACAAAACGCGTGGTCATGAGACCACGCTAGAACGTTTTTATGGGCACTACTGGACTCGAACCAGTGACCTCACGGATGTGAACCGTGCGCTCTAACCAACTGAGCCAAGCGCCCGAAGTGTTGCGATTATAGCAAAGCCTGTCGGGTTTGTCCAATAATTGGCAGCACCAATTTGGCCATCACACACCGTCCTTAAAGCGCCATCATTAAACTATCCACAAACAAAACCAGACACCCCAAAAACGAACTTCCTAAAAGCAAATAGACCAAAAACTTATCGGTTTGAACCCGTGTCCAAACAAAAAAGCCGATCACGACGCTCATCAACCAAATGAAAGTCCCAAAAACTGGCAACAGAAGCAGCTGGGTCGAAGCCACCTGTTCCATCGTCACATAGGTCACAAATGGGCGCAAAGCCACCAACGCGCCAACACCCAACCATAAAAGAGCCAGCATTCCCAGCCCAGCGAGCATCAAGCGCTTTAGCCACAAATCCTGCCACATCTCGCTGATAAGGCCCTTAAAATTCCGCTCCGAGACAGCCTCATCACGCGAGACCGCCAGGCTTTTTCTTTCAGTCAGCGCAACCTGAAAGGCAAGCGGATCTTCAGGTGAAATCACGACATAATGCTCATCCGCCTTAATCAAAATCATGCGTTCAGGATCCGTCGCCACAAAGCGTGTTTTCCCCATGCCATGCACATCAAACAGGTTCAGGTAGGCGCCAGGTAAATGCCATTTAGGCAAGGGCATTTCGTCCTCAAATTCGTTTAGTTGATGCGCCCACTCAATTTGTCTAATCGGTAAATTCAAACTATTTAGCCCCCATTCAATTTGCAATCCGGTTTCGTCAAGCTCATAGCGTATCTGGCGGGCTTTGTTGTACTGGTAGAGCACATAGAAAAAAGGCACAGCCAACAAAAAAGCCAGCGCGATAAAGAGTGAGGCGAAGGGGATAAAACCGGTTAAATTGGCGAGTAAAACCAAGGCAAGCGCAAACAGCACCAGGCTCACCATAATCACGATGTTCCAGACCAAAGCCTTTTGTTGAGGGGGCAAATATGTGCGCGCCATGCCCCAATTATACGCAAGCTCTCTTTTTTCGTGCGAAACCAAAAAGCTTAAGATAAAATGAACCTGAGTGAAGGAGTTAGCATGGACAACACCCAAAAGTTTTCAGGAAAAGGGGATATTTACGAACTTTCGCGCCCCACATACGCACCTGATCTGATTGAATGGCTCAAAAACACGCTCAATCTGGGTCCTCACAGCCGAATTGCGGATGTGGGTGCCGGCACAGGCAAGCTCACCCGTCAACTGCTAAGCACTGGTGCCACCGTCTTTGCTGTGGAACCCAATGCCGATATGCGCGCTAAAGCGATTGCTATATTGAGTGAACATGCCAATTTTCAACCTATTGCCGCGCCGGCCGAAAACACCGGCTTGCCAGCTCATAGCATTGACCTGATTACCGCCGCTTCTGCCTTCCATTGGTTCGATGCCAAGGCTTTTCGTCTTGAATGTCAGCGCCTTTTGGTGCCTGATGGCCAGGTCTGCCTGATGTGGAATCATCGCAAACTCGACAACGAGGTCAATCTTGCTTTTCGGGAGATTTTCGCGAAATACTGCCCCAACTTTTCAGGCTTCAGCTTTGAACGCCAGGAAGGTCATCGCCAAATTGAGGGCTTCTTCAATGGAAAAGTGACTGAAAAGCGCTTTGACAACCCCGTACGCTATGACATCGCCGGCTTTGTTGGGCGAGCGAGGTCAGCTTCCTATGCCATCATCCCCGGGGACGATGGTTACGAAGACTTCATCGAGGCGCTTGAAAAACTCTTTTACCAACACGCTCAGGATGGTTACATTGATGTGCCCCACCAAAGCGTCGCCTTTTTAGGGCATGTTTAAATCAAAAGCCGATCGCCAACCGGCAATCGACCTCATCGTTATCATTTATTCACTAAAACCAAAGGACTTCTAAACAGATTTTTTGCCTAAAATCTCCAGTTCGGCTTGGCTAATCTCTTCGATTACCGCTCGCGCGTCAGCTTTGACATCTTCAGGCGTGGCTGGGGAATGGTTAATCAACTTGACCAGCTCGAAGGCTTTGCGCAAAGTTTCCTTCACATGCGCGGTATAACTAAAAAAGTCCCAACCAACAGAACTGGGACGCTCTATTTTCCGGGCTTCCTCGATTAAAAGACGGGCTTTTTTGATGCGATTTTCGGGTGTCATTGCTCTTGCCATGATAAAATCCTCTTTGGTGATGCCTCATTGTAACACGCACGATGCAATAATCCGATAATCGCCAGGATTGATGCACTAAAACCCAAAAAAGCTTGACACATCCACCCCACTTTGTGGTATACTGTTCTTTCGTGCCTGGCATAGGCATTTTTAATTATGTGAGTATGTAAAGGGAAGTACGATGAACCATTCAGAACTATTAAAGTCCGTCGAAGCCGAAAAGAATCCCAATATTCCGGATCTTTTCCCTGGCGATAATGTGAGTGTTCACATGAAAATTAAAGAAGGCGACCGCGAGCGCATCCAGGAATTCAAGGGTGTTGTGCTCTATACCCGTGGTCGTGGAAACGATGCCTCCTTCACCGTGCGACGCATTGCCAGCAACGGTATTGGCGTGGAACGCACCTTTTTGCTGCATTCCCCCCGCATCGCTAAAGTCGTTGTGGAACGCCACAACAAAGTCCGCCGCGCGCGCCTCTACTTCTTGCGCGAACGCACCGGCAAGAGCGCTCGACTTAAGCAACGCTTCTAATTTTGATTTCAAGCAATTTCAAAAGCCTGCTCTGGTCAGCTAAAGACCGGAAAAGGCTTTTTGCTTCATATTAGGGGACTCTTTTGTACCTGAATAGACCAAGCTATTCGCTTAAATCAGGAAAAGTGTTGAAGTTTTATAACAAATCGCTTTATAGTATAATTACCGACCAGCGTTTTGAAAGCCATGTCTTTCTTAGCGCGTTTTATCTTAATACCTGCTATAAAGCACTTTAAAACAAGGATTTAGATATGCCAAGTTCATACCTAACCCGCGAGGGATACGAAAAATCTGAACAAGAACTCGCGTTTTTACGCACTGAAAAACGCAAGCAGGTTGCCGCACGCCTGCAAGAAGCTATGGAAGACGGCGAACTTATCGAAAACGCGGAATACGAAGACGCCAAAAACGAACAAGCCTTTGTGGAAGGCCGCATTAAGGAACTTGAAATCCTACTAGCTAATGCCTTCATCATCGATGATAACGAAAACCTTGAAGGCGTCGTTACCGTTGGCTCTACCGTCACACTCAAATTCGACGGCGAAGACGAAACCGAGACCTACATGATCGTCGGACCTGCTGAAGCGAACCCGCGCGATAACCGCATCTCAAATGAATCCCCCATCGGTCATGCCCTCATCGGTAAACATGTTGGCGATAAGGTGAAGATCGAATCACCCGGTGGCGCGTTTCAAGTCGAGATTATCGCGAGCAAATGATATAGATGACAACTACGCCCCACTGCCACACGGTGGGGCTATTTTATTAACTTAGGACGAAGAGGATTTTACAATGCTGCTTGATGACTTTACTGAACTGGAAAAAAATCGACACGAAAAACTTTTGCGCATGCGCGCTGAAGGCAATGAGCCCTACCCTACACGCAGCGCCAAGAACATGAACAACGCCGAAGCGATCAGCGCTTTTGAAGCTGCTGAAGCCAAAGGCGAAACCGAGCTACCCGACGTGGTTTTAGCTGGTCGTGTTCGCGCCATTCGTGATATGGGCAAGCTCTGCTTCGCACACATCGAAGACAGCAGTGGCAAAATCCAACTCTTTTTCCGCGTCAATGAGCTGGGCGAAGAGAAAATGGCCGCCTTCATTCGTGATTTTGACCTTGGCGATTTCATCCAGGCTTCTGGCGCTGTTACCCGTACACGTCGTGGCGAAGTGACCCTGATGGTGCACGACTTCAGCATGTTGGCGAAAGCTTTACTACCCCTGCCGGCTGATAAAGACCAGGTTGTGGACGGCGAAACCGTGCGCCACTCGGTGCTCAGCGACCCCGAAACCCGCTATCGACAACGCTATGTCGACCTCGCCGTCAACCCCGACGTGCGCGAAATCTTCAAAGCCCGCGCCAAAATCGTGAATACCGTTCGCGATTACCTCGACAATCTCGGCTACCTCGAAGTGGAAACCCCCATCCTGCAACCCATCTATGGTGGCGCAGCTGCCCGACCCTTTACAACCTATCACAACCAGCTCCATCAGGAACTCTTCCTGCGCATCAGCTTTGAGCTTTACCTCAAACGTCTCATCGTGGGTGGCATGGACCGCGTTTACGAAATTGGGCGCGACTTCCGCAACGAAGGCGTCTCCTTCAAACATAACCCTGAATTCACTCAGCTGGAGCTTTACGAAGCCTACACCGACTACCATGGCATGATGCGCATCGCCGAGGAGATGATTTCTCGTGCCGCATTCGAACTCAACGGTCATTACATGATCAGCTTTGATGGTCATGACATTGACCTGACCCCACCCTGGAAGCGCCTTAGCATCCGCCAGGGACTCATCGACTATGCCGAAATCGACATCAACGAATACCCAACTGTGGAGTCCCTCGAGGCCTTGCTCAAGGAATGCGAGATTCCCTTCAAACCTGGCGTGCCACGCGGCAAACTTATCGGCCTCCTGATGGAAGAATATATTGAGCCCAGGCTTATTCAGCCCACCTTCCTTTACGACTACCCGCGCGACATCTCGCCCCTCGCCAAAAACGTGCCCGGCGACCCCAGCACAGTGGAACGCTTTGAAATCTTCTTGGGTGGTGTTGAAATGGGTAATGCCTTTACCGAGCTTAACGATCCGCTTGAGCAAGAAAAACGCTTTGTGGAGATGGCCAAAGCCTACAGTTCTGATGACGAGGAACAACACCCCCTCGACCATGACTTTGTACGCGCCTTGGCATACGGTATGCCTCCTACAGGTGGCATGGGCATCGGCATCGATCGCTTGGTGATGATGCTCACCGGCAAAAACACCTTGCGGGAAGTCATCCTCTTCCCTCACTTGCGCAAGATCGAAGACTAATAAGTTTGGCTTAAGTCTTGCAACAAATTGGTTGTGGACGAAAATACCTTAATCGAACGAGCTAAAAAAGGCGAATTAGACGCTTTTAATCAGCTTGTCTTGAACTATCAGGACATGGCTTTTAATGTCGCCTATCGCATCATGAATGATGAAGCTCAAGCCGCCGATGCGACCCAAGACGCGGTCATCTCGATGTATCGCCGTTTTGACACCTATCGTGGCGGTTCTTTTAAGGCATGGTTCATGCGCATCGTCACCAATCAATGCTACGACGCCTTGCGCTGGCAAAAACGTCGACCAAGTGTTGCCCTCGAACCAGAAACCGATGAAGGCGACATGGTTGAATCGCCTGCCTGGCTCGAAGATGACGCGCCCAAACCCGAGGAACACCTCCAACAAAGCGAGCTTGAAGCCGCGATTCAACACTGCATCAACGACCTTCCAAGCACCTTCAAAACCGTCTTTTTACTCGTTGATGTCAATGGCGACGACTACGAAAGCGTCGCTGAAAGCATCCAAAGACCGGTTGGCACGGTCAAAAGTCGGCTCTCGCGCGCCAGGCAAAGAATGCAAGACTGTTTACAGACTTTTGGGGAACTTTTACCCGAGCTATTTCGTCTAAAGGGCGAGGATGCTGATGAATAAGGTGAAGAGACTATCCCCAAAGGCTTATGAAGCCTTAAGCGCGTATATTGATGGTCAATTAAGCGCTGAAGAAGCCCAAGCGATTGAGGCTCAATTAGCGCGTTCCATTGAACTCAAGCAAGCGTATGACCGCATCAAAGCGATGCGGGCTTCTGTGCGCGCCTTGCCCCAACATAAAGCACCGCGCAATTTCATCCTCACCCGCGCCGAAGCCGCTGAAGCCAAGCGTGGTCGCAATTGGACCCGCGCTTTTGGTTTTGCCTTTAGTGTGTGTATGGTCTTTTTGGTCGCCCTTTTTGGCTACGGTGGCATCCAAAATGGCATGTTCATGGCCAAAGAAGCCCCGACTATGGCAGAAGCCCCAATGGCAGAAAGTCTCATGGCGGATGTGGCCATAGAGGCGCTTCAAGCAGAACCTGAAATGGCAAGATTAGATAGTCGCAACACTGGCGCTTCCGAGCCGACACCTGCTTTAATTACCTGGGGCTCGCCTTATGGTAAGGGTGGTGGAGGTCCAGGAAGTTCTTTTGATCATTCCGCACCACGAGAAACCAAAGAAGGAATGGCTTCTTCGATGAGTGTTGAATCAAGCAGTGCAGATGGTAAGCCAATAGAAAAAGAACAACCCACCATAAAAGCTTTTGTTATTCCTCCCTCTACAAGTGGCATGCTGTGTGGTGAGCAATTTGATTGCGATTTCAGCAACCCACAAAGTGAACTTCCTAAAGACCAAGACGGAAATCAGATTGACAACCCGGCACAATATGTGCGAGAGTATAAATCATCTGAAGTTTTCGTCAACAATCAAACTGGCGAAGTTACAATCTGCGACCCAATCAATGGTTGTGGCTTGGGTGATGGATCTGTGGAAAACGAAGAACCTGAGCAAAAAATTGAGGCGGCAGATGCCAGCCCGCTCATTTTAGGCATGAACACAGAGAGCCCAGGCGAAGTGCTTTCCGCCTCACCAAAAACGCTTCAAAAAGGTGCCGAAGAAAGCATTCAGCC
>CAZAFJ010000024.1:0-11124 GCA_964484715.1 uncultured Anaerolineaceae bacterium | reverse complement strand
GGAACATGCATCTTGTTCGTCATGGCGCTACACCCCCGTTCGTCATGGCGTCCTCACCATGACTTTTAACAACCACAAAACCGGAAAAGGGGAAACATCCAGAACAAGGATTTCTTTTTAAAACAAAAAAGACTGCCAATCGGCAGCCTTTTTACAACAGTCAAAAAATAAAACTAAAGACCAGCAGCTTTTTTCAAAGCCTCAACCCGGTCGGTGCGTTCCCAGGTAAATTCCACATCATCGCGACCAAAGTGACCGTAGTTGGAAGTCTGGCGGTAAATGGGCTTGAGCAAGTCCAAATCGCGAATCAAAGCGCGGGGGCGCAGGTCAAAGACTTCCTGGACAATATCTGCCAATTTGTCATCATCGATCTTCCCAGTACCAAAAGTATCCACATTGACGCTCAAAGGCTGAGGAATACCAATCGCGTAAGCGAATTGACATTCACAGCGTGTGGCTAAACCAGCCGCAACGATATTCTTGGCAACCCAACGCGCGGCATAAGCAGCTGTGCGGTCAACTTTTGTCGGATCTTTTCCGCTAAAGGCACCGCCACCATGACGACCCATACCACCATAGGAGTCACAAATAATCTTGCGACCGGTCAAACCAGCATCACCCATAGGACCACCCACAACAAATCGACCAGTGGGGTTGGTGTAGATGATGGTTTCATCGTCAATCAGTTCAGCAGGGATAACGGGCTTAATCACATGCTCGATCAAGCCTTTTCGAATGGTTTCATTAGAAAGTTCAACGCCATCAAACTTATCTGCATGTTGCGTGCTGACCAAAACAGTATGGACACGCTTGGGTTTGCCATAAGCGTATTCGATGGTCACCTGGCTCTTGCCGTCTGGGTACATCCAAGGCAAGGTGCCGTCTTTGCGCACTTCAGCCATACGGCGGGTGAGTTTGTGGGCATAGTAAATGGGCATGGGCATCAAGGTTGGGGTTTCGTCACAAGCAAAACCGAACATCATACCCTGGTCGCCAGCACCACCAGAGTTAATATACTCTTCAGAATAGACGACTTCTTCGGTGCGACCTTTTTGGTCAACACCTTGGGAAATATCGGGGGATTGTCCTGCCAAAGCCGTCAAAACACCACAAACTTCAGCATCAAAGCCTTTTTTACCACGGTCATAGCCGATATCTTTGATCACTTCGCGTGCCAGGCTATCGATATCCACGAAGCCATTGGTGCCCACCTCGCCAAAAACCATCACATAGCCGGTTTTGGCTGCAGTCTCACAAGCCACGCGACTGTAAGGATCCTGCCTGATCAATTCGTCCAGCACGGCATCACTAACCTGGTCACAAAGTTTGTCTGGGTGTCCTTCGGTAACAGATTCCGAAGTAAAGAGATACTTGGGCAAATTTGCAAAACTTGACATTAATTAACCTCCTCAGGTTTGAAATAAAAAGCCCCGCGATTGAGGGGCAAGGTTTTTTGGGATTTCTCACCTCTCATCTTCCAGTTTTCCTGTCGGATTTGGCACCATGCGGTTAGCTGGTTGCCGAAGCTTCATCGGGCCGGTCCCTCCACTTCTCTGGATAAGAGCACAAGGCTATTTTGTTAGCTTAATTATAAACGAAGGGCAAAAATCGTCAAGTCGAAGAGCGAATGTGCCTGGTATGGATTATTGCATAGAGAGATAATCCCGCGGTGAGATATCGGGAACATCTTTGAAAGGCAGTTAAGCCTTATTGGGGTTTTTGCGCCAATAGGTCTGGACGTCTTTCTTATCTTCAATGTTGAAGTCGATGATACGCCCCAAGAGCGCGTAATCGACGGGTTTGTTCCAGGGGAATTTGAGGAGCATCATGCTGTGTTCATAACCAGCTGCCTTGATTTGCTCTGAAAAATGCTCAATGCCGGCATATTCGGGCGCAACCGCCAGGTGTTTAGACGATGCACTAAAGGCAACGATAAAAGTGCCATGATCGGTGAAATGAGGCGCATTCCAGGCAATTTTTCTACCCAAATCAGGATAAGTGTCCATCACCCATTGCAAAACCTCTTGGGCACGCGCGCGGTGCTCCGGGGTCTTAATCCTATCCAGCCATTCCGTAAAGGTTTCCATCATAAACTCCTTTTTATGCGCTAAACCTGTTTAATTCTAAAACAGTCCTGATCCCATCGCCAATCAGCGCATAGTGTCCTCTTCGCGCGATGCGCATCTTAAAAGCCTGCGCCAAGGCCAGCATACGCCAGATCGTTGAGTGTGGAATAAAAAACCCCTTTAGCGTCACGCCAAAGGGATAGAAATCAGGCGGAGAGAGTGTGATTCGAACCCACGCTGTTTTTGTCCCCTCCAGCGCAGCGTAGGGAGGGGAATTAAAGGGGTGGGTCTTGTAACTTAAAAATCAAGGTGTAGTAAATAGTTAAGCAATGTCCCGGTCAGGTGGGAGTTTCACAAATCTGTCTTTTTGTTTACTTTGATTAAAAAATACGACCCGAAGGTCGTAAGTTTCAGCGGAGAGAGTGGGATTCGAACCCACGCGGTTTTTCATCCCCTCCAGCGCAGCGTAGGGAGGGGAATAAAAGGGGTGGGTCTTGTAACTTAAAAACCAAGATGTAGTAAATATTTAAGCAATACCCCGGTCAGGTGGGAGTTTCACAAAGCTGCCTTTTTATTTACTTTGATTAAAAAATACGACCCGAAGGTCGTAAGTTTCAGCGGAGAGAGTGGGATTCGAACCCACGGTAGGCACAAGTCCTACAACGGTTTTCGAGACCGCCCCGTTCAACCGCTCCGGCATCTCTCCAAGTGCAAGGATTATACTCGATTACAAGTCAAATGTCTGTCCTTTTTCAGCATAAATCGATTCGGGAAAGCCACCCGCCTCTGCCAGTTTTGCCATAAAAGCTTCCGCGGCGAAGGCTTCGCCATGCACTAAAATCAACTTTTCTAAACTATCTTTTGAAGCCTCTGCATATTCCAGCAACATAGTCTGCCCGGCGTGCGCGCTAAGGCCCCCAATCGTGACCACTTCAGCTTTACGGAAAAACTCTTCGCCAAAGATGCGTACCTTGCGTTCCTGATCCGCCAGGCGACGGCCCAACGTGTAAGGCGCCTGCCAGGAGATGATCAAAATCGTGTTGCGTCCATCTTCAATAGTATTGCGCAGGTGGTGCAAAATGCGTCCACTTTCCGCCATGCCTGAAGCTGAAATAATAATCATCGGATCATGCCAGTCGTTGAGCGCTTTTGACTCATCCACACTGCGTGTGAAGATAATGTTATGAAAATCCAAACCCTGCATGCGATGCTCGGCAATGAACTGCCAGGTTTCTTCATCAAAACATTCGGTATGCTTACGATACAAGTCCGAAGCGTTGACCGCCAGAGGGCTATCCACAATCACCGGAATGTCGGGTATATCGCCTTTCTCGATGGCTTCGCTCAGCAAGTAAACCAGGTTCTGCGTGCGTCCCACGGCGAAAGCGGGCACAATCACCTTGCCTCCACGTCTGACAGTACGATTGATTACATCGACAAACTCGTCATAGGCATCATAGACCGAATCATGCGGTTTATCACCATAGGTACATTCCATGACCAAAGTGTCAACACCTTCGGGTAAAACGGGATCTTGCAAAATCGGCATGTCGTAGCGCCCGATATCGCCGGAGTACCACAAGCGTTTATCTTCGCCGGCTTCGTTCTGGTAGTCAATGACGACAGCGGCCGAACCCAAAATATGGCCCGCATCCACCAAGCGCGCTTTAATGCCGGGAATTGGCTCAAAGGCGACGTCATACCAAACCATCTTGAATTGGGGCATTGCCTCAATGGCGTCTTTTTGGGTGTAGATGGGTTCCAAAGCAGGCTTGTTTTTATTGCGTCGCTTTTTATTCAAATACCTGATGTCATATTCCTGGATGTGCCCAGAATCGCGCAACATGATGTCGGCGAGGTCAACAGTCGCATTGGTCGCATAAATTTTGCCTCTAAAGCCCTGCTTGACCAGGTTGGGAATGTTTCCGCTATGGTCAATGTGCGCGTGGGAGAGGATCATCGCGTCAATCTCACTCGGATTAAAAGGAAAATGGAGATTCGTATAGTAGGCTTCCTCACGTTTACCCTGGAAGCTACCGCATTCCAAGAGCAATTTCTTTCCACCATGTTCAATGAGCATCATCGAGCCGGTAACCGTTCGGGCTGCGCCTAATATATGTAATTTCATCAGTTACTCCTTTGAAGTTTCGTTAAAATTTGCTCGCCATACCGTTTAAACCTGATTGGGTAATCTTCCATCAGATCTTCTAATTGTTCAATCGTTTCAACCTCATCATTGGCTATTTTTTCAACGATGTCGCGAGGCAAGATGAGGTTGCTGGCGACTTCTTCCTGATAGGCAATCGTTTTTCTGAGGTCCATCAAAGTTTCATAGCGTTCAAAAACCGCGTCACTCATACGTGGTTGAGCGGGCCGGTAGAGTTTCCCGGGATTGTCCAGCCATCGATTAACCGCACTCACCACACTACTGCCAAAGCGCTTGACCTGATTGGGCGAGAGTATTTTCAGTTGGGAAAGCTGGGCAAGGCTGGTTGGCATAGCCTGAGCAATCTCGACCATCGCGCTGTCGCTATATATTTTAAAGGGTGGTCTGTCACGTTTCTCAGCAAAGCTTTCGCGTTGCTGATAGAGCTTTTCAAGCAGGCTCATCTCCTGAGCATCCAGATCGCGTGCATTCTTCACCCGCCAAACGTCAGCACTATGCAGCTTCATGGCGGGCATAATTTTAGCCATGGCATTCGAGTCCTCGCGCACCAAGTCCAACCAATGTATCTTTTCAAGCTTGGGCACCATAAAATCACGCAAGGGTATCAAAAAATGTGAATCGGCTTGTGCGTAGCTCAACATTTCTTCTTTTAGGGGCCGTTCACCCCAGTTCGCGCGTTGGTACTTTTTAAGCAAATGAATACCAAAAAACTTTTCAAGCAAGGTGCCCAAACCAAGGTTGCTTTCTCCCAGCGCGGTGGCGGCTAACATTGTGTCAAAAACATTTACAAAGCTAAAGCCATAATCCCGTTTAAGCGTGGCAATATCATAATCACCCGCGTGCAGGATTTTTTCAACCTTAGGATCAGCCATAAGCTCGCCCAAAAGGTCCAATTCATCAAAGGGGAAAGGATCCAACAAATAATCGCGTTCACGGGAGGAAAGTTGAATAAGGCAAACGCGCTCCTGATAGGCAAAAAGGCTGTTGGATTCGGTATCAATAGCGACGGCCTCTTGTTGGCTGAGATGCCTAATCATCGCGCGATAACGCTCTGGTGTCGTGATCAGCTCAGCGGGTGGCATCGTGGCAATTGGCATGGTTTTATTATACACCCGCATTTTGGCAAAGCAGACTATAATCAAAAAACCGACCCTGTTTGGAGGTTATATGCGCGCGATTTTACAAAGAGTTACAAAAGGCAGCGTCACCGTGGATGGCCAGGTGGTGGCAGATATTGGCTTGGGTTATGTCGTTCTTTTAGGCGTAGGTCAAGAGGATAATCAGGAAAAAGCCCGTGAATTGGCCGAAAAAACGGTCTACTTGCGTGTCTTTGGTGACGACGAGGGCAAGATGAACCGCTCCCTTTTGGATGTACAAGGTGAGATGATTGTTGTCTCGCAATTTACACTTCACGCCGATACCAGCCGTGGAAGACGACCCAGCTTTATCAATGCCGCTAAACCTGATTTGGCAGAACCTCTGGTGGATTTTTTCATCGAGCAAGTCCGTGGCTTTGGCATTAAGGTCCAAAGCGGCATCTTTGGCGCGCACATGGTGGTGGATATCCAGAACGACGGTCCAGTGACAATAACGCTTGAAAACTAATCGAAAAACCTAAGGTTTTACTTCTTTGCAATTTCGGCATTCAAGAAAGCTGGATTACCGTATAATTGAGATGTTAGAGAAAGGAAATTAACATGAAAAAAGCAGCATGCTTTATGAGAGGCATTTTGTTTGGCGCAGTGGTTGGAAGCGCTTTAGCCTTGCTACTGACCCCTTGGACGGGAGATGAGCTCAAGCAAAACATCAGTGATTTTGCCAACAACTTCCAGGATGAAGTCCGCCAGGCTGGTGTTGAAAAACGCCAGGAATTGGAAGCCGAATTAGCCGCTTTGCGTTCTGGCAAAATCTAAACCCAGCAAAACCATCTAAACAGTTAAGTAACAGCATCAAAAGCCATCACATTCGTGGTGGCACTTTCTTTTAAGTCCAAAAAGATTACGGGTAAGTGGGTGGCGTCGCGGTTGGGGTGCCAGGTTGTGGTGTAACCTGACGGGTAGGCGTGCGTGTTGGCCTTTGGGTCGGCGGGTAAGTTGGGGTGGGCAGATAGGGCAATGGCTCCGGCGTGCTCAACTTGTCACCAATACCGCCCTCGCCGTCTGAGGGTAAAGACGCCACATCCTGCACATAATCGAAACCTGTCCGACACCCTTCTTCCAGATTCGGATAAACATTTTCCCAGGTCAAGGCTTCTTTGTAATTAATCGTTCGTTGCAAAGCGTTTGCGAGACATCCCGGGCCAGCATGATAGTTGACCAAGGTGAATTTCCATAGGTCCTCATAAGTCGCCACTTGGCCGGCCTGTCGCCCGGTACTGTTGTACACGATGCGCCCTACTTGCTCACAATTAGCCAGCAAACTTCTCGCAAAAACACTGATGCTAAAGTTGGCTTGGGTCAAGTCAATCCCCAAGGGGCAATCCGGACATTGCGCGTTGACTTGCTGTACTAAAGCACCGCGCAAAAGCGCCTGTTGGTCCAGGTCAAGATTGCCAAAACCACGCTGGCAGGTTTCTTCGCTGAGGATCAGCGGGCAAAATTGGCTGTAAAAACTCGGATTCCAGAGCAACACAGTATCTGCGCCTTGCTCGCTCAAGTGCCCCAAACCAGCCTCGTAAACCCGGTCATAGATGCCTGGCCAAAACTGGCTTTCGCGACTAAAGATGTTCTTCATCATCTGTGCCGGCACACCGCTTTGCACGGCTATGCGAATGATTTCGGCGTCAAACTGATTTTGCCATTCGCGCACATAAGGTCGGGCTAAATCCATACCACATGGTGTTGCCGCGCCATTTTGCTCAAGTCCGCCATTAGGACAAGCATTGGCGTCCACCACACCTTGTTTAATCAACAGACCAGCCAAAAGGAAGTATTCACGCGTGGTATAAAGTTCTTCAACCGTAGATGGCGTGCGCAACCAACGTGGCGGCCCATCAACCGGTAAAAAGGCTTGCCAGATCGTCGAACAGGTTGAAACGCCTTCACCCAGCCATTGGCTGCTCAAAACATCCACATAATAAGTCGGCTTGTCGGTCGGATTGCCATCCGGATTAGCAAAATCACCCCAAGGGATGACCCGAACCTGCGCCGTGAAAATCGGGCTGGCATCGCCATAACTTGATTCAGCCCAAAATTCGACCAAACTACCGTTCATACCAGTCGGGCTAAGCGGTAAGTCACACACCGCGCCGGGGCAAGTAAAACCAACATTGTTGATGCGACCCACGATTTGAATGATTTGCTCATTCGGCAAAGGTTCAGTCGCTTGCAAGCGCAAATAAGGCACCTGGCTACAATGGTTTTGCTGATTGGTTCGCTCACAGCCTGAGACAGAAATCCAAACTTCAGGCGAAGGCAGTTTAACTTCAACATCCTTCTTGGATGGGGTCACATGCATCAGGTGCAAATATAGCCCGGAACAATCCTCAGGTTTTGAGATGCCTCCCTCGTAAACACAGGCATCCGTCGCCATCCAGCGTTTTTGAACCTGACTACCACAGTAATAAAGCACTTCGCTATAATCCGGTAAAGCTTCGCTTTCCGTGTAAATTTGGCAAACCAACTCTGAATTCTTCCAATCACGCAGGTGCCATTCGTAAATTGAATAATCGGTGCTAATCGTCACACTTCGTTTGGGTCCCTCAGAGGGCAAACCAAAGGATTTAGCAGGTGACTCTTGTAAAAAGGCGAGCAAAACAAACAGAACCACGATGATCCTGAAGATAGCTTTGTTTGTTTGTCGTTTCGTTCTTTTCATAGTCCCTTCCACACCTAAGGATAAGTCTCAGGTGTAGATGTTGCTATCACCGCAGTGGAAACACCGGGCGTATAAACCGGTGGCAGCGGTGTTCTGGAAGGCACAGGCGTTCTGGTGCGGGTTGGTGCGCCTGGTGTTGTTTGTGGCACGAGCGGCTGTTGGGTTTGCGTGCCCGCAACCATTTGGGTCAACTGCCACTGATAGGTCACCACAATTTCACCCAAGGGTGAGGCATCCTCAATCACAGCCAAAGCTTGTTCAAAAACCTGTGCCACAGTCTCTAGGCGAGGTAACAAGACTTTGGTCTTGGTATGATCCGGCAACTCCCACAAAGAGGCACTTTCCATACCGATGAGGAAGTAACTCACCCGCAAAGGGTCACCCAAACGTAAGGCGAGCGGAATCCGCTGCAAAAAGTCACCCAGGCTCACATCCGTTTCCATCTTATTTTGATAAGAAAGATACAAAATCGGGAGTTGTGCCAGTCGACCTTCCTGAACTAATTTAGTAAAGAGCAATTGCAAAACTTGCTGTTGACGACGGGTGCGATTGACCTCATCGCCATCCTTGATATACGAGACGTAACACAAGGCTTTTTTACCATCCATGTGATGCAAACCCGAAGGGATTCCATCGCAATCATCGCGGATGGGGAATAAAACGCTCACATCCAAGCCGCCCAAATCATCCACAAACCAGCGGAACTCTTCGGCATGGGCCAAAACAAAGCGGTCTGGACGCAGCCCAAAATTATATGCCAGCGTATCGCGCAATAAGGGCATGCCTCCTAGCGCGTAGGCGGTGTTGATGCGTTGCATGTTGTGCCCAGGCAGGTAAACAAAGAGGTTACCCGGAATGGACACCACGCTCGCTTTTGACAGTCGCTCATTGATGAAAAGCAGATGGATGGCATCTGTGCGCCCTGCTGCTGGTGCTTCAAGTTCTGTGCCAAGCAAAAGCCAAATGCTCGTGTCATCATCAACGGTGAGTTGAGCTGCTTCGCTGGGCACCTGGGTAACCGATGCGCGTCCCGGTTCGGCGAAAGTTGGCCATGGGAGTTTGGTCGCGGTTGGCATAAAATCTACCGGCGGTGTTGGGCTGGAATCTTGACCCTCTTCAGGAATGACAAGCTCTTGGGTGTTTTGAACAGGAGGCCGTCCTTGGGGATCCTTTTTCAGGCAAGCCACCAGTCCCAAAGCAAACAGAAGCAATGCAACAACAATCAACAACAATCTGGCATATCGGGTTGGTAAGGTGCGCATTTTTTCCATAGCAAATTCAGGGCTCTTTGACAGCCCTCCAGACTAGGAATTATAGCACAGCAATAGAAGAGCAAGAAAATTTTTGGTCAAATATCTGGAAGTGAAAAAGCATGCGCGCCGCATGATCGAGAGAATGATTTTAAGGGGTGAGCGCCTCCCTCTTGTATAGACCGGAGAGGCTTAATTAACAGCACCGAGATAGGTGGCCGACTTAATGCCATGCGCGTGTTCAGCGAGTTTTTCTGGCAGCCTTTTAATAAGCGCTTTGGGATACAGATTTGCAGCTTCCAGCGCCTCAACTGCCACCCACACCGCGCCAATTTGACCCGGGTCAGGATTATCAACCAAACTTAAATCTAATGGTGATTCAAGCGTGCATAAAAAGAAAAAGTCCATCTGATGGTGAAGCTTTTTTGGATTATGAAATTCATGGTCCCAAGATCGATATTCGCGCACGAACAGCAAATCCCCAACCTGAACTTGCGCACCGATTTCCTCAATACATTCGCGCTTTAAGGCTTCGGGTAAAATCTCGCCAGGCTCCTGCCCGCCACCCGGGAATACAGTAAACGCAACTGACCCGGCATGCTGTTTTTGGAGAAGCAAAACCTTGTCATCCTGGACAATGATTGCTTTGGCTGAGTTCCTGAAGATAATTTTATTCATGATTCCTCACAAGAAGCTTTATTGGGTAGGATTAAACAAAAAGCTCACGCATGAATTATATCTATTTTGCAGGATAACAGACGTAGTTAAGCTATAATCGTTGAAGGCTGTGCCTTATCAGACTTCATTGGTGTTTTTGTATTAACGCTTTCAGGAGGAAACTATGGGAGATTTTTCGATAATCGTATGCCCATCATGCGGGGCAAAAGAACGTCAAACCGGTACTAATCATCATTTTTGCCCTTTTTGCGGAACGAGATAGGTCCGCAACAATCCTGCAAACCAAGGGAATTCAACCAATTATCGTATTAATCCCAATCAAAATATGACGAATGTCATCGAAATTCACACTGTTTCCAAACCGAACCCTACAACGCGCTGTATCAATTGTTCAAAAATCATCGAAGAAAATGTGAGTTTCTGCCAATTCTGTGGTGCTTCCCAATCATCAATACCCGCCAAGTCAGCAGGCTATAGTGTCTCCCCTCAACAATATCCCCAGCAATATTCTCATTATCCACCGGCTTACTATCCTCCCGCACCACCTCAGCAAATCCGACTTAGTTACCAAAGCGATAAAAGCAAAGGTGTGGCTCTCGTGCTCTGCCTGTTTTTTGGTTTATTTGGTTTTCATCATTTTTATGTGGGTAAAATCGGGATGGGATTGCTCTATTTATTCACAATGGGACTTTTTGGCATTGGTTGGCTGGTTGACATCTTTGTTATTGCTTTAGGGAACTTTAAAGATAGTAATGGGGCACCCTTAAGATAAGACGACCTGATGCAAGAGATCAGGGAGCGAAAAACGCAGCTAATCCCTATCCGTTTATCATGTCAAAAAAAGTTTTTTGCTGTTAAATCAAAAATGATCCTGCTCGGCTCGCTGCTTGCGCTTCGACGCCAGTCGAAGATCCGAGAACCTAACTCTTTATACTTAAAAGAAAAATGATCCTGCTCGGCTCGCTGCTTGCGCTTCGACGCCAGTCGAAGATCTGAGAACCTAACTCTTTATACTTAAAAACAAAAATGATCCTGCTCGGACTCGCTGCTTGCGCTTCGACGCCAGTCGAAGATCCGAGAACCTAACTCCTCATACTTAAAAACAAAAATGATCCTGCTCGGACTCGAACCGAGAACCTAACGCTTA
>CAZAFJ010000023.1:0-18200 GCA_964484715.1 uncultured Anaerolineaceae bacterium | reverse complement strand
AAATGGGCCCGGATGGATTCGAACCAACAACCAAGCGGTTATGAGCCGCCTGCTCCGCCATTGAGCTACGGGCCCCTATGGGAATGCAATCTTACCATAAATCAGGGAAATTTTGTAAAAGTTATTAAGCCTTAAAACAGTCAGGCTACCATGATTGGTAGCCTGAAGTCTTTCTAGATTTTCTTGTGAGTCGCAGCTTTATTTCTGCATCTTCGCCCAACTATCAACGAGGGACAGGGTGCGGATCCAGCTAGGTTTTTCGTCGGTGCTGGTCAGGGGGTCGAGGGTGAAGTAGCCATCCCGCACGAATTGGAAGACTTCGCCAACCTGGGCATTAGCCAAATCGGGCTCGAGTTTGGCTTCCAAAACCTCAATCGACTCTTTATTGAAATGGTCAATAAAGCTTTCGCCCTCGGGTAGGTCCTCAGGGTATTTGTCGAGGAACATTTGCTCGTAGAGCTTGGTTTCGGCTGTGATGGCGTGATTTGCTGAGACCCAATGGATGGTGCCTTTGACCTTGCGTTTGTCTGGCGTTTGACCACCACGCGATTCAGGGTCATAGGTGACGTGAACCTCAAGAATATTGCCGGCTTCATCCTTGACGATGTCTTTATACTGAATGTAATAGGCGTTCATCAAGCGCACTTCGCGTTCAGGGCAAAGGCGGAAGTACTTAGGCGGCGGTGTTTCCATGAAGTCATCCGCTTCAATGTAAATCTCGCGTCCGAAGGGCACTTTGCGGGTGGCTGATTCAGGGTCGTAGGGGAAGTCGGGGACGTCGAACCATTCTTCCTGGTCTTCTGGGTAATTGTCGATAATCACTTTCACCGGATTGAGGATAGCCATGCGACGCTTTGAGGTTTCATTGAGCCGATCGCGGATGACATGCTCAAGTAGTTCAACGTCGATGAAGTTTTCACTCTTCGCAACACCCACGGTGTCAATAAACTCGCGGATGGCAGCAGGTGGGTAACCACGACGGCGCATAGCCACGAGGGTGGGCATGCGGGGGTCGTCCCATCCGTCGACCAAACCTTCTTCAACCAAGCGGCGCAACTTGCGCTTGCTCATCACGGTGTGTGTGAGGTTCAGGCGGGCGAATTCAATTTGTTGGGGTGCAAAAATCTCAAGTTCCTGAATGAACCAGTCGTACAAGGGACGATGGTTCTCAAACTCGAGCGAGCACATGGAATGGGTGATACCCTCAATGGAGTCACTTTGTCCGTGCGTGTAGTCATAGGTCGGGTAAATGCACCATTTGTTGCCGGTGCGGTGGTGTTCAGCGTGCAAAACGCGGTACATCACTGGGTCGCGCATTAAGGGGTTGGGGTGAGCCATGTCAATCTTGGCGCGCAGGGTCAGGCTACCATCTTCAAACTCGCCGGCACGCATGCGCTCCAGAAGGTCAAGGCTTTCCTCGATGGGGCGGTCTCGCCAGGGGCTATTTTTGCCGGGTTGGGTCAAGGTGCCACGGTATTCGCGGGTTTCATCAGGGCTCAGTTCGTCCACATAGGCTTTGCCTTTTTTGATGAGCTTAATCGCCCATTCATACAACTGATCGAAATAGTCCGAAGCGTAGTAAAGGCGGTCTTCCCAATCAAAGCCCAGCCAACGGATGTCGGCTTTAATTGCGTCAACGTATTCCACATCCTCTTTGACGGGGTTGGTGTCATCAAAACGCAAGTTGGTGATTCCGCCGTAATCCTTGGCGATGCCAAAGTCGAGACAAATCGCCTTGGCGTGGCCGATATGCAGGTAGCCATTGGGTTCGGGAGGAAAGCGGGTGTGCACGCGTCCGCCAAAGCGGCCGATGCGATTATGTTCATCGATAATGTCGGTTATGAAGTTCGATTTTTTAGGCGTTTCGTCTGTCATAGTGTTCTCCTTCTTGGCGTGGGAATTATACCTTATGCACGCCGGATTATGAAAAAAGCCCTGAAGGTTCAGGGCTTTGCTAGTGTAAATACGGTGGCTTTAGCCCTCTTTGGACCTTCTTGCAACTTCTTGAGCGATTTTTTGGATGGCTTGGATGTCATCAGGTTTTGCACAACCGACGAATTCCAAGGCTCCGGCAATCTCCCAATCCAGTTTTTGGGCATAGCTTTCAAAGACGGGTTGCGCGCCACCCGACCAGGCATAACTGCCAAAATAGCCGGCGACTTTATTCTTGACGCCTTTGATTTCTGCGATATCCAGGGCATGCACCATGGCAGGGAACATTGCGCGCTCATAGGTGGGGCAAGCGACGAGGACGCCGCGTTTGGTCCACAGCGAAGGCAAGATAAAGCTGGGGTGAACGGTTCCAACGTTGAAAACATCCACCGGTACGCCTTCAGCAACCATGCTTTGCAGGGTGGCTTCCATGGCACGTTCGGTGTTGCGATACATGGTGCCAAAGAGCACGGTCACACCAGGTTCTGTAGGCTGGGTAGCATATTCTGACCACTTTTTGTAAAGCGATACGATACGCATTGGGTCCTTGCGCCAGATGAGGCCATGCGATGGCGCGACGATTTTGAAGGGATAGGCGGCAGCTTTATCAATCGCCAACAGAGTATTGCGACTAAAGGCGGCAACAATGTTGGTGAAATAGCGCAGCGCTTCTTTTTCGTAGAAAGGTAAGTGATCTTTCGCTTCGTCGTCAAAGAGGATGCCATCTAAACAGCCATAGGAGCCAAAGGCATCACAGGTGAACATGATTTCTTCTTCTTCGAGGTAAGTAATCATTGTTTCGGGCCAGTGAACCAATGGAGTAAAGAGGAAGCGCAGGGTGAATTTACCCAGTTTTAGGGTATCTTCGTGTTTGACGACCATCACGTTTTCGTCCACGCAGTAGAAATCTTTCATCATGCTGATAGCTTTGCCCATTCCCACGAAAGTGGCGTTGGGTGCCAGTTCGCGGATGCGCAAAAGCGCACCTGAATGATCAGGTTCCATGTGGTTGACGATGACATAGTCCAATTTGCTCAGGTCGATGATTCCTGAAACCTGTTCAACAAAATCATCGGTGAAGCTTTCTTTTGAAAGGTCAATCAAAGCAGTTTTCTCATCTTTGATGAGGTAAGAGTTGTAAGAAACGCCTTGATCGGTGACGGGCCAAAGCCCTTCAAAAAGGTCTGTGGTACGGTCGTTTATGCCGACCCAGTAAACATCAGGTCTAATTTCAACAGGACGCATTGTTTATTCTCCAAGGAATTGGCGCACGGCTTCTAATTGACCGGCGCTACCGAGTAGTTCATTCTTCTCAGCGATAAAGTTGGCATATTCTGCCATAAAAATCTTACCGGGGTCGCGCAGGTCGAACTTTTCTGGTTTGTCACGGAAAAATTCGCGATGGACGCGGGTCCAGACCAAACGGCCGTCAGTATCGATGTTGATTTTGGTAACACCAAGTTGTGAGGCTTTCTTGAACTGTGTGGCGTCGACACCTTTGGCGCCAGCGATATGACCACCAGCGGCGTTGATGCGGGCTACTTCTTCTTCGGGCACGGAGCTGGAGCCATGCATGACTAAGGGGAATCCTGGCAGGTTCTTTTGGATAGCTTCCAAAACATTGAAGTGCAGGCTTTGGGTGCCACTGAATTTGAAAGCACCATGGCTTGTGCCAATGGCGACTGCAAGCGAGTCACAACCCGAGCGTTCGACAAATTCTTGGGCTTGATCGGGATCAGTGAGCTTGGCATCCGCTTCGGCGACTTGCACGTGTTCTTCAACACCACCCAACATGCCGAGTTCGGCTTCGACAACGATGCCTTTGGCATGCGCTGCTTCGACCACGCGGCGGGTCACGGCGATATTTTCTTCGAAAGGAAGTGAAGAACCGTCAATCATTACTGAGCTGTAAAAGCCAGATTCGATACAGTCGTAACAAGCTGCTTCATCACCGTGGTCGAGGTGAACAGCGAAGATAGCTTCGGGATAAATTTCGTCCGCGGCACGGATTAGACCTTCGAGGAAGGTTTTATTGGTGTAAGAGCGCGCGCCTTTACTGATTTGGACGATGAATGGGGCTTTAGATTGCAGGTTACCTCTGAAAAGGCCTTCAATCTGTTCAAGGTTGTTGATGTTATAGGCGCCGATGGCGTATTTGCCATAGGCATGTTCAAAAAGTTTTTTGGTGGTAACAATCATAACGCCTCCTTAAAAGCGGTGTTTGATGCCTTGATTATACCCAATAAAACCAGACATTTCATCCTGATTTATGGATTACTTTCAAAGAAATTAATGAAATAGTCTGGAAAGCCGGGTGATGTTAGAGCAGGGCTTGATTGTAAATGTCGCGCAGGGCTTCACCATAACGGACCGGATCGTGCTGGTCTTTAATTTTTTGCAAGGCTGCCTGACCTTTTTTGGCAATGACACTGGGGTCTTCAGCTATTTTACGAATAATATGCTCGAGTCCACTTTGAATTCGTTCACTTAAAACGGCGCGATCCTCGGGTGTTTGGTAATAGGCTTCGCCGAGATCGGTTTTGGGTACGTTGATCAACCAACCGATGTCGGTGTTGTTTATTTCTGGAAGCGCACGAACGTCAGTGCTGATGACTGGGCAGCCCGCGGCTTGGGCTTCTAAGGCAAAAATACCGTAAGTGTCGGCATAAGTAGGGAGGAGTCCGACATCGCTGCTTTTTATAAGTTCGAGAACCTCGGGGTTTGGGATTTCTTCGTAATGCTCAATCCAGTCTTTGTTTTCAGCAATTTTTACTCTAGCCCAAGCGATATCTTCTTCCGTTTCGTGAGCCGCGTAATGGTCTTGCCTAAGACTGCTCACCACAACTAACCGTATGGGCAGTTTTTCTTCTTTGATGAGTTTTTCGAAACTGTTTAGAACTTCGCGACCCCCTTTACGGAAGAACCCAGCACCGACCAAAATAAAGCGGATGGGCTGTTTTTTACTATAAGTTTTGACCTGAACTTCTTCGACCAGAAGCTCTTGAGGAGGCGCCAAAACCTTTATTTTTGGCAGGATTAAATCACTCAGGTCAGAAGAGAATTCTGAGAGTAAGTCTCGCTGATGCTTGGCAGCATTTTCTGACCAGGCGATGATGGTTTTGCAGTAAGGACCGGCCAAAGCTTCGAGTCCACGTTGGGTTAAAGCTTCAGTGCGCTTGTTCTGGACTGTGTTTGGGTCCTTACGTTGCAAGAGATGGGCAAAACGAGGCAAAATTGTCTCAAAGTGAGACACCCAAGGTGTTTTCCCATAACTGATACCGTTCGAGAAGTGGAGGATATCCACTTTGTTAAGGTCGAAATCATCAAATTGATTGTTTAGATCAAAGGTTTGGATGGCCGATTGTTTCAAAAGACGGTTGAATCGTACCGCCCACTTGCGGCGAATGCTAAAGAAGTCTTTCACTGGGACATAGCTTACGCCGGGCACTTTGCCGAGGATATTTTGAAGGACAGTGTAATAATTAAAGCGATAATCTAAAATGCCAATTTTCATTTATGATCCAATCAGAACGGCTCAACGTTCTGATTGGATTATAGTCGAGTTTTAAAAAAACAATATTTAGCTCGCTTGGGTTTCCAATGGTTGCGGCTTCCAAAAGATGAAGAGCACAATTGCAATGGCGGCTAAAGCAGCGCCGAAATAGAAAGGTGCCGAGGGGCCAAAACCTGCCCATTTGCCCACACCACTCCACAAAAAGCCGGCGATCAGTGATGCGGGAAAATCGAGGATGCCCAAAACGGCGTTATAAGTGCCAAAAGCTGTGCCGCGCAATTCAGGGGCAACCAGGTCGCCAATCATGGCTTTGGCGGTGCCGTAGGCCATGCCGTAGTAAACGCCGTAAGCGACGTAGAGCAAAAAGATGTGGGTCACGTTTTGCGCCAGGGCAAAGCCAAGGTAAATGAGCGCGTAAATAATCCAGCCACCAATGATGATCTTTCGCCGACCAATCTTGTCAGACAGCCCACCAGCCGGGGTTGATACCAATGTGTAAACCAGGTTGAAGACAGCCAGCATGATGAGGATATTCAGGACGCTCATGCCTCTTTCTTGCGCGCGTAGGACCAAAAAGGCGTCTGAGGAGTTGCCCAGGTCAAAGATGCCAACGATGAGCATGAAAACGAGGAAGTTTTTCCCGAGACCTTTAAAGCTGATTTTGGGTGCTTGTCTGACGCCATCTATTTTGACTTCACGCGTACCAAAGATGAGAGCCAACACGGCTAAAACCGCTGGGATGATGCTTATGAGTACGATGGTGCGGAAAGTGTTTTCCTGCAATCCGGTACCTGCCGCTTGGACGCGCCAAACCACCAGTACGGCAATGAGAATGCCAATCATAGCGCCGGCTGTATCTGCGGCACGGTGGAGACCAAAGGCTAAGCCGCGGTGCTCAGGCTTTACGGCATCCGTCACCAGGGCGTCACGTGGGGCAGTGCGAATGCCTTTGCCAACGCGGTCTCCCCAACGGATTCCGGCGATGGCACCCCAGGAATTCGCGAAGTAGAAGAAGGGTTTGACAAGTGCAGAGAGGCCATAACCCAATACCGCAAGCCACTTTCGGGAGCGCAGTTTATCTGAAAGCCAGCCTGAAAAGACTTTAAGAATGCTGGCGGTTGCTTCGGCGATGCCCTCGATAATACCGATAATGTTGGTTTTAACACCCAGGACACTCGAGAGGAACAAAGGCAAAATGTTGATGACCATTTCGCTGGAAATGTCCATCAAAAAACTGGTAATACTCACTGCCCACAGGTTACGTGGCAAGTCTTTTATCGCTGATTTCTTTTCTTCCATAATGCCTCACTTGATGAAATTATACGACCCAAGCCATCTGGATTCTAAGAAAATGTGTAAGGATTGAAAATAAGTTCATGTGGATGAAAAACTGATTGACCACATTTTTGCGCTGTGGTACACTTTTTGCATAACTCATCAAGAGAGGTGGAGGGAACGGCCCTGCGAAACCTCGGCAACCCCGGAAAGCGGGGTGCCAATTCCGTCAGAAACGATAGGTTTTTGAAAGATGAGGCAGTGATCTTAGTTGAAAACGAGCCTCGCAAGAGGCTTTTTTGCTTAATGAGGTGCTTTTATGACACAGAAAACCAGACTTGAGAAAAACAGTTATTTAGACGCTTTGAAAAAGCGTGTTTTGGTCTTTGACGGCGCGATGGGCACCAGTTTGCAATCCATGAACCTTAGTGCATCCGATTATGGTGGCGAGGCGCATTTGGGTTGCAACGATATTTTGGTTTTGACCAAGCCTGAGTCTGTGGTAAAGGTGCACCGAAGCTTTTTGGAAGCTGGTGCGGATGTCATCGAGACCAACACCTTTCGTTCTAACCTCATGACCTTAGCTGAATTTGGCTTGGCGGATAAAACGCTGGAAATAAATCGGGCTGCTGCCAGGCTGGCGCGAACAGAAGCAGATGCGTTCTCAACACCAGAAAAACCACGTTTTGTCGCTGGATCTATCGGTCCGAGTGGCACGCTTATTTCTTCTGCGGATCCAGCGCTAAGCAATATCAGTTTCGAAGCCTTGGTGGATGTCTATCAGGAACAAGCACAAGGCTTGCTTCAAGGCGGTGTGGATTTGCTTTTGATTGAAACAGCCAGTGATATTCTTGAGGTCAAGGCTGCGGTTGCTGGCGTTCAGCGAGCCTTTGACGTAGAAGGCTTTCGTGTGCCGTTACAGACACAAGTGACTCTGGATATTCACGGTAAGATGTTGATGGGCACGGATATCCATGCGGTTTTAGCTGTGCTGGAAGGCTTGGCAGTGGATGTTATTGGACTAAACTGCTCAACCGGACCCGAGCAAATGGAGCAAGCTGTGGCTTACCTTGCTGCGCATAGCCAAAAACCGATTTCTATTATTCCAAATGCAGGCTTGCCGATTAATATCGACGGTGAAGCAGTTTACACGATGCCACCGAAAGATTTCGCAGAAAATCTGCTCGGTTTTGTGGCGCGCTATGGCATTCGCGCGATTGGCGGTTGTTGTGGAACCCGCCCTGAGCATATTCATGCCTTGGCTGATGGCTTGGCCAACACTACCGCGAAGCCTTTGAAGCCAAAACCCATTCCGAGCTTGGCGTCATCGATTACATCTGTTGCAATCGAACAGGAACCCAAACCTTTTATCGTTGGTGAACGGCTCAATGCGGCTGGATCAAAAGCATTCAAACGGCTTTTACTGGCTGGGGATGATGAGGGTATTTTGCAAATTGCGCAAGACCAGTTGGCTTTTGGCGCGCATGCTTTAGATCTCAACGTTGCTTTGGCAGAGGGGGGCGATGAAGCACAGAATATGGCGCGTTTGGCTAAAAAACTTTCGCTAGAAGTGCCCGTTCCGCTGGTCATTGACAGCGTGGACCACGATGTTATTGAAGCTGGTTTGCAGCATTGTCCTGGTCGGTGTTTGATTAACTCGGTGCATTTCGAAGAGGGGCCTGAGAAAGTCCGTAAGGTCTTTAATTTGGCCAGGAAATACAGCGCGATGGTGGTTTGTCTGACCATCGATGAGAAAGGCTTGGCGATTTCTGCCGAAAGGAAACTCGATATCGCGCGACGCTTTTTGCTCATCGCACAAGAATGTGGCCTTTCAGCCCGGGACTTGCTATTTGATACACTGACCTTTACCTTGGCGAGTGGTGACCCAGTTTATAACCAATCAGCAAAAGAAACGCTCAAAGGGATTACCTTGATTAAGCAAAACATCCCTGAAGCAGGGCACATTTTAGGCGTGAGCAACATTTCATATGGGCTTAGTCCAAACGCTCGAAAAGTGCTAAACAGTGTTTTCTTGCACCAGGCGATACAGGCTGGTTTAGATGTGGCGATTATCAACCCCGCTCAAATTCTGCCTTACCAGGAAATCCCTGAGGATATCCTGGGCTTGACAGATGACCTCATCCAATACAAGGATGACCAGGTGCTTGGCCGCTTTATTGCTTGGTTTGAGACCCATCAAGCTTCAAGCTCTGGTCAGACCGGTCAAACGAATCCCTTGGAAGGCTTGGATCCTCAATCGCGCTTAAAAAAGCGGATTGTATCGCGCATTAAACCTGGCTTAGAAGAGGATATTCGTGCGATGTTGGCGGATAAAGGGAAACAAGAAGCCTCTCAAGCGGCATTGGATTTGCTCAACGATGTTTTGTTACCCGCGATGCAGGAAGTAGGGGATGCCTTTGGAAAGGGCGAACTCATTTTGCCTTTTGTTTTGCAATCGGCTGAAGTTATGAAGCAAGCCGTTTCTGTATTGGAACAATATCTGGATAAAGGACAGGACATAAGCAAGGGGAAAATTGTGTTGGCAACCGTTTTTGGTGATATCCATGATATTGGAAAGAACCTGGTCAAAACGATTCTGGAAAACAATGGTTATGCGGTCATCGATTTAGGAAAACAGGTGCCCATTGAGACGATTATCCAGTGCGCGATTGAAGAAAAAGCCGATGCGATTGGCCTTAGCGCGTTGTTGGTAGCGACCAGTAAGCAGATGCAGCTGATGGTTGAGGCTTTGGATGAGCGTCAGTTGGACATCCCCGTAGTGATTGGTGGCGCGGCAATTAACGAAGCATTTGGTTGGCGTATTTTGCAAGTTCGCGACGGAGAGTGGTATGCCGGGGGCGTTTTTTATTGCAAGGATGCCTTTGACGGGCTGGCGATTATGGAGGCTTTGGGCGACGAAGACAAGCGTCGCACCTTGTTGGATGGCGTCCAAGAAGACGCAAAAGCTTCCATAAAAGGCAAGACGCAACAGCCTAAAGATAAAACCAGACATCCCAGAGAATTGATTCCTTTACCAACATCGATCCCAAAACCACCTCGTTGGGAGCCTGAATATCTTCGACTAAGTCTTTCTACATTGCTGCCTTACCTGGATAAAAACAGCCTCTATCGGGTTTCCTGGGGTGCGAAAGGTTTAAGGGGTCAAGAGTGGGAGACACTTCAAAAAGAATATGACCAACGCCTTGAGCAGATGCTTAGGGATGCAGATGTCTACGGATGGCTAAAACCGCAAGCCCTTTATGGCTATTGGCCGTGTCAGGCGGAAGAAGAAACCCTTTTGCTTTTTAAACCTGACCAGGAAAACTTGAATCCAATTGCAAAATTTCACTTTCCACGTTCACGTGGCGAAAGCCCAATTAGCCTGTCGGATTACTTCATAGAACTTGGTAAAGATGAAAAGGACTTGGTTGGTTTACAAATCGTTACCGTTGGCAAAGCAGCCACAGAAAAATATGGAAGATTGGAAGCCCAGGCGGCGTATTCTGAAGGTTATTTTGTCCATGGTTTAGCCGTTTGCATGGCTGAAGCAACCGCCGAGTATTGCAGCAAGCTGATGCGAGAAGAGCTTGGCTTAAGGAATGATCGTGGCAGACGCTTTTCTTGGGGTTATCCTGCCGCACCTGATATTCGGCAGCACTTCACTTTATTCCAATTAATGCCTGCGGCAGAAAAATTGGGCATGGAATTGACCTCAGCCGGACAGATGATACCTGAACAGTCTACTGCGGCGATTTTTGTTCATCATCAAGCTGTTCGTTATATGAACTAATGCTTTAATTTAGGAGAAAACTATGACTTCAACATTTATTTCAAGACTAGAAAATAATCCCAAACCGCTCATCGCTGATGGCGCTTTAGGCACCGTGTTTCATGACAGAGGTGTCAGTTTTGAACGCTGTTTTGACTATCTAAATATCGATTCTCCGGCGTTCGTGGCGGAAATTCTGAATGAATACATTCATGCCGGCGCGGAACTCATTAAAACCAACACCTTTGGCGCGCATCGATTGAAGTTGGCAAAACACGGCTTGGAGAAGCAGGTTGCTGAAATCAACCGTCAGGGCGTGCGTTTGGCGCGCCGTGTTGTCGAAGGCTCTTTTAAGGATGTGATGATTGCTGGTGATGTGGGTCCGCTTGGTGTCCCTTTGGCGCCTTTTGGACGGGTTCAGGCTGAAGAAGCCCGAGCCATTTATCGTGAGCAAATTGAAGCGCTACTCCTGGAAGGGGTGGATGCTTTGGTGTTGGAAACGATGGTGGATCTGAAGGTCGTTGCTGAGGCGGTCGCCGCAGCGCGTGAGCTGGATCCCAATATGCCAATCATTGCATCAATGACTTTTTCGAGGGACAAACGCACCGCTTTAGGTGACTCACCGGTTGAGGTGGCCAATTTTCTGACCGATTTGGGGTGTGATGTGATTGGGGTCAATTGCTCTGGTGGTCCGGTGCAGCTTTTGAATATTCTGAAGATTATGCGCCACACACAGCCTGAAGCCAAAATTTCGGTCATGCCAAACGCGGGTTTCCCTGAACAAGTTGGGGGACGCATTTTGTATCCGGCTGGGGCAAGTTATTTTACTGAGTTTGCCTTGGCGTTTTGGGGAGCTGGGGCGCGTGTGATTGGCGGCTGTTGTGGCACGACGCCAGATCACATTCGTGCAATGCACGAAGCCATTCAAGCGCATGATCACATTGAAGAAGTTCATGACGTTCAGATGCAAAGTTATGTGCCGATGGAAATGTATTCAGAACCTCTCGAGCAGACCCGCATTCAACAAAAGCTTGCTGAAGGCAAGTTTGTTTGCGCGGTGGAGATGGATCCGCCCCGTGGCTTTTCTACGCACAAATTGATGGCAGGTGCCAGTTTGTTGGCTGATGCCGGCGCGGATTGTATTGACGTGGCGGATAGTCCGATGGCGCGCATGCGCATGAGTCCCTGGGGCGTGTGCCAGCTCATTCAAAGTGAGCTTGGTGTGGACGCAACTTTGCACTTTCCGACGCGAGGACGCAACCTTTTGCGCGTCCAGGGCGACTTACTCGCCGCGCATGCTTTGGGAATTCGCAATGTTTTTGTGGTGATGGGTGACCCGACCGCGATTGGGGATTATCCGGACGCGATGGACAACTATGACCTGGTTCCAACGGGTTTGGTCAAGTTGATTAAACGCGGTTTGAATGCCGGCGTGGATCATAGTGGGGTAAAGATTGGCACGCCAACGAGCTTTTTTGTTGGTGCGGCGATGGATTTAACCCCGGCGAACTTCGAGCGTGAAATCAAGCTGGTGCGCAAAAAGATTGTGGCAGGTGCGGATTTCTTTTTGAGCCAACCCGTTTTCTGCCCTCGATGTGCGAAAACTTTTTTGAAGGCTTATGAAGAAACCTATGGGCCGCTAAATGTCCCGATTTTGGCGGGATTGTTGCCCTTGGCGTCTGATCGACATGCCAAGTTCTTGCATAATGAGGTGCCTGGCATCAGTATTCCAGAACCACTTCAGGAACGATTGCGTAAAGCAGGTTCTGAAGGGTCTAAGGTTGGCGTGGAAATTGCAGAGGAATTGGTAGAAGAAATTAAGACTTTTGCCCAAGGTGTTTACATCATGCCTCAATTTAACCGTTTCGATTTGGTGGCTGAAATCATCGCCGACATCCGCTTGGCTGAAAATGCATAGGGATGCCCCTGGGAGGCCTTTTGGATTCAAGGGTAAAATAAGCATGTTAAGGAGTGTGCTATGAAACTAAATCGATCAATGCTTTTTATCTTTGTTATCATTGCGGTCTTATTAGGCGCATGCAGTTTTCCCGCCGGTCAAGAAACGGGGGATCAACAGGGTACAGATGTCGCCGATGTCGTTTCGGAGGCTTTGACCCAGGAAGCTCTGGAAAAAATCGCGAAAGAAGATGCGACACCTACAGTTACCGAAACAGCCACTGAACAACCTACGAATACTGCGGTGCCAGAAAGTCCGACGCCTGAACCGACTCCAACCAAAACCACTTATCGCGTGGGACCGACAGATTTTCCTGAGGATGTCAACCCATTGACCGGTCTAAAGCTTGAAAACCCCGAGATTATGAACCGTATGCCGGTCATTGTCAAAGTGCCTAACTACCCAGCATCAGGGCGGCCTCACGGTGGTCTATCCGCTGCGGACATCGTTTTTGAAACCTGGATTGGTGGCGGTGCCAACCGATTTTTAGCCCTTTATTATGGGCAGGATAGCGATAATATTTGGCCAGTGCGCTCCGTGCGTATTGTGGATCCGGAAATTGCCAAGCTTTATCATGCTGTGATTGCCTTCTCGGGTGGGGATCCTGTAAAAGTGCTTCCGAAGGTACTCGAAATTATGGGGAACGAAATCGTTATGGAAGGTGTTTGCCCTGGCATTTGCGATAATGGACGTGGGGATGTCACCCGATTGTATGCGGATAGTGCAGCAATCACCGAATACTTTCAAAGCCGAAATATTGATCCTGGTGAAAAACCCGTTTTGGATGGTATGCTGTTTACAGAAGACGCCCCAGAAGGTGGTAAAGAAGCAAGCAAAGCTACGTTTTATTACAGCCATCTCAATGTTGGAGAATGGGTTTATGACGAAGAGAGCGGAAAATACTTACGTTGGATTGAAGATGGTTATACCTACGAAATGATACCTCTTCTTGACAAAAACACCAAGGAACAATTGGCTTTTTCAAACTTCATCATGCTCTTTACCCCCAATGTGGAAATTGAAACGCAGTTAATCGATATCAAGATTTGGGGAAACTACAGTGGGCGTCGAGCGGTCATCTTTAGAGATGGCAAAGCTTATGAAGCGATATGGAAGACCATGGATCGCAAATCGCCCATTCAATTTTATGATACAGAGGGCAATCCCTTCCCGCTTAAACCTGGGAATACATGGATTGGAATTACTGGAGAGTTGACGCCAGAAACCGTGGAAGGTACGGAATGGCGCTATGAGTTCCGAATGCCATAAGCTTTATGCGGGTTCTCATTATCTCTGACATCCACTCAAATTTAAGCGCTTTTGAAGCGGTTTTGATGGATGCCGGTTCCTTTGAACAAACACTTTGCCTGGGTGACATTGTTGGCTATGGACCAGACCCGGCTGAGTGTTTGTCGCTTTTACGTGAATTGCCCGAGCTTATTTGTATTATGGGCAACCATGATGCAGCGGTAGTTAATTACATTTCAACCACTTACTTTAATCCTGAGGCAAACCGGGCCTTGCAAAAACAAAGGCGTCTGATAAAACGTCATGGGCTTGATTTCTTAAGGTCCTTGCCTCAAAAGATTGAAATGAATGATTTAACCTTGGCGCATGGAAGCCCGCGCGATCCGATTTGGGAGTACATCGACCAAGGCAAAACCGCATGGGAAGCTTTTGATAGCTTTAAGACGAAAGGCGCTCTGGTTGGTCATACCCACACACCCTGTATTTTTATTGAATCTACTGACTTCAAAGTTTCATTGCTTAAACCCAAGTCTGGAGACCGATGGATACCCTCTGGTCGATTTATTCTTAATCCAGGTGCCGTTGGGCAACCTCGTGATGGTGATCCACGTGCCTCGTATGTTATCTGGGATACTGAAGAAAACAGTTTCTTGTTTAGACGGGTTGCCTATGACATCGATGCGGTCACGCGTCGCATTGAAGAGCGTGGGCTGCCCATGGTTCAAGCCCGACGACTCAAAATAGGTAAATAATGGGAACATCTGAACCAGAAATTCGTCTAAAGATTAATCTTGATTGTTTATTAACAAAAGAAATGGAGAGAAGATGAAAAAGAAAATTTTTACGCTAAGCCTGGTTGTCCTTTTGTTACTAGGCGCATGTTCATCAGCAAAGTATTCCACCGCACCGGCGGCTGTTGAATATGCTTACGGTTTAGAAAATCAGTATGACAGAATAGAGTCTCCTATGGAACCTCCCCCGAATGAGCCGATAGGGGATATCGGAGACAGTACCGGTATGACACAAGAACGCTTGGTCATCAAGAATGCAGACATGCGGGTTTCAGTCGCGGATCCCAATGTAGCCATGCAAGCGGTTAATAGCTTGGCAACACGTTTGGGTGGTTTTGTGGTCAGTTCTGAATCGCAGAGTTCGAGCAGTGCCAGTGGCGGCTATAAAACAGCTTGGATCAGTATTCGTGTCCCCAGTGACAAGCTCGAAGAAGCGATGCAAGCCATTCGGGAACTTGCCGCGAACGGTAAGGATGGTGTTTTGTCTGAGTCGGTATCTGGCGAGGATGTGACTTCAGACTATGTGGATTCTCAATCCCGCTTGCGCAATCTTGAAGCTGCAGAAAAACAACTGGTTTCGCTCATGGAGAACACGACTGATCTTGAGCAAACCATGGCTGTGTTTCGTGAATTGACCCGTACTCGCGAACAAATTGAAGTGACCCAAGGCCACATCAAGTACCTTAGAGAATCCTCCTCTATGTCCTTAATTTCAACATTTTTTGTAGCTGAAGCTTCACTTAAGCCGATTGAAATTGGCGGATGGAAGCCAGAAGGGACCGCCCGAGAAGCAATTCAAACCTTAATCAATTTTGGTCAAGGCTTGGCAGATTTTCTCATCCGCTTTAGCATCATCTGTTTGCCCTTCTTGATCCCATTAGGTATTGGCCTCTTCTTCCTGATCCGCGCACTCAAGAAACGCCGTGCGAATAAGGCTGCCCGAATTGCGAGCATGTATCAAACGAGACCTCCTCAACAAGAACCCCCTGCAAACGCAGAATAATCTAAAAAAAGAATACATTAAACATCGCGCCATACGCCGTGGCGCGATGTGTTTTTAAGCTGACTTTTGGGATATTAAGGCTTGAATGTTTTCTTTGGAAATCGCGCCTTCTCGTAAAATCTTTGTGGGCTGAACGCTGCAGTCAACGATGGTGCTGGGTATGGTACTTTCAAGTTTGCCACCGTCGATGAAAAGTCCAATAGCTTCCTCCAGTTCGCTGAGAATTTCTTCTGGGAAGGCGTGGTTTTCGTGGTCAGATAGGTTGGCGCTGGTGACAGCAAGGGGTCCGCTGGACTGCAATAATGCCTGGGCGAAAGGATGGGCTGGCATACGCACAGCGATTGTGTCAGTGGCGCTGAGTAAACTGGAGAGCTTTTTTTGTTTTGGCAAGACGAGGGTTAATTTACCAGGCCAATAAGCATCTATTAAGCTTTGCGCCTCATCGGGTATGGATGTGACTATTTCTCTTAAGTGTTCAATCCGTCCGATGAGAATGGGAATGGCTTTTGTCGGATTGCGATGCTTGGCTGCGTAGATTTTTTTCAAAGCTACTTCTGAGTGGGGGGAGCAAGCCAAACCATAAAGTGTATCCGTTGGAAATACAATCAAGCCATCTTTAGATAGCACCTTTATGACTTCCGAGATCGCTGAAGGCTGATTGACAGACAGGATTATTGGCGATTTCATGCCTTCACCTCGATGCGAATAAGACGGTCTTTACCTGCAAGGTCTTTGCGCAATTGGATGTCTGCTTTTGGATAACTTTCACGCGCGACTTCGACAGCAAGCGGACCTGTTGTGGCTTCGATTTCAAGCACGATTAACCCAGGTTTTTCTAAAACCCGTTGGGATTGAACCAGCAATCGGCGGATGAAGTCGAGACCATCTTGCCCACCGTCGAGGGCCAGGCTCGGTTCCCAATCGGTGACGGCCAGATTTTTAAGGGTCTCAGAGGGGATGTAGGGGAGGTTGGCGCAAATGACCTGGGCTTGACCTTCAAACTGGCTTAAAAGGTCAGATTTGATTAGGGTGAGCCTTTGGCTGACGTCATGTCTTTTGGCGTTTGCTTGGGCTACTTTTAGGGCCTGGTCAGAAATGTCGAGCGCGGTCAGGGTGAGATCCGGTATGTTTTTTAAGAGGCTGATGGCGATGCAGCCTGAGCCCGTGCCTACATCTATGGCGTGGCCAGCCACATTTCTTGCGCGTAGCCATTCTAAGGCTTCGTCAACCATTAGTTCTGTTTCAGGGCGGGGTATGAGCACGCCAGGGCTGACCATAAAATCCAAGCCGTAGAAACTTTGTTTTTTAGTGATATAAGGGAGTGGCTTGCCTTTTGCTAAGTCTGCCACATGCTCCAAATAAACCTCTGAAATCGCGGGATGCAATAAGTGGTCATCATGAGCAATGACCCAGGTTTTAGGCTGATTAAGCAAATGCGCCATCAAAATGATTGCGCATTGTTTCGCATTTTCTAAATCTTTGAGCTGTGTTTCTGCGGTATTAAGGCAGTCAAGAATGGTCAGATCATGCATTGGTTTCGAAACTGGCTAAGCGTTCGGCTTCTTCGACCTGTTGGAGTTCGTTGATGAAATCATCCAAAACATAACCATCCATGACACCGGCAATATTGAAAGAGCTTTGATTGATGCGATGATCGGTGACCCGCGATTGAGGGTAGTTGTAAGTGCGGATTTTTTCACTGCGTTCACCGGTACCGATTTGCGAACGGCGTGCGGCGTCCAATTCGCTTTGGCGTTTTTGCTCTTCAAGCTCGTAAAGGCGGGCTTTGAGCACGCTCATCGCGCGGGTTTTGTTCTGCAATTGAGAACGCTCATCCTGACAAGCGACGATTATACCGGTCGGTATATGGTGAATACGTACGGCTGTCATGTTCTTTTGCACGTTTTGGCCACCCGCACCTGCCGATTTATAAACATCGATTTCGATATCTGATTCTGGGATTTCAATTTCAAAGTCATCCACTTCTGCCAGGACGGCAACTGTTACCGTGGAAGTGTGTATGCGGCCTTGAGATTCAGTTTCGGGGACGCGTTGCACCCGATGAACGCCAGACTCAAATTTGAGCCTTGAATAAGCGCCATTGCCCTTGACGGTAAAGGTAACTTCTTTAAAGCCCCCAATGCCGGTTTCGTTTGAGGAAATGACCTCAGTTTTATAGCCGTGAATATCAGCGTATTTCAGATACATGCGCAAGAGGTCGGCCACAAAAAGCCCGGCTTCATCGCCGCCGGTACCTGCGCGAATTTCAACAATCACGTTGCGTTTATCGCGTGGGTCTTTGGGAACGAGCATGGCGCGTAGTTTTTCTTCGGTTTCATCACGATGGGTGACGAGTTCGTCCAGCTCCATCTTAGCCAAATCGAGCATTTCACCTTCGGAAATCTCAATCAGCTCTTTGGTTTCTTCTATTTTCGTCAAAGTTGCCAAATAATCCTTGGCAGCATTGGCGATATCTTCCATATCCGCGCGTTCTTTTGAAAGCTCTACAGCCAATTGGTAGTCTTCACCAACATTGGCAAGGCGTTCTTCAAGCTCGTTATAGTGTTCAAGTATTGCGTTTAATTTATCTAACATCTTATTACCTTTACGAAATTCAGCCCGATTATACCATTTTGCCTTTTGTATGACTACCAAGACAGTGTCAAGTCAAATGATAATGTTACCGAACGTTGATTGTTAGGTCATTTGAT
>CAZAFJ010000022.1:0-18867 GCA_964484715.1 uncultured Anaerolineaceae bacterium | reverse complement strand
AAAATAGAAAAAATTATGGGATCACCCATGTTTATTGCAGTTTGATGGAACGCGCAGTGCAAACCGGTACCATCATTGCCCAGCATCTGGGAATCCCCATTATGGTTTTGCCAGATTGCCATGAAGTTGGAGGGATTTATCTCGAACGCTTAGTGGACGGTGAGCCGGTTATCAGTATGGAATATGGGCTGACTGCCAACTATTTGAAACAAACCTATCCCATGGTTCGTTTGGAGCATGAAATCGGTGAAAAAGGCTGGTGGCCAGGTGGTAAGGAAGACCGTAATCTTGTTGCCCAACGTGCAACGCGCGTGATTGATTTTATCCACCATCGTCATGGTGATACAGATGATCGTGTCGCAATCATTACGCATGGCGGGTTCTTTAATTACCTTTTTAGAGCGCTGATCAAATGTGAAATGGTTTTGGCGCCGGATCAACGTTATCCGTACCGCTTTATGTACAACAACTGCGGTATCACACGTTTTGATATGCCTGATGAAATGGTACAGCTCATTTACCACAACAAAACTGACTTTCTGCCAGATGATTTGATTACCTAAAGTTAAAGCTTTGGTAGAATTGCGGTAGCTATGTTCGCCGACGACATAAACATAGCCAAAAAAGGATAAATTTGCCAATAATAGTCAACATAATATTAATTTTTCTGCTGTTTGGATTGAACGCTGTATTTGCCATGTACGAAATGGCAATGGTTACCTCACGAAAGAGCCGCCTTGAAGCGCGTGTTGCACAAGGAAAAAAGGGCGCCGAAGTTGCCCTTGAGCTTCTAAAAGAACCAGATCAAGAATATCTTTCAACGATTCAGATCATGATAACCATCATCAACACCCTTTCAGGTGCCATTGGTGGTGCGGTGCTTTCAGAACCCTTAGCTGGGTTGATGAGGAAGGTTAGCTGGCTGGTACCAGTTGCTGAGACCTTGTCCTTGCTGGTGGTGGTTATTCTGATTACTTACTTCTCGATTGTCTTGGGTGAGCTCATTCCAAAGCGAATTGCAGTTAATAAACCAGAGAATGTGGTTACTTCGCTTTCACCTTTAATCAAAACGCTGACTCGCATTTTCAAACCTCTGACACGTTTGCTAAGTGGTTCAACCAATCTGGGACTACGGGCATTGCGAATAAACCTTAGTACGGAGCCCTCCATCACCGAAGAAGATGTAAAAGGTTACATAGAAGAAGGCCGACAGACTGGTGTTTTCGATCAAGCCGAGCAAGAAATGGTGGATGGCGTTTTTCGTTTGTCAGAGCGCCGTATTGACGCATTAATGACCCCGCATACCGAATTGGATTGGATCAACCTTGAAGATGAGCGCGAAGAAATTTTGCACGACATCAAAGCCAGCCCTTATTCCCGAATGCCAGTAGCAGAAGGTGATTTGGACCGCACCATTGGCATGTTACACGTAAAGGATTTGGTTGGCGTTGACATTTACGCGCCTGACTTTAATGTGGTCAACTACGTGCGTGAGGCATTATTCTTGCCTGGAAACATGCAGGCGATTAAGGCTTTTGACACCTTCCGCGAAAAAGCTGTACACCAAGCTTTGGTGATGGATGAATTTGGTGGCGTTTTGGGCTTGGTCTCGCTTTATGATGTGCTCGAGTCGATTGTGGGTGCGATTCCCTTGAACGAATTTGATCTTGACCAGGATGTGGTGCTCCGACCGGACGGTACCTGGTCTTTTGATGGACTTTTGCCTATTGATGTGCTCAAAGATTTGTTGAATGTTGAGCAATTCCCTGAAGAGGATACGGCTGACTTCCAGACCTTGAGCGGGTTCATAATGAACCAATTGGGGCATATCCCCAAAGTGGGTCAAACCTTTATTTGGGAGCAGTTCCAGTTTGAAGTTTTGGATATGGATGGCTTTAGGGTTGATCGCGTCCTGGTGACGGATTTATCCAAAAAGACCGACGACCCAAAACCTGAATCAGGCAAAGAAAGCTAGAGCTTTTTCCAACGTGTAAATGTAGCGTGGGGCAAGGATCGCCCGGCGCTTTTTTCTTTAAGGTGAATCTCACCAGAACTGATTTTGTTAATATCTGTGACAAGCTTGGCTGCGATGGCGTGTGTGGTTTGTGGGTGGATACAACTGGGGGCAGTCATTAGCAGGCATTGAAGGTCTGGGTCGAGAATGCTTTTTATGGCTTCTAAAAGTTCTGGTAAATGCTTTAGAAAGTCTTTGTAGCTCGATTCGTTTTCGGTTTCGTAGCGCGGGAATTGCAAAATGAGGCTGTTGTAGACTTGTTCCCGGCGGGCTTCGCGCTTGATGAATTTGAGTGGGTCTTCCTGGATGTAACGGATGGGGGCATCTTTCATGCCGGAGAGTTTTTGGTTGGCCATTGCCCATCCAATCCCATGTTTAGAGCTGTCCACATGGGTGACACTGGCGCCGGTTGGGGTAGCGATCAGGTTAAACAAGCCGGTGTTTGCCCAGAGGTTGAGCAGTTTTAGCGGTTTTTGCACATCGAGCAGGGCTTCTCTCAACCATTTCCAATGGTTGGTTTCTTCTGGGAAGATGCCAATATGTGGCGTCGCACCAAGCTGTGCCTGAAAACGAATCGTTTCCCAACGCAGGGGCCAGCTTTTTTGGTCACCATCTTCAAGTCGCCATTCGCCACCAAAATCATGGGCATCGGGCAAGTAGCGTGCGGTGCATGTCTTCCAGGCATCTGGGTCGGATTTAGCCCAAAAAGCTTGGGGATAAGGCCGAACAAGGGTCATTTTGCCAAAACGTTCAAGGACTTTGCCGTCGCCACTATCGATGAGTTCGTAATCTTGCCAGGCTTGAGTGGTTTCAATGAGGATGGAAGTTTGGGGTTTGGTCATAAGGGCTCACTTAAAAAGTTGATACAAACTTGGGGCAATAAAATGGACAGCCAGGCTAATCGCAGCGGAACGAAACAGTGCGGATCTCCAAATGCCTGGACTAAAAATGGGCAGCTGTTTTTCTCGCCGTCTTTCCAGAAAATTCGGCGCGACCATAATGCTGGTCAAAACGATAAATAGAAGCAAAACCCAAATGGGCAAGAGCCCAAAAACGAAAAAGAGACTGAAACCAATGATGCCCGCGACACTTAGGCTGACAAATGAAATGATGGTCAGTCGGCGTTGGACGGCTTTGCTTTGGGACTCACGATTTTGGTCAATGACATTGGTGTAAAAGAGAAGTGCCATGACAAAGAAAATCACCAATAAGGTGGCTTGATCTGGCTGTATGTCGAAAACAAGGCTACCCAAGAGCGCGAAAAACCCATGCACAAGCCATTGGTAAGGGCCTGGTTTAAGTGTGAAACGTCGATGCAAACCGAGCTTACGCCAATTGATGAGGGTGATGATGGCAATTAAAACAAGGCCTGTGATGAGTGTTTTTGTGCCGAGAATGGCATAGCAAAAAATGGCAATGAGTCCAAAAATGGCTGATAACAGCGTCGCCACTTTGGTGCTGAACACACCGGCGGCGATGGGGTTGCTTAAGCGTTTTTCTGGATCAAGGATGGCGAGTGGTGCGAATTGAAGCGCGTGGAGGGTGAAGCCGGCGCAGGAAACCAGCGTATTTGCAAGCAAAACCAATACGACACCCCAATCAAGCGGAAATTGTGTTGATGCGACGCCCAACAATGTCGAAGAGACAAGCACAGGCAGGCTTTCTTTGAGACGGGTCATTTGGGCGAAGGCAATCAGTTTTTCTTTCATTTAGCTTAGGCAAAGTATACCAAATGCTCGAATTGAAGGGGGCTTATTCGGGAAGAGACACCGTGCGATGTTGGCAACTTGCTCACTCCAAAGCAGTTCACTGATTGCGTTTTTGGGGGAGCCTTGTGTTATATTAAGAGCAAGTCGTGTTCAGGAGATGCTCATGAAACGTTGGTTCCCACTCATCGGATTGTTAATCGTCGTTATTGGTTCTGCTTATTTGGGGTTGGCAAAGCCTTTTGCGCCGGTCTTGGATAGCCTGGGGCATTTGAGTTTGATGTTGCTTATTATTACGGTGGCATTATGGATTCTCAAACCCTTTGGCTTGCCGTTTAGCGCCAGCAGTGGCTTTTTGATGGCCGGCTTGCTTGCGATTGGTGTTCCGGCATCGGCCGTTTTCTCAGGCTTTTCTGGAGGGGCAGTTTGGACACTCATTCCGGCCTTATTCTTTGGCTTTGTCTTGGCTAAAACCGGATTGGGGAGGCGAATCGCGTATTTTGGGATGAAAATCTTTCCAAAAACGTATCCCGGACTGGTCCTGATGTGGGCAGTGATTGGCATGGTGCTTTCTCTCCTAACGCCCTCCATCACGGTGCGCGCGGTTTTGGTCACGCCGATTGCCTTACAGTGTGTGGACATTTTGCAGCTACCAAAAGGCTCTCGCGGGCGATCACTCATTTTGTTGATGGCGTGGGGCATGGCGATGATTCCCAGCGTAGGCTGGCAGACAGGTTCTTTGGCGGGTCCGATTATTTCTGGATTTTACGCAGCGAACCCGGCTTTGGGAGCGATTGATTTTGCCTCATGGGCGCGCGTTTCTTTCTTACCCGTCATGATTATTACGGCTTTGACTTTAGTCGGCGGTTATCTGGCTTTTAGACCCAAGGACAAACTGGTAGTTGATAAAGCGGCGTTTGATCAGGAATACAGTAACCTAGGACCTATGAGCCGGGAAGAAAAGATCAGCGGACTGATTTTGAGCCTTAGTTTTATTATGTTTGCGACCTCACGCTTGCATGGCATTCCGGATGCCGCCACGGTTCTTTTTGCCTGGTTCATTCTCAATCTCACCAAGATTATTGAGCCTAAGGAAATCAGTTCGGGTATAAGTTGGGATTTGGTGATTTTTATCGGTACCGCGATGAGTTTTAGCGCAATCATGAGCCACACGGGCATCTCTGAGTGGCTATCTTCGAATTTGTTGGTGGCTATTGCCCCGATTGCTGGCAACCCATGGATCTTCGTTTATGTGGTGATCATCGCATTTTTCCTGTGGCGATTTGTGGATATCGCAACCTTTATTCCCACATTTGCGATCATCGCGGCAATCGCACCTGCGGTTAGTCAAAGTTTTGGTATAGATCCATTGGTTTGGGTACCTTTGTTAGCCCTTGCTCAAAATGCTTTTTTCCTGAGTTATACCAATATGTTTGCTTTGGTCGCAGAAGCGAACATGGGCGATCGTGGTTGGAATCCGGCTGAACTTTCGAAGTTTGGCGTGGTTTACTTCGTAGCGGTTTTACTGGCAATGTTGGTTGCCATTCCATATTGGCAATCTCTGGGATTGTTTGGCTAAAGACACAAGTCATACGCCCAATGGATTAAACGACAAATATGGCGCAGAAATGCGCTATCTTTGTTATCATATCTTTAGTGAATTTATTGGAATGGAGATAGCATGAATTTTGATAAAGCAATTGACCGGCGATCGACAGAGAGCGTAAAGTGGAACCGATGGGACGCTGATATCTTGCCTATGTGGGTTGCAGATACCGACTTTGAAGCCCCGCGTGAGGTTGTTGAAGCCTTGCATGCCCGCGTGGATCACGGCGTTTTTGGCTATGGTTTTCCTCCGGCAGGTTTGACGGATGTGGTGACCCAAAGGCTCAAACGCCTTTACGACTGGCACGTCGACACTGACCAGGTGCAATATGTGCCGGGTATCGTCACTGGTTTTAATGTGGCAGTGCGCGGACTGTGTCGAGCTGGTGAAGAAGTGATTTATCAGGTGCCGGCCTATCCGCCTTTCATTCGCGCGCCACATAGTGCCGGCTTGCAAGGCGTCCAAAATGCCATGTTTGTAGGCGAAAGTGGTCAATACGAGGTTGATTTTGAGGCTTTTGAACAAGAAATTGTGGTAAAGAAAGCCACGCTTTTCATTCTGTGTAATCCTCACAACCCAACCGGGCGGGTATTTAGACGCGATGAATTGGAGAAATTTACTGACATTTGCCTGCGCCATGGTGTGACGATTGTGTCCGACGAAATCCATTGTGATATTCTTTATGACGGTCGCGAACACATCCCGGTTGCCACGCTTAGCCCAGAAGTTGCCAACATCACGATTACTTTGCAAGCACCCAGCAAGACTTATAACGTTGCTGGTCTGCATACATCCGTGGCAATCATTCAAAACCCTGAGTTGCGCGCGCAATTTGATGCCTGCCGCGCGGGCATCGTGAGCATGCCTTGTATTTTAGGGATGCACGCTGCCAAAGCCGCTTATGAGCACGGCGAACCCTGGCTCAAAGCGCAGCTGGCTTATTTGCAAGCCAATCGTGATTATCTGGATGAAGCCTTGAAAACAGAGCTCCAGCCCATCAAATGGTGTAAACCTGAGGCAACCTTCCTGGCCTGGTTGGATTGCCGTGAATTAGGCGTTGAAGGCTCATTGCAAGAATTCTTCCTTGAAAATGCGAAGCTGGGTTTAAACGATGGCCCGGAATTTGGCGAGGTTGGTCAGGGTTTTGTGCGTCTGAACTTTGGTACAACCAGAGCCAATATGCAATGTGCTGTTGAGAAAATGAAAGCCGCAATCGAAAAGCTTTAGGTTTTGTTTGCTATAAAATGTGATTAAAAAGAAACGAGCCGGGAAACCGGCTCGAATTGATTGTTTTGGTAAATTAGTCCTCGAGTGGGACTACATTGGCGGCTTGGCGACCTTTGTCACCATTTTCAATGCTAAACTCAACTTTCTGACCTTCTTTGAGGCGTTTGTAACCGTCCATTTGGATCGCAGAAAAATGAACAAAGATATCTTCGCCATCTTCCAAGCCGATAAAGCCGTAGCCTTTGGGCGCGCTGAACCATTTGATTGTACCAATACTGCGTTCTGACATTCTTACTTACTCCACTTTCTCTCTAAAAAATATTTCCCTCGCTAGAATGCAAGTCTGATAAATTTATCACTGACCCCGAGAATCGTCAAGCACTTGTGTTTTGGAGCAAATTTACCTTTTATGTCAAATAGAGGATATTTTTGGCTGAGGTTATAATGGTTCCATGCCAAAAAAAGCCATCAGCAATATTGAGAAAAACTATAACGATCCAGAATATCTGAGTACGAAACAGTATCACTCAGCGGGAAATTTAAACGCTCGGATTGAGATTCATCAGCGTTTTAGCACCGCGGAACAACCCTGGCATGACTTCGTTTTTGAGCATTTAGCCTTGACTCCAACGGCCGAAGGTTTGGCGCTGGGTTGTGGTAATGCCAGTCAGTGGCGCGCAAATCAGATGCGTTTTCCTGAAGGTGTGCGCCTGGTTTTAAGTGAGTATTCCTTCGGTATGATGGAGGAAGCAATCCTCGCTTTTCGAGAGGATAATCGGTTTGGCTTGTGCGCGATGGATGCGATGCACATTGCCTTTGAAGCCAAACGTTTTGATTTTGTGACCGCAAACCATATGCTCTACCATGTGCCGAATGTGGATTTAGCTTTGTCTGAGGTGGCACGCGTGCTCAAACCTGAGGGTATGCTGATGGCAGCTACAAATGGTGAACGCCATATGGCCGAGCTGGATGACTTGCTACATGAATTTGACCCGCGATTTGCAGGCGAGCATGTCATGTCTGGCGTTTTTAACCTGCAAAACGGGCGAAGGTGTATTGAAAAATGGTTTGACGAAGTCGATACCATCCTTTATCCAAGCGATTTGAAAGTGACTGATGCCAGGTTATTGGTTGATTATGCTTACTCGATGCCTAAGGTGAAAGAGCTTTTTAGTGAGGCGCAAAAAGAAGCGCTCCAGGCTTTTTTCCAGGAGCGCATTGATAAGGATGGCTTTATTTTTATTGCGAAAGAAACGGGCCTTTTTATCGCGCGTAAGCCACGAAAATAACGACAATCGCTAAAATCGCACAATAGGCCGCAAAGGGTAAGAGCGATTTTTCTTTTAAATAGCCGATGAACCATTTGATGGCAAAATAACCTACTACTGCCGCAACAACGAAACCGACCAGCAGGACGGGCAAGAAACTGAGCACACCTTCCATTTTGATGAGCTTCATCAGGCTGAGTAGTCCAGCGGCAACCATAACCGGGATAGACATTAAAAACGAAAAACGGGCTGCATCCTGGCGTTTGAAGCCTTGTGTGAGCCCACCGGTAATCGTTGAACCTGATCGCGAAACACCAGGGAAAATCGAGAGTGCTTGAAATAGACCAATGATGAGCGAATCTTTGACCGTCATGCTGTCCAGCTCGCGTGTTTTACGGGATAAAAGCTCGCTGATGGTCAGCATAATAGCTGTGACGAACAAAAATACCGCCGTCCAGATATGGCTGCTAAAAAAGGCTTCGATGCGGTCTTGAAGAACCAAGCCAATGACACCCGCCGGGATGGTGGCAAGCAGAATGTACCAAGCCAAACGGCTATCAGCTTCGACGAAAGGTTGGCGAGATTTGATGCCAGCGAAAAAGGCTTTCACAATGTTCAAGAGGTCTTTTCGAAAATAGACAAAAACCGCAACCAGCGTGCCGAGCTGAACGAGGACATCAAACACAAAGGCTTTTTGAGGGTCGAGCGTCCAGTTGAGTAAAAAGGGCACCAAGACAAGATGGCCAGAGCTGGAAATCGGTAAAAACTCGGTTAGACCTTGGACGATGCCTAAAACAATTGCTTGAAAAAAAGTCATATTACCTCTGGGACGCGGGGAATGTTAAGTTTTGCCAGGGCTTGTTCGGCGAAGTCTTCCAGGTAACCGCCGATAACAGCTTGGCGCAGTTCACGCGCGAGTTGCACTAAGGTGTGCAGGTTGTGGATGGAGAGCAAGGTTGATGCCAACATTTCTTTGGCAACCAATAGATGGCGAATGTAGGCACGCGAGAAGTTTTGGCAGGTGTAGCAAGTGCACTCTGAATCGATGGGCTGCGGGTCGTGACTGTGGATGGCACCTTTCATGTTCAGGCGGCCAGTGGTGGTCATGGCTGCGCCGTGGCGTGCCATACGGGTGGGGTGGACGCAGTCGAAAATGTCGACACCACGCAAAACGCCTTCGATGAGGTCTTCCTGCGTGCCGACACCCATTAAATAGCGGGGTTTATTTTCAGGCAGAATGACGTTAACAACCTCAATGTTGCGGTACATGTCTGCTTTGCTTTCGCCGACTGATAAGCCACCAATCGCCATGCCAGGGAAATCCATACTGCTGATGATATGGGCAGATTCTTCGCGAAGATCACGGAAGATGCCCCCTTGGACGATACCAAAGAGGGCTTGGTCGGGGCGTTTTTTGGCTTTTATACAGCGCTCTGCCCAACCATGGGTGCGCTGCATGGCTTCTTTCGCGTAGTCATAATCAAGCGGTTTGGCACATTCGTCAAAAGCCATGATGATATCCGCGCCTAGTTTTTCCTGTATACCAATTGAAATTTCGGGGCTCAGGCGTTTTTCGGAGCCATCGATATGCGAGCGGAAGGTCACGCCATCATCGTCAATTTTACGTGTGCTAGCCAGTGAAAAGACCTGAAAACCACCTGAGTCGGTTAGCATGGGGCCATCCCAGCGCATAAAGTTGTGTAAACCACCCATTTCGTCCACAATGTCTTCACCGGGACGCAAAAAGAGGTGGTAGGTGTTCGAAAGCACCAACTCGGGTTGAATGTCTTTGAGTTGGGCGGGGGTCAATGATTTGACCGTCGCTTGGGTTCCCACCGGCGCGAAGAGAGGCGTGTGCAGCGTGCCGTGGGGCGTGGTGAATTCACCAGCGCGGGCTTTGTTATCTGTTGCAATCGTTTTCCACTTAAACATTAGGCCATCTTTGTAAATTGTTTAATCAGCTTCTTGACCCGGCGCGTTTGGGCTTCGCTGAGGTCAGGAAGACGGTTTTGGAGGATTTCTCGAAAGGCATCATAGTGAGGCGGGCGAATGGCGACGGATGCACGTTCGGCATGTTGGGCGACACTGCTGGGGCGACAGCTTTTGAGGTGTTCAAAGAGAATAGGCAGAATTTGAGCCGCATATTCTGGATTGGCAGAGGCAATGCCAGCCAGTACGGACACGCCAGCGTCCTTGGTGATGACCGAGCCTTTCTCAAAAGCTTTCAGGATGTGCTCGAGGTGAGGGAAGAGCGTGTCAGCGCTTTGTTGAGCGATGGTTGAGAGGGCGATCATGCCACCCCAAACCATGCGGTTGTTTTTGCTGTTGAGCAGGGGGAGAAAATCGTTCGCAAAAGGCGCAATTTGTTGCGGATCGCGGTAGCCGATTTCATAAAGCACTTTGATGCAATCAGCCTGGAGCGCTTTGTCATTTGTTTTCAAGCCGGCGACCAGTTCTTGCAATGCTTGCGGGTACGGTTTTTCTGCCAGCACGATCGCAAGTGCGACTTCGGCTTCTTCGCCTTTGCCACCACTGCGACTGGATAGTTTTTCGTAGATACTCATAGCTTTCCTCTCTGGCTATTTTATCGCAAAACGATTTTAGTGGCAGACCGATAAGGCTTGAGGGTATAATGTCGCCTTATGGAAACGATAAAAGACGGTTTTGTACGCGCGGAATTTCATTGTCATACGGAGTATTCACCTGACAGTTTGGTGAAGGTCAAAGATTTGCTCAAGACTTGTGAGAAAAAACGCATCACTAAAATTGCAATTACTGACCATGGTGCGATGGGGGGTGCTTTTGAGGGCAATGCTTTGGATCCACTGCGTGTGGTTTTGGCAGAGGAGATTGAAACGACAGAAGGGGAGCTCCTGGCTTATTTTATGACTGAGGCCATTCCCCAGGGGCTGCCGGTGATGGAAGTGATTGAGCGCTTGAAAGCGCAGGGGGCTTATATCAGCGTGGCACATCCTTTTGACCCTTACCGCGGCAGTCATTGGCAGAATGGCACTTTGGACGCGATTGCGCCGCTTTTGGATGGTGTGGAAGCCTTCAACGCGCGATGTATCAAGCAAAGTTTCAATGACTTGGCTTATGCTTACGCAATGAAGCATGAAAAGCAAATTTTGGTGGGGTCGGATGCACATAGTTTGCATGAAATGGGTACGGCAACCTTGACCCTGCCTGATTTCAACAGCACGGAGGAATTGCGTGAAGCTTTGAAGCAAGCCACTTTTTCAGGCTCTTTGTCTGGACCCTTTGTGCGGGTCATTTCGACCTATGCTAAATTTGCTAAGAAGTTTCGCTAGCGTTTTTTAGGTGAAATCAAGAGGTTTGGCGAGGACGCCAAACCGAACGAGAGTGGATGCCAAACGAACGAGAGTGGATGCCAAACCGAGCAGGGAGACATTTTCAGGCTCTTTGTCTGGACCCTTTGTGCGGGTCATCTCAACCTATGCTAAATTTGCCAAGAAATTTCGCTAGCGTTTTTTAGGTGAAATCAAGAGGTTTGGCGAGGACGCCAAACCGAACGAGAGTGGATGCCAAACCGAAAAGGGTGATATTTTCAGGCTCTTTGTCTGGACCCTTTGTGCGGGTCATCTCAACCTATGCTAAATTTGCTAAGAAATTTCGCTAGTTTTGTTTGAAGTTGAATCAAAAGGTTTGGCGAGGACGCCAAACCGAACGGGGATGGACGCCAAACCGAACGAGGATGGACGCCAAACCGAACGAGAGTGGATGCCAAACCGAACGAGAGTGGATGCCAAACCGAACGGGGATGGATGCCAAACCGAACGCGGTGGATGCAATACCGAACGAGTATAAATGGTTCCGTATGGCGTCCTCGCCATACGACCCCTAAACCGACAAGCAAAACCTATTTAGCTTACGCCCAGCCTAATCTCTGGACGATATCCACAATCAAGAATATCGCCAGGGCGACATAAATCAATGCCAAGCCAATTTTGACCGCGGCGGCGTGCTTCTTGAAAAAGCCGGTGAGCTGTTTGGAAGTCGTGCCGAAAAAGGCCAGCACAAAAACCACAATCAGCGGGATGATGAACATCAGGTTATACAGCCCAAGCCAAAGCATACCTTGCCCACGCATACCGGGCATACTGATCATGGAGGTAATCATCGGGAGGTACATCTGACCGGTACAGGCAAATTCCAGGATAGAAATCAGCAAGCCGGTTACGAAAGCTCCCCAGTAATAGCTAGTCGCCTTGGAACCTTCGCGGATGGTTTTGTTGATACGTTTACGAATGCCTTCGGGGAGGTTGAGCGCCATGTCGGCGGTATCTCCCGCACGGGCTTTGAAAAAGTCCTTGAAACTCAGGTAAGCGAAGACCAAACATAAAATCGCGGTGATGATGTTGATAATCAAGCCAATTGGTTTGACAACATCAATCAGTTTTTCGAGCACCTTGTAAAAACCAAGCCCGACAATAAAGTAGGCTAAAAAGACACCCAGGGTGAACATGCCACCGGTGATGAGAATTTCTTTGCCTTTGCGGTTGCTGATGCTCAGGTAGGAAACAAAAAAGATAATCGTGGCGAAAGCACAGGGGTTGAGACCATCAATCAATCCAGCCAAGAGGATGCCAAATTTACCCAGTTCTTTGAAGCGCTCAATTAAGTGACCTTGACCAGCACTTTTGTCGTAGTTTTCCCAAAATCGTGGTGAGCCCTCAGCGCGCAGAGCTTCGAGTTTGGGTTCCATTTGTTCGAGTTTGATTTCGGCATCCCCAATCCAGGCATGCTCGCCAACGAATAGTGCTGGCGTGCCAAAGTTAGGGTCGATTTTGATGCGTTCCGCCATCCAAATGGCCAAATCAGCATCTTCTTTGATGTTAAACTTTTCAATTTGAAGGTTGAATTTCTTTTCAAGTTGACCGATTTCTACTTCTGCCAAACCACAATCCTTGCAACCGGTTGTGTAAAAATAGGCTGCATGAATTGGTTTGTCAAAGGCACAAGCGGAAGGATTTTCAGGTGAGCAAAGCTCAGGATTGAGCTGACTTTCGCGTGGGTCAGAGCTTTTCATGTTGGCCATATCCAGACCAGGCACTTCTGCAAAAGTGATTTTTTCGCCAGAAATGGCCTTTTCAATGACGGACTTCAATTGACTTTGATGTTGCTCTAAACCCACCATGACGGTATCACCCAGGACACTGATCGGCAAGCCAGGCCCGGTTTCAATCTTGAAATGGGATTCAATTTTCTTCCAGGCTTCGTAGTTGTCATCAAGTTTGTAAAAACGCAGGTCGATATCATTGGGGTGTGCGGTCAACATCGGGTAAACGATTTCGTCGAGTATGGCTTTACAGTGGCTGCATTCGTCACGGTAAAAATACCAGCCCTGGACTTTAGCATTGCTCACATCAGGCGTAGGCATGCTGACACCTGGCCCTATATCTTGCTGAGCCAAGTTGGCGCGCGCGAGTTGCGGGGCAAGCGTCACAAAAAATGCTATCAGCGCTAGTAAGATTGAATAAGTAAAAGCACGGTTTTTAAAAGCTCGCATAAGAAAATCCTATGTTTAGTTTATTAGTTGTTTTCAAGGTGTTATTCTAACACGCTTGGCGAGGCATAGAGAAATAACTGAATAAGTGTTTGTTTTTGCTAACGTCTGGTAGGGGCTTGGTTTTGGTGGGAAATTATCTTTTAGGCAATTTCTAATTTCTCTAATTGGAAAGCTTCAAGATCTAAGGCCTGGTAAAGATAAGCAATTTGTTCCACACTCAACCCAGGTAAGACCATCCGAAGCTGGAAGGTGCCATCTTTGTAGGTGTGGTTGACTGTGCGGAGGATATTAACGCCTGATTGGGAAATCAATCCCGCGATAGAGGCTAATATTCCAGGGCGATTGGCTTTGTTTGAACCGGTAATCAACAGGGAGGTCCAACGGCGGGTGGTGCTGACGATACCGACCAAATCGAGCGTGTCTTCAAATTCGCGCATCAGGATGGAGCCTTCGCCGATGGCGGCGTAAAGGTCATCCACATTGGCACAAGCGAGCATGCCCAGGAGGTTGGCGATGCGGCTGGGTTCAAGCGCGTTGATATCATCCAGGTCCAAAATGCCGCGTTCGGCGAGGACGGCGTGGCTCATCTTTTTGCCCTTCTTGCTGGCTTCTTTGAGGCTGACACGTGCTAAAACAATGCGCAGTCGTCTTGCCGTGCTGGCGTCACAATGGTTGAGCCACTCGGGTTCTGGAACCTTGACGCTACCGCCAGTAATCACTTCAACCACGTCACCTGGGTCCAGCATGTCATAAAGATGACGTTCCTCACCATTGACCATGACCTTGTTGATTTTATCCAGATAAAATTCCTGAACGGCAGCCACGCCATCTAAAACGGTGGCAGGTTCTTGCAAGAAGCGCGTGCCACCGTAAGGGGTCAAGATTTGGACGGGGTTGTAATTACTGATGTCCTTGTTGTTTTTGATGCAGTAAACAACGCCCCAGGTGTTTTCGCCTTCCATCTCTTCGGTTGCGATGGCAATTTCGATTGCGCCTGAACCGGGCAGGAAGCTGGTGACCTGAAGCGCGCGATAGCCATTTTGAGGAGAAGCAATATAGTCATCAAAACGGTCCTGGTCGAGCATTTTGCTAAAGTATTTGTTTACTCGCGCAAGGAGGCGATAACAAGCGACCTCATCGGTGTCCTTGAGAATCATACGGAAGCTGATGAGGTCGTTGAGAGCGGAAAAGTCTTGCAGCGAAGCCCGGCGTGCGCGCGCCATGCGTTGGAGCTTATCCCAACTTTGCCAGTAGCCATTCACGGTGAAGCGCACCGAACCCTCGAGCCCTTCGGCATTCATCAGGTTGCCCAATTCCGCGAGATAGTAGCGGATGAAATTGGCATTCAGGCGAGGGTCAGCGTCGATTTTTTCTTTGACCCGTTGGAATGAGTCGGGCTCTGCGTAAGGGAAGGCCATATCCTCAATCCAACGTCGCCAACTGTAGCAGTTGAGAATGCCGGCAAGCTTGCCATAAGCGCGAATGGCTTCAGTCGCCTTTTGCCATTGTTTGCTGGGTGATTGGTGTTGGAGAGTCATCAGGTTGTGGCTTTTATCGGCAAGTTTGACGATGAAAACAGCTGGGTCACGGAACATGGCGATTTTGCGCAGGGTGGCAATCTCACGACTCGAGCCATCTCGTGGATTGCTCATTTTGGTGAGGCCGTCAATAATGTGCACAACTTCTTCACCGAGCGGACCGGGGAAAAGGGCTTGAATTTCTTCAAAAGACTCGCCCTGATCTTCGACAGCATCGTGAAGGAGAGCGGCAATGGTCCAGCTTTCAATACCAACAAGTTGATCAATAAATGAGGCTACCCAGGCGCAATGGGTTTCAAAATAAGGCTCGCCAGACAGGCGTAATTGGCCGGCGTGAACGCTTTTGCCCCAATCCCAGGCTTTTTGGATATTGGGTGTGTGGGGCACAAAATCGCAAACGCCAAACTCATTGCCCATTTTTGGGCGGATTTCGTTTACTTCAGCAATCGTGACCATCGTATCCTGCCTTTAAACTATTCTGAAAATTATAGCTTAAAAGGTCAGAATTGGGTTGATTTAGGTCGGTTTTGGGTATTGTTAGTTGAAAATGAGTTTGGCTCGCCAGAGATAGAGGCCGATATGGGCGAGCGCGGAAAGGGTCAGGATAAGCCAAAAATGGGCGTGTTTGGTTTTATGTCGGAAGATTTGCATGCCTAGCAGCCCACCTATCGCACCACCCAAGACGCTGAGGAGTAAAAGAGTTTTTTCGGGGATGCGCTGCCCAGCCCTTTTGGATTGCGCTTTGTCGTAACCAAAAAGGATGAAGGTGATGATGCTCATGGGGATGATGATGAGGTGCATAGCGGTCTCTTTTTTTGTTTCGCAAATTATAACGCAGGTTTAATGTCGCGGTTCATTTTTTAACATGGTCAGGGGTCCATGTTGGAACGAGAAAAAATGCAGCCATACTTGGTTCCCGAATGGTCCCCTGACCATTCGGCCCACGAAGTGGGTTGTCTGCGATGGATTCGGATTCGATCATTGACCAATTACCAAAAATTGACCTTCAGCTCCTGGTGGCTTCCGTAATACAAATGGTGTAATGAAGAATCAACCCATTCTTCTGGGGCGGCCACTAATCCTGCTTTTAAAGGGTTATTATGAATATAAGCCATTTTTTGCGAGTAAAGTTTATCAGAAATGATGAATTCTGGATGCCACCCTGGAACCCAAAATGATTTCTTTCGGTCCGGTAAAGTTGCACTCAGAATAGCTTGTTGGTATTGAGGAAGACTTGTTTCAATGTGTTCAATGATCAGTTTTGCAGTCATTTTTCGAAAGGAAGACAGGGTCTTATGAAGTCTAATGGCATCTCCTTCACTATCCGATATAAGTAAATGAAGGTGGTTTGGCATAATAACGTATGCATGAATCAAAAGATTTTGGCGTTCTTGATAAAAGAAGAGGTTATCGTAAATGATTTCTTTAGGCCTTTTGCGCTTGAAGATATCAATCTTCTCTGTCGGGATAAAAGTAACAAAAAGGCAAGGAGTATCCTCGGATAGGATGAAATTCATGTTCTCAGACATGTTGAAATTATATCTTTATTGTGAATTAATCGTGGATGATTTTTTGGGATAGATGGATGGCTTTTTAATCACAACATGGTCAGGGGACCATGTTGGAACCCTCCTCACGGGTGTTAGCTTGGGAAGCTAATGCCAATATTGAAACACTCCCTATGGGTGTTAGCTTGGGAAGCTAATGCCAAGATTGGAACCCTCCTCACGGGTGTTAGCTTGGAAGGCTAATGCCTGTACACTTCGATTTTAAGAAAAAAGTTTGTCTAATTCTACTTATGGCGTATGATTAAGCTATGGAAAGTAAGGTTCGGCGTTTGGTGCCCTTAGAAGCAGTTGAGACCGAAATAAAGGTGGTTAATTCGCGGTTTATTGCCAATTTGGCACCCGCTAACAGCGTTGAAGAAGCGCGGGAGTTTCTGGCGGAGATCAAAAAACGCTTTCCCGACGCCACGCATCATGTGCCGGCTTTTGTCATCGGACATGGACAAAGCATCATTACCCATTGCAGCGATGATGGCGAGCCTTCAGGCACCTCTGGTCGTCCTGCTCTGGCGGTTTTACAGGGCAGTGGGCTGGGGAATGTGGTCGTGGTGGTCACGCGCTATTTTGGTGGCACGAAACTGGGTACGGGTGGTTTGGTGAAAGCCTATGGCGAAGCGGTAAAAGCCGTTTTGGAGCTGGTAAAGCCGGCGGCGCTGGTTCCTACAACGACACTCATGTTCTCTCTGCCCTATACGCTTTATGAACTAGGTGTGCGATTGGTTGATTCTTGCCAGGGGCTTATCCTCCAGGATGAGTTTGGGGTGGATGTAACCCTTACAGTGCAGTTTCAAGATTCACAACTCGAGAGCTTCAATCAACAATTAAGCAACCTGACATCTGGGCAAGTTGACGCGATCATCATCGAAGAGAACCCAAACACCGCTTTTCCTGCGTCGGTTTAGCCTCAAAAACGAGCCAACAAAAACCCACAATGATTAAAGCTGAAAAGGGTTTGACATTTATCCCAATCTCGGGTAATATTTTTGGGCACTGGGCGAGATAGCTCAACGGTGGAGCAGTGGACTCATAAGCCATTGGTTCTGGGTTCAAATCCCAGTCTCGCCATTTAGAACTATATACAGGGTATAGCACCTAACAAACCGCCATATATACCGATATGGCATACCACAATCCAAAGCAAGTGCAATGGACTACCACAAAATCAGCCGGAATTGACGGATTTCCGTTCTGGCTTGATTCATTTCTCAATGACCGCAAACTGCAAGGCGTGAGCCAATGGACTATCGTGTTCTATCAAAAAAAGCTGAAAAAGTTTGACGCCTTCCTTGCAAAAGAAGAGTTGGACCGGAGCTTGGTCTAACGCTTTCAAAGGCATTCAAGTTAGCACCCGAGATACTATTCAAGGGTGTAGGTATACTGCCAGAAGAAAGCGTCGAAAACGAAGTTATCGCTCAAGCAATCTACTTGCTAGGCTTGTTGCCACAGCACGAGCAGGAGCTTATCCTCACTCAGATTGAGGCGGCCGTAGAATACCTAAGGCGATCAGGGTAGCCTAGTTCTTGATAACGTAGATGTGGAATGTCCAGAATAAAATCTTGATGCGGATGAGTTTTGCTTTCTTGCGTGTCATGGTTGCCCCTGCCTGTGCTTAGTGTGTTATCGTTAGTCTTAGTGTGTCGTATTCAAGGCGTGCTATGATTATAGAACAGGTATTCTATAAAAACAAGGTGCAAAAAGTGGAAGTTAGTACCCCAGTTTTGCCAAAAGTGGAAGTTTCTTTAACATTCAGGAGGTGATTGTGAAAAAGTTGATTATTGTTTTGTTGTTGGTTGCGATTGTGTTAGGTGGGTGCAAGAAGCGCCCGGAGTGCACGCGAGCGGTAATCCGTGAAACGAATATGGCAATAAACGAATATGTTTATCTATTCTTTGAAGAAATAGATGAGGCGACCGGCGAAAAGCAAAAGCGCTCTTTGACAGCCGCGTCAATAAAGAAAATCAAGAGCATCAATAAGCCGGAGTGCTATGACCGCGCTGAACTTGCTGTTATATCCATGCTAGAAAGCAGACTTGAGAGCGATGTGGCTAAGTTGCTCGGCAAGCAAAATGACAGGGCACTAGAGGATATGAATCACTACTCTTCGGTGTATTCAGACGAGGTTGATCGCCTCTTAGAATGCGCTCCGCGTTGCGACTAACCATGACACCCACGCCCGATGAACTCGAGGAACTCGAACTGGCCGAAGAACAACGCCGGAGCAACACACCCTTTTGGCGCGCGGCGCGGTGGGTGGTGGTTGTTATGCTGGTGATTGTGGTGTATTTGGTGCTTGTACAGCGATGAGCAATGGACTAATCCGAAAGAAAGGACGCAAAAAGGCGGTTTCAACGAGGAAAAACTGGGCGAGATAGCTCAACGGTGGAGCAGTGGACTCATAAGCCATTGGTTCTGG
>CAZAFJ010000021.1:0-22467 GCA_964484715.1 uncultured Anaerolineaceae bacterium | reverse complement strand
CACGAATGTTAGCTTGGGAAGCTAATGCCTTACCACTTGGCAACACCCGCGTGAGCTCTATTTTATCGCATTTTTCTTTATCGTAAAGTACAATTCAGGTATGAGGTCGAGTAAACGCTTTAAAGACACGCTCATTTTCTTCAAAGAGCGTACACTTTCCTTCAAAAATGCCTTTGAAGGCTTTGTTTACGCCCTGAAGACCCAAAAGAATGCCTGGATTCATGCGGTGATTACCATTTTTGTCCTGGTACTGAGTTTTTTGCTCAAACTCAATCTTCAAGAGTGGGTCCCAATCCTAATCGTGATTGCGTTGGTGTGGATGGCTGAGCTGCTCAATACAGCGCTTGAATCAATTGTGGATATTATCTGTCCCGAAACGCATCCTTTGGCAAAGATAGCCAAAGACGTTGGGGCAGCTTTTGTGCTCATCGCAGCTGCTTTGGCAGTTGTCATAGGCTTAATGGTATTCACTCCAAAGATTTGGTGCATACTAATCAACACTTAACAACTCAGATTAAAACAAGGGACCAAGTGTGCGGCTAGTCTGTAGCAACACATAACTAATTGAAAAAGTATAGGTAAATATCTTTTTTGCATGCTGAAATATTGGTGGTTAGATTTTAGATTCAATAAACAAAAGGACTAACAGAATGATTGGCAACTTGAGCGACATGATGGATTTAATCAACTTGGAATATAACGAAGCGAATGTTGGTAGCGCTAGATATTTTGATAATTTGTACCGCACTATTCAAGCTTATCTGATTGCAATCGTTGCATTAGTCATTTTACAACTTGAAAAGGTTGATGGAGCAATCTATGTATTTCTATTCTTATTGTTAATACCTTGTTTGACTTACATTTTTGGATTGTTCTATTGTTACAATGGTTACGCTATTGCAAAAATCGCATGCTTCCAAAAACAATGTGAAGGAAAACTTAGAATTTTATCGACCCTAAAGTACAAATCAAACGTCTATTATGGTTGGACATATTTTGTTGCAAAGAAAAAGGATTCCTTCATACTTGCATATGGTACATTTCTAGTCTTTTTCTTACTTATTCCAATTGCTTGCATAGTACTTGGATTGTTGAAATTAGATAGAACAAACGTAAAGATGGAACTTATTATTCCAAAAACCCCATTTCATTGGTCTATACTCATCCTGTCTGTTTGCTTGTACCTCATCTATTTCTCCTTCATGTTAAAAATCATTATAGATACAAAAAGAATGATTGCTTTAAGAAATACAATGAGTGTAGACTATCACATTGAGGAGAATGGAGGGATAAGTTTCCTAGAAACCAATGATGTTTAAGAGCCTTTTTCTCGAAGAATGAAGAGTTAATGTTTCAGTTGCCAAAGCTCTACACTTGCATTTCATTTTTTTTTCTGTATACTTTTTGTGACTAACTGGAGGATAAACTCATGATAAACGAACCTATTAATGTAACCGACGAAGCTTTTCAAAAGACTGTGCTTGAAAACACACTGCCAGTCATCGTAGACTTTTGGGCACCTTGGTGTGGACCCTGCAAAATGTTGGGACCCATCCTTGACAAAATGGCCAAGGAATTTGAAGGTAAATTAATCATCGCGAAAGTTAACACTGACGAACACCAGGAATGGGCCGGTAAATACGGCGTTCAAGGTATTCCAACCATGTTGATGATGAAAGACGGTAAGATTGTCCACCGCCAGGTTGGCGTTCTGCCTGAACCCATGTTGCGCGATACCATCAAAAACTTCATCGAAGTTGCTGGTTAATAAAGCTTAGAATCTCTACATTTTAGTTAAATCAAAAAGCATCCCTCTAAATGAGCGGATGCTTTTTTCTTTTAAGCTATTTTAGGCAGAACTGATTAATCGCCGCTGATGCGTTGGATATCAGCGCCTAATGCGCGTAGCTTTTGTTCGATCTGAGCGTAGCCACGATCGATTTGTGCCACGTTGCGAATAACTGACTGACCTTCGGCTGATAGCGCCGCTAAGACCAATGCTGTACCTGCGCGAATGTCAGGGCTGTCAAGCGTTTCACCGGCAAGTGGGGTAGGTCCGTTGACAATACAGCGGTGAGGGTCACACAAAACGATTTGCGCGCCCATCGACACCAATTTATCGATGAAGAACATGCGGCTGGGATACATCCAATCGTGGAAGAGCACCGTCCCTTTGCTTTGGGTGGCAATCACGATAGCGATACTCATTAAGTCGGTAGGGAAGCTTGGCCAAGGCATGACGCTAATTTCAGGAATGGCGTTACCCAGGTCGGGTTCAATTTCCAATTTCTGTTTTGCGTCTACGAGTAAATCATCACCATCAAACTGGATATCAACGCCTAACCGTTTAAGAACTAACTTGATCATGCTCAAGTGCTCAACACCAGCATTTTTGATGCGGATACTACCCTTTGTTACGACTGCCGCGCCAACGAAACTGATGACTTCAAGATAATCAGGTCCAATAGTAAACTCTCCACCATGCAGTTGGTCTACGCCTTCAATAACCAGCGTATTAGAGCCGATATTGGTGATTTTTGCGCCCAAATTATTGAGCAAATGGCATAGCTCTTGGATATGGGGCTCAGATGCGGCGTTCCGTATAACTGTCTTACCCTTAGCAAGTGTGGCAGCCATAATGGTGTTTTCGGTAGCGGTCACACTGGCTTCATCCAAAAGAATGTCGGCGCCAATCAAGCCATTCGCGCTAAATTTAAACATGCCATTTTCGATATCGAAATCTGCGCCAAGTTTTTCAAGGGCAAGGATGTGCGTATCCACACGTCTGCGCCCGATAACATCACCACCGGGAGGGGGTAATTCCAAAGAACCATAACGCGCTGTCATTGGACCAGCCAACAAAATAGATGCCCGAATCTTTCGGCACAGTTCTGGGTCAAGATCCGCCGGACGAATATCCTTGGCGTGAAATTCCCAGGAACTGGAATTGCCGATTTGGCGAATGCTCACACCCAGGCTTTGCAAGAGCTGACGCATGGTCTGAACATCCTTGATATCGGGCATATTATGCAGGATGACCGGCTCACCAGTCAGTAAAGTTGCCGACATTAAGGGCAGAGCCGCATTTTTATTCCCTTGCGGAATCATTTCGCCTGAAAGTGGGATGCCACCTTGTATTACGAATCTGTCCATACTCTGTCCTTTCTTTTTGTTTTTCTTTGGTCTTAGTCTTTTAAGACTTTTGGACCTGAGTTCTTGACACTTTCTGAAACGGAGTCTTCATACTTTTCAAAGTTCTTGATGAACTTTTCGGCAAGACCGTTCGCTTCAGCTTTGTATTCTTCGTAGTTTGCCCATGATTTTTCTGGGTTCAACACGTCTTCGGGTACGCCTTCAACCTCATTTGGAATTTCAACATTGAAGATGGGGTGGGTATGGGTAGGCATATCATCCAATTTGCCACTCAGCACGGCGTCAATCATGGCGCGGGTTAAGGGCAAAGCGATACGTTCGCCAACGCCAAATCCGCCACCAGCCCAACCAGTATTCAAGAGCCACACTTTGGTGCCGTGTTTTTCAAGGCGTTCAGAGAGAAGCTCGGCATAGATGGATGGTTTAATGGGCAGGAATGGCGCGCCAAAGCAGGTAGAGAAAGTCGCCTGGGGCTTGTCGCCTAAACCACGTTCGGTACCCGCTAACTTTGAGGTATAACCACTCAGGAAGTAGTACATCGCCTGATCATTGGTCAAGCGTGCCAAAGGAGGCATAACGCCAAAAGCGTCCGCAGTCAGGAAAAAGATGTGGTTAGGATGACCACCTTGTCCGGTGGGCTCGAAGTTATCGATGAAATGTAATGGGTAGCTGGCACGAGTGTTTTCAGTGATGACATTGGAGTTGAAGTCAGGATTATGATTCTCATCCAATGGGACGTTTTCGATCATCGCGCCAAAGCGGTTAATGGCTTCCCAAACCAGGGGTTCGTATTTGGGATTAATGCGAATGGTCTTGGCGTAACAGCCACCTTCGAAGTTGAAGATACCGTTATCACTCCAACCGTGTTCGTCATCACCAATCAAAGCGCGTTCCTGGTCAGAAGAAAGCGTGGTCTTGCCGGTTCCGCTCAAACCAAAGAAGAGAGCAACGTCGCCGTTTTTGGCTTTGTTGGCAGAACAGTGTAAGGAGAGAATGCCTTTCTTGGGCAAAATATAGTTCATGAAAGTAAAGACAGACTTTTTAATCTCACCAGCGTAGCGGGTCAAACCAATTAGCACAGCCTTATCATCAAAGTTGAGCACAACCATGGCAGGAGAGCGCAAGCCATCAGCCTTGGGATCAGCTTCAAAATCATTGGAAACGTAAATCGTTAAATCTGGGTCTACATGGGGTTCGTCGCCTTCATAGGCAATGAACATGTTTGAAGCAGCCAAATTTTGGGTCGCGTTATCGGTAATGATGCGAATGCGGGTTGCGTGTTCAGGGTCAGCACCTGCCAAAACATCACGCACGTAAAGGCGCTGGGTGTTCATCTTAGCAAGCAGTTTTGTTTTGAGAACCTGATATTGTGCATCGTTGATCGACTCGGTACCAGTCGCATACCAAAGATCTGGATCATTGTTTTGAACGAGGTACTTATCGTTAGGCGAGCGACCAGTGAAAGGGGATGTATCCACAACGAAAGCGCCGGCGTTGGTCAATTCACCTTCGCCATTGTTGATGCCGTGGGTGACAAGTGCGGCTTTATCGAGGTTGTAATAGTATTCTTCAACCTGGCCTAAGCCCATTCTTTCCATTTCTTGTGCGATGCTTGTTTTAGTGTTGGTCATTTACTGAGAATTCTCCTATTGTGAATTATTTGTGCAATTTAGAAACTCATCCATGGCTGGTTTTCCATATATGGATGATGATATGTCCGTTAAGTGGATGGCAGCATTAAATCCGCGTGAACTTATTCCAGAAAGCCAATCGAAGTCCATCAAAGCACAGCTATAGTCTCTATAGAGCTGGCTTTGCTTGTTTAAATCCAAATACGCCTCATTTCCATTGCTAATGCTGGCTATGATGGGTTCCATATGGTCAGTATACTCCAAAGCCTCAGAATTTAGGGCGGGGATGTTCAAAGCCATGTATGTTGTTTTCTGATGGTTTCCATCAACAGAGGAAGGATATCTTTCAATCGCGTTCTTTAATTGGTTCCCATCCTGGATATCCAATGAATAATTAATCAAAAGATAGAATCCATCAAGCCGGTCCACCAATGATTGATTTGGTTTGAGATCCAATGAACTGGCCCAAAGCAACTTACCCTTATAGGTTTTGTGAACCTGATCAAGCATCGTCAGCCAGGTTTCTTGGGCAGTGTCTGGGGTTGCCAATTTCTCACCGTCGGCTGTTAAACCGCCAGGCAAGCTGAACTGCAAATGGTCTTCGCCAATTATTATATGATCTACTTTATAAGTTTCTGCGAAGATGGAGAAGTTATTCAAAAATCCAGCGTACTGCTGATACCATTGTTGCCAAAAAGCATCACTGCGCGTAGCTGCCTGCCACCAATCTTCTGGATGTGTTGGGTAGCTAAGTTTTGGGAAAATTGCAACCTTCATACCAATAGATTGCGCGGTCTTAGTCACCTCGATTAAATCTCGATAGAGGATATGGTCCGATTCGCTGGTTTGAATGATTGGCAATCCATTGACCTCAAGAACATCCCAGGCAGGACGCAAGATGAGCCAGTTCACACCTGATTTCCAGACATTTGAAAGACTTTTGCTGATATAGGGCAAATCACCAGGACGATAGTTCTGTCCCAATTCAACGCCGGTCAAGAATGTTTTCCATCCGGAAGACTCACGTGAATCAGCCAAATCGCCTTCAGCACTCCAATTATGCCATTCAGTCACTTGATGATTGACTTCGCCACCCTCATTAAAGCTCACCACTACTGGGCTTGCGTAACTGTTCTCGTTCCAAGCAAAATCACAATTATCATTGCGACAGAAGCGGAGTTCTGTTTGCTCTATTACCCCGGGGCTAAAAAGCAAATACATCCACTTTTGGTCCTTGATATGCCACATCGGGATAGGTTGAGACCAGTCGTTTCGATACAATTGGATAGACACCACTTCTTCTGGGGGTGTATTCACCGGCGTATCCACATAAACCGTTATCGGTTTTTTGTCATCCGCACGCCAGGTCAAAATCTGGTCCTCAACCTGTGTTGAAGACTTAGGCACAATAAACTGACGGCTTACTAAGTGACCTTCCTGGGACCGTTCAGCGTTAATGTAACCATTGCCAAGTGTATAGCGATAGCGAAAAGGCGAGCCAGCATAAAGTTCCAAATCCAATGAATACTGATCTTGTTCAATCTGAGAGAGCAGGGGCATCAACGATGCGATGCTGCCGTTTTTTGTAAAATGCTTGCTATATTGTGCGCCTTGACCAGCAAAATTTCCAGCTAAGCGAATAGGCACGCCAATCGTGTCGTTTGAAGGCTTGACCAAAAAGCGCACTTTCACCTTTTCAAGGGCTACTAAACGCACATCAATCCGGGTGTTCGCGTTTGGACCAATAATCGCCAATTGTTGGAGAGGCGCATAACTTCCATCGACTGCCAAAGCAACCATGTTATGGGTACCTTCAGGTATGTTTTCAATCCTGAAGAATCCGGTCATATCCGTGAAGGTATGCATTCCCGCGATGCTAATCAGAAGATCTGGTATCCCTTTTTGGGTTTTATGATCTTTTAAATAACCACTAAAGGTTCCATAAGCTCGCGTAATAGGCGTTGTAGCCCAATTAGCGATGATATCGTTAATCTGAAGTCCCTTTTCCGCAATGCCCACACGCAGTTCAACATCTTGTCCCATCAAAGTTGTTTCATGGACTTCGGCAGGACTGACCATGATATAGCGATAGCGAAAATCAAAACCCTTATCTAATTTAACACTAACCTCAAATTGGTTATCACCAAGACTGGTCATCGGGTAACGGCTGATATTATCCTGATAGCCACTCAAATCATCCAGAATATCTAAAGCCAACTGGAACTCATCCAAGTCTGTTTCTGGGCTCTGAACCTTGAAACTAACTTGAACGGTTTCAATATCTTCTATTTTTGAAGGAATTCTGGGAAGTCTAACCGAAGGGCCTTGATCTTTTCTCTGAATTTGGAGACCACAAGCTGCTAAGGAGAGGATTAGAATTGAAAACAGACTGAAAAGAAATACACGTGATAGTCTTCTTGTGGTCATTTATGCTCATCTCAAATTGCGTTCATTATTTTATTAATATTCACAGCAAGACTGCCCAGGACGCCATTAATAAATCGAGGAGAGCTATCTGTGCCAAAAAGCTTAGCCAACTCTACTGCTTCGTTAATGCCCACCTTGAGCGGAGTTTTGCGATAAAAAGCGACTTCCCAAAGGGCTATCCGCAAAATGTTGCGATCTACCACTGCTACTTGATCGAGCGGCCATTCTGGAGCATGCTCGGAAATGAGCGAATCAATCTTCTCACTGTTATCCAACACACCTTTGGTGAGTATCTGAGCAAAGTCGTATTCACCAGGAGATAAGGAAAAATCTTGTGCTCTTTCAAGGAGCACATCGCCCAATTGATGATCTGTAAGATCTAATTCATAAAGTGATTGCAAGGCGACACATCGTGCCTTGGTTCTGGATTTCATGGTTACGCGGCTTTCAATTCTATATCTGTAATATGTACGTTGATATTAGCAACTTCCATGCCAACCATATCAGTAATTGCACGGGTTACCCGATTCTGGACTGTTTCTGCAACAAGCCTTACGTTTTCTTCGGCTTCTGTAATCACATAAACATCCACAAATAATTTCTGTTCCTCGACATCAATTTTGACACCTTGGTTCTCTTGTGCAATTTTTGTTACGCCAAAAGAAACCGGCGCTAATTTACGCACACCGGGGCTAGCTAATGTGGTAAGCCTGACAATGGTGTATAACACTGTCGGATCGATCGTCGTTGTAAAAATGGTATTGTCTTCCATACGCTCCTAAGTCTGATAACTTGCTTGACTCTATTTCAAGGATGACGTGATTTAGTAATCATCATCCAGGTCTTCCTCTTCTTCTTCATCGAGGCTTACCCAGAGATCATCATCATCTTCATCATCACCAAGTTCTTCCCAATCTTCCAAACCTTCATCATCGTCCCAATTTTCACCAGAGCCGATAATTTCGGTGGGTCGATAGGTCAGACAGCCTTTATCAGGATCGAGTTCAATCGCAGCAGCACTGCAATAACGTTCATCCAAAAACTCACAATCCAGGTAATGACATCTAACACGTGGTGCCATAATTTACTCTCCAATATTGGTCTAAGTCTTAATCGAAGGCATTTTACCTTATGTCAAAGAAACCGTCTAGCAATTTACTTAACCCGGCGCCACACGAATAGCTTCGGTGACATTCGGCAAGTTTTCCAAGCGTGCCAAAATGCGACTTAATGCGGTGATATCTGGCACTTCTAAAACCATATTAACCTTGACTACATGCTGTCGGGATGTCATCGAAAAGTCAATCAGGCGTGCCGGTTCTCCTGCTAAAACACCGGAAATATCAGACATTAAACCTTGTCGGTCGTACGCGCTGATTTGAATGGGGATGGGATAAGTCTTTTGAGCGGTACCCCAATCAACATTAATCAATCTTTCGGCATCTTTAACCCGTAAAACATTAGGGCAATTAGAACGGTGAATGGTTGCACCTCTGCCACGTGTGATATAGCCAATAATGGAATCACCAGGCATAGGATTACAACATCGCGCCATTTGGGTGAGCATGCCGGATAAACCCATTACGTGAACGGCATCTGATTTTTCTTCATGCTTAGCTTGTTCGACCAGCAGCGGGGCATCTCCCAACTTGGCTTGTTTGGATTCGCCTAAGCGTGTCACCACACGGGTGATAGGAATGTCGTCATAACCGACGGCGACATAAAAGTCGTCCACTGTCTTGAAGTTAAATTGCCCAGCCAATTCGTTTAAATCAACATCGGTCATGCCCAAACGTTTAAGTTCTTTTTCGATGAGCAATTTGCCATGGGCAAGGTTCTGATCGCGATCTTGTTGTTTGAACCATTGTCTTATTTTCGCTCGTGAGCGACTGGATTTTACCAATCCTAAGCTTGGATTAAGCCAATCCCGACTGGGGCCACCCCGATTTGAGGTAAGAATCTCGACTTGGTCACCGGTTTTTAAGGTGTAGCTAAGGGGCACAAGCTTGCCATTGATTTTCGCCCCGCGGCAACGGTGGCCAATTTCAGTGTGAACCTGGTAAGCAAAGTCAATAGGTGTTGCACCTGCGGTTAGCTCGATAACATCGCCAAAGGGTGTCAGCGCGTAAATATGATCACGGAAAGAATCTGTTCTAAACTGCCCATCCAGCTCTTGACTGTCTTCGAACTCCTGGCTCCAAGCCAAAAGGTTACGCATAGCGCTCAATTTAGCTTCATAAGTGCTTGAAACCTGGGCATCCTTCTCTTTATAACGCCAATGCGCTGCCACACCAAATTCTGCGTTTTTATGCATTTCCCAGGTGCGAATCTGAATCTCCAAAGGCTTGCCGTCTTTATAAATAATAGAAGTATGCAAAGACTGATAGTTATTGTCTTTTTTAGCCGCGATGTAATCGTCAAATTCACCAGGGATAGGCTGGTAACGCATATGAATAATGCCGAGAACTTTGTAACAGGTTTCGATGTCGTCAACAATGATCCGCATTGCGCGTAGATCACGGATGGCGTCGAAGCTTTTATCCTTATTGCGCATCTTGAGATAGATGGAGTAAATATGCTTCGGCCGGCCATAGATTTTTGATTTCACGCCAGATTTAGCGAGCAAATCTTCAATTTCGCGCATAATTTCTTGAATCTCTGCCTGACGTTTATCACTTTTCGCAGTGATATGCTCCGCAATCTCACGGTATTTTTCGGGTTCGGTGTAACGGAAACCCAGGTCCTCAAGCTCCCATTTCATTTGCCAGATTCCCAAACGGTTGGCCAGTGGGGCGTAGACATCTAAAGTATCCTGGGCGAGTTTCTTCTGCCGGGAAGGAGGAAGCGCGCTCAAGGTGCGCATATTGTGTAGCCGGTCTGCCAGTTTGATGATGATCACGCGAATGTCATCCCCAATTGCTAAAAGCATCTTACGCAGAAACTCAGAGAGGTTTTCTGTAAGTTTGGATTGGGGGACAGGTGCTTGCGTTTCAAAAGCCCGTTGTTCGTCTTCAGTTTGGTCAGCACGCGCCAATTGGGGCAGGGCGGTAATCTTGGTCACGTCTTCCACAAAGCGTGCTACCGTTTCACCAAACTTTTCTTTAAGCGTTTCGGCTTGCGTGTCGGTGTCAATCAGGACGTCATGTAACAAGCCGGCAACAACCATGCTTGGCGAGAATTCCATTTCAAGCAATATCGCGGCTGTACCTACACAATGCGTAAGATAAGGCTGACCATTAGCGCGCGTCTGTCCTGCATGCGCTTGTTCAGCGAAGTGATACGCTTCAGTAATAAGCGCGAGATCACTCGGCGTATACGTCGATGGGGCTTTGGCTAATAGCTGATCTAATAACATTTCTTTAGTACTATACTACAAAATTACATTAACTTTTCAGCACTTGAAAAATCACGATTAAGAGAAATGGTTTTCAAACAAGCTTTTTCTTCTTCACTGAGTTCGTTATTCAGCATTCTGGCAATAGTCCATCCCAAACCAGGTCCCAACATAAAGCCTTGACCGCAGGTACCAGTAGCATGAATAAAACCTTGTAAACCTTCATATTCCCCAAAAATGGGATTGCCATCAAGTGTCATGGGGTAGGTGCCTCGCCAGGTACGCCGCACGCGGATGTTTTTTAGCCTTGGCATGGTTTCAATCAAGCGTTGAGATGCATGCGGTAAAAAGCCTTGCGTATCAACGTCAAAATGACCAAAAATAGATGGCTCTGGTGTTACACAAAAGATAACCTTACCTGTCGGATGTTGATAGAAATAGAAATTGCTTGACCCAGGTCTTGGGCGTAAGTCAATAATCATCGTTTCAAACATCGGCGCGACAGCTTCGGTGATACCTGCTTCGTGCGCATCCGGCCTTACCGGAACATCAACACCAATCATCTTGCCGATTTCCGCGGACCATGAGCCGGCTGCGTCAATAAAATACTTACAGGCGTAATTGCCCTTAAGCGTTACAACACCTTCAACACGCCCACGGTTTTGTTGAATCCCAATCACACCTTCAGCAAAGCGAAATACAGCGCCGGCTTCGACCGCTAAACGGTAAAAGGAGTAACTGACTTTTAAAGGTGAGGCATACCCGTCTTCAGGCGCGTAAGTGCTCCCCAGCAATCCGTTGGGGTTAAGGTCCGGAGCCAAGGCAAGAATGTCATCTTTCTCTAACCAGCGAATATTTAAGTTCAAGCCCTGCTGAAAACGCACTATATCGAGTAAAGTTTGCTTGGTTGGCTCGTCATAGGCGACGAAGCTGTATCCACCCGAACGCCATTCGATGTTCTCGCCATGTTCAGCTTGCCAGTTTGAAAGAATCTCGATCGATTTTTTACTGATATTAATTTTGGCTAAATTAGTGTGCGTCGCCCTGACACCACCAATAGCATGCTTATTTGATCCTTGCCCAGTGCTCGCTAAGGGATCCAAAACCAAGACTTTGTAACCAGATTTGGCCAGATAATAAGCGGTGGGAACCCCGATTGAACCGGCTCCGGCAATGATGACATCATAAACAGGTGATTGACTCATGAGCTTATTCCTTCTGACCTAGAATGTTTGCCAGGACACTAATCGGTACTTCGACAAAAACGGGTCTAATGTTGGTTTCAGTGACCTCATCCAATGGGATACCTTCGTTCAAGAACAAACGCTTAATCATATTGAGACAGGTTTTACCACCGCAGGCACCCATACTGGCTTTAGTAACCGCTTTGATTTGGTTGATGTCTCGAACACCAGCATGGATCATGGCTTTAATTTCACCGACTGTCACCCGTTCACAGCGACAGATGTAAGCATTATCTGCCAGGTTTTCAACCAGTTCCATCTCCGATTCAAAGGGCTTGGGTTCTGAACTCTCAATAATTCGGAAGCCAGAAATTTCTGTGGCAATTTCAGCAGGCGCTTCTATGGTTACCACACGGGTTCCATCGCGATAGCCGGCAATTTTACGAATTTCAGTGATAGGGAAGCGCCCAAGACTCAGACCTTCTGTTGCAGTAACCTCAAGTAAAGTTCCTACTTGCAAGGTTTCAGGGTCTTGCTCGAAAGGTAAGCTAACCAAAGCATGACCATCTTGCTTGCGGAAATCAACCAAACTAACCGCCAATCCAGGACATACTGCCACACAGCGTCCGCAGCCCAGGCATTGCTCGTCAGAAGCACGCTCGTATTGTGGGAGATGGCGGATGTCGGCTTTATCAACATGGATAAGTTTCTTTGGACATACTGTGGAGCAGGGGTTGCAGGGTATTTCCTGGGTGCAATGCATAATAGGATAAATACCCTCATGTGGAAATTCCTGGTGGGGTTTGTCGATGTCCCGCGGGCGAGAACTGAGAATATCTTCGAGGTTTTGCCAGGCTTCAGTATCGGCTTCGGTTTCAATGCCAAGGCCTCGAGCAATAGTCACCCCAGCGATTTTGCCAGAGAAAATCGCCGCACTGGCTTCAGCGATAGCATGCGCGTCACCCGCGGCATGAACCTTAAACCCTAATTCCTTGGCCTTGCGATAAAACTCATCAACTGGATCAAGCCCAACAGCAATTAAGACCGTATCGCAATCGTAAAGTTGTTCTGTGCCTTTTATGGGTTTGAAGTTTTTGTCAACCTCTGCAATGACGACTTGCTCAACATGCTCTAACCCTCTAGCTTCCAAAACAGTATGTGAGGTATAAATGGGCACTCCAGAACGCACTAATTTGTCCATATGAACTTTGTACCCACCACATCGAGGGGCAGCTTCAACCAAACCCGCCACATGAATGCCAGCTTGGATGGCGTGATAAGCGGCAATTAAGCCCACATTTCCACCACCAATCACAAACAAATTCTTGCAAGGTTTGACCAAATCTCGATTGACCAAGGTCTGAAAAGCGCCAGCCCCATAGACACCTGGTAAAGTATTGCCGGGAAAAGTCAGACTTTTTTCCCGCGCGCCAGTCGTGACCAATAAAACTTTGGGTTTGACCAACTCATAATGGGCGTCATCACGATAAACGCCAACGGTGTGGTCTTCAAAAACCGCAACCGCAATGGCATTTGTCCAGATTTCTATGGTATCTAACGCACGCACGCTGTTTTCGAGCTTTTTGGCAATTTCAGTCCCACGACTGCCGGCAAAAACGGCTTCGCTGGATCCAAAAAAGCGGTGGGTTTGCAAGACAAGTTTGCCACCCAAGCGGTTTTTATCGTCCATAAGGATGCAGTCTACGCCTAGATTACCCAATTCAATCGCTGCCGATAGCCCAGCAGGACCCGCTCCGATGATCAAAACATCCGTTTCGTGTAGCTTAATCTGGGGCTCTTGGTAAGATAATTGCTCTGAAACCACTGGCAGGGTGGGGAGGCCGTCTACAGGCTCAATATGCATACCTTCTTTAACGGCTGTCATGCATGATTTTACCGGCACGCCGTCAACCAGTACCAGACATTGCGCACACTGACCATTAGCACAAAAAATGCCTTGGGCAGATTGATCCTTGGAATGGTGGCTAAAGATGCTGATTCCATTCGCCATTAACGCCGAGGATATCATTTCATTGGGACGGGCAAAAAGCTGTTCCGATTGCCATAAAAATGGAACCGTCGCTTCTTCAGATGTTTCAATGATAGGGTGGGACTTAATTCGAAACTCGGTCATAAAATCCTCAAAATCTTCACTTTTTTCAAGAAATAATGATACCACCGCAGGGGTGTTAATCGAATATTTCCTGGTATTTTTGGTCTAATTCATCATCGCTAAGGTGAGAGTAACGTTGAGTAACAGCGATGTTAGTGTGGCGGGCTAACTCTTGGGCTAATTTCAGGTTACCAGAGCTAACCAATATGGTAGTTACAAAATAATGCCTAAAACTGTGTGGCGTGATAGTGCCTACGGCTTCTGGTCCAATGGCATTGAGCACGGCTTGATTGACGATTTCTCGTCCGGTTGTGGTTGAAATAGACTTCACTTTGCTGCCAGCACCACGGTCATGCCGGGCGAAAAGGGGTAGGGAGCCCAATGGACGACCGCTGTTGCCATCCAATGTGCCACGTTGGGCAAGATAATCTTTGCAAGCTTGCAGACTTCGCTTTGAAAACCTTGTCACAGCTTCTTTGTTGCCTTTTCCGATGATGATAGCGCGGCTTTCCAGCCAGTCAACATCACCACGTCGCATGTTGCAGGCTTCGTGAACACGTAAACCAGTATCCGCTAAAGTGAGTAAAAAAGCACGATCACGGTAGGCAATCAGGCGCAAACTATCGTCTTTTGCCTCTGTTTTATGCATATTTTGCGCGTAGCTTAATATAGTTTCAATGTCATTCTTTGGAAATTGTGGTAAACGGATGCCAGGTCGGCGAGCACGCTGCTTGATCAGTAATCGCACGCGCGGTAAGTTAACTTGCGCTAAATTTTCGCCAGCAATGTATTCGTATAGACCAACTGTTGCGGTCAAATAAACCTGTTCTGTGGCCGGTGAGAAGTCTTTTAGCGCGTTTGCCATCCAAATGACGGCGTCTTCTTTGAGCAAATCAAGCGCGGTTTTGTCCGGTTCCAGCTTATGAATGGCTAAAATCTCAAGGAACATCGCCATTGCATTGCGATAGGTACGCGCGGTGTTTTCGCTGCGTGAAAGCGAAATGGCATCCAGATAAGCTTCGATTGTAGATTGGATGGTCAGAGGAGTACTGCTCATAGCTTAATTATATGCTATAAAATGTTTAAGTCTGGAATTTGCCGAATTATTTTTTGCTGGTTTGTTTTCAACAATCATGAAAGCGTTAGCACGCATCGCAGGGTTGATTCTGTTAGCGCCAGGGTGAAAGAAGCCAGCCATCACAACGCGGCGCACTTTTCACAAAAAGGACTGTAGGGGGACAGAATCAAAACAGGCTTCTTACTCGCTAGCTATGCTTGTGATAATGATACTTATCATAACCATAAAGTAGTTTTTATAAAGCCGCTTCAGTTTAAACGGTTTGCCCACTATCCCCCACCACCTTCAGCTCAAAACGCTACTAATGACTTGAACTAGGAGCCAGCAACAAAGCACGTTACGACTTCCTGGTAAAAGCCCGAAAAAAAGCTGTTTCAAAAACTTGTAAAGCATCCAGCAAAAACAGGCGTCCGAAAATGTACAGAGGCTGTTAGCAACCTCAAGAACGCCGCTCTAAAAAACTATGGCTGTGTTTTAGGTGCCTCTTGTTTCTGCAAAGCCGCCCAAGCCCCCACCCAAGGCTCACCAATACGGTTCTTAGGCGAAATCTGCACTTTATGGAGTTTTTGACCCACTACAATCAGTTCTGAGGCGATGGATGGCCAATCCTGTGCAAAAAGAGCTGCTTTCAAGCGCTCTGCACTGCCCAAAGTCCATTCCCATTCCATGCGAAAAGCATCCGCTTTGACCCAATAATCGCGTTTTTCCCATGCTGTGGCACTCTGATCAACCGACTCGTCCAATTTGTGCAAAGCCAAAACGACAAAAGCGACCTTATCGAGGCTTTCCTCGCCCGGAGTCCCCTGCTCCATCAATAGACGAATCGCCAAAACAATGCTGCGCGAGAGCCGGTTGCGTAAAGTTGTGCCAGATTCCTGGTTTTTAATTGCCATAATTCACCTTCAATAAGTCCAAATGATTTCAGCCGCTTATTATACCCAAGTCGTGTCTCTCATCTAACGTCAGCGATTAGACACGCCAGTAAAAAAGAGCTAAAAACCTCTTTTTTACTTGACTTTAGAACGAATGTTCTATATACTTAGAACATGGAAACACAAAGTCTTGTGCCCTTCAGCGTCCCGCTGGAAACCAAAATGTTCGTCCTGATCGGGCAGCACGCTTTAGCCGATAAAATGCTCGAGCTCACCGCCGCGCTATGCCTGCGCCAAACCGTGACCGTGCTGGATTGCGGCAACCGCTCGAATATGTACGCCGTAGCGCGCCACATTCGCCCTTTTAGCAGCGATCCGGTCGCCGCCATGAACAACATCCGTCTTTCACGCGCCTTCACTGGCTACCAAAGCCTGGCGATGTTCGAAGCTGTCGCGGCAGCCCCACCCAGCGAAGCGGTGCTTGTTTTGGATCTCTTGCCTACCTTCCTCGACGAAGACCTGGAGCTCAAAGACGCGCAACGCCTTTTTGAACGCAGCCTGGATTGTCTGGACACGCTCAGCAAGCATGTTCCCGTAGTTATTAGTGCCAAGCCCATCCCGCCCATCGCTCACGAACGCGAGATCCTGCTGGATGCCTTGCGTGAACGCGCCGATTTCTACTGGGAAGAGCCCCTGCCCTTGCCAGCCACCCAGGGTCTGCAAAACAGCTTGTTTGCCTAAAAGGACGCCACAAAGCCTAAAGAGACCACCATGGGACGCACGATCGCATCCATCACCCAAACCTGGCAACAGGAAGAAGCCGCGCTAAAGCGCTTCAAGCGTGCCTTGCGTAAAGACGACCAAGTGCTTTTAGACGAGCTTTTGGTGCTTTCGCGCCTACACCTGGCCGAAGCTTCTTACGCCTCAAACCTTTATCCCCTGGATATGTACCTGATTGCCATCCTGCTGGAGGTCTATAAACAGCTCAAAGCCATGCAAAGAGTGCTAAACGGTGGCATTGACCCTAAAGAGGAACTGGATGCCAGCAAAGAGGAGCGTTTTATTGCCCTGCTGGACGCCACTTTTAGCGCCGTGCAAACCAGCACGCAAAGCCTTGAAAGCCTTGACCCGGACTCAAACCTCACGCATATCAGCATAGCAAATACAGTTGATGACGAGGAAAAAGAAGATGACGACGGCAAATTGGTCTATGCAGAACTCACGCCCAAACAAGATATGAGGGCCATCAAGCGCTATCACATCGCTGAACTCAGCCATCAGCCCACAGTCTCTTATGACGATTTTGAGGAAGCGCCATGAGTGAAAACACAAAATTGCGCCTTTTTCGGGGTTGGCTTTTGGATCTCTATCTCGATAAGCAGGATGGGCTCAAACTTTGGTTCATCTCCGAGCAGGATGACAGCCGGGTTTGCTTCAAGCAGGCTTTTCCAGTCAGCTTTTATGCCGCCGGCGAGAACCATCGCTTGCGCGCACTATGGAAGCGCCTTGCCAAGCAAGAAGGCGTCATCAAACTCAGTCGCACGCAAAAACAAGACGTTTTCCTCGATGAATTTGTGGATGTCTTGCGTGTGGAGGTGGACAGCCCCGCCCATCAGACTCAAATCTTCCGCAATCTTGAAGAGGATTTCACCGACCTCACCTGGTACGATGCCGATGTCACCATTGGCACGCGCTATCTTGCACGCCATGGCGCTTTCCCTATGGCTCTATGTGAGCTTCAGGTGGACGAAAACCATCAAATTCAGACCATCAAAACACTCAATAGCCGCTGGGACATTTTGCCAGGTTTACCACCCTTACGTGTGATGGAGCTTTTCCCTAATTGCGACCCGATGCGTGGCAAAGCGACCAGCCTGTTTGTTCGCTCCGACCGTTTTCATGCGCAAATTCCGCTCGACGCACATGGCGGTTTCCTCAGCATCCTGCACGAAACTATTCAAGACTATAACCCCGATATCCTTGTCACCGACTGGGGTGACAGTTGGCTTATTCCATTTTTGATCTCTGAGTCGGAAAAGCGAGGCATTCGTCTCGACCTCAATCGCGACACCAGCCGTCCAGTGCGCTGGCAAAAAGAGACCACCTACTTCTCCTACGGTCACATCATTTTTCGTCCAGAGGAAGCGCATCTGTTTGGGCGTTGCCATGTGGACAGAAAATCCGCAATGATGTGGTCAGACTACAGCCTGGCCGGCACACTGGAGATGGCAAGGGTCACCACCCTGCCCATCGAAAAAGCCGCACGCGTTTCCCCCGGCCAGGGTATTTCTGCCATGCAAGTTATCACCGCACTCCAGCGCGACATCCTGGTGCCCTACCAAAAGCGCCAGGTCGAGGCATTCAAAACCGGCATGCAGCTCATTCAATCCGACCGCGGCGGCATGGTTTACCAGCCTAAAGTCGGCCTACACACCGACGTAGCACAGGTGGACTTCATTTCGATGTATCCGACAATCATTATCAAAGGCAACATCTCGCCGGAGGTGCCCCTGCCAGACGTACTTGAACCTGCCAGCCATGAGCTTGGCGTGGTGCCGGCCACACTTGAGCCTTTATATCAGAAACGCGTTGCCATCAAAATGAAAACCCGTGAATATCCAACGGACCATCCCCTGGTTGCCGTGCTAAAAGAACGTGCCAACGCGCTCAAGTGGCTTTTGGTGGTGTGTTTTGGCTTTTTAGGCTATAAAAACGCGCGTTATGGGCGCATCGAAGCCCATGAGGCGGTCACCAAAGGCGGACGCGAGGTGCTTTTGCGTGCCAAAGAAGTTGCCGAAGAAGCAGGCTTTGAAGTCCTACACATGTATGTCGATGCACTATGGATCAAAAAGAAAGGTTGTAACCGTCCCGAGCATTTCAGCGAGGTTATCACACGCATTAACGAACGCACTGGGCTGGCGATTAACCTGGACGGCATCTACCGTTGGGTCTCATTTTTACCGTCCAAGGTCGATAGTCGTATTCCCATCGCCAACCGTTATTTTGGCGTCTTTCAAAGTGGCGAGATAAAACTGCGAGGCATCGAGTCGCGCCGTCGTGACACACCGGTTTGGATTGCTGGTGTACAAAAGGAAATGATTCGCATCCTGGGTGAAGCAAAAACGAGAAGCGAACTTGAGGATCGCTTGCATGAAGCGTTCGGCCTGTACGAGCTGGCGCTAAACGCGCTTAAAAACGAGCAGGTGGACGTAAGTGGGCTCGTGGTCAATGGTAAAGTCAGCTATGCTTTAGAGGCTTATAAGGCGGCCACTCCAGCCGTGCGCGCTGCCCGACAGATGGAAGCAGCCGGAATGACCATCAAGCCCGGGCAACGCCTTAGGTTTGTTTACACCAAGGGGCAGCCAGATGTTTTTCCCTGGGAGTTGGGCGGCAAGCTTGACCGCGCGCGGATTAATAAAGATAAGTATATAGAACTCTTGGCCAAAGCCGGCGCAGCGGTTTTGTTGCCTTTTGGTATTGATCCAAAACTAATGTTGGAATGGAGCCTGCGCGGGGGCATCCAATTGCCACTTTCGACCATCAACCTGGGGTAAATGATGCGTTTGTATGAGCAATATTGTCCGAAGAAACAACCTATAAACTGTCATCTCACCATCAGAAAGGGCTTACCACTCACGCTCCTTGTTACCCTATTCTTCTAAGTCTCACTATTTAGAAGTGTCATTAGTGGCTACGCGCATAATCATGGGCTCTTTTCAACCATCCACTCCCACATTCTGATCTTCCACCCATTTTTATACTTTCTAGGTGGCTACGCGCATTAATTTAGAGCGTTTTCCACCTTGTCACCCTTCTCATTCTTTTCTCTGTTTTTTTAGACTTTCTAAGTGGCTACGCGCATTAATCATTTGCATTGTTTTATGCTACAATTTCGATCAATTGGAGAATGTCATGCCTGCGAACCGATCATATGCAATTCACTCAAGTAACAGGTCATCAGCCAGCCTATCTAATGTCTTCTTTATTATCATCGCTATATTCTTTTCTATTTTTCCCATCTTTGAAACACCAAGAATAATAGTCTCAATAGTGCCTATGCTACTTAGCATGTTCTTAAAAAGAGCGCCACTCTCAAGAACAGTCTATGTAGCTTCCCTATTCCTTTACCTTCCAGTATTTCTAGTTCTAAGCTGGTTAGGACTATATGGGGCAGAGATAATTGTGGGAAGGCTTGTCTCTTGGGTGCTATTCCTAATTTGTATGATGTATATTTTGGTAGGGATTCTCATTCTCCTTAAGCCCTATTCCTTTCGGGACATTATTGCATTAATCCTGGCAACAATTGCAAGTTTTATCAGCATTGTTGCTTTGCAAAATTTACACCCAATCTTCTATCTACTTTTAGGTTTCGGGCTACCAATAAGCTACCTCTCTTCTTATCTAGTCATCGCGGACCGATTGAAAGAACTCGAAAAAGAAAAGACAAGGTCTTAATTCTGAATTAAGCTGTCGTGATGTTGTTTTTGTATGTTTCCGCATTTTATAATGAACCTGTCAAATGGCTACGCGCATTAATAATTGGGATTACCCCATCCATTTCTCTCGCTTTTCACATAATCAAGTTTTCTCATCTACTTAGTGGCTACGCGCATTAATCGGTGGGTATATTTTCACTCAGACAGCCATTACTCAAACCAAGCAACACTTTTCAAACGACCTATGACGATCTTCCTTGGTCAGTTTCCCTTCATTTATTCCCCATTTTATACTTCTACTAAGTGGCTACGCGCATTAATTGCCGTCGGACCATTTAACATTTTTCAAAAACTCGGTAATCTCATCGACCGTTACCAAGATCTTAAGACAAAAAAGGTGGCTATCCGTATTGAACAGCCACCTTCCATTTAATACCTATTCGCTACTTACTTAGCTTCGGTTAGTGTCAATGGTACGAACAAGTGGTAGTCATAAACTGGTGGTTCTTGTGGTTTTGGCACCATGGCAATGGTACAGTTGGACATCTGAGAGATACAAACGCCTTCTGGGTCAACTGCCTGCACTTTGTAAAAATAAGGTTGCCCCAGTCTGATATCGCTGTCAACATAGCTATTCGAGGTCACTTCAGCGATCAAACTCATTTCACCATTACACGTCCTCGTGCCCCGATAAATGCGGTAAACACCTGCGCCCTGCAGCGATGGCCAAGAGAGCTTAATGCTTTCATCTTGAACCTGGGCAGTCAAGGTCGGATTGCTACCAAAGCACTTGCCCATCATTCCTGCCATACTGGCAACGGTGCCTACGCCAGTTTGAACAATGCGATGCGTAGCAGGCAAATACATGTTAGAAATCAGGTCGGTTCGTTTATGGTAATTGGGATTACGGTCTTGTAGTCCTTTACATCCATAGGAAGCTGAGTGTTTACCGAAGTTCTCTAATACTTCGACAGCCCCTACACCAGCATCCCAGAAAGGTGCATGGTCAGAAGCTCGAATAGCTTCGTTTGTCAGATAGTCAACCTTGACACCTAAATTGTAGTTGTTGATTACATTCGTAAAACAGGTGCCAACGGTATTAGACGCCGTCAAGTTCCCCACATGCAATTCCATGCACATATCCTTATCGGAATCATAGCCAAACATATCTAAATTCACGACACCCTGGATACTTTGCATGTCAGAGCTAAAGTCTTCTACATAAGCCGTACTGCCATGCAAACCTTGTTCTTCACCGGTAAAGAAAATGATCTTGATCGTACGATCAAATTTGTAATAGCGGAAAAGACGCGCAGCTTCAAGCAATGCCGCAACACCGCTGGCATTATCTTCAGCCCCCGGTGCAACTTGACGGGGATCGCCATCATAATTGGTTGTGCTGTCTAGATGAGCCGTCATCAAAACCTGTTGGTTGGCATTTGGTCCGTGACCAGGAATTGTCAGTACTAGGTTTTTAGCACTCACCATTTCAATATCGATGGGTGCAGGGTCAGGGATTGATTGATCCAAATTCTTTGGTGCAAGTTTATGAAAGGCATATTCATGGTCTTGCAGGTTGGTGCCTAAAATATAACCAAACGCGATTAATTCTTGGGTAATGTATGGATAAGCTTTAGCAGCTTGATTTGATGGGTTGAAAAGCTCAGAGGTATAACGGGTTCGAATGGTGTATTGATTTCCATCAATAACAACTGGATTTTCACCACTCAAGTCACGGATCCACTGAGCGACCCCCGATTCAGTGATTTGATCGAGGATGTCTTCAATATCACTATCACGGCTACAGTTTACTTGGGTATGGGCAGTGGCGGTGACCGGTAAGGCTGAAAGGAGCAATACAATTGAGAGCAATACAAGGACGAGTCTGGTTTTTTTCATCATTTTCCTATTCAAGTGTTTGATATACCTTCAATTAAATGCAACTAACTTAGAAGGTGGTCATGAAAAAGGTTAGCAACTCATTATCAAACCTGGATTTAAACAAAAAATAAATTTAACGCTCATTAGCATCAAATTTACCCTCTTGTCGTCTGGATCCGTCAGAAACAGAAAAGCTCACCAATTTCCATATTTGGATAATATTCTAAACATTGTGCGCTGTCAACGGAATGAAGCATTATTTCACGCATCCGGATTTATTAGCATGGATAAAAAGCTTATTTGAGTGTCAAGTCAAATGATAATGTTACCGAACGTTGATTGTTAGGTCATTTGATAA
>CAZAFJ010000020.1:0-32957 GCA_964484715.1 uncultured Anaerolineaceae bacterium | reverse complement strand
ATGAGATTGTTATCAGCGCAGAAATTATGGAAAGGCGTGGCTGATTAAGTAAGTCTCTTCTATTTAGACTGAGTGTTACCGATGTGGCGCTATCTGATTTCTGTGATAGCGTTTTTTTTATTTTAGTGGGAAATAATGTTGGGCTCTTGTGACCCAAGAGAAAAAACTAAAATTCAGCAACTGAATGTTAAAGAAACTTCCACTTTTGGCATTTTTGGGGGTCGGATTTCCACTTTTGACACTTTCTTTTTTCTTTTTTCTTTGCTACACTAATGCCATATAGAATAAATATTCTATAAAGGAGACAGCGTAACATGGAACACACGAACCCCACTCTTTATGCCAAGACGCAAGGCTCCGGGATCCCCTGTCAGCTTCTGGCAGGGGACACACCCCGGGCAATCTTGGCGACATCCAAAAATCAGCACATTGTAGCTTGTCCAGATGCTTTGGCTATTTCGGAGGGCATGTTGGCAACGTGTTGTGCCGGTTGTGACCTCAACCACGCTGAACGCCTGCAGCTGAGTGAGAGCGCACGCTTTTCGATGGATGAGGAGATTGCTATGTTGCGCAAGATGATCAAAAACTTCACTCGCGCGGCTGGTACCAGTGGGGAAGACGACTACCCCGACAATTTGGCGAAATCGCTGGATCTTTTGGGCTTGACCTGTTCACGTTTGGCGAGCGTTTTGCGTGTAAACATGGCCTTGAGCGGATCCCAGGAGGATGATTTGCGCAAGCAGATTGAAACCAGTCTGGCGAGTTTTATCAGCGAGACGCAGGCAATGGATTGCGCCAAGCCTGTCACGAAAAACAGAAAACAAACAACGGAGGCGAAAGATGTTTAGAACAGATACGCTCGGACCGATGGCTCTGATGGGTTTTGCCTTGCCCGATATCAGACAAGTGCGCTTGCAACTGGCACAAGCGGAAAAGCAGGGCTTGGACAAACAGACACAAGAGGCGCTTTTTATTCGAAAATTGCGCGAGATTGCTACGTTTTCACGCTTTATGGGTCATACCGTTTTACGAAACTATCAGCTGGAAGTGGCTGAGGCGATTGTGGATTCGGTCATTCATCAAAGAGGCCATTCGATTGTGGTCATGTTCCCAAGGCAGAGTGGCAAAAACCACGTGCAGGCGCAAATTGAGGTTTACCTGATGGCGTTGTTTGCGCAAAGAGGGGCGGAAATGATCAAGTTTTCACCAACCTATTCGCCGCAATGCCAAAACGCAATGCGGCGTTTGGAGTCCGCGCTTGAAGCTAACAGCTTTACCAAAGGCCACTGGCGCAAAAGCACGGGCAATCATTATCGCCTGCGTAACGCGCACATGACCTTTCTTTCTGCCGCGCCGGGTTCGAACATCGTTGGCGCGACCGCTTCAACCATGCTGGCACTGGACGAGGCGCAGGACATTGAAATCGATAAGTATGACAAGCAAATCGCGCCTATGGCGGCTTCGACCAATGCCACGCGTGTCTTTTGGGGCACGGCCTGGAGCGGGCAGACTTTGCTGGCGCGAGAGTTGCGCGTGGCACAGGAAGCCGAGGCGCGCGATGGCATCCGCCGGGTTTTTAGGCTGGGGGCTGAGGAAGTGCGCCAGGAGGTGCCGGCTTATGGCGCTTTTGTGGATGAGCAGGTGCGCCGTTTGGGACGCACGCATCCCATGGTGCGCAGTCAATTTTTTAGCGAGGAAATTGATTTTTCGGGCGGCTTGTTCCCTGCTTCACGCCTGGGTTTGATGAATGGTTGTCACAGCGCGTTGGAAGCAGCCGAACCCGGCAAGCAATACGCTTTGTTGATTGACCTGGCTGGGGAAGACGAAGCCGCGCGTTCAGGCGCTTTTGTGGAAGACGGCGACTTGCAAAACAGTCAGCGCGATGCTACGGCGATTACCGTTTTGGAGGTTGACCTGAGTTTGTTGGATGATGCGCTTTTGGGTAAGCCGCGTTATAAGGTGGTGCGACGTTATCACTGGCTGGGGGTGAAGCATAGCCAGCTTTACACGCGCATTTTGCAGCTGGCCGAACAGTGGAACCAGGCTCGCGTAGTGGTGGACGCGAGTGGCGTGGGTGCCGGGGTCAGTTCCTTTTTGCGCGATAAGCTGGGCGAACGGGTGACCGCGCTGACTTTCACTCGACAGCTCAAGTCTAAACTGGCGTGGGGCTTTTTGTCGGTGATCGATACCGGTCGTTTTCAGGATTTTAAGCCGAAATCGCGCGGTCAGCGGGATGATGGCGCTTTCAATCCTTTGGCAATGGCCATGCAGGATGAACAGGACCATCTGCAGACTTTGTTTTACAAGCAACTTGCCGCAGTAACTTATGAAGTCAGTGTGGGGCCGGAAAGGTTCATTCGCTGGAGTGTGCCCGAGGGGACGCGTGACGCCCAAGGCGACTTGATCCATGACGATTTGGTGCTTTCCGCGGCGATGGTGGCGGTGTTGGATGAGCAGGCATGGCATATCGGCTATGAACCGCTCGTGATTCAGGCGGTGGATCCGCTTTTAGTCATCGATGGAGGTTATTGATGAGTTATTTTGTGCGCAACCAGGACTATGCGTTTGGCATTGACCTGTCGCGGTATAACGTGAGCGCGGACTTGAAGAGCTGGCCCAATTTTGACCTGATCGGTCAGCATGTGCCCAAGGTTTCTTTTGTGGCGATGCGCGCGGGCGTGAGTTGGGGCTATCGTGACCCGGCTTTCAAGCGCTTTTACGAGGAAAGCACGCGTATTGGAGCCTGTGTCTTGCCCTACCATGCGCTTTATCCTGGCGAACCTGCCTTGAAGCAGATGAACCATTTCCTGCGCATTTTGGAGGGCATTGACCTGGAGACGGTGCGTTTGGTGCTGGATGTGGAACTGGTACATGAGCAGTCGCGCCTGATGATCACCAACACGCTTTTGGCTTGTTTGGAGCTTTTGGAGCAAGAGACTGGGCGTTATCCTATTGTCTATTCGCGCGCGATGTGGATCGACGAGCATGTGCACATCAGCGCGCTGCCCAAGGTGGATTGGTGGCTGGCGCAGTACTATGCGCGCCGTCCCTGGCCGGAATATACGCCGGAGTTTCCTTGCCCACCACGCATGCCCAAGGGCGTGGATACCTGGCTGATTCATCAGACCGCGGAACGCTCGCCGGCGATTGGTGGCGTGGGACATTTTATGGATTATGACCGTTGGAATGGGACCGAAGCTGAGCTTTTGGCCTATTTCGGGCGCGGCGTGGCGGTAGAGCCGTCGCTTTGCCCGGTGGATGGTTTGGCGTGTCCCAGACCAGAGGCTTTGCGGGAGGTTGTGCTGCCTGTGCCTAAAGAAACCTGTGTGGAGATGGTGTGATGGCGTCCTGGATGGATTGGGTTCGCACGCGATTGCGTGGCGGTTTGCCAGTGGATGAGTCTGCCAAGGAGTTTCCAGCGGTGGATGTGCAACACACGCTTTTGAGCACGGCGGAGAACGATAATACTTTCATGTTTGGCGCGCGTGGTTTTGACGCACTGGCTTATGACCGCGCAAGCTATGACCGTCAGCAGGTGATGGAAGATTGCCTGGAAGCCTGGCGTTTCAACCCCCTGGCGCGGCGCATTGTGGAATTGACCACGCAATATGTGATCGGCGGTGGCGTAAGCCTGACTGTTGGTGATGAAGCCAGTGAGGCGTTTTTGCAAGGTTTTTGGAAGCATCCTTTGAACCGCATGGACATGAAGTTGGCGGAATTTTCGGATGAACTGGCGCGGAGTGGCAATTTGTTTTTGATGCTTTCGGCGGATGCCAGTGGGATGAGTTTTGTGCGTATTGTGCCCAGTACGGATGTGCTGAGCATCCAATCGCGTGCCAATGATGTGGAGCAGGAGCTGAGCTACACCCTGCGCGCGGAAGTTGGCGAGGAGCCACAGGTTGTGCCTGCCTGGCGAGCTGATCAACCTGCAATCGTTCAAAGCCAGGTGTGCATGCTGCATTATGCGGTAAATCGACCGGCCGGCGCGCAGTGGGGCGAGCCGGATTTGGCACCGGTTCTGCGTTGGCTGGGACGCTATTCGGCTTGGCTTGAAGACCGCGTACGCCTAAATCACTTCCGCAACGCTTTTGTTTATGTGGTCAAGGCGCGGTTTGCAAGTGAACAGGCGCGGCGCACAAGGCAGTTGCAACTCGCCAGTCAACCGCCAGGCGCGGGTTCGATTTTGGTGAGCGATGAGATCGAAGAATGGTCGGTGATTTCGCCCAAGCTTGAAGCTTTGGACGCTTCGACCGATGGTCTGGCGATCAAGAAAATGATCGCCGCTGGTGTCGGTTTACCTTTGCACTTTTTGGCTGAGCCGGAGTCTTCGACCAAGACGACCGCAGAATCGGCGGGGCATCCGACCTACCGCCGTTTTGAGGAACGCCAACGCGTTTTGTGTTGGCTGCTAGAAGACCTTTTGCAGGTTGTTTTGCAAAGACGCGCAGCGGTTGACTATCGCGTCGATCCAGCAACACGGCTTTCCGTAAGGGGCGGCGATATTCACGCGCGTGATAATTTGGAACTCGCCCGTGCCGGGCAGCAAATGGCGAGCATGGCGCTGAGCATGCATGAGAAAGGCATGATTGACGCGCCAGAGGCATTGCGATTGGTTTATCGTTTTATCGGCGAAAAAGCACCCGAGATAAATACAAAATAGAACTCAAAAACTGTGGCTTGATGCGTGGGGCACTCGCCAGGTTTTGGAACGTTTTTGAAAGGAGTCGTATGACACAACACAGGCATCGCCTGTCATTAGAAGTCAACCCTACCGGGCCAGACAGCTTTGAAATTTTGGCAATCACAGCTGGTTCGGCGAATGGATGGGAGTTTCCCGCGGATGTCTTGCGCGAGTCGCTGGCTTTGTGGGATGGTGTGAATTGTTTTGTGGATCATGATTTGGCAGCGCGTTCGGTGCGCGATATCGCCGGCGTTTTGCGCAAGCCCAGTTGGGACGAAAGCACGGAGGGCGTGCGCGCTGAGTTGCAGGCTTTTGGTCCGTCGGCGCATGTGCTGCGCGATATGGGACGCCAGGTTTTGGAGATCAGTGACGAGCCTGCGGTGAAGGTGGGCTTTTCGGCAGACGTGCTCTTTAACGGCGAAAAAGGGAAGGTGACAAAGATTTTGCGCATCTTCTCGGTGGATTTGGTTTACAACCCCGCGCGAGGCGGTATTTTCTTGCGGGCTTTGAACCAATTAGGGATTAAACCACTTCAGATTGGAGGAAAAACCATGGATTCGATTCAGGAATCAAACATTATTGACGCGGAAAGCGAGGTGTTGCGTGTTGAAGACGCGACAGCCGATTTGCAAACCCAACTGGCTGAAATCCGCAATATGCGCCGTGAGATGAGCGCGTTTCTGTTGGAAAGCTCGCTAGCGAACACCCAGCTGCCACCCAGTATGCAGAACCGCATTCGCACCCAATTTCAGGGGCGCAGTTTCGCGCCGGCAGAATTACAAAGCGCGATTGCCGAGCATCAAGCTTTGTTGAGTGAGTTGGATGCAGGTCGCTCAGTGAAAGGCCACGCGCGTGTGGAAGGAATGTTGGAGCCGGCTGAACGCTTGCAAGCTGCCACGGATGACCTTTTTGGTGCGCCACGGGAGGCGAAACTGGAAAACGCGCGCGTACCACGCTTGAGTGGTATTCGCGAGCTTTATCTGACCCTGACTGGCGACCATGATTTGCATGGCGGTTACTACCCCAATCGTGCCCAATTGGCGACCACAGCGGATTTTAGCGGCTTGGTTAAGAATAGCCTCAATAAATTGGTGGCTAATACCTGGGACGAGTTGGGTCGCGCGGGTTACGACTGGTGGAAGCAAATTACCGTGCAGGAACATTTTAATAGTTTGCATGAAATCACCGGCACTCTGGTGGGCACGGTTGGAGACTTGCCCTTAATCGCTGAAGGTGCGAATTACCCTGAACTTAAGGTAGGTGACTCACCTGAAACTGCCAGTTTTGCCAAATATGGCGGTTACATTCCCCTGACGCTTGAACTCATCGACCGGGATGAGACGCGAAAGTTGCGCGCTTATGCCCGGGAATTAGCTTCGGCTGGACTGCGCAAAATTTCAAGCTTGGTCGCAGAAATCTTTACCGTAGGAAATGGCATGGGCCCTGTGATGAGTGATGGCGCTAACCTGTTTGACGCAAACCTTGTTACAGACGGTGGTCACGGTAATGTGGGGACTGCGGCATTGAATGCCACGAACTGGGATTTGGCGTGTAGCGCAGTTTATAAACAACCCATGCTGGTAAAAAAACAAGCTGGTTTTCATGGCACGGGTCCGCATATGGCTGTGAACCCTAAATTCCTTTTAGTTCCACGCGCTTTACAGAAAACAGCCTTGGAAATTTGTAGCGGTTCTTTTGTGCGCGAATCCAATCATATGTACGACAACGTGCTTAAGGGCAGCGCGGTGCCAGTAGTGGTGCCGGAATGGACCGACCCCAATGACTGGGCAGCGATTTGTGACCCGCGCGTGGCGCCGGCGATTTTTGTGGGCGAACGTTTTGGCTTGGCACCTGAAATATTTATCGCTGGCGATGAGCTTTCACCCTCCGTGTTCAGCAATGATGAACACCGTCTCAAGGTGCGTCATTATCTGGCTGTGTGGGTCAATGACTATCGACCGGTTTACAAGTCAAATGTGGCATAGGGTATTGTTCTGAGAGGTTTGGAGGAAAAATGACGGAAAAATGGCGACTGTTGTTGGGTTCACGCAAGTTTTGGGCAACTTTAGTGGGTTTGGTGTTTCTGGTGGTCAAAACCTGGGCGCCAGACTTCCCCCTGGATGCCGACCAAATCGCAGGCATTTTGGCGATATTGGTGAGTTACATCCTGGGCACGGCGCTTGAGGATGGCTTGCGCGCCTTGAAGTAGGGTTTGTTTGGGATGGTCTGGGACTATGGAGGGAGTCCCAGACCACCTGAGGGTTTATGGCTAAGGTGACGGAAAGGAGTCGCAATGGATAGTATTGAGCTTAAACGATTGGTCAAAGCGTTGGCTGGCGATGGCGCTTTGGCATGGTCTTGGAAGCACGATGCCTCTCTGGTGGTCATTGACGGGCGGGGTGCGAAACGTTATTTTGACGCGGAGGCTTGTCAAAAAGCACTGAAGAAAATGAAAAATGCGCAAAAAAGGAAGGGCAAAGGCGATGAGCAAGCTGGATGATTTCATTGCGCGACTAAGGCGGCAATATCTCGATCCGGTTCAGGCAGCCTGCCCCCAAAGTGCGCTGGAAGAAGCGCTTCGGGTGAGTTTGGAGCGGGTCAACACCTGCTTTGGTTTACGTTTCAGCATTGAAGGTCTCGATGGCGCGCAAGAACACAGCTTGCCGGATGAATTTGTTTCGGCTTTGCTGATTGGTGCGGGAGGCGCGTTGATGCGATTTGTACTCCAAAGCTATCTGAGCAGCTATAGCAACATGGGTGGCGTGCCAGAGTTGATGCAGAGCCAGGCGCGTTATTTGGATGAGCGTTTTGACTGGATGCTTGAGGGGCTTAGGTTAGACAGTATGCAAGAAAGCGCGGATTTACCTTTCTCGCGTTGGGAATGGGAGGAGAGCTTGCGATGGCGGTCTTAGCCGGCTTGGCGCTTGGGTCTGGCACGCGCCCAGAGGCGATTGATTGGTTTGTTTTGGACGGCGGACCGAACATGGCGGGTTTTCTTGGTGTGGACTACGCGCTTCAAAACGCCGATGGTGACCAGATTGAAGAGGAAATCTGCCTACGTTTCAAGGGAAGTCAAAATGAAATGCAGGCGGTGATGCGACAGGTTTCCCATGCCTTGCGGGCTACACGTGAACCAAGTGGTTCGGAACATACCTTTTTACGCCTGTATAGTGAGGCTCTGCAAGCGGATGTCTACGCGCGGGTGATTCGGGCGGACTTCAAGGTCCAGCCTAATCATTTGACTTCAAAGGCTCTGGGTTCGTTTTCTTTGGTTGTTCGCCTGTTGAGAGAAAAAAGGTTTGTGGGAGATGAGCGAAAGCTGGATATTTTTAACAGCAGCGGTCTGGGGGACAGTCAAGGTTTGACGCTTTATAACCACGATGACGCCGCTATCGGACATGATAACTGGTTTAGCGTGCAGAATAGTATTTTGAAGGTGGAAAAACCTTGTCCGATGCGGCTGGTGTTTAGTGTGCCACATGGAGAGACAACGCTGGGTGATTTTTATGTCGGCAGTTTGCTGATGCCTGGCAGCGGTAGTGTGCCTGGGATGAGTATTGAGGCGGAAAACGGAAGCGGCGGCACAAGCTATAGCGACACGCAGGCATCCAACGGGAAGTTTCAACGTTATTCCTGGAATGGGACGGGTTGGGCAACGCTCGGAACCTGGAGCCTGAACGCGATAATGGTGAGTAAGCTGAGCGGGCAGTATTTGATGCCGCTTTTGCGCTTGCATAACACGATCAGCCAGAAGGATATCCGATTGAGGTGGGTGCTTAAACAACAAGGTAAATTGATTTTTGAAGGACCGGTGTGTTTTGTGAAGGCGGGGCGAAGTGGACAGGCTTTTCCCACTTTGACCTTAGGCGCGCCGGGTTTGCCGCTTTTGAATGAAGCTGCTGGCATGACGCTCAGTTTGGAAGGGATGCAGAGCGGTTTGACGATGAGCCTGGAAATAGATGACTTCACACTTTTGCCACTAAGGACTTATCGTCTTTATCAAAGCGTGAGCGGTCTGGAGGGTGGATCGCGTTTGGTGGATGATACCTGGCGTGGCTTGAGTTGGAGTCTTCGAAGTAGTCAGGAACTCAAAACCCATTTGACTTTGGGCGAGGGGCATTTTTTATTGCCTGGTGTAGAACAGCGTTTCTTTGTGTTCATGCGTGACTTGGGGGACAAAAGCGCCATTGATTTGACCATGAAAGTTCAGGCTTGGTATCGGCCTGTGGTGGAGATCCCATGAACTATCAGGCAAGAGTATTAAGCCGCAATGCTAAGCCGATGCACGAAGCCTGGGAAGGCTTGCACGTCCGCTCTCTTTCCTGGCAGGCAATGGGCGGTTGCGACCGCGCTTTATTGAGTGTGCGCGGGTCCGGCTCGGATATTGCTTATTGGATGACCTATCTTGGGCATCCGATTGAGGTTTATGACGAGATGGGTCAGCTTTTGTGGTGGGGCTGGCTCGAAGGCGCGCGTGAGGACAAGCCGGGATACGTTATGAGTGTGGGTTTGGATGGAATGGCTAACCGTGTGAGCGTTGCTTATGCTTCCCAAGAGCCAGAAGGACGTTTTGGGGAGCCGCGCCAAACAGCCTGGGCGGATGATTTGGCAAGCCAGGCTTTGTATGGAATCAAAGAGCATTTGGATTATGTTGGCAGCATGTCCATGGAACAGGCTGAGCATTGGCGGAATGTGCTTTTGAGCCGAAAGAGCATGCCACATTTAGAAGCCAGGCCTAAAACAGGGGCGGTTGAATCTGGGATTACTCTCAGCTGTAAGGGGTGGATTCACCGTTTGGATTGGTGTGTTTGGCAACGTGAAAGCGGGGTGATTGGCAACACGCCACAGCAAAGTGGGGTGCAAGCCATCGGTGAGGGTGATGAAAATACCCAAGTTGCGCAGTCATTCAAGATCAGGCGGACAGTCCAGTTGAGCGCGATTCAGTTGAGGTTGCGCAGGCAAGGATTACCAGGCGACCAGTTGCGCATAGACATCCGCACGGATCAAAATGGCGCGCCTGGTGCGGGGAATCTGGCTTCGTGTCTGATTGATCCAAAGGCTATCGATACAGAGTCTTATGCCTGGGTCAATGGTACTTTTCATGCTCAAATTTCTTTGGATGAAGGCAGGACCTATTGGTTTGTGTTATCGCGAACCGGGGCAGTGAATAGTGACGCTTATTACATGATGGGCGTCGATGAAAACCTGCATTTCGCGGAGGGGCCATTAAAACTCTACAGGACGAGTGGTCAAACATGGCAGCCACGGTTACCAATGGCCAATGCTTTATTCAAGCTAGGTCTGCTTAGTCGCGTTGACGATGAGATCAATGCCATGTTGGCGTTGACTTCGGATTTCTTGACTGGCGCCGTATTGGAAAGCCCCTCAGGTTTGCGCTTACAGGCCGAAGCATCATCTGGCGAGACTTTGCTTAAGGCTTTGAAGCGGATTTTGGCCTTGGGTACATCGAACCACAAACACTATTTAATGGAAGTTGATCAAGAGCGCTTTTTACGTATTTTTCTTGAACCTCCCGAAAACAACCTGCCCTATACGATGAACGAAGATGGTGAGGTTTATGACCATTTGGGACGCAGAATTCAGGAAAAGAGCCAACTTCTTGGTAAACGTGTGCGCACAAAGCATGATTTGAGCTTTATGCCTACTGAAGTTCAATTGAACACGGGAACTGGCGCCTATCGTTTAAAAACCAACTAAAAAATCAGGTAAGGATGATGGTTTTGTTATAATGAAGCCATCATCCAATCGGAGGCTCTCATGATACGCGCGACATTCACATTTCCAGCTGGTTTTCTTTGGGGCACTGCTACGTCTTCTCATCAGGTTGAGGGCAATAATATCAACAATGACTGGTGGGCCTGGGAGCAGGAAGAAGGGCGCATCCTGGAAGGTGACCGCAGTGGCAAAGCCTGTGATTGGTGGGCTGGACGTTGGCGAGAGGATTTCGACCGCGCGCGAGACAGCTTTCAGAACGCGCATCGCATGTCTATCGAGTGGTCGCGTGTGCAACCCGAGCCCGACCGTTGGGATGAAGAGGCACTGGACCGCTATCGCCAAATGCTGATGGGCTTGAAAGAACGTGGCATGACGGCGATGGTCACGTTGCACCACTTTACCAACCCGCTTTGGCTGGCTGAGATGGGTGGCTGGGAGAACGAGGCTGTGATTGAGCTTTTCGCTGAGTACACTCGCAAAACCGTAGACGCCCTTAAGGCGCATTGCAACTTTTGGGTGACGATCAATGAGCCCAATGTCTATATGAACGGCGGTTATCTGGGGGACGGCTTCCCGCCTGGTAAGAATGACATTAAGGCCGCACTGGCGGTTTTGTTGAACATGCTCAAAGCACATGCCCGGTCATATGAGGTCATTCATGAGTTGCAATCGGACGCAAGGGTGGGCATCGCGCATCATTGGCGTGGCTTTGTGCCAGCTAATCAAGGCATTTTGACCAAACGCGTTGCCAAACTTTACAACACGGCTTTTAACACCGCTTTTGCTGAAGCTTTGCGCACTGGACGCTTTGACGCGCAAATCCACAAAGAGGATGTCCCTCAAGCCAAGGGGACCCAAGACTTTTTTGGCATCAATTACTACACGCGCGAGATGATCAAGTTTGACCTCTTTAAACCCAATGCGATGTACAGTGACCATTACCTTGCTAAGGATGCCGAGCTTTCAGAAAATGGTTTTATGGCACTTGATCCCGAGGGTTTTCGTGAGAGCATCCGCTGGGCGCGGACATTTGACTTGCCGATTTATATTACCGAGAATGGCACTGAAGACAGCAAAGATGAATTCAGGCGCAAGTATATGGTAGACCATATCCTGGCGATGTGGCGTGAGGTGAACCATAACGCGCCAGTGAAAGGTTATTTCCATTGGAGCTTGGTGGATAATTTCGAATGGAGCCATGGATGGCAGAAACGCTTTGGACTTTGGGAGCTGGACGTGAATACCCAGCAACGCACAGCCCGACAGAGCGCGAAGCTTTATGGCGAAATCAGTCGCACGAACAGTTTGAGTTCAGATGCCATTGAGCGTTTCGCGCCAGAACTCTATGAGCATGTTTTTGGTAAAGCTGAACTTTCTTCATAATTTCAACAAAGCAAACATTTCCCTAAGACTTTTTAGTCAATAAGTCCCCAAACCTCCGTGTTTGGCACAAACCTTGCATATGTATTGGCAGGTGTTTACTAAGGAGTCGAACATGGCTATTATCGGAAAATTCCTCTTACAATTTCTCGAACCCCTGGCAATTGTGGGTTTGTTTCTGTTTATCAGTCTCTTTATCGTGCGCAGCAAAGCGAAAGGCGCGCTCTTTTTCATGATTGTTGCCCTAATTATGGTCGCTTTGTTTGGCAATGTCTTCTTCTCAAACTGGTTGACCCGCTCTATGGAATGGCGACACATGCCAGTGAATGTGAGCATAACCAAAGCTGACGCGATTGTCTTGTTGGCGGATGGAACCTATCCCTCTGAAACGCCTCGTTTGCGTGTTGAGGTGGGTGAAGCCGCGGACCGGGTCTTGTATGCTACCGCGCTCTTCCAGCGTGGCGCGGCTCAAGGCATTTTGGTCGTGGGCACAGTGGAGCAGACCGAGGCAAGCAAACAGCTGCTCTTGGAATTGGGTGTTCCTGAAAACGCTATTTTCCTGAACCAAACTACGGGCAATATTGTCGATTTGGTTACGAGCACTACCGGCGCTCTGAGCGTGGTGAATGCGGAGAAAATCCTCTTGGTCAGTTCTGCTTTAGAGATGGACCGCATGCGCTTTGCCTTTGAGCAAAGTGGCTTAGAAATCATCCCCGCGCCTTGTGATTATCATGTGACCAAAGCTTCGTGGGATGCCTTGAGCACAGCCGGCATAAAGGACGTGCTCATCCGCATTATGCCAACCAGCGAGAGCTTTTCACGCACGGTTTCGACATTAGGAGAGTATTTTTCCTTGGCTTTTTACCGCATAAAAGCCATCTTATAAATGGTTAAATCGCTGAACCTCTATCAGCGACAAAACTTCCGCATAAAGCCTGCCAGCTCATTTGGGATGGCAGGCTTTAGTTTAAGTCTGGGAACTAATAAAAGCGTTTTGGCGTCTTATGAGCGGAAACGCAAAAAAGCGTCCAAAAGGAGTTAGAAATGAAATGGTATAAAATGATTTTGAGTTTAGTGTTGGTCTTTAGCTTTTTGCTAAGTGCCTGTACACCGAAACTGGTGGATACAATCGAGGATTATGCCCCACCTAAAGAAGGAGAATCTGAAGTGGTTGATCAAGAACCTGTAACTGAAGACACAAAAGAAGTCTATCCGATTGATCCCTCACAAGTGACGATTGGCAATCAGGCGCACATCACTAATCCTGAAGCTAGTATGGAAGAAATCGAAAAATTGGCCCAGGCGAACAACCAATTTGCTTTGGCGCTTTATAAACAACTGACAGATGAGCAAGGGAACTTGATTTACTCACCCTTTAGCATTTATCAGGCTTTGATGATGACCTATGCCGGCGCTGAAAGTGAGACCGCCCAACAAATGATGGCCGCACTGGGTGTGAAGGATATTGAGGAAGTGCACAATCTGATGAACGCGCTGACCCTTACTTTGCAGAATGTGAAAGCCAGAGAAGTTGAAGGCATGCAGCCCTTGATTTTCAATATTGCCAACGCATTATGGATGCAGAAGGACTTCCACTTTGAGCAAAGCTTCCTGGATAAACTTTCTGCTAATTATGCAGCCGGTGTCAAATTGGTCGATTTCAATCACCCTGAAGATGTCCAAAAGCTGATTAATCATTGGGTTGCTCTTGAAACCAATGACAAAATCAAGGATATTATTCCTGATGGTATGTTGAACGAGATGACCCGTATGGTTCTTTCGAATGCGGTTTATTTCAAGGGTGCCTGGCGCAATCGATTTGATGCCAAGGATACCGCAAAAGCCCCCTTCACGCTCATGGATGGCAGCAAAATTGATGTCGACATGATGGCAACCAGTATGCAAACTGCTGGAATCGTGAATGAAGTTTTTAGCGCGGTGGCTCTACCTTACGACGGTGGCAGCTTTGCAATGGCTTTGATTATGCCCAAGGATTTTGAGGCTTACCAAAAAGCTTTGACACCTGAAGTTTTGAACAAGCTCTTTGAAGATCTGAACATGAGCCATGCTATGGTTCACCTCAAGATGCCTAAGTTCAAGACCGAAAGCACTTTTGACCTTGGTGAGAAGCTTCAAGGTTTGGGTATGACTGATGCCTTTGATGCCGATAAAGCGGACTTCTCTGGCATGACCGGTCAGAAGGACCTTTATATCAGCGATGTCATCCACAAGGCTTACATCGACGTCAATGAAGAGGGCACTGAAGCGGCTGCCGCGACCATCGTTGGCATGTCAACCACCAGTATGCCCGCAGAAGAACTGACCATCAACCTTGACAATCCTTTCATCTATATGATTTACAACACCCAGACAAACGCCATTGTCTTTATGGGACAAGTGGTCAACCCCTAACCTGCAAATGATAGATGCTGATCCCCTGAAACCCTCAGGGGATCAGTTTGACGAGAAGCGAGAGAGTATCGGAGAAAGAATGAAACGATTTAGAACCCTATTGATTGGAATACTAGTGATGAGTTTTTTACTAAGCGCTTGTAATCCCGCTGTTCCCATCGAGAACGCAAAAGATGTAAAAGGAAAGTTGGCTTACGTCACCGATCCCCAAGCCAGCCATAAGGACATGGAAAAGATAGCAAAAGCAAATAATCAGTTTGCCATGGCGCTTTACCAACTTTTGGGTGATGAAGAAAATATGATTTATTCACCCTATAGTATTTACCAGGCTTTGGTGATGACCTATGCCGGCGCGAAGGGTGAGACTGAAGCTGAAATGATGAAAGTTTTGGGTCTCAGCGATAACGAGGAAGCGCATAACCTGATGAACGCCCTAAATAAGGTTTTGCAATACGTGCCAAACTATGGCGATGAGGATATGCAGCCCTTGGTATTCACTATTGCCAACGCTTTGTGGGCTCAGAAAGATTTTCATTTTGAGCAAGACTTCCTGGATAAGCTTTCAGCCAATTACGCCGCTGGACTCAAGCTCGTGGATTTTAGCAAGCCCGAAGAAGCAAGCAAGCTGATAAACACCTGGGTTGCTGCTCAAACCAACGATAAGATCAAGGACTTGATTCCAGAAGACCTGCTGAGTGACATGACACGTTTGGTTTTGACCAATGCTGTTTACTTTAAGGGCGCTTGGAGAAATGAGTTCGAGGTCAGTCAAACCAAGAAAGCACCTTTTACCGCGCTTAATGGGTCACAAAAGGAAGTTGACATGATGTCGGCTACCTTTGAAGCACACGCGCTGGTTAATGATGATGTCTCTGCCGCTATTTTGCCCTATGTGGGGCATACTTATGCCATGGCAATCATGATGCCGGAGGATTTCGAGGCTTACCAAAGGGCATTGGATGCCGAAAAGTTTAGCGCCTTGATAGAAGATTTGGAATGGCATAATCCTCAACTCAGCCTAAAAATGCCCAAGTTTAAGACCGAAAGTGCGATTGATTTGAAGGAAAAACTGATCGCGATGGGCATGCCTTCCGCATTTACTGGATCAGCAGATTTTTCGGGCATGACGGGCAGTAAGGATCTGCTTGTGCAAGAGGTCGTCCATAAGGCTTTTATTGATGTCAACGAAGAGGGTACTGAAGCCGCGGCTGCAACAGCTGTGATAGTAGAAGAAAAAGCGATGCCTTCACCTGAAAGACTTTCCATAAGCTTTGACAAGCCCTTTATCTACCTGATTTATAACACCGAAACCAAAGCAGTCATCTTTATGGGGCATGTTATGATGCCCTAAAGGTGAAAATGTTCTCCTCCAGAACGAACCTGGATTTCACATCCAAAAGCAAACCCCCAAGACAATTCTTGGGGGTTTCGATTCTTAGGATTTGGTTTTGAGAAAGCGGATTAGTCTTCACCAACCAGGTAAGCCATACTGACTGTACCAGGACCAACGTGGCTGCCAACGACAGGGCTAACTTCAGAGCGAATGATTTCGATGGGGTTCATTCGCGCGGCAGCGTCTTCTTCCATGGCGACCATTTCGTCAAAAGCCAGGGCGTGGAAGGGAGCCAGTGTAACTGGTTTGCGTCCGTCAATGTCGCGTTCAATCAGGTCCACCATGCGTTTGAGCGCTTTCTTCTTCGATCGAACACTCTCGACCAATTCAATTTTGCCACCGCGGATCATGAGGATGGGTTTGAGATTGAGCGCGGAACCCAAAAGACGTTTGGCGGTGTTGATGCGCCCTCCACGATGGAGGTAAATTAAGTCATCCACGGTGAAGTAAACGCCAATACGATTGAAAAGGTCATCTGAAAGGGCGTCCAACTCGGCTAAAGTTGCCCCTTGTTGAGCGCGTTTGGCGACTTCGATAACCATTAAGGAAAGTGCCATAGAAACAAGTTTAGAGTTCTTGGCGATGATGTTTTCAGGGTTGCCCATCGCTTTTTTGGCTTGAAGGGCTGAGTCGACTGTCGCGCTCAAACCGCTGGTGATGCCCAGGTAGAAAATATCGCGACCTTGTTCGTGGTATGGCTTGAATGCCTCAATAAATTGGCCCATTGAAAGCGCGCTGGTGGTGCCAAGAGCCGTGCTTTGGGCAAGCTGCGTGTAGAACTCAGTGGCACTAATGTCAACCCCGTCAAAATAAGAGTCGCCAAGCCAGTTGAGAGTCAAGGGCAAAATGTCAATGTCGTACTTTTCGGCATATTCCTTGGGGAGATATGCGGAGGAGTCGGTAATGATTTTTACGTTGCTCATAAAATGTCCTCACTTATTGTAGTTAGCAGAAGTATAGCATATTGGCTATAAGACTCACAATTTCAATATTAAGCTTTGCTTAGGGAATGGTTGCTGATTTGTGGGCGTAGATATTCAGAGCAAAAAATATTATTTAGGGCATTTAGTCAGCTTTTTGTAGAGGATTGATAGCTTTTGAGAGGGCTTGAGATGATTAAATGGCTATGATGATTTGCGATACAATCATTGCGAAAGGACTTTTAGTCATGAACATAGAAAATACACCTATTCAAAAGGATGAAACATTTGGCGAAGAAAAGCCATTTGTTAATTACACCTTACCTCCAGAAGCGGTAGCAGCTGCCACATTGCCGCCACCCCTACAGGAAGCCAAGAAGGATGTCTTGCCCATCAAACACCCTTGGCTCTTATTGTTGGTCGCTTTGGTTTTGGCCGTGGGGATTGATTTGTTGGTTTACAAGCAAAACATGGGTAAGCAGTTTGCCATCGTTGTGAACGCGATTATGGTAGCTGCGGTTGGTTTGAGTCTGATTGAAAAACGGAAAATTCCCTGGCAAAGCTATCCGCTGATGGCGATGGTTTCAATGTCCGCAATCTTAACCGTGTTTCGGAATGAAACATTTACAAACCTGGCCTTAATTCTTTTTGTCCTGATCGGTTTGCCACTGCTTTTGGCGTCTTTACTGAGCGGACAATGGGCGGGTTACCGTCTTCGTGAATTCATCAAACGCAGCTTCTTTTTTGGAGTTCACACAGTGATCGGTTTGCCACGTGTCCTGGTGGATGCGAATAAAAGCCGTTCAGATGTTCCAAAAGCCAAGAAAGTTCTGCAGATCATCGGGACTGTTTTGTTGGGCGTTTTAATTGCTATTCCGCTTTTGCTGATATTCGGCAGGCTTTTATCTTCGGCGGATAGCCAATTTGCAGCAAGCATGGATGCCTTCTTGAATTTCTTTAAATTCTTTAAGCTAGAGGAATTTTGGCCTCAATTCTTTTTGGTGCTGTTTTTCTTTTGGGGCATCGCTGGAGCTCTCTACTTTATGCTTAGTCGCTCACATCGACAGGAGAAACTTAAGCCAGATCAGGCTTTAATCCCTCCTTTTTTGGCGAATACCGCGGCTTTGGTGGCCTTGGCTTTGGTGTGTGTGATGTTCTTGGTCTTTATCGTTGGCCAATGGGCTTACTTTTTCGGTGGCGCAACGAACATCACTGCCGACGGCCACAATTACTCAAGCTACGCCAGGAGCGGATTTTATGAACTCATGGCAGCGGCAAGCATTGCTGCGATCGTGCACTATGTGTTTTCGTCGATTACAAAGCGCGAAACAAAAGCCCAAAGCGTGTCTTTCTCAGTCGTGGCAGCCTTGCTTTTGGTTTTGGTTGGCTTGATGTTGGTGTCCGCTTTCCAACGACTTGTGCTCTACGAATTCGTCTATGGCTTTACACGTGATCGCCTGGTAGCGCATGTCTTCATGATTTTCCTGGCAGTGCTTCTTGTAGCCTTGGCTGTGATGGAAATCAGTAAAAATCTGAAGCGTTTGTTCCTTGTTTTGCTGATGAGCACTTTTTTGTTTGGCGTAACCTTGTTTGTTGTGAATGTAGACAAAACGATTACCCGCCTAAACATCGAGCACGCCACTTTGGTGACGAAGCAGAAAAGCAGCTCCATATCCAGGGGTAGATTTGATGGCTCGTATCTGGTTTCTGGTATTGGTGAGGACGCTATTCTTGAACTTTATCGAAACTATACGAACCCACAACATTCAGAGGATATGCGTGAGAATATCGGCAAAATCCTGGCTTGTCGGGCATTGAAGGTGGAAGATCAGGATCCGCCAGGTAAGTGGCATACTTACAAAGAGTCCGAAAAAGCGGAACATGATTTCTTTGCGGAACATCGCCAGAGCTTATTCGAGCGGTTTCCACCTGAAGAGGAGGAATGTTTCAAGGGTTACACTATTAATGGTGAGTTTGTAAGCTGTAAATATCACTGTAGCGGACGCTAGTTGGGGATTTTTCCTCAGGGATAGTAAAATAGAAGTAAGAAAAGAAAAGAGGAAACTCCATGGACGACGAATTGAATTATGATACACAACCCAAACGAAAGCACATTGCCCGCTATGGCAATCAAAAGTTGAGCGCTTTCTTTGACCCCTGCGGCTGCCTGGTAGGCTTGGAGCTGGACGATGATGCGCCAGAAACCGAAAATGGCATTGCGGCGATGATTGACCACACCCTTCTCAAACCGGATGCGACCGAGGAACAAATTGTGGCTTTATGTGATGAAGCCGCGGAATACAACTTCGGCGCGGTGTGTGTGAACAGTTATTGGGTCAACACCTGTGTGGAGGCTTTGGAAGACACGGATGTGAAAGTGGCTGCCGTGGTGGGTTTCCCTCTGGGCGCGATGAGTACCGAAGCCAAGGTTTTTGAAACAGTGGATGCCATTTTGCAAGGCGCTACTGAAATTGATATGGTGCTTAATGTTGGCGAGTTGAAAGCAGATGAACTTGCCAATGTTGCTGAAGACATTCGTCAGGTGGTGCGCGCGGCGCATGATTATGACGTTATCGTGAAGGTGATTATCGAGACCTGCCTTTTGACTGAGGAGCAAAAAGTTAAGGCTTGCTTGATTGCCAAAGCGATGGGCGCAGATTTCGTGAAGACCTCGACCGGTTTCGCCGGCGGTGGCGCGACCTTGGAAGATGTGCGCCTTATGCGTGCAGTGGTCGGTCCTGAAGTTGGCGTGAAAGCTTCGGGTGGTGTGCGCAGTCTGGCGGACGCCAAAGCGATGATCGAAGCCGGCGCAACCCGCATCGGCACCAGCAGTGGCATCAAAATCGTACAAGAAGAACGTGCCTAAGCAATAAAACATACGAACAAAAATCCGCTCATTTTTGTAAGAGCGGATTTTTTGTTCTCATGTTCAAAAAGCTCACATATCCCGGCTGGCGATGACGTCCACACCTGTTCCAGCGACATCTTGCAGGACGATATCGCCCATTTTGACCGGGCACTGCACCTCTAATTCGCGCAAAACAGTGAGTACTTCAGCCATTTTAGCTTTGGGCACTTCTGTGGCGGTGTATACTGGCAAAAGCGGATGTCTGCCACCCATAGCGCGTACTGTGGTGGCGAGCATGCGTTTGGGTGCCGTGGCTTCTTGGGTACCATAGGCTTCACCACGGCGACAGCGATGCCCCAAAACCTTCACAACCTCATCACCTTCCATGCGCACAATCAATCGGCAGCCCATCGGGCAAGCGGTGCAAATAAAGTTTTTCTCGTCCATCTAAGCCTCCGACTTCGGGTAAATATCCAGCACGAGTTCCCCAGCGCGCATCACATCCGCCGCCATGGAGGGGGTGATTTTGACGCTCACCATCTCGCCTGGTCTTGCGTAACGGTCTGAGCGACGCACAATCGAGTGGCTCTCAGAACGCACCTCAAACCAGACGTCTTCCTCAATCGGTTTAGTCACGCGGCATTGCAGGGTGATGTCTCCGTCTTCCAAAGCGCGTGGATCCAGGGTTTGGGGAACGACATAGCGCACGTTTTTACCCGCTTTGACTGGCAAAGTTTTGCTTGGCTCTGTAATCGTGCCAGTCGCAAAACGTGTCGCGCCAAGCCCTGCCTGGTCGCCTGCTTCGGAAACATAGTCCACCAAATCATAAACATGCACCACATTTCCGGCGGCAAAAATGCCCGGCAGATTGGTTTGAAAGTTCTGGTCCACGGATGGTCCACCGGTTATGGGGTCAAGCCGTACACCAGCTTTTTTGGAAAGCTCGTTTTCGGGAATTAAGCCCACCGAAAGCAAAAGTGTGTCACATGGGATAATCCGCTCAGTGCCGGGGATGAATTGCCAATGGTCGTCTACCGCCACTGCCTCAACCGCCTCAACCCGGTTTTTGCCGATGATGCGCTTGACGGTGTGGCGCAGATGCAGCGGGACATCCCAGTCCTGAAGGCATTGCACATAGTTGCGCATGAGGCCGGAAAGGTAGTTTTGCACTTCGAGCACGCCTTCGACTTTAGCGCCTTCAAGCGTCAGGCGGCGCGCCATAATCATGCCGATATCGCCCGAACCCAAGATCACAAAGCGCTTACCGGGCATGTAGCCCTCCACGTTGACCCAGCGTTGGGCGGTGCCGGCGGTGAAAACGCCTGAGGGGCGCATGCCAGGGATGCGAATTTGGGCACGCGTGCGTTCACGGCAGCCCATTGCCAATACGATCGCCTTGGCGTTCAGGCTGAAGTAACCGCGCGAGGCACTCGAAAGCCACAGTTCGCGTTCTGGGCTGATGTCCATGACCATGCTATCAAGCAGGAACTCCACGTCCATCGCATGAGCTTCATCGATAAAGCGTTGGGCGAAGGCTGGTCCCGGCAGGTCTTCTTTGAAGGTGTGCAAACCAAAGCCATTGTGAATACATTGCAGTAGGATGCCACCTGGTTCACGGTCGCGTTCGATGACCAAAACTTTTTCCGCGCCGGCTTTTTTGGCTTGGATGGCACTAGCCAGGCCGGCTGGTCCGGCACCGATAATGACGACATCATAATTGTTTTTCATTATCCGGCCTCCTCGACAGATTTGGTTTCGCGGAACAGGAAGGTCGAGCCCTCTCCGCGTTTAGTGACCGCTAATTCGGAAATGCCCAACTCACGGGCTAAGATTTTGGTGATGAGTGGCGAGTCGAAACCGCCTTGGCAACGCCCGGTGCCTAACCAGGTGCGCCGTTTTATGGCGTCATAGGTTGTGGCAGGGATAGGCGCGTGGATTTCGCGTAAGATTTCAGCTTCGGTGATATCCTCACAGCGACAAATGACTCGCGCGTAAGCTGGGTCAATCTCGCAGAGCTTTTGTCTTTCGGCATGGCTCAGGTTGCGGAAGCGTGGACGTGGTGGACGGAATGGGTTCCAATCTGGTTTTTCCTCGAGGCTTTCACCGGCTTCTTTCAAGACCTCTACGACATACTCAGCAATAGCGGGTGAAGAGGTTAAGCCTGGCGATTCAATGCCCGCCACGTTTATCAAGCCTTTGAGTTCTGGCGAGGTTTCAATCAGAAAGTCGGCTTTGTAGTCCACACCGGGTGTACGACAAGGTGCGTTGCCCATGGCGCGTAAACCGGCGAAAGTGGCAATCGTGAAGCGTGGGTTGATACTGGGAATAAGCTTTTGCGCACCTGTCACCACTTCTTCCATGCCGGCGGCGGTTGTGGCGGTGTCTTCTTTGTCATCAATAACTTGTGCGTTAGGCCCAGCGATGGTGTTGCCATGAACTGTGGCTGTTACAAGGATGCCCTTACCTTTGGCACTGGGTACCGGGAAAAGTACATTGTTGATTTGCACATCGGCTGGGTCAAAGACGAAGTATTCGCCACGCCGGGGTGTGATTTTGAAGTCCAAGCCTACTCCAGCGCTGTGCATTACCGCATCGGCGTAAAGACCAGCGGCGTTGATGATCCACCGCGCTCTAAAGTCACCGCGACTGGTTCGGATACCTTTGATGGTGTTGGCTTCTATAATAAAGCCTTCAAAAGCCGTATTGAGCAAAACTGTGGCACCGTTCATCACCGCGTTTTCTGCGGCAGAAATCGTCGCCTGGAAGGGATCCACGATGCCCGAGGTTCCCGCCCACAAAGCCCCAATTGCGAGAGGGTTGATTTTTGGCTCGCGTTTTTTGACCTCAGCAGCGTCGAAAAGCGCCATGTCGGGCACGCCGTTTTTCTTACCCATCTCGTAAAGGGCTAACAGGTCAGGCCATTCTTCTTCGCCTACTGCAACCACCATGTCGCCGGGACGTTCAAACGCAAAACCGAGTTCGTGGGCGAGTTGGTCCCACATGGCGTTACCGCGCACATTCAGTTTTGCTTTGAGCGAGCCGGGTACCGGATCATAACCGGCGTGGATAATGGCGGTGTTGGCGGCTGAGGCACCCATGCAAAGGTCGGCGTCTTTTTCTATTAAGAGCAAGTCCAAGGCATAGCGCGAAAGCCAGCGGGCAATCATGCTGCCCACCACGCCACCACCGATAATAATGATGTCATAGTCTTTTTTTGGCATAAGTCTCCAAGGCAAATGCAGTTAATTTGCCTACCCTTATTTTATGACAACTTGGTATTATTGTGTCATATCGGAGGCCACTATGAAAAAATACATTCTCGCCATTGACCAGGGTACCACCAGCAGCTGTTGTGCACTGTTTGACAAAAACGCCAAGCTTGTAGCGATTCTGCGCAAAGAGCATCGCCAAATCTTCCCCAAAGCGGGATGGGTTGAACATGACGCGCTGGAAATTTGGAATAAGCTGCTTGAGCTGATTCCCGAATGTCTGCAGATGGCCGGGGCGAGCGTGGAGGATGTGGCCGCCTTGGGCATTACCAACCAGCGCGAGACGACCGTGGTCTGGGACAAGCGGACCGGGCTACCGATTCATAACGCGATTGTCTGGCAAGACACGCGCACGGCTGAGTTCATGAGCGCATTTACCCAAGAACATGGTGCGGATAAACTGCAGGCTCGTTTGGGTTTACCCGCGAATCCTTATTTTTCGGCGTCCAAATTGCATTGGATTCTCGAGAACGTACCCAACGCGCGTGAGCGTGCTGAAGTGGGCGACTTATTATTCGGCACAATTGACACCTGGCTGATTTGGAAGCTAACCGCGGGTTTGGATATGCCAGGTTTGCATATCACCGATGTCAGCAACGCCTCGCGCACTTTTTTGATGAATATTCATGACCTAACATGGGATGAAGAAATGCTCAAAGCTTTTGATATTCCCCGACAGGTTTTGCCCGACATTCGCAGTTCGAGTGAGGTTTATGGCGAGGTTACGCATCCGGTATTGAAAGGCGTGCCCATTGCTGGTGATTTGGGCGACCAACACGCCGCGCTTTTTGGGCAGTGTTGTTTTGAGCCTGGAGAAGCTAAAAACACCTATGGAACGGGTTGTTTTATGCTGATGAACACCGGTACCAAACCTATTTTTAGCCAAAATGGTTTGCTCACCACGATGGCTTACAAACTTGAAGGACAAGAGGCAGTTTATGCTCTTGAGGGGTCGGTTGCGATTGCTGGCGCCTTGGTGCAGTGGTTGCGTGATAACCTGGGCATCATTAAGGCTTCAAAAGAGGTTGAGGCATTGGCTAGCAGCGTGGAAGATAATGGCGGTGTGTATTTTGTACCCGCTTTTTCGGGGTTGTTCGCACCTTACTGGCGCTCAGATGCGCGTGGCGTGATTGCCGGCATGACCCGTTTTACCAAGGCGGGACACATTGCGCGGGCGGCCTTGGAATCGACGGCATATCAAACCGCAGATGTCTTCGAAGCCATGCGCAAGGACTCCGGTGTGCAGCTTAGCACCTTGAAGGTGGATGGTGGTATGGTGCAAAACCGTCTGCTGATGCAATTTCAGGCCAATGTTTTGAATGTGCCGGTTTTACGCCCACGATTAGATGAAACCACGGCTCTCGGTGCGGCTTTTGCGGCTGGTTTGGCAGTCGGTTTTTGGGCAAACCTGGCGGAGCTGAAGAGCACCTGGCAGGCACGCGAGCAGTGGTTGCCTCAGATGAGCCAGGACACGCGCGAAGACTTACGCCAGAATTGGCATAAAGCCGTTACCCGAAGTTATGATTGGGTCTAATCTTTTTAGAAATCGTAAAAATTGTGTTAGAACAATAACCTGACCTCCCGTAAGCTTGTAAACATATCTTGACTATTAGTTAAGTCAGCTTTATAGTTCATGCCTGTTAACTAATTAAGGACTGAACGATGGCTGATACATTATCTAAAACACTCCATGCCTGGGCGGAACTCGCCACGAGGCAATCCATGGAGAATAACCGTAAGTACATTCATGCCCAAGGCTACAGCTTTGCGCAAATGAACAGCATATTCTACATTTTCCACCACAGACACAGCACAATCAATGACTATTCCTGTGCCATGGGGGTCAGCAAGGCGGCTGCATCCCAAATGATTGACCGTCTGGTTGAGTTGAACCTGGTCAATCGTGAAGAAGACCCAGCGGACCGACGCAGCAAGTTGCTCACCCTGACCGATGCAGGGCTTGACTTTGTGCGGTCTGCAAAAGTCGCACGGCATACCTGGATTGATCAGTTTTGCGAAACCATCGAGCCGGAAGATGCTGAAGACATTGCCCAAGCTCTGGAAAAACTGGTGGAACATATGAAACGATATAAAGAAAATGAAGCAGAAAACCAAACTGAGAAATGAGTAAAAACTGATGTCACGACTGAAGAAATTTTACACACCTTATTGGTTCAACATCCTTTTGGCAGCTTTGTTTGTCGTCGCGGTGGCGTGGTCTAACCTCGCTTTACCGGACTACCTTTCAAAAATTGTGAACACAGGCATCCAAAAGAATGGTGTCGAAAGTGGCGTGCCGGAAGCTTTACGCCAATCGACAATGGACCGCATGGCGACGATGATGGCGCCGGAAGACTTTGAAGCGGTGATGGCTCATTACCATTTGATTGAGCCTGAGAGCACACAAGCAGAAGATTTGGTGGCAAGCTATCCGGCGCTCGACCAAGAGCCGGTCTACGTGCTACAAGGGACCAGTAAAGACGAAAAAGCCATACTTGAAGGTAAATTGGCTAAACCGATGATTATCGTCGAGGCTTTGAACCGCATCCAAAACGATCCTGAAGCCGCCAAACAAGTTTTGGGAGAAAACTTTCCTTTTGATTTTGACCAGTTGCCAGAAGATACAGATGTCATCCAGCTCCTGGGCATGTTGCCAGACGCACAACGCCAGGCGATGCGCGAGGGCATCAACAAGCATCTTGACCAGCTGGAGGGCACGATCCTCAAGCAAATGAGCATTAGTGCTGTTGTTGATGAATACAAAGCGCTTGACATGGACATTGCCAAATTCCAAAGCAACTACATCCTCAAAATCGGCACGGTGATGATTGGCGTTTCGATTATCGCAGTAATCAGCTCCATTTTGGTCAGCTTTTTTGCCGCGCGAACTTCGACTGCGGTGGCTCGCGATATGCGCTCTGCCATTTTCAGAAAAGTGGAAAGCTTTTCAAGTGCAGAGTTTGGCGATTTCTCAACCGCGTCGCTGATCACGCGCACGACCAATGACGTAGCCCAAGTACAGATGGTGTCTTTTATGCTCATTCGCATGGCATTTCAGGCGCCTTTGATGGGTGTGCTGGGTGTGATTCATGCCATCGATAAAAGCCCCAGCATGTGGTGGACCATCGCCTTGGCGGTCGTGATTTTGGTGCTCTTGGTGGCACTCATCTTTGCCCTGGTAACCCCGCGATTCAAACGCATGCAAAAACTGATTGACCGCCTCAATTTAATTATGCGCGAGAACCTCTCAGGTATGTTGGTGGTTCGCGCTTTCAACAAGCAAAGTTTCGAAGAAGATCGCTTTGATAGTGCCAACAAAGACGTGGCGGCAAACATGCGCGGCATTGGTCGTACGATGTCCTTTATGATGCCGGTGATGGTTTTGGTGATGTCGGCTGCACAAATCCTGATTATATGGGTTGGCGCGCACCAGGTGGCCCAATCCAGCATGCAAGTGGGTGACTTGATGGCATTCATGCAGTACGCTATGCAAATACTGATGGCATTCTTGAACCTTTCCATGCTCTTTGTGATTTTGCCCCGCGCAACGGTCTCTGGCGAACGCATTGCTGACGTTTTGGAACGCGAAAATGTCATCCTTGACCCTGTCGAACCGCTTAGCTTCCCTGTGCCAAGCAAAGGCGTGATCGAATTTCATGATGTGGACTTCCGCTATCCGGGTGCCGAAGAAGACGTTTTGCACGATATTAGCTTCAAAGCCGAACCGGGGCAGGTGACCGCGGTGATCGGGTCAACTGGCAGCGGTAAATCGACTTTGATTAACCTCTTGCCACGCCTTTTTGATGTGAGCAAGGGCAAAATTACTTTAGATGGCGTGGACATCCGCGATGTAACCCAACACGAATTACGTGAGAATATCAGCTACGCGCCCCAACGAGGCTTGCTCTTTAGTGGCACGGTCAAATCCAACTTGTTGGTGGGTGACCATGACGCCAACGAAGAGGAAATGAGAAAAGCTGTGGAGGTGGCTCAGGCGACGGATTTTGTCTTCAATAATGAAGAAGGTCTGGACGCTGAAGTTGCCCAAGCGGGCATCAACCTCTCTGGCGGACAAAAGCAAAGGCTATCTATCGCACGAACCTTGATTAAAGATAGCCCGGTTTATATTTTTGATGACAGCTTCTCGGCTTTGGACTTCAAAACCGACGCAGCTTTGCGTAAGGCCATCAGACCCCAGATAGCGGATAAAACGGTGTTTGTGGTGACACAAAGAGTGTCGACCGCGCGCAATTCTGACCAAATTTTAGTGCTCGAAAATGGGCGTCTGGTCGGTGTTGGACACCACGACGATTTGATTAACAGCTGTCAAACGTATCGTGAAATTGCCCAATCACAATTGAGCGAGGAGGAGTTAGCATGAAACCAGAAAAGCTCCCAGTGAACGAAGAAAAGAAGACCAATAACCCCTTTGCTTACAGTTCCTCAAAACCCATTGAGCCTGGCAAACCAGGTGGACATGGCGGACCCCGACGCGGTGGTCCCGGTGGTGCGGGTATGATGCCCGGCGAGAAAGCCCGTGACTTTAAAGGCAGTATGGGGCGTCTGATTACTTATATGGGCAAATACAAGTGGTTGATTATGATAATCCTGCTTGTTGCGGCTGGCTCGAGTGTGTTCTCAATCTTTGGACCAAAAATTTTGGGCTCGGCGACGACGGAACTCTATGCCGGTGTGATGCGCCTTGTGCGTGGTGACACCTTGGGTGTCGACTTTGTCAAAATCGGTAATATCTTGCTGCGCGCGCTCTCCCTTTATGGCTTGTCTGCCCTCTTTGGCTTGGTTCAGGGTCAGGTGATGGCGCATATTTCAGCAGATATCATCTATCGCCTGCGCAATGAGCTTTCACAAAAACTGCATCGCTTGCCACTCAGCTTTTATGATGGCGTGACCCAAGGAGAAGTGCTTTCACGTATTACCAATGATGTGGACACCATCGGACACACCCTTAACCAAAGCCTGTCGCAAATTATCACCTCGGTGACCTCGGTGATTGGTGTGCTGGTGATGATGCTGACAATTAATGTGACCCTGACTTTGGTGGGGTTGGCAGTTGTGCCCCTCACAATCATCATGATTCGGGTTGTGGTCAGTCGCTCGCAAGGTTACTTCCGTAAGCAACAGGCTTATTTGGGGCATATCAACGGACATGTTGAAGAAATGTACGGCGCGCATGTCGTTTTGAAAACCAACAATGGCGAAGAAGCCAGCATTGAGCATTTTGAAACGCTTAATAAGGAATTCTATGACAGTGCCTGGCGCGCACAGTTTATTTCCAACATCATGATGCCCCTGATGCGCCTGTTTAGCAACTTGGGGTATGTTGTGGTGGCGATGGTGGGTGGCTACCTGATGGTTCAGGGTCGTATTAACTTGGGTGATATCCAGGCTTTTATTCAATACTTGAACTCCTTCACCGGTCCGATGATGAACATTGCCAATATTTCAAATATTTTGCAACAGACTGCGGCAGCCTCCGAACGGGTTTTTGAGTTCCTGGATGAAAAAGAAGAAGTCGCGGACCCTGAAAACCCTGTGGATTTGGAGCAGGTGCTTGGGCATGTTGAGTTCAATGACATTTGTTTTGGCTACAATCCAGACGAACCCGTGCTCAATGACTTTTCCTTGGATGTCAAGCCTGGACAGCAAATCGCGATTGTAGGCCCAACCGGTGCCGGTAAGACAACTTTAGTGAAGTTGCTAATGCGATTTTACGAACTCGGTTGTGGAAACATCAAAATTGATGATGTTGACATCAAGGATATGACCCGCGAGACGCTGCGCTCGAAATTTGCGATGGTTTTGCAAGACACCTGGCTGTTTAATGGCTCGATTATGGAGAATATTCGCTATGGTCGCCAGGATGCCAGCGATGAAGAGGTGATTAAGGCGGCAGATACAGCTTATGCCGATCACTTTACGCGCACTTTGCCGGGTGGTTATGACTTTGAGCTGAACGAAGATGCCAGCAATGTTTCTGCGGGACAAAAGCAGCTTTTGACGATTGCGCGCGCGGTTTTGGCAGACGCGCCAATCCTGATTTTGGATGAGGCGACCAGCTCCGTTGACACGCGTACGGAAGTTTTGATTCAAAAAGCGATGACCAAGTTGATGAAAGGGCGCACAAGTTTTGTGATTGCCCACCGTCTTTCGACAATCAAGAACGCCGACCGCATTCTGGTCTTACGTGATGGGAATATTGTTGAAATTGGCACGCATGATGAACTTCTGGCACAAGATGGTTTCTATGCGGATTTGTATAACAGCCAGTTTGTGGCGCAGGAAGGCTAATGCTTTATAGTGGTTAGTAAAAGGCATGGCGGAGACGCCATGCCGAACACTAACTTTATTTAAGTCTGGTCCCCTGACCAGACTTTTCGCGTAACGAACATGTTTATTAATTTGATGTCATCCTCGCCGGAACACATCACTTGAATGGGAAGGCGCATGGTCAGGGGACACATGCGCGAACAAACCAACAAGGGAGGCCATGCCGAACAAACCGCCAGGGGACGCTATGCCGAACACTAACTTTGTTCCGGATGGCGTCCTCGCCATCCGACCCTGTTAAGCTGTACAGAACTTAAAAGTTATCAAGCACAAAATTGATTCGATATGAAATTAGGACGTCATGGCGAGGACGCCATGACGAACGGGCGTGGGAGACCATGTGCAATGTTTAACAAGCAGCGTCACAACTTTATAGCCCCATTCAATATGCGTGTTTTTAAGTCTAAAACTTTACTTTCAATGGTTGCAATGGTGTTTAGAAAAACCTCATCCGATTGACCCGTTGGGTCGTCCAAACCCCAATCCTCGCGGTGTTTGCAGGGCAACCAAGGGCAGTTGACTTCGCAACCCATCGTGACCACAATATCAACCTTGGGGATGTTTGTCAGTAGTTTGGGCTTTTGCGGGACTTCCATGTCAATGCCGTAGCTGCTTTTCATCAAGCTTACCGCGTCCGGGTTGATGTGGCCTTTTGTTTCCGTGCCGGCAGAGTAGCTTTCAAAAACCTCGTTTGCCAAATGCTTCCCCAAGGCTTCGGCTATCTGTGAACGGCATGAATTATGAACACAAACAAAGGCTACTTTAGGTTTAGGAGGCATTGTATCACCTGATGATTTTCTCAATCATTTTGACGACATCATTAACTTTTAGCACCCTTCCGTAGGAAACAACTTTGTCATTAATCACTAAGGCTGGGGTGGACATGACCCCGTATTGAGCGATTTGAATAAAATCGGTGATATGTTCCACTTCTACCGTGATACCTAGTGTCGTTAAGGCATCTTTGGTGGCTTGCTCCAGGCGATTACAATTGGCGCAACCACTACCTAAAATCTTGATGTTTTTTATTTTGATTTGATCTTGAGACATTGAAAACTCCTTATTAGAGGATAAAAGGCTGTAAGAGGTTGAAGATATAGCCAATAAGAATGATACCCAAAATACAGATGCCGATGAAGAAGGCTAAGAGTTTGGGCTTGATTGCTTTGCGCAGCATGATCAGCGAAGGCAGGCTTAGTGTTGTGACGGCCATCATAAAGGCTAATACGGTGCCCAGGAGTGCGCCTTTTGCCAAAAGGGCTTCAGCAATCGGAATGCTGCCAAAAATATCGCCATACATAGGGATGCCAATCAATGTGGCTAAAACGACACCAAATGGATTTTTGCCACCCAGGATGCTAGTGACCCAGTCCTCCGGAATCCAGTTGTGGATGAGTGCACCAATGCCAACACCCACCAAAATGTAGGGGAAGACTTTTCTAAGCGTCTCCAGCATCTGTGTTTTGGCGTATTCAAGACGGTCGCGGAAGCTTAGCTCAGGCGCGTCGATGTCAAAACTTGGGGCATTCAAAACGATGTCTTCAAGTTGGTTTTCCATTTTGGCATGTTCAATGATGGTGCCACCAATGACGGCGATGACCAAGCCTAAAATAACATAAAGGATGGCTGTCTTCGCGCCAAAAATACTGGTAAGCAGCACCAATGAACCCAAGTCGACCATCGGCGAAGAAATCAGAAAGGAGAAAGTAACGCTGAGGGGTAAACCTGCTGATGAAAACCCGATGAACAAAGGGATGGAAGAGCAGGAACAAAAAGGCGTTACTGTTCCCAGGAGAGCGGCTAGAATGTTTGCGCCCAAGCCTTTAAAGCGTCCAAGGATGCGTTTAGTGCGCTCAGGCGGAAAATAGCTTTGAATGTAGCTGATGATGAAAATAAGCACACATAAGAGGATGACAATTTTAATAACGTCATAAATGAAAAAGTGCAAGCTGGCGATCCAGCGGTTGTTGATGTCTAATCCAAGCAAGGTGAGAAGCTTGCCCACCAGGTCATTGAGCCACTTCATGCCCAGGAGTTGGTTTTGAATGAAATCCCAGATTAGTCGCATGTGCAGTTCCCTTTGTCGTAAGTGCAGGTTAATGCGCCAAAAAAGGACTTGAAAGCGTTCAAGGTTTCACAATTGATCGAATAGTAACTCCACTTACCTTCTTTGCGCACCTTGACTAAAGCGCTTTCTGCGAGGTTTTTCATGTGGTAAGAAAGGGTAGGTTGGGTGATATGGAAAGCCTCCAGAATGTTGCAGGCACACTTTTCACCTTCGGTAAGGAGCTGGAGTATTTGGAGTCTGGTTGAATCGCCAAGACTTTTACAGATGAGGGAAATATCTAATGGATTAATGGTGCACCTCTGCTTCACATAGATGGTTATCGATGCATGATTATAAGACTATACATAGATAATTGTCAATGTATTAGAGGGCTTTTTAAGTAAAATGTTTGTAAAGGTTGTTATTCTTTGGGTTTGGACTTTTCGATCGCTTTTTGCCACTTCACTAAACGCTCAGCAATCTTGGCTTCCTCGCCTTGGTCGGAGGGGTGGTAGAAGCGCTTTTCTTCCATTCCATCTGGCAGGTATTGCTGTTTGACCCAATGACCCTCGAAATCATGCGGGTACGCATAGCCTTGGCCATGACCCAGAGCTTTGGCATCCCGACTGGCGTCCATCAAGTGGGTGGGCACCGGTTTAGCGCCATTCTTTTCAATCTCTGCCAGTGCAGAAAAATATGCCCCGACTGTATTGCTTTTTGGCGCGGTGGCGAGGTAAAGCGTGGCATGGGCGATGGGGTAAGCGCCTTCGGGCATACCCAGCATCTCGTAGTTTTGTGCGGCAGCATTCGCCACAACAATGCCCATGGGATCTGCCAAGCCGATATCCTCACTGGCGAGGATCATCAGGCGTCGACAGATAAAGCGAGGGTCTTCACCGGCGTAGATCATTTTTGCCAACCAGTAAAGCGCCGCATCCGGATCAGAGCCACGCACGGACTTGATGAAAGCCGAGATGGTGTCGTAATGTTGGTCGTCAGTTTTATCGTACTGCACAGCACGCCGTTGGATGGACTCCTGAGCGATTGTGAGCGTGATGTGGGTTTCTTCCTGACCAAGCGGTGTGCTTTCAACGGCGAGTTCCAGTGCGTTGAGGGCGTTGCGTGCGTCACCTCCGGCGGTTTGGGCGAGGTGTTCCAAGGCATCCTCATCCAAAAGAACGGCGCGATTGCCAAAACCGTTTTCTTTATCTTTCAATGCGCGTAGCAAAACCTCTTTGGTTTCTTCAGTGGTCAGACTATGCATCTCAAAGACCCGCGAGCGACTAACCAAAGCTTTGATGACATCAAAATAGGGGTTTTGGGTCGTCGCACCAATCAGCGTTATCAAACCGTTCTCGACGTGGGGCAAGAGCGCGTCCTGTTGGGCTTTATTCCAACGGTGCACCTCATCCACAAAAAGGATAGTGCGGGTTTGGTAGAGACGACGGCGTTCGCGAGCGGCTTCAATCGCTTTACGCAGGTCCGCAACACCAGCTAATACCGCACTAAGTTGCTCAAAATGCGCTTTGGTGCTGTTGGCGATGACCTGCGCCAGGCTGGTTTTGCCGGTGCCAGGAGGGCCATAGAGGATAATTGAACCATGCAAGCGGTCGGCTTCGATCACGCGTCGCAACAAGGTACCGGGGCCAATAATATGCTGTTGGCCAACAATCTCGTCCAGCGTTTGGGGTCGCATGCGCGCGGCTAAAGGTGCGTGTTGACGCAGCTGCTCTTCAAGAGATTGGTCAAAAAGGTCCAATTAGTAACCTCGCTTGGTGTCAATGACGTTATAAAGGGGCTGACCGCTTTGGTAGCGTTGTAAGTTGACCGCGAAGAGTGCTAATACATCATCCAAAAGTTTGGGCGATATGCCTGAAACATGGGGGGTGATGATTAGATTGGGCTGACGCCACAGGGGGCTGG
>CAZAFJ010000019.1:0-33969 GCA_964484715.1 uncultured Anaerolineaceae bacterium | reverse complement strand
CTGTACCATCAGCATTGTGGAAAATGTAGGTGTGCGTGGCAACAGGATCAAAGATACCCTTAAGCCCAATGCCTTCCACTGCAATATTTTGTACCAACAGACCTTCTTCAAGTTTGTAGAAGGTCTCTGGACTAAATTCAACGCCTTTGTCATTCACTTGTTTGACCGAGTAGATGTAATCCACACCTTGGCTGTTTGCTTTAGGCATGGCTTCCCAAACAGCAGTCGTGGCACCATCCAGCTTCTGCATTTCAGTGCTCAACAAGGCGACAGGCGCTTCTTTTGAACCCGCCTGACGATAAAGTCGGAGCCAAACTGTTGGCGCTTCAATATTTTCGAATTCTGTCCAGTCAACCGCTACTTTAGGTGTCAGAGAATAGAGCCACTCAATTTTTGCTACGACATCAATAGTCGTTTGCTCTCTCCACGTATTGGTTAGGGTCAAACCGCTAATCTCACTGGTATAGCCAGGGATAGCATAGGGTTTTCCTTCAAAGTCCACAATCGCAACCGTATAACGAAGATCTTCGCTATAAGAAGCAACGTTTGCCCAGGTTACCTGGGTAGCAGAGCTAACCAAGATGGGCTCCACATCAGTGACATCGGATTTCAAGCCATCAGACTCGATTTGTTGGAGCTTAAGCCAGAAATCGGGCCGTGGCGAGCTGCCTCCTTGCCAAATGATAGTTGCAATAACTGATTTTGGGGTAGGTATATCGTCTATTGGCGGTTCCGTCGGATCAGGTGTCTCCACAGGAGGTTCCGTTGGCTCGGGAGTTTCAAGTGGTGGCTCGTCTGGCTCCGGTGTTTCAAACGGCGGGTCCGTTGGCTCAGGTGTCTCCACAGGAGGGTCTGGGTTTTCAATGGGGGGGATTTCTGTTTCAATCGGTCTCAAGCCCAAGCCTGGTGCTTCATCCTTGGGCATTTCTTGGCTTAAAACAGATTGGGCTTGTACCGAGGAGGCAAAGCCCAATAACGGGTTCAAAACTAACAGAACCAGAACTACTAGGTTAATAAATTTTTGACGGTGCATTTTCTCGCTTCCTCGCAATGACTTATTCGATAGAATAAGTATCAATTATGATATAGAATTATTTGCAATTCTCTTGGTAATATATTTGTGTTGGTCTCGTTGAGCTCATAAGCCTCACTATCGTATGTAAATACACTAAAAGTTTTTTATTCGATTTAGATAGAAATAACTGTGTTTTTCTCTATTGAGGTTAACTGATTTGAAGCCTTAAACACCCTCTATTAAGTAGACTCGGAATGTGGCGAAAGATACCCTTATTCAGTTCACCTGCAATGACAAAAAATTATGTTATGAATACCTAGATTCTATCACTATCGTGATAAAAATTTCATTTTCTGTCCAAGCTTATGACAAACATCATATACATAATGACATTTGTCATATACCACTAGAGTCGAGCAATTTTTTGGCCGTCCACCTTCTTTCTTGGCCATTTTATGCAAATTAATGCTGTTTTTCTCATATGACTGAGTGGTCATATGGGAATTTCGTCTTTTTTACCAAACCTCGTTTAACGCATCAAACCGTGTGACCGAGCGGTCATACGTCTTTTTCAGGCAATTACACTTGCCCTTTATTAAAGCAACTCGAAAAATTAATCGCATTCAGCAAAAGCCCAAACCCAAAAGCCGCCAAAGGCATCACCCTTTTAAATAAAGACCCTAAAATAAGTCGTTTCAAAAAATCCATCAAACTCTTAGCCTTCGATTCCCTCAATTTCAGCAAAAATAAAGTAAACTATAAGCTGTGGAATTTTTTTCTTGGAGGCAATGTGAAACTTATCTATAAGGGTAAAACCAAAGACGTATACGAACTGAACGACTCCCAAGTCCTGCTTAAGTTCAAAGACGACATGACTGGCAAAGATGGCGTGTTTGATCCCGGTGAAAATCAAGTCGGGCTCAGCATCGAAGGCATGGGCAAAACCAACCTGCTAATGACCGACCGTCTATACAAGCTATTCGAAGCACATGACATCCCCACCCACTGTGTCAGTTCTGACATCGAAAAAGCAGAAATGGTTGTGCTCAAATGCCGTCCCTTTGGCAATGGACTTGAAGTCATTTTTCGTAACTTTGCAGTAGGTTCCTTCATCCGTCGCTATGGCAGCTATGCCAGCGAGATGATGCCCCTGAACGATTATGTCGAGTTCACCCTAAAAGATGATCAACGCCAAGACCCACTCGTCACCAAAGAGGGACTCATTGCCTTGGGATTACTAACTGAAGAGCAGTACGACTATCTGGTCTCCCAAACCAAAAAAATCTCAAAGCTCTTAACAACTTACATCCATGAACGCGGTGGTCAGCTGATTGACCTCAAAGTCGAATTTGGCATCACCACAACTGGTGACATCGTCTTGATGGATGAAGTATCAACTGGCAGCATGCGTGTTTACAAAAACGGCACCAAAATGGAACCCGCAGAGATTGCAGAGCTTATACTCAAAGATTGAGGACACTATGATTATCTATAAAAAACACCCAGCCCATGACCAAGAGGCTTTTGCTATCTTGCAGGAAGTTCGCCAATTTCTCAATGTAGAATGCGCGGGATTGGACATCTTCCACATCTATCAGTTCCAAGATAAATTGGACGAAACCCAACTCACGCAAGAACTCTTTGACACCCGTTATGGTGAGCTTATTGACAAGGTACCTGAAGGTACCTTTTTCGTTAAAGATAAGGACGGTCAGTACAACCAAATCCAGGACCAAACCCTGCGCTACCTCAAAGCTATCCTGAATATCGAAACCGACCTGCGCTACTACAAAGGTTATCGCTTCTCGGAATGCCCAACAAATAATTTAAACAAAATCAAAGCCTACCTGATCAATGACATCGTCCAGGAAGAAATCAATCCTGAGGACATCCACTTTGAATATGAAATTTCCGACCTCAGCGAGCATCAATCGGTTGAAGGATTCAACACCTTCTCAATTGAAGAAATGAAAACCTTCAAATCCGACCGTGGTGTTGGATTAGATATTGATGACCTCCAGGTCATTCAAGAACATTTCAAAACCGAAGGTCGCGAGCCGCGTTTTTGCGAAATCAAAATTTTGGATACTTACTGGTCTGACCATTGCCGTCACACCACTTTCCTGACCCAAATTCAAGATATTAATATCCTTGAAGGTGACTATCAGGAAACCATCCAAGCCAGCTTTGACAACTATTTAGCCAGTCGCGCCTATGTCTATGAGGGTCGCGAACCCAAACCTATTTCCTTGATGGACCTGGCAACTATCAACGCCAAAGAGCTCAAGAAAAAAGGCCTACTCAATGACCTTGAAGACAGCTCTGAAATAAACGCCTGTTCCGTCGAAGTTGACATTCAGGTTGGCGATGAAACCCAACGTTGGCTGCATATGTTCAAAAACGAAACCCACAATCACCCCACTGAAATCGAGCCTTACGGTGGCGCACACACCTGCATCGGTGGTTGTATCCGCGACCCCCTCAGTGGACGCGCTCAGGTGCTGCATGGCATTCGCATTATCGGCTCGGGCAACCCCCTGACGCCACACGAGCAAACACTGGAAGGCAAGCTGCCCCAACGTTACATCGCCACACGCGCAATGAACGGTTTCTCCGACTACGCTAACCAAATTGGTGCGCCCGTGGGCATCATCAAAGAATATTACGACGACGGCTTCCTCGCAAAACGCATGGAGCTCGGCGCACTGGTTGCCGCAGTGCCAAAAGCGCAAGTCCGCCGCGAAGAAGCCGCTCCGGGTGACATTATCCTTTTGCTTGGCGCGCCGACTGGTCGGGATGGCTTGGGCGCTGCTGTGGGCTCCTCCTCTGTGCAAACCAAAAAATCCCTCAGCAAAGCCAGTGCCGAAGTACAACGCGGCAACCCCTTTGCTGAACGTAAAATCATCCGCCTTTTCCAACGCCCAGACGTCACCCGCCTGATCAAAAAGTGTAACGACTTTGGCGCTGGCGGCGTTTCCGTTGCTATTGGCGAGCTGGCAGATGGTTTGGAAATCGACCTCAACGCCGTGCATACTAAGTATCCTGGGCTCAACGGTTACGAAATTGCCCTCTCGGAATCCCAGGAACGCATGGCTGTCGTCATTGCACCTAAAGACTTGGCCGCTTTTATCGCCTTGGTCGAAGAAGAAGGTGTCGAATATGCCCAGGTTGCCAAAGTAACCGCTACCAACCGCATGCGCATGACCTGGCATGGTGAAACGATTGTGGACATCAACCGCGACCTGCTCAACACCAACGGCGCCACAAAATACGCCAAAGTCGCCATCAACACCCAACACAATGACATCGAGGATCAGGAAAACAACCTCGAACTCAACCGCGACCTGGGGCACAGCCTTTCACAGAACTTTGACTCAACATTAGGTCGTTATGCTGTTTTGGCTGAGTATGGTGGCATACATGGTCTTACTGCTCAGGATGGCATCGTAACCAAATTCCCAGTTGAAAACACAAACGCCGCTTCGGTAATGAGTTATGGCTATTACCCGACTTTCGCCAAACTGAGCGCCTACCATGGTGGCTATTACGCCGTGTTGCAATCGATTGTCAAAAGCATCGCGCTAACCGGCAGGTATCAAGACATCCGCCTGACCCTGCAAGAATTCTTCCCTAGCATCAAAGGCGAACCGGAACGCATGGGCTTACCTTTTGCAGCGCTTTTGGGTGCTTTTGAGGTCATGAAAAATCTCAATATCCCCGCGATTGGTGGCAAGGACTCGATGAGCGGCTCCTGGCATGACATCGACGTGCCACCCACATTGGTTAGCTTTGCGGTAAACACTGTGGACAGCCACAAAGTAGTCTCGCGTGAATTCAAACAAGCCGGTTCAAAAATCCTCATCACTCGTATTGAGCATGACGCCGACGGTATGGTGGATTTCGAGCAATTCCAAGAAGTCATGCAAGCCTATCAAGCCTTACACGACGCTGGTCAAATTCTGGCAGCCTCCGCGGTAAACGAACATGGGCTTTACTTCACCGTCGCCGACATGGCATTGGGTAATGGACTGGCCTATGCGCTTAACCCCGATCTAGGTGATGGCTTTAGCCCTGGCAACATCGTTTTCGAAGTCGCCGATGACCTTCAATATAATGAGGAACTTTTTGAGGAAATTGGCCAAACCGCTGAAGTGACAGATTACGGCCAACTCATCGAAAACCGCAGCAAAGCGGTCAACACGCTTTACCCGAACATCCTTGAAAATGAAGCGCTCCAAATTCCAGCCTTTGAAAAGCGCGAATTGCCCGCTTTAACAGCCCTGAGCAAAAACGTGCTCATCCCGGTTTTGGATGGCGCGACAGGAGAATATGATCTCCAAGCTGCCTTTGAAACAGCTGGCTTTGAGGTCAAACAACACGTCATCATCACCGACACCCATGAAGCTTATTTGGCTAGTCTGGATGCCCTTGCGGCAAAAATTGAACAAGTCAGCGTATTCGCCGTTCCGCATGGCGATTACTATGGTGGCGTCATCAAAAATGTGGCCGGCGCGATGAGCCGTGTGCTCCAACACCCATCCATTCAAAAAGCAATGGAAGATCTCAAAGCTCGCCAAGGCTTCATCATTGGCATTGGCGCCGGTATGGCTGCTTTGGTGGATGCAGGCTTCTTTGGTGCTATTCAAAATGATCTCATTTTCAGCGCCAACAAAAACAACCAATACATCCACACCATGCAAGATGTAACCGTTATTAAAAACAGTTATCTGACCAGCGAAAGCCATCCAATCTACACCGCGCCTATCAGCGGACGCCAGATGACTCTACATTGCAATGACTTAGCCCGTCTTTCTGAAAAAGTTGATATCATAGCTATGAACAGCCTTTCACAATTGCCCTCAGATTGTGGCGTGGATAGCATCGCTTCAAAATGTGGCCATGTGTTTGGCACAAGAACGCTCATTGACAGAATGGCGCCAAACCTTTACAAGAACCTCGCCATCAAAGCCTTGCCTAAGCACTTTGAACTTTTGGCGAAACACTTTAGTTAGGAGAAAGCATGAAAGTAGCCTTAATCATGGGAAGCAAATCGGATCATGCCATCGCGGAAAAAGCGATGGAAATGCTCGATAAATTTGGCATCCCTTATTTGACACGTGTAATTTCCGCCCACCGCGCGCTGGATATGCTCGCCCAATATGTGGCTGATTTTGAGAAAAATGAGGTCAAAGTGGTTATCGCCATGGCTGGCAAAGCGGCTCACTTGCCTGGTGTCATCGCCGGCATGACCACCTTACCTGTGATCGGCGTGCCGATTAAAGGCTCCGCTTTTCTGGGGATGGATTCCTTGCTCTCTATCGTGCAAATGCCCAAAGGCGTGCCGGTTGCCACAGTCGCTGTGGATGCCGGCGACAACGCGGCCATTCTGGCTTGCCAAATCCTGGCACTTTGCGATGCAACCCTGGCTCAAAAGCTAAAAGACTATAAAGTCGAGCTCGAAGAAAGCGTCAAAGAACAAGATAGGAGCCTCTAGGTTATGAGTGGTATTGTTGGCGTCGTCACGCCCGAACAACAAAATGCGGCGAACCTTATTCTTTACGGCCTCTATGCCCTGCAACACCGTGGACAGGTCAACACCGGCATCGCCATGCTTGACCATAACAAAGTCGTTGTTAAAAAGGGAACTGGCTTGATTAATGGCGTCTTCCCTGATGATGTTGCCATCAACCTGCCCGGCGACCGTGGTTTAGGGCATGTTAAATATGGCGAATACAAAAAATACGACACCCATCAACCCATCCTGCCCAAAGAATTCACCATTCGTGGGGTCAACTGCCTCATTTCGGTGGATGGCAATATTTTGAACAAAGACTTCAACCTCTATCCCTTGACCCTCAACCTGAGCGGTGCCCTGGTCAGCGCGAAAGCCTATCTGAACACCTTGCATGGTGCCTTTGCAGGTATTTACCTCGACCGCTACAAGATGATTGGCTTCCGCGACCCATTGGGTTTGAAACCGATTTGCGTGGGCAAGTTGGATGATGGTTATGTGATTGCCTCGGAAACCTGCGCGCTCGACTCAACCGGCGCAACCTTCATCAAGGACCTTGATCCAGGTGAAATGGTGATTATCAAAGACAATCAGTTGGAGTTCCACACCTATAACGACCGTCTTCAGAAGAAAAAATGCCTCTTTGAATACATTTACATTGCCCGGCCAGACAGCTATTTTGACCGTGTTTCCATTTATAACGCGCGTGCCAACATGGGGCGCAATCTCTACCACGAGCTCCCTACCGAAGGCGATATTGTCATGGGCGCACCCGATAGTGGCCTGATTGCCGCGATTGGCTATGCCGAAGCCTCCAAGATTCCCTACAAGGACGGCATCATCAAAAACCGCTACATCGGCCGCACTTTCATCAACCCCGATGATAAAACCCGCACCAAGGATATCTTCATCAAGCTTAACCCGATCAAAGAAGTCCTCAAAGATAAACGCCTGATTTTGGTGGATGACTCAATCGTGCGTGGTTCAACTTCACGGCGTACGATCAGCATGCTCAAAGAGGCCGGTGCCAAGGAAGTACACGTGCGCATCGCCGCGCCCATTGTGCGCCACAGCTGCGACCTCTCCTTAGACATGCCCGACGAGTCACAACTGGTTGCTTATCAACGCGAACTGGAGGACATCCGCGCATATATCGGCGCAGATTCCCTTTATTATCTTTCTTTAGACGGTCTCAAGGACGCCTGCCAAGGCCTCGATTATTGCGACCGCTGTTTTTCGGGTATTTACCCCATCCAGGAGGAGCTATGACACTCAGTTACAAAGACGCTGGCGTCGACAAAGAAGCCGGCTATCGCGAAGTGCAATTGATTAAACAACTGGTCAAAAAGACCTTTTCACCCGGTGTGATTTCAGACTTGGGTGGGTTTGGCGGTCTTTTCCAGATTGACAAAGACGCCTATCAAGAGCCCGTATTAGTCTCTGGCACCGACGGCGTGGGAACCAAGCTCGACCTCGCCTTCCGCATGGACAAACACGATACCATCGGCATCGACTGCGTGGCAATGTGCGCCAACGATATCCTCTGCCAAGGCGCGAAACCGCTCTTCTTCCTGGACTATATCGCCACGGGCAAACTGGTGCCCGAGAAGATGGCGAGCATTGTCGAAGGTGTTGTTGAAGGCTGTGTGCAGTCTGAAATGGCGCTGATTGGTGGCGAAACCGCTGAGATGCCTGGTATCTATCAGACCAACCACTATGATATCGCCGGCTTCGCGGTCGGTATCGTTGATAAAAGCAAGATGATTACGCCTGGCAAAGTTAAGATTGGCGATAAAGTCATCGGTTTGAAATCCAGCGGAGTGCATTCCAATGGCTTTTCCTTGGTACGCAAAATCATATTTGACGTCAAAAACCTGCCTCTCGACACCCATCTGGACGAACTCGACATGAGCCTGGGCGAGGACTTGCTCACTCCTACTAAAATCTACATCAAGGATGTTTTGCCCCTGATTGAGCAATTCGATATCCACGCCCTGGCGCATATTACCGGTGGCGGTATTTATGAAAACGTGCCCCGCGTACTCGGCGATGACCAAGCCCTCAGATGGGATGTGAGCCAATACGAAATCCCCGCCATTTTCCGCTATCTGGAAGAATGGGGTAATGTAGCCCGCAAAGAGATGTTTGGCACCTTCAACATGGGTATCGGCATGGTCATGTTTGTGGACCCAACCGACTACGCGGCCATCACCGCGAACCTGGCAGAACGCGATATCCCCTTCATCGATATGGGTGAAGTCGTCGCAGGCAATAAGGATGTTGAGCTTTGCGGCCTATAAGAATTGCAGTTTTGGCCTCGGGTAACGGCAGTAACCTGCAAGCCCTGATTGACGCGCAAGCACAAGGTGGTTTTAACGGCGAGATTAGTCTCGTTTTTTCCAACCGCAAAAAGGCTTATGCCTTAGAGCGCGCCCGACAGGCTGGCATTGAAGCCCTGCACCTCTCCATTAGAGACTTTGAAAGCGCTGAAGCTTTTGACGCAGCTTTGTTAGACCTGTTAAAAACACGCGCCATTGACCTAATCGTTGAAGCCGGCTACCTGCGCATTCTCAGCAGCACCGTCTGCGATGCCTACGCGAAACGAATTATCAACATCCACCCCGCATTGCTCCCCGCATTTGGGGGTGATGGCTATTATGGCATGCATGTTCACCAAGCCGTGTATGACAGTGGCGTCAAATATTCTGGCGCGACCGTCCATTTTGTGACTGAAACCGTCGATGGCGGACCGATCATCCTGCAACACGCCATCCCACTGGATCAGCATTGGCAACCCGAAGACATCCAAGCTGCGGTGCTCAAAATCGAGCATCCTTTACTTGTTCAAGCCGTCAAACTTTATTGTGACAACAAACTAGAGATCATCGAAAACCGAGTGTATATACGAGGAGAATAATGAAATACGCCTTACTTTCCGTCTTTGATAAAACCGGCATTGTGCCCTTCGCCCAAGCTTTGCGTGACCTGGGTTTCAGCCTCATTTCCACTGGTGGCACCTACAAACTGCTCAAAGAAAATGAGATTGAGGTGCTTGAAGTGTCCGAATTGACCCAATTCCCTGAGATGATGGATGGCCGTGTGAAGACCTTGCACCCCAAAATTCACGCCGGCATTTTACACCGTCGCCACTTGCCCGAGGATCTTGAGACCTTAAACCAACACGCCATCCCCGCGATTGACATCGTGGTCAACAACCTTTACCCCTTTGAAGCCATGCTGCAACAAGGCAAAGACGAAGCCACCATGATTGAAAACATCGACATTGGCGGTCCGAGCATGATCCGTGCAGCAGCCAAGAACCATAAAGATGTCGCTATCGTTGTTGACCCCAGCGATTATGACACAGTCATTCAAGGACTGAAAGAAGGTAAGCTGGATATCGAATTCCGCAAACAGCTGGCGGCTAAGGCTTTTAGCCACACCGCTTATTATGATGGCATGATTTCATCATACTTCAACCATCTTTTAGGCAATGCCTTCCCTGAGCGTTTTGCCCGTCCGTTGAAGCTTGAAGCGAGTATGCGTTACGGTGAAAACCCTCATCAAAAAGCCGCTTATTATCGCGACGGTTACCAAACCCAGGACCACGCCTTTGACTTTGAACAACTGCACGGCAAAGAAATTTCCTATAACAACATGAACGACCTCACCGGCGCGGTGATGATGCTCAAAGAGTTTGAGCGTCCCTGTGCGGTGGGTGTTAAGCACAGCAATCCCACCGGTATTGCCTGCCATGACGACATCAACGTGGCCTATGACCGCATGATTGCCTGCGATGATGTGTCTATTTTTGGTGGCATCATTGCCCTGAACCGCGCTGTGACAACCCATATCGCTGAGAACATCAACACCATGTTCATGGAGATTGTCATTGCGCCAGATTTTGAAGCTGAGGCGCTTGAGATCTTAAAGCAAAAGAAAAACATCCGACTCATCAAATCACCCAACATCATGCAAGCGCAATTCCCAGAACTCAAATATAAAGACGTCATCAACGGTGCTTTGGTCCAGGAAAACGACACCATTCTCTTTGAGGACTTCAGAGCCGTCTCCAAACGCCAACCCACTGAAAAAGAGAAAGCCGATATGATTTTTGGCATGAAAGCCGTCAAACACATCAGCTCCAACGGTGTGGTTTTAGTCAAAGACGAGGGCACGGTAGGTTATGGTTTTGGCGAAGTGCGACGTTCCTGGGCGGTTGAGAAAAGTATTGAACGTGGCGCGGGACATCTGGATGGTTCCATATTGGCATCAGACGCCTTCTTCTTTGAAGACACGGTTGAACTCTTACACGCCAATGGCATCAGAGCCGCCATCTCTCCTGGTGGCTCCATCCACGACGAAACGGTCATTGCCCTGTGTGACCAATACGACATGGCACTGGTCTTTACCGGCACACGCCACTTTAGACACTAGAGGCTCATATGAAAATTCTGATAGTTGGCAACGGCGCACGTGAACACGCTATCGCCTGGGCTTTAGCCAAAAATCCGCGTGTGGAGAAAGTCTATTTCTCAACCCATAACGGTGGTGCCAGTGGCAAGCTCGAAAACCTCGAACTCGCCGGAAATGATTTTGCCAGTATTGACGCGTTTTTAGATTCAACCCCGATTGACCTCGTGGTCATTGGACCTGAGAAGCCCCTCAATGAGGGCATCGTTGACCATTTGGAAGCACGTGGCATCAAAGTCTTTGGGCCTAAAAAAGGCCCTGCCCTGCTTGAAGGCAGCAAAGCTTTTGCCAAAGCCTTCATGCAAAAGTATGACATTCAAACCGCGGACTATATTGAGTGCCAATCCAAAGCCGAAGCCCAAAAGGCACTGGATAAATTCGGTTACCCGGTGGTGATTAAAGCCGATGGTTTATGCGCCGGCAAGGGCGTTTATATCTGCCCTGACGCACAGGATGCAGAACAAGCCTTGAGCGAAATCTTCGTCGACAAAGTCTTCGCTGATGAAGGTGCAAAAGTGGTCATCGAACAATTCCTGCAAGGTTTCGAAGCCTCCCTTTTATCTTTCGTCTCGGGCAACAAGGTTTACCCCTTCGACACCGCCATGGACTACAAAAAGATTTTCGAGGGCGACCAAGGCCCGAATACCGGTGGTGTGGGCTGCATTTCGCCTAATCCTTACTGGACACCAGATTTAAGCAAGCAATCTGAAGCCATCCTGCGCAATATCGAACGCGGGCTGGAAGCGGAAAATCTTGGCTACACGGGCATTTTGTTCATCGGCTATATCGTGCAGGATGGGCAAATTTACGTGCTCGAATTCAACACCCGTTTTGGCGACCCAGAAACGCAGGTTTTATTACCCCGATTGCGCTCTGACCTGCTTGAAAACATGACGCAAGCCATCAACCGCCAAGAGGTCAAACTCGATTTCGCACCCCAAGTTTGCATGACCACCATTTTGGTTTCAGACGGCTACCCCAAAAGCTACCAAAGTGGCTTTGAAATACAGGGTCTTGATTCTTTAGAAGCCGACACGCTCGTCTTCCACAACGGTACCAGGCAAAAAGACGGTCATCTTATTACAGCTGGTGGGCGCGTTTTATCAATTGTCGCATTAGACGAGAGCTTGCCCAAAGCCCGCCAAAAGGCCTATGATGAAATCAAGAAAATCGGTTTTGAAAACATGCGCTTCCGCACGGACATAGGCATTTTGCGCGAATAATGTAAAAAGAACTGAAAATGGCTTGGGGTGAAATGAGAATCAAAACAAAAATCAAAATTGTCAAAGCAAAACCTCCTCAGTTTTCTGGGGTTTGGTATAATCTGTAAGTAAAAGACGGAATCCCAACCCCTTTTACAATACGACTTGGAAGAGGACAACTATGAAAAGATTAGTTGGAACAACTATCCGTGGCTTAAGGACGCCGATTATTAATGAGGGTGACAATCTGGTTGAGATGTTGCCACAACTTTTGGGCAATGCCGCTAAATCTGAAGGGTTTACGGTTCGTGACCGCGATGTCCTGTGCATCACCGAATCAGTTTTAGCCCGCAGCCAGGGCAACTATGCCACCGTGAATGACATTGCCGATTCTGTCAAAGCCAATTTCCCGGAAAACCCGCTCAAAGTCGCTGTTGTGCACCCTATCCTCAGTCGCAACCGTTTCGCGCTATTGCTACGAGGGATTGCCATTGCCGGTGATGAAATCATCATCGAATTGTCTTATCCCACCGACGAAGTTGGCAACCAGCTCATCGACAAAGCTGAAATGTGGAACGCCAACATCAACCCCTACGCCGACGTCTTTGACGAAGTGGGTTTCAACAAAATCTTTAGCAAGTACTATCACGAGTTTACGGGTATCAACTATATTGACCTTTACCGCGACATCTGCGAAAAGGAAAACTGTAAGGCGACATTCGTGTTTGCCAATGATCCCCGCGCAATCGCCCACATGGCCGACAATATTATCGTTTGTGATGTCCACTCGCGCGAAAAATCCCGCCAGTTGCTCAAGGATGCTGGCGCAAAGAATGTGATTGGTTTGGATCATTTACTCAACCAGCAAACCGAAAAGCACGGTTACAACCGCGAATATGGCCTTTTGGGCTCCAACAAAGCGACCGAAGACAAAGTCAAACTCTTCCCGCGCGACTCCCAACCTTTTGTGGATGCCGTCAAAGCCCGCCTCAAAGAACACTTCGACAAGAATATTGAAGTGATGGTGTACGGCGATGGCGCTTTTAAGGATCCCTACGGCGAAATTTGGGAACTGGCCGATCCGGTTGTTTCACCTGGCTTTACCGAGGGCTTGCGTGGCCGACCCAATGAGCTCAAGATTAAGTATCTGGCGGATAATGACTACGCCGGCTTGCCCTCTGAGGAATTGACCTGCAAAATCCAACAACGCATCCGCGAGAAACTGATGGCCGAGAAGAACATCTCGGCTGAACAATCGGAAGGCACCACACCACGCCAAATCACCGACCTGTTGGGCTCCTTGGCAGACCTGGCATCTGGTTCTGGCGATAAAGGCACGCCGATTGTCTACATCCAAGGCTATTTTGACAACTACGCTGACGATTACGTGGACTAAACCTAAAAAGAAAGCATTCAAAAAAGGCTCCAGAAGGAGCCTTTTATTGTTAATTAGCGACGTAAAATACATGAGGTTCAGCTGTGATCTGCCATAAGTATTGCCACTAATAAAATAATTAATTTTATTAAAAGCAGACCTTAACACTCAAAAACCAGAACGCCTTTTTCTCCCATGGGCAATTCTTGTTTGACCTGCCCATCTTCAAACACAAAAGCACCGCCAAGAGCGATGTTCTCACCCTCATCGATACAATTCACCATCAAGACCGGGCGTTTGAGTGAAGCCACACGCTGGGCATATTCCTGCTTCTCGCCACCTTCCCAGGTTTCAAGATCGTAATTAGTGTAAAGCGGCCAAAGCGTCAGATCAGTCTGTACTTTTTCATAATTTTCAATCAAATTCTCATACCAAAGGTCGCCACAGATCGCCACGTCAATCGTTTTACCGCACAATTCGAAAGGTGAATAGTCATCACCCTCCTGATAACGCGCGTCCTTAAACGCGCTTCCCAACTTCCAGCCTGGAGAAACGCGCCTGAAATTGTGGAATATTTCACCATCCGGACCAATAACCATGCAGGCACTGTAAAGAGTCCCCTCAACCTTTTCAATATAGCCAAACGCCAATGCCAGCCCCGCTACCCGACAAGCCTCCCTCAACCGAATTATAAGCTCGTCATCCTGGGCAATCGCCAAAGCAAGGTCATGTTCGTAATCAGCGTTTATTGCACCAAAACCCTGTAAAAAGGCTTCACCAAAAACTAACAAGTCGACATCTTGCCCTGAATAGTGGTCAAGCCATTTCTTCAGTTGGCTAAGATTATTTTCGACATCCAAATCAACAAACAACTCCGGAATTAGGACAATACGCATTTTTACCTCACATGATATTAATAAAAAAACCAGCCGCGTAATAGCAGCTGGATAATTTTATCAAACAAACTTAGAACAAAACAGCGTTCAAGTCAGCGCGATAGTTTCTCGCTTCGGGGTGGTCATCACTCAACAATTCCAACAAGCCCAAGTAAATATCCTTGGCCTCGTCATTGCGGTAATGTTTGTCTTTCCGCAGGATATCCAAGAGCCCGTCTAATGCCATTTCCACCTTGCCGTTTTTAATCATGCCCAAGGCTCGGTCAAAAGCTGGCTCGAGGGGATCGTAAGGGATGGGATCCTCATTGGCAACGCCCCAAACCAAAGCCTCAGCTACTTTTCGCAACCGTTGGGAAGTTTGGTATTCTGGACTGACGGGGAACTGCTCCAAAAAAGCCAATGCATCCATGGATTGTCCCAGGAAAAGCAAGACGCGAATATAAGCTAAAAGCGCACGGGGTGAAGCATGTGACTCGACAACATATTGCGCCAAGGCGACTTCGGAGCTTTCATAGTCACCCTGCAGCATCAGGCTCAGGCCTTTTTGCAACAAGAGACTGCTCGCCTTGGGTAAAATGCGATCTAAAAACAAGCGCAAACTGGTTTCAGACAAAGCGCCGGTATATTCGGCAACCAGGCGACCATCCACAAAAGCCTTAATCGCTGGGAGGTTAGTAACCTTGAGCTTTTCAGCAAGTTTCATCTGTTCATCAACGTTGACTCTCGCCAAACGAAAAGCACCATCCGCCTCGAGAGCAAGGTTTTCGAGTTTTGGAGATTGGATGTTACAAGGCACGCACCAAGGCGCCCAAAAGTCAATGACCACGGGAACCTGGCTTGAGTACTGTAACACCTCAAGTTCAAAACTTTCTTCGCTAACGTCAATGATATTTGCTCTTGCCATCATCTTTCACCTGCTTTTATTTTATCAGGCTTCGGTTTAATCTTCATCCTCTTCAATCGTTGTACTGGGTTGTTTGAGCTCTAGCAACTCACCACGATAGTTCACGATTGCCCGAAAACCCGCCATACCCAAAAACATACGGGCGTCCTCTGGAAAACCAGTTTGTTGCAACTGTCCAAACTGTTCATCCGTACGATCAAACTGCGAGCGAATGACAGCCATAGAAAAGGGGTCTTCTTGTCCCATCATTTCCGCAGCTTTTTGAGTCAAAAACTCTTCATTCCCTTCAATGCCACGGGTGAGTTCTTCCCAAATTTGACGATCAACCTCTTCAGCAGAAATATGGCGCAAAAAGCCATCATCGTCAATAACATAGCATGGCTCATCGCCAACATAAGCAACGCTCAAAGGTTGCTCGTTTGTTTCAAATACCAATCCTTCAAAAATAGCTTTTTTCAAGGGACTTCCTTTCATTAATGCGTGTCCGTTCTTCCAAACATGACACGCCTTTCTTAATACTATTTTCCAAGTCAAACCAAACATAAAGTTTTCAGTTATGACTTGTGTTTATTTCTATATTAATGCTTAGGTATAAAAATTGAGTTAACAATGCCGCTATCAAAAGCCGGTAATCACATCCACGCGTGTGCCATGTTCGCTAGCTTCGTAATACTTCTCAAAGGGCACATTAGGTAAAGTCCAGCGATAAAGCCACTTGGCATCCATCGATCGCATATTGATACAACCGTTGGTCATGCGCGTCCCCCAATTGGAATGCCAGTAGGCGCCATGGAAAGCGACGCCATCCAAGGTGATGTAATTGACCCAAGGGACACCCGGTAAGTCATATTCGATGGGATTATCAGGCTCATTCAACATGTGCCGACAGGGCCTTTTACGATTGGTTTGCCAGCGGCCAACCGGGGTCGAGCCGTCGATTTGACCAGTTGTGACTAAGGTTTCAAAAACCAAGCGATCATACTCGTAAGCGCGCATTACATTGGTGGATAGGCTAAGCTCAATCCGTTTGGCGTCAGGCGCAACATCCGGACTAAGCGGGGTAAGCTCCTCAGGCGTAACCATGCGCACTGCGCTGGCATGCACAAACCATGGAGGTCCGCCAAAATCATCTAACAACTCATAAAATGGGACGCCGGCCTCATTGACGCGTTTTCCAAGCACCCAAAAAGTAGACTCGTAGTACATATCAACATCATAATTGCGTGTCCCATCAGGACGGTAAACAGGCGTTTTAGGCACAGTAATCTCACACAAACAGCCCCCTTCAGGAATCTCATCCACGACAGGATTAGGTCTATGGAAAGCGGGTTGAACCCAGGCGGCATGGATAAACGCGTTTTCGCCTAATTGATACCATCCGATCTGTTTACCTTGCTTATTCTTGTTATAGAAAATTTTAGGGATGGGAATAACTTCATCAAATAGATAGTATCCCTTGGTTGGTGCGACAATATCAGGCTCAGTATGAACCATCAATTTGTACCAAAGAATACGCCCCAATGGGGTGTCAGGACCAATCGCGCCAACGCTTGCCTCAACCGGTCGGGGTCCAGGCAAAGTGAGCGATAGGGCTCCAAGCCCGACCGCTTGTAAAAAGCGTCTTCGGGTTACTCTAAAATCTTTCATATTAATAGTGAACGTTTACGATAATTCCAAGGAAAGACCAATTATAAAGCCAGCCAGCATCCTCGTTGTGCATGTTGACACAACCATGGCTCATGGGTTGTCCAAAGTTATTATGCCAGTAAGTGCCATGTAAGCCATAACCTTTGTAGAAGTACATCACATATTCGACATCTTTTAAGTTATAGCCAGGACCAACCATGTCATCATAGCGCAATCTCGCCCAAACCCTGTACGTTCCAGTGACGGTGGGTGTTGCCGGCAACCCAGTAGAGACCAGGAACGCATTGATGAGGGTATCATCCTCATAGGCATACACCATTTGTTCGGTCAGATTGACATCAATCCACTTGCCCTCAAAAACCTTTGAAGGTGGCTCCCATGGCTTTACTTCAACCGTTGGAATCGGTGTATCCGTTGGTGTAGCCGTCGGGGTATTGGTTGGCGTAGGCGTATTGGTCGGTGTGGGTGTATTGGTTGGCGTCGGCGTATTGGTTGGGGTCGGTGTGTTGGTGGGAGTTGGCGTATTGGTTGGCGTATGACTGGGTTTGATGAGCTGGTCTTGCGTGCTCATCAACAAAAATTGCGCGCCAGCCACTGGTCGCAAACGAATGATGCCAAAAGAATACAAACCAAAAGCAACTAAACTCGCTAACAGCAACAAAATAATCGCCCATGGCAAAGCTTTTCGACGCGGCTTATCGCTCTTAGCCGTAGTTTCGGCAACAACAGGTGCCACAGCAACCGCCTGGGTGACTTCATCACCAGATACCGCAGCATGAGCCGGCTGCCAGGCTGCCGCACTGGCGCGTCGAAGCTCCGCGCTTGCCCAGCGCATGCCCTCCAAGGCAGTAGGGTTTCCTGGGTCAATTTCCAAAGCCCGCTTCAGCCAAGTGACGCTACTTTGAGGATCAGAAACACCCGCCATAACCAAACTTGCGTCGAGGTTTTTGGGGTCTTGCTTCAATATCTCATCGGCTATCGATTTCGCGCGAGCAGAATCACCCGCTAATAAAGCTTCTTTAGCCTGGGAAACAAGTATTGAAAGAGCGTTTTCTGATGAGTCCATATGTTTTTCTAGTTGTCGCCTGTTCCAAAGTAACAGTTTAAACCTTCAGCAATACCATTCGCCAGATCCTGAGGTCGATTGACCAAAATATCCTGATCAAGGTTCATATAACCCAGCTCAAAAATCATCGCTGCTGTCAAGGGGTCAATTTGATCAAAAGCATGATAATTTCGAATCTCATTGCTGGTCGTTTGGTAATGATACTTCAAACCGGTTGCCTTTGCATATTTTTCGGATAAGCATTGTGTCAAAGCTTCGCGGTCAACAGTCTTAACTTCAGAAGGTTTGATGGCGAATTTGAAGCCAGTCGCATTGTCATTGATGTACTCACAGGTATTGCTATGTATAGCAATCAGAAGTTGCGCTTGATAGCCAACCAAACGTGGGTCGGTTTCATCCAACAATTCCGCGTCATAACCCAGTTCGATTAAAGCCTGCTGCAAATAGGTCGCCACCGTGCTGTTGATTTCTACCTCGGTTAAGCCGTTTGAACAAACCTCACCTTCATCACGCCCCTTGTGGGCGATGATGATACCGAATTTATTATCCGGAAAAGCTTCTGGCAAACTGACTTGCACACCCTCTTCAGCCTTTTTCGTGACTTGTGGGACTGTTATGGCATCCACATATTGCTCTTCGAGTCCCTCACCGGTAAAGGCACTGGGCATCCACAGCGTGAGCAAAGTCGCTACCAGGATTGCGGCGAAAATAACCGTCGTAATGGTTTGAAAGGTAACCCGGGGTTTGCGCACTGCGGCGGCTTCGGGTCGGCGTTGGGCTGGTTGCGTGGTGAGAACGCCACGAATCGTCTGTCGGTTCTGAACCTCAGCGTCCGCTTCTGGCTCTTCTACCAAATCTGGATGTATTTCTGCTTCAGGATCTAAGTTTGGGTCTGGGTCTAAAACCTCAAAATCATCCTCAAGGGAATTTTCCTCGATAGACTCTTCGGCGTCTTCAAAGTCTTCTTCAAACATGGCATAATCTTACCTTATTTTGCCAAGCTGGACAATCAAAAGCCCCACAAAAGACCTGTATAATTAAGCCAGAGAAAGGAGACGCCATGTCACAAGAGCTCAGTCGTCAAAACCAAAAAATGCTTCTAACCATTGCGAGGGAGGCCATCACCGCTACACTAAACCGAGTGGACCTCAAACCGATTGAAGACTATGCGCTGTCCCCTAGGCTGCTGGAAGAAGGCGCAAGTTTCGTAACCCTCACCAAAGACGGTCATTTGAGAGGCTGCATCGGAAGCCTCGAACCTAGCCAGTCCCTGGCACAAGATGTTCAACAACGCGCCATCCAAGCGGCGTTCGAAGACCCGCGCTTCCCACAACTCCAAAACACCGAACTTCCCTTCATCCGAATCGAAGTTTCCCGCATCAGCCCACTTCAGCCATTGCATTACGAAAATCCAGACGATTTGGCAAAGCTCATCAAACCCCACCGGGATGGTGTCATCCTAAAGGCGGGTTACCGGCGAGCAACTTTTTTGCCCCAGGTTTGGGAGCAATTACCAAAACCAGAGGACTTTTTAGCACATCTCTGCCAAAAAATGGGCATGCCCTCAAATTATTGGAAAACAAGCCCCATGGAAGTCTACCTTTACACAGTCGAAGCTTTCGAAGAATAACATTCATCGACCTTAAAGAAAAAACCCACCTGCTTTGAACTTCAGGTGGGTTTGTGTTTGAAAAGAAGGTCTAGTAGGTCGGATAAACAGGCTGTTGCGTTTGAACCGTCATCGTTGACTCACGATAAGCTTGACCGCGCAGATGGGCAACCATCAGCCCTGCATAAGCAGCGGTAGCGATGACACCCACAAAGAACACGATCGCACCAGCGGGTGCGATAATGCCAGCAACCAAAGCGCCACCCAAGACCATCAACCAAGCAGCGAAATTGCGCTTAACCATCTCAAACAATTCCTTGAATTCGAAGCCAGCCTGGAAGGTGCCTTTTACTGCAACATGCGCTGAAATCACAGGGAAGATGAAGAAGAACACAATACTCATCAGCAAAGACAGCAAGGTGGTCAGGAGTTGGATAATCACACCACCAGCCAATGCGCCAGAACCGGCTTCGATGCCAGCTTCCATTCCTCGGATGAGCATCGGGGTAGAAACGGCGGATAAGATGATGGAGATGATGATAAAGGGCAATGAATAGACCAATTGCACCAGGAACATTCTAAAACCGACCCGCAAGTCCTCTCCAAAATCCATCTCATAAAGCGGCTTTTGATCACCACGAACAACGTTTCGGGTCACATTCAGCATATAGCCCTGCAAGACCAATTGGCCAATAATAGGAATTAGACCAATCAGCACTGGTTTCCAGAGCTTACTGAACCAATCCGGGTCTTCAAAAATATAGGTAAAACTTTTTCCGAAATTCATTTTTCCTCTCAGATAAACTAAAGTTGGGTAAATTTTTCAACATCGACCACAAAGATGGTGGCCCTTTTTTCAGCCGGATCTTTGGGCTGGGAGCAACGCTCCCGAATGATTTCCAATGCTTTTGGAACACTGTCTTCTTCCGTACCGATGAGCAGGGTACTCCGCCCACTGCGCAAAAACCCTCCCGTAGAAGCGATAAAGGTCACTCTATAACCCTCTTGGGTCAGAGCGGAAGATACACGATCGTTATCAGCATCTTGAATAATGGCTAGTATGAGCTTCATCTTAAAACTCCTCAAAGTGGTCTAAGTCTAACGTAAAAATATTCGCTCCGCCAATTATTGTCTCAGCTGGAATCAAAATGGGGAATGGGGCATTATCAATGGGGGTTGCCAGGTAACTCACCCGCCGCTTGGCAGCTGAGGCCAATAACTCTTTGAGTTCGGGGATGTTCTCTTCGGCACAGGCAATCAGAAAAGTGACGTTCCGTTCACGAAGAAAGCCACCTGCACTAGGCAATTTTCCATAGCTATAAGCAGCCTGTTCTAAGACTCGTTCAACGAAATCGCTGTCTTGGCTTTGAACGACCGCGATGAGTAATTTGTTCTTTATCTTCTCGTCGGCCATTGTGCCTCCTTTGTTTTGTGTCTTAATTTTACCCCGATTTAAAAACTTTTAATCAAACCATTCCACAACCATATCCTCGAGGTCCTCGGGATCAATATCGGATTCACTCACCACTTTTCCATAGACAGAATGGCCCGATTTTTTGGTACTAAAAGGATCGCCGCTACGCAAGGGATGCCACCAAGGCAAGTCCTTACCCGCGGCTACCAAACGATAGGCACAATTTTTTGGCAACCAATTGGCTTCCCGGGCAAGTTTTGGGGTTAGCAAAACACAATCGGGCACATTATCATGCCTGTTTTCATAGTCGCTACACATACAAGTGCTCATGTCCATGTAACGACAGACCACGTTCGTGAATTGCACTTTCGGGTTACCAGGCTCAATGAACTTGTGTAAACAACACTTTGAACACAGGTCACACAAGGATTCCCATTCCTGGGGTGTAAGCTCGTCAATCGGTTTTTCGAGCCAAAACTTTTTCTTTGTCATATCTATATTAGGTTTAGGTGTGCCTTCCGGTAAACCGGAAGGCACAAATCATGGTTCTTTTAGATGCTGGCGCGTTCTTCAACAACCGTGGTCATCTTGCTCATCAGTGCATCGACTTCTTGAGCCATTTCATCCCATTCAGCTAACATTTTCTGAGCTTCGGGGACGTCTTTGTAATCCACCAGGTTTATACGAACATTGAGTCCAGCTGCCATAAAGCCAGCTTTAGCCATATGTGCACCTGCCGCGGCATCAGAAAGGGCATTAACATTGCCCAATTCGCACATGCGGGTTGCCAGGCGCAAAACTTTCAAACAATTGCGCGCGTTATCCAATGGCACACCAGCCGCCACAAGGTTGGCTTTCAAAATCGCCTCATCACGCGCGGCAATTTCCTCATCAGTTCCCTTGGGCATGCGCATCACTTCCAACACGCCATCATAGGACTTCGCGTCCTTCTCAACACCTTCGGTGAGTGCCTGACGCAGAGGTTCAGCTTGTTCGATGATTTCGAAAACTTCTTGTTCCACATCCGCATAGCGCTTTTTACCAACCGTTAGACGGCCGAGCATCATGGTCAAACCTGCGCCTAATGCACCCGCAAAGGCTGCAGAAGAGCCACCGCCAGGGGCGGGTGTGCCGGCTGCCACGTCATCAATAAAGCGGAATAAGTTTTCGTCGTAGACATCTTCTTCTTGTGACCCAAAAATGGTGTTTTCGAGAATTTGGTCATCCTGCAAATCGTCAATTTGCATATACCATTTACCCGCGTTGACCATAGCACGCATGGGCAACAAGCCGATAATCTCGGTATGATGAATGCCAACACCATAACGCTGGGCTTCACGGCGCACAAACTCGGTCACTTGCGCCATTGGTGAGCGGCGATAGTCGGTGAGGTTCATCGAAACTTGCGCCAAACCATCCACCAAGAGGCCAATGCCCTTCACAAAGCGGAAACCACCATTGCTATGGCGAGTGCGTCGGGCAATCTTTTGAGCAATGCTCACATCATCGGTGTTGAGGAAGATGTTGTAAGCAATCAGGGGTTGGCGCGCGCCAATCACCGTCGCGCCGGCAGAACCCAAGGCTTTTGGTCCCAAATCGGGTTCTTTATAGGGGTCGGTGGCGATGCTTTCTTTAATACCTTCAAACTCGCCACGGCGGATATCTTCAAGATTCACGCGATCCTTGCGGATAGCGGCTTCTTCATAAAAGTAGATGGGGATGTTCAATTCTTCTGCGACGCGTTTGCCCACACGGCGTGCCATTTCGATACAATCAGCCATGGTCACATCCGAAATAGGAACAAAGGGGACCACGTCTGTGGCGCCCATGCGTGGGTGCTCGCCATGGTGTTCGTTTAAATCAATCAACTCAGCAGCCTTGGCGATACCCGCGAAAGCACCTTCTTCAACGGCTTTGGGGTCACCAACAAAAGTCAAAACGGTGCGATTGTGGTCAGCATCCGAGCTATAGTCCAAAATACGCACACCTTCAACAGCGGCAATGGCGTCCACAATAGCCTTGACCACTTCGGGGCGACGACCTTCAGAAAAATTGGGGATACATTCAACGATTTTCATGGAATAGATTTGGCTCCTTTTTAGTTTTATTGCTAATAAAAATTATACCAAAGTTCAGTCTGGCTTTCTCGCCCTGCAACAAAACGCCACAATCAATTTCTCGAGTCGGCTTGTTCATATTATTTAACATTTTCGCATGTAAGTTAAAGATTATTGATTTTTTACTTGACTTAATTTATTTCTTCCTTTAGAATTCCAATTGAAGCTAGCTAAAACATAAGAAAGGATAAAAAATGCCAGAATTTACCAATCATTGCCCAATCTGTCACAGTCCAGTGCGCGTGATTAAGTATCACTGCGATAGCTGTGGGACCAGTGTTGAAGGCTCTTTTCACCTTCCCAAAGATCCCTTCAGCCGTTTGAGTGATGAGCAACGCCATTTTATGTTAACTTTCGTGCGCGCTGAGGGACGCCTCAACCGTATGGAAGAGATTTTGGGCATATCCTACCCCACCCTCAAGAACCGTCTGAATGAGCTGATAACAGCGCTTGGCTACACCGCCGAATTAAGTGGTCTGAAACCTGGCCCCGAAGAACGCCAGGCTATCCTGGATGATCTCGAAGCCGGGCGTATCACCTCAGACGAAGCATTAAGCTATTTGCAAGGCGAACAAGCCTTTCAACTTAAAACACATGGAGAAACAACAGATGACTGACGATAAATTACGCATCCTCAAGATGCTTGAAAACGGAACCATTAATGCCAACGAAGCCGCTGAGCTACTCAATGCCATTCAAAATGAACCCATAGTAAAAGCTAACGCTGAGTTAATGAGCGTTGTTACGCCTGAGGGAGAACAAAAGCGCGCGAAATGGATGAGAATACAAGTAACAAACACTAAAACGGATAAGAAAATGGTCAACATAAGGGTGCCTTTAGCACTCATCCGCTGGGCCGGTAAAAGTCAGATGTTAAAAACCATCAACATCGGTGATGGCAAAAAGCTTGACTTAGATGATGACTTAATCAACCAAGCACTCAACAATGGTGAACCGGGAATCTTCGTAGATGTTGAAGATGAAGATGACGGCGAACATGTCATCATTAGCCTTGAGTAAATCCTTTTTGGTGAGAAAGCATAACCGCCTCGCAAGTCCAAACATAGACAGGCGAGGCGTTTTGTTATAGAAATTGTGCTAAGATTAAGGTATGGACCAAAACAAAGAACGTATCCAAATCCTAAGCGACGTACGCCGCGGAGAACTGGCTATCCCCGAAGCCATCGACCGCCTCCAAGCGCTCGCCGCGCGGCCAGAAACGCTTGAAACAAACCGCGAGCTATCCGACGACCGTGAGTTACACATTATCCGTACCGACCTTGAAGAAAACAAAGTGCTCATGGACATCCGCCTGCCCCTCGACCTTCTGGATGCGGCTGATCGTGTCGGCGCGCAAATCTCTTCCTTGCTTGCCCGTGTCCCAGCCGGTCGTCTTGAAAAAGCGCTCGCCACACCCGGCATCAACAAACTGCTCGACGAACTGCTTTCAGAGGAAAACGAGCATTTGGAAATCTACCTGGAATAAAACAAGCAGATACTTCTTTTTACCTCTCAAAACCACAGCTAAAAACCCGCCTGACTTGCCGAAATTGGCAAGGTCGCTTATATTTTAGTATTGACTAAATGCCCTCGGAGAGCAGCTATGATCGCGGAAAATACCCACCCTACAACCAACCCTAAAACCCAACACTGGCTCGACAAGCCTGTCCTGCCTTGGTGGCCGGCTTTGACCATCGAAAAACTCTTATTGGTGCTCATTATTGTGCTCACCATATTAACGCGGTTTTATGATGTTGGTGCGCGCACCATGGCGCATGACGAAATCAATCACGTCGTTCCGGGCTACAACTTTGAAGGCTATGTCTATGACCCGGTCACACATGGTCCTTTCCAATTCCACGCATTAGCGCTCTCTTATTTTTTGTTTGGGGATAGTGACTTTTCCAGCCGCATCCCTGCCGCGCTATTTGGCGTTGGGGTTGTGCTTTTCGCACTCTTCGCCTGGCGACGATATCTGGGGAGGGTTGGCGCGCTGATTGCCGGCACGCTCTTCATGATTTCCCCTTACATCCTGTTCTACAGTCGCTATACGCGTAACGAAATCTTTATCGTTTTTTGGGGTCTTGTTCTTTTGTGGTTGTTACTACGCTATATGGAAGATGGTAAAACCAAGTGGCTTTATTGGCTGACCTTTATCACCGCCATGCACTACACCGATAAAGCGACTTCGTTTATCTTCTCCGCAGAAGCTTTAATTTTCCTCGCCTTGCTCTTCATTTGGAAGTACTGGCGCCGAGAATGGCCCAAAGAGCGCTATAAAATGCTCTTCCAAATTGCATCCGCTGCAACCCTGTGTTTGATTGTGCTCACCTTGGGTGTCTACATCCTGGGTAAGACCCCCGTCACCAATGCTGCCCCAATCATCGACCCGGTGACCCAAGAATCCTTGACGCCCCATGTGCTCAACAGCAAACTCCCACTGTTTGCCTCCATTGCTTTGACCGGCATCGCGGCAGTTGCCAGCATCATCACCTTAGTGCTCGGCTTGGGCTGGGTGGAATTGCGCAAGTCACGCCTGTTCGATTTGATTGCCCTGCAATTGATTCTCATCTTGCCCCTTTTGGTTGCCCTCCCAGTGAAAATCCTTGGCTTTGACCCACAGGACTATAGCGCGACAGGCATTTTAACCACCGGAGGTTTCTTCCTGGTCCTGCTCGTCATCTCGATTATTTTGGGTCTGATGTGGAACAAAAAAGTCTTCTTGGTCAGCCTGGCGATCTTCTGGGGTATCTTTATCGTCTTTTACACCACGTTCTTTACCCATGGTGAAGGCTTTTTCAAGGGCATCGCTGGCGCCCTGGGATATTGGATGTCCCAACAAGCTGTCGAAAGAGGCACACAACCGCTCTACTACTATGCCTTGGTTCAAGTGCCGTTCTATGAATACCTGCCTGCACTAGGCACCATCTTGGCAATCATCTTAGGCTTTGGGCGACGGCTCTTTATGAGCAAAACCGAGGACATCTTCGAAAGCCCCTTCAAGAAAAAAACTGAAGCGATTGAGTCAGAACCAGAAACAGAAAACACGATTGAAGACCAGGCAGAGACGCCCAACCTAGCGCTTGAGGAAGTGCCGATACCGCTCGCCACTTTAAGTGAAGTTGAAAGCGCGATTGAAGAGGATGAAGTGAAAATTTTCGCCCAATCCAGTCTCGATGTTATTGAAGAAAACGCTATTGAACCATCTGAAGAAGACCCGGAAGAAAAAGGCAAGCCAGGTTTCTTCCAGCGTCTTTTCAGCCTGCCGCCACGTGAAGAAGGTATCGCAAGCAGCTTGCCCATTTTAGCCCTGCTCGTTTTCTGGTCGATTATGAGCCTGGCATCTTTCAGCATCGCTGGCGAGCGCATGCCCTGGCTGACCACGCATATCACCATGCCCATGATCCTCACCGCTAGCTTTGGCTTGGCTTACTTCGTTGAAAGCCTTGACTGGCAAGACCTTAAAGCCAAAAAAGGTTGGCTGGTTTTGGTTCTCAGCATTGTCTTCATGGTGGCTTTGTTTGGTTTATTTGGCTCTTTGCTTGGCAACAAAACACCTTTCCAAGGTAAAGATTTGATCCATATGCAAGCAACAAGTACTTTCTTACTTGCCGCGCTTGGTACTTTTGGTTCTGGAATAGGTCTTTTCTTCCTCATTCGTCGATGGCAAGGTAAAGTCTTTTTCAAGTTCTTTATCCTCATCGCCTTTGCACTGATGGGCATCCAAACCGCGCGCTCCGCATTCCGCGCGGCTTATATCAACTATGACAATGCCAAAGAACTACTTGTTTACGCGCATGCCACACGTGACATGAAAGACAGCGTTGAGCAAATTGAAACCATTTCCCGCCGTCTTTACGGCGATAAAACCATCAAAGTCGCCTACGACAATGACGTGCGCTACCCCTACTGGTGGTACATGCGCGACTACCCCAACAAGGTTGACTTCAATACCAATGTCACCAAATCACTGCAGGATTCGCCCATTATTGTGGTGGGTTCAAACAACTTCTCAAAAATCGAACCTGTCGTACGCGACCAATATTACCGTTACGACTACAAACGCATGTGGTGGCCCAACGAGGAGATCTATCGCAATTGGACTTTCAAGAAGGTCTTCACTGATCTCCTAAATCCAGCCAAACGCGCTGGCCTTTGGGACCTCTGGTTCAACCGCGATTACACCAAATATGCTGCGGCGTTTAGCAACCCATCGCTGACCCTGGCAAATTGGTCACCGGCCGATAACGCGCGCATGTACATCCGCAAAGATGTCGCCCCGCAAATTTGGGAACTGGGCATCAGCCCTGAACCAGTTGCCCCACGTGAAGACCCCTACAAGGACAACACCAAGAGTCTTGACCCAGTGAAGGTCGTCACTCAAACCGGCGACCTAAGCTTCTTGGCTCCGCGCGATATCGCCACTGCGCCGGATGGCAGCCTATATATCGCTGACTCGCGCAACCACCGCATCATACACATCAAACCCGATGGGACACTAATTAAGACAATTGGCAGTTACGGCAACACCATGGACAACCCCAACCAACCTGGTGGGATGATGAACGAACCCTGGGGCGTCGCTGTGGACACCAACGGCACGCTTTATGTTGCGGATACCTGGAACCACCGCATCCAGGTCTTTGACTCCGCAGGCAATTTCTTGCGCATGTGGTCCACCTTTGACGTAGCCGGCATGCCTGAGGGTTTCTGGGGACCGCGTGGTATCGCGCTCGATGCTGAAGGTCGGGTTTATGTCACCGATACCGGCAAACAACGCGTCGTGGTCTTTGAGAAGACTGGCGCCTATCGCACCCAATTTGGCGGTCAAGGCTTGGAACTTGGCAAACTCGATGAGCCCGTTGGCATTGCGATTGGTAAAGACGGCAAGGTTTACGTCACCGATACATGGAATCAACGCGTGCAGGTCTTCCAACCCTCACCAGATGGCATGGTTTTCACCGGTCTTAAAGACTGGGAGCTGGATGCCTGGTTCTCGAACTCGATTGAAAACAAACCTTACCTTGCTTTGGATGCTGAAGATAATGTCTATATCACCGACCCCGACATGGGTCGAGTCATCGTCTTTGACCGCAATGGTGATTTCAAAGTGCTTTGGGGTGGCTTTGACAACAGCTACCTGATGGGCGTCATTATTGGCATCACCGTTGGCGAGGACGGTAGTGTTTGGGTGAGCGATTCAACCAATAACAGCCTCTTGCAATTCAATTTGCCATAACCCAGCTTATTTTCGAATAAAACTGCTTAGACAATGCGACCCTTCAACGACGAAGGGTCGCTTTTTTGAGGCTTTTACAGCCTATTATTCCAACTACCACAGTTTCTCATTTTCTCGAAAAATAGCATGTTCAACGAGGAAAACAAAGGTTTTCAAAACACTAACACAAAAAGACCCACCCCCTTAGTCCCCCTCCTCGGGAGGGGGCGAAGGACTATTCATTCATCAGTCTAATTGCTTGTTATGTATATTTACACAAAGTTACAGGGTAACAAGCCTCAACATTGTATGAATGGGCTATGCAGAGTTTAGGCATAAGATTTTTCCTTGAGTCCTTGATCGCACGTATTCGCCCTCTCCAGGACAGCGATTCGTCAAACCAACTTTTTACACAAAGTAAGTAAGCTGTCCGGAGGGAGAGGGTTAGGGTGTGGGTCTTTAAAGTAATTTATTGAAGGTTTTTGGATAGTGTTATTAAGCTTGGATGGAAAGAATTTAATAAAAGCTTGAATCTTGAGGCAGTAAAAGGAGAAACCAGGAGGCTTTTACAGCCTGTTTTTTCCATCCATCGGCCTATGCTAGAATCCAAAAGAGGATTCTTTACGAAATCCTTAGAAAGAAAAGCCTAAAATGCTAAAAAACAAACTGTCTACCCTCTTGCTGACATTAATAGTCATCGTGTTGGCTTCGAGTGCGTGTGTTGGCACCACGCAGCCTAAAATAGACCATGTTGAAACCAAACAGGAAACAGAGCTCATGAAAACAATCCAAAACCCGAACCTAGACATGCCACAAACCGTCAAAGCCAAAGACATCTACCTCGCGGGCGGCTGTTTTTGGGGTGTCGAAGCTTACTTTAAACAAATCCCGCAAGTCATCGCCACCGAAGTCGGTTACGCCAACGGTGAAAGTGATAAAACCAATTACGAAACCGTCTCCCAAACCGGACATGCCGAAGTGCTCAAACTGAGTTACGACGCCAACCGAATTCACCTGGCTGAACTATTGGCGCACTACTTCCGCATCATCGACCCTACCCTGCTCAATCAACAGGGTAATGATCGGGGCATACAATATCGAACCGGCATTTACACAACGGATGATTATCAAACCCGGGTTGCCAAAGCCGCTTTGCAAGTCGAAGCGAAAAAGTATGATAAAGCCTTGGTGGTCGAGGTCGATACGCTCAAAAATTACATCCCCGCCGAAGACTACCACCAGGATTATTTGACCAAAAACCCCTTAGGTTACTGCCATGTCAATCTTACCCAGGTGAGCGACCCACTTTACCCTGCCTACGAAAAGCTAAGCCAAAACGAACTCAAGAAGACCTTGAGTCCCTTGGAATTCGACGTGACCCAAAACAGTAGCACCGAGCGCCCCTTTAGCAGTCCCTTTGACCAGCTCAATGAAGCAGGTATCTATGTGGATATTACCAGCGGGCAACCCCTCTTTTCTTCGGATGATAAATACGATGCGGGTTGTGGTTGGCCCTCATTCACCATGCCCATCACCACCTCCGTGATGAGCTATTCCAAGGACTTTACCCATGGCATGATACGCGTTGAAGTGCGCTCGAATGACGCCGACAGTCATCTGGGCCATGTTTTTGAGGATGGACCCATTGAAAAAGGTGGTTCGCGTTTTTGCATAAACGGTGCCAGTTTGCGCTTCATCCCTAAAGCGGAAATGGCCGAACAAGGCTATGAAGCCTACCTGCCTTATGTGGTGAATGATTAAAGCTGAATTGCGCCCAGAATTAATAGGGTGTGTTGATAATCGATTGGTGCAGGTTTAATAAAAAGTCCGCATCCATCTTTTCAACCTTGCGATCATAACTCAACAAGCCATTGATTTCGATCTCGATATCTGTGGTTTGGGTGTAGATTGCCGCCGCTAAACCGCGTGGAATAAGTGGCGCGACCTGCTCTTCTAAAAGTTGCTGATAGCCCTTCATCAAGTCCTCACGGGTTTTGAAGTGACGGTAGCCAAACTTCTTGGTCTCACTCCACACATGCCCAGGGACGATATAGCTATAACCACCAAACTCAGTCACCGCCAGGATGCGGTGGTCGGGTTGCGAGGCGCTTAACTTCTTGAAATAGACATGTCGGCTTTGGAAATCGCCCCCGCCCTGGTCGAACCAGCCCGAAGCATGATCCACCAAGCGTGTAGGGTCAATCTCCTTGGTTAATTTGGCTATGCGCAAGGCCTCAAACTGCCCCCAACTTTCGTTGAAAGGCACCCAAACTGCAATGCTGGGCACGTTATAAAGCGTATTCAGCATATCCACATATTCGATTTCGAATTGCTTGCGGTTTTCTGGATCCTGGCGACCAAAACGCTTGAAACGGTGTTGGTCATAACGATGGATGCCCGAAGTAAAACTGAACATGACCACCATGTCTTTGGTCGTTCGTCCACCATTGACCATGTCCTGCCAGACAATCATCCCCAAACGATCACAAGCCGCGTACCAACGCAAGGGCTCGACTTTGATATGCTTGCGAATTACATTACAGCCGATTTTCTTGGTGTATTCGATGTCAAAAAGCATCGCCTCTTCGCTGGGTGGTGTGTACAGCCCATCCGGATAGTAGCCTTGGTCGAGCAAACCATACATGAAAATCGGCTCATTGTTAAGCGACACGCGCCAGTAGCCGTTTTTATCCTGCATCTTGCCCCACTTGCGCATCGCAAAGTAGCTTTCAACCTTGTCTTGCAAAACTGCTCCATCCATGAGCTCAACCGTCAAATCGTAAAGATGGGGATGGTCAGGATGCCACAATTTGGGATTTTCAATCGGGATATTAAGAAATTCCTTTGCAGGACCTTGAGCGAAAGCCACTTTCTGTCCTTCAAAGCGGACCTCGGCTCGTATCTGCAACTGGTCAGCCAGCCTATCATCGTTCAAAAACACGCCAAGTTCAAGCTTTTGCTCGTCAATATCAGGGGTGATTTTGAGTGATGTAATGTAGCTTTCAGGCACCAATTCCAACCACACGGTTTGCCAAATGCCCGAAACCGCGGAATACCAAATGCCGCCCGGTCTCAGGCTTTGCTTGCCGGTTTGATTGTAAGAATCATTGGTTGGGTCAACCACCGCTACTACCAATTCGTTTTCGCCCTCGTGCCAAGCTTCGCTGATGTCAAAGTTAAAAGGCAGATACCCACCCCAATGCGTGCCAACCGAAACACCATTCACCCACACTTCGCAGGCAAAATCCACCGCACCAAAATGGAGTAGCATGCGCTCATTGGCCTTTTTATCCTGAACAAAGGTGCGCCGATACCACAACTTTTCGCTTGGTTTAAAAACCTTTTCCACCCCAGAAAGCGCGGATTCGACGCAAAAAGGCACCCTTATTTGCCCTTCATAATGGCTGGGCTGAGTTTGGTCGATGGGTCGAATGGCGTAATCCCACCAACCATTCAAGTTTTGCCATGCCTCCCGCACCATCTGAGGGCGTGGGTATTCAGGCAAGGGCAGAGGCTCAGCGGGATACCAAGGTGTTTGCAAACAATGTGGGCAATTTGACATCGATGTTTTCCTGTCTTTTAAACCTCAAGAGGGAGGTCATGGCTGGATTTGTTTATCAATAACAAGGGTATTATAGCAAAAAGCGTGATAATTGCCCCAACAATAAAGACGATCGGCACCGGTAAAAAGCCTGCTTCTGTGCCCAGGGTTGCTGGAATGCCATACTGACGAATCAGCGCCTGACCAATCATGGGTCCAAAAACCATTGGTAGCATCACTGCGAATATCATACGCACGCCCAAAAAGCGCCCCCTACTTTCCTCCGGCAAGAGGTCTTTGAGCCATGCCATACTGACGATCGCGAAAGCTGTGTTCATCCCCAACCACAACAAACCATAAAGCGCTAAGGGGATAAGCTTGGTCGTTTGAGAAAACAAAAAGTAGCCCAAAGCACTTAGCGCCAAGGAGGCCACAGCCAGCCATTTTCTATTCAATCTCTCGGCCAAAAAGCCAAGCGGGATGGACAAAACCGCGCTACCTACCAACATCGCGCCACCGATAACCGAGTAACTCGAAATCGGCATCTTGAGCGTGTCGGTAACGTAAATCAAAAGGTAAGGAAAAGAAACTTGAAAGCCGATACCAGCAATGGTGATGATGAGCAACAAAAGAAAGAGGATTTTGTTTTTGAGCAAGACACGAAAATCGAGCAGCTCAGCGATGTCTTGCCAGTAAGTCTTTTCAGGCTTTGCTTCATGGGCTGTGGAGGGTTCGTTGATTTGCAAGCTGGCAATCACGCCAACCACCGTAACAATCGCACCCAAGGCATAGAAGAAAACAAAATAGCCTTTCGACTCAATCAGCATGCCCGCCGCGGTGTACGAAACCAGTTGAGCCACAAAAAGGCAAAAGTTGAGCAAACCTTCCACTCGCCCGCGCTTGTCAGCCGGCGTAACATCTGCTGTCCAAGCGTTGAAAGCGGCATCATTCGCGGTCGAGCCAAAAAAGGTCATTACACAATCGATGAGCACGACCATCAAAACTGCCGTGCCAACATGTTTAATCATGGCTGTGAGCGGGAAAATCGCCGTCAGCACGCCCCACAAACCGTAGCCAATCAGAATGAAAGGTTTGCGCTTGCCCCAGCGTGAACGCGCACGGTCGCTCCATGTGCCCATAAAAATGCTGGTGAGCGTTGCCACGACTGCGCTGGCAGCCACCATCCAGGCGATAGGTCTGGGATCGGGCGTGATCATATCCGCGACAAACTTATTGAACCAAGAGTTCTCCACCGCCCACGCCAACTGCCCTACAACGGCCAATGCGCCCATCGCCAGCCAGGTTTTGAGGCTAATCGTTTTGTTATTCTGATGTGTTTCCATAGGCAACCCGTTTCTGATAGTGGCTTAATTTTAGTCTGAAACAGTTTTCTTTGGTAAAGTCTAATCCTTACTACTGACAACAAAAAAGCGATGCTCTTGCGAACACCGCTTTCCTTCAACTTAATTCAAAAGCACTACTTGTACTTCTTGATATTCTCGAGCATATAGTCCCAGTTGATGATGTTATCGAGGACTTCTTCCAAATAAGCTTGACGGCGGTTTTGGAAATCGAGGTAATAAGCATGCTCCCAAACGTCCAAGGTGAGCACAGGTGAAACGGTATCGCTCCAGGGTTCTTCGGCGTTGGGGGTCTTAGAAATGGCAAGCTTGCCATCTTCGATCACAACCCATGCCCAACCGCTACCGAATTGTCCCATACCAGCGGCAACCAGTTGCTTTTTGAATTCTTCAACTGAGCCAAAGCAATGCGTCAGCATCTCGCGCAATTCTTCGGGCATCACGGATTTGTCTTTGGGGGTCAGGCATTTCCAGTAGAAGCTATGGTTCCAAACCTGGGCGGCATTGTTATAGAGCACCTTGTGTTCAGGCTTACCCGCAGCAAAAATCATGATTTCTTCAAGGGATTTGCCTTCGAGTTCAGTGCCGGCAATCAGTTCCTTGGTCTTGACCACATAAG
>CAZAFJ010000018.1:0-37994 GCA_964484715.1 uncultured Anaerolineaceae bacterium | reverse complement strand
CTCAAGCGAACTCTTTTTGCGGTCCAATTCATTGAATCTATTCTTACATCTCTTTCGGAGAAAACGCAACAATTTGGTTGGTTTTTAAGCTATCATTCAATCATCTCTCAAGCAGTTCGAAATCTTGTCATTCGATTCAAACTCATCAACGTGTGGATCATCTTCATAGGTGAAATCATCATCTTCATCATCTTCACCATCTTCAGCATCATAATCATCTTCATCATCTTCTTCCACATTAATCCTAGCACCATTGGTTGAATCATATTCAAAGCTGAGATATCTGGAAGCACGTTCTTCCTCGGAATTATCCTCATAAACCTTACAATATACTTGTGTGAATGCTTTGATAATCTCATCCTTCCGGTCCTTAAGCTCACAGATAAGTTCTTCGAACAAAGCCTTATTATATTGGCATAAATTGAGAATCGTACTGCCATCAACACGGTGCTTATATCCTTTTGAATAGTCCATAATTTTGATGATAATACTCAGAACTTCTTCCAGGTTTTTTGGAAAGTCAGGTGCCACAAGGGCATAGAATAAGTCTTCATTTTCAAAACCTTCAGAAAAGCTGAATGCAGGGGATTGCGTTTTAAGATCTGGATCAAAGTATCCTATACCGGTGAAGCCAAAGGGCACGTTGGTGTATTCACCAATACCAAAAGTCGTTCCCGCAGATCCAAAAGCCCCTTGCTCTTTATATCTTTGCAGGATTTCTAACAGAACAGGATTTTCTGTTGTCAAGACAATTGAGCTGCTGCTGCTGGAATTTGTTACAAAATCTTGCCTAATTTTCATTTCGTCTCCTCATTAATGGTCTTCATTTCTTTCGAACATAATACGATTTCCGGCTTTAGTGGGCAACCGCCAAGGCAAAGTTCCCTTGATTGGCATGTGGGGCATTTGCTTCGCAAGATCTTCCTAAAAGCTTCAAACTGAGTACTGTTCCAAGCCTCCTCCATCGAATGCGATTTCAAAGAAACCGCATAACCTTGGTCCTGGTCAAAGCTACAAGGCATCATCATCATTTCCGGGCTAATATAACAGCTGAATCTTCCGCCTTCACAGGGCTCAATCGATTCAGCAATCACATTTTTAGAAAAGTTGTTTATCGCAGGCACGCTACAGCTATCAAATCCAATTTTGAGTTTTTTACCACCCGAATCAACCAGCTCAAAGAGCTTCGGAAGCCTGGGATCATCCACGCTCAACACTTGATCAGCCTGACCCAAACCGACCGGCTTATGCAAAAGGAAGATGACCGCGTTGAGCCCTTTAGGAAAATCGTTGGTTTGTAGTCTTTCAATGGCTTCGTCGATAGTATCCCGTGAAAGAACATAATGGATGTTAGTTTTGACACCAGCATCTAATAGGTACGCAATTGCTTGGGTGGTGTAGCTATTGCGGTACCAACTCACAGCCACTGCGCCACAATATTTTTTTGAAAGCAGCGCCAGCTCTTTGGTGAACCCATAACCTGAAGTCGTATAATTCGGGACAATGCCGTTCTGTGCACAGGTTTCCAGGATTTCGGCAAAGGACTCATGTTGGTCTGGATCTCCCTGAGCGCTCTGGCTTATGTGACTTCAAATACAGCCAGCTTATGCGCTAAAAACGTCCATGCATTTGTTACAGACATTCAAGTCAGTGGGAGAGATAACACGCTACGGGTCTCTGTGTCAGCAGATTTATCTATCCTGTTTCCATCAGTAATTCCCCAGGTGCTTGTAACTCAAACCGGGGTTGCCAAACTACGTGTTTTGACTTATTAATCTTGTTACTTTATCAAAGGACGAAAAATTGAATGAAAAATACCACAGGGATAATTCGCTGTGGTATTTATTACCCTATATCACGAGTATCAATCTATATTAAGTAACGCCTTTTTCTTCTTGTTGAACTCTTCTTCTGTCAACAACCCTTCCCCCTTGAGTTTTGCTAGTTCTCTAATTTGATCAGAAACACTTTCAGAATCAATTGATTCTGAAAGTGTTTGCTTACTTGTTTTGCCGGAATTTAAAACACTAACAATCGTCGAATAAATTTCTTGTGCGGAAGCCATACAATTCTTATAAAATAAACCGTCTCGTTTTGTGTCCGAGTTAATTAATGTAATCATAACCATTGGATTAGAAATATCATTTGTGATGATTCTTATAGCTAGGTTTTTTACAATGTCTGATAAACCCCGAGTACCTGCACCTACTATTGCACCAACACCACCAGCAAGAACACCACCCACTAAAGCTCTACCAATACCACCTTTCATGATCGTTGTATTATCTTCCAGAATTTCACAATCAATGATCTTATTAAATTCAACGTAATTGATGGAGTTTGCAGCTGCATCAAGAATTGCTATTTTATTGCTCTCAAAATCAAACAAGACTTGTTTATTTACCCCAAGCGAGATTATATTGTATGTTTTATCGATCTTGAATTTTTTTTGCCTTAATTGATTTTGCAAGTTGTTTTGGTTCGCAGCTTCGTTATTCGCGGATTGCCAACCAAAATAGATAACAAGCGCCAAAACACCGACGCCGATTAAAATTGGTACTAAACAAACATCATCCATTTAGTGACTCCTCAATAAAGAATTTTGGAACTAAACAAGTATATTCTATTTTACAAGATAGGGCAACCTCTTGAATGGGTTCAATACATGTGAGACATTATTGGGGTCAAATCCAAGTGATTACGCTGCAAGTTCGGTGTATAATTAACAAAGACTGGTTTTCCAGTGGACGAATTTGGAGGCAGGTCATAATTTTGCATTGTGATGACATCTATAGATTAGAAGGGTTTTTAGGTAAACAATATAATGAAAAAACTGATAATTATTGTAGTGCTGTTTTCGATTTTGCTAACTGGGTGTGCTAACCCTCCAGAGCCAACACCAACGCCGGAACCATCTCCAACGCTCGAACCGACTACCACTAATACGCTTGAACCAACGGTTACGAACACGCCCGCACCGACTTCCACTCCTGAGCCTACAGCGACGCCTATTGATTTTTTTTCGGAAGAAGTCAGAAATGGGATCATTGATACCTTAAACAAAGAACTCTATGGTGATAAAAACGAATTTGATTGCAAGGCGTCTTGGACTGATAAGAAAAGCCTAAAGTTTGTGTGCAGAAACGTTGATGGGGGTCCATATATGCAGTTAATACAAACTATGATTTGCCACATCAACACTTTAGCCGGAGTTGCTGTGCTTAGAGACGAAAATCTTCTCGATTTTATGTCTGAAGACTTTACGGTAGTTGTTATAGCAATGACAAAAAGTGGTATGCATCGTACAATGTCTACAACAAAAGCCGAAACCCTACAGCGAATTGCTGACAGAATTATTACTACTCAAATTGAATGGGAACAAGAAGCCGAGATTGTAAATTAACGAAAAATAACCGTTATAAAGTTGCGTCGCAAAGTACTTCCGCGAAACAACTCGCGTGAAGCACTATTTACTGTAATGTTGGCGAAGTATACACCAGTGGGGAACCGGATTTGTCCATTTTCTCGACTTCGGAATTGGCATCTCTTGCATTTGTTAAGAATACATTCCGAAAACATAATGCTGCCCAGATAAGTGATTTTTCCCACAATGAAAAGGGATATCAAGATACTAAAAATGGAGATTTTATTTCTTATAGCTATGCCCAAGAACTTCAGATATAGCATCTTAGGCAAAAGCGGTTCATTTTTAACAAAATTGTAAAATTAAAAGTATTAGTACATTCACCTTCGAAACTTAATAAAATGGTGGAGACGACTGCTTACATAAATAGAAAGTTATTTCGCTTTTACTCAAGTAATCTTAATGCATATAACCATCTTGAGCCCTAGCATTATATACTTGCCAAATTGACCAACTCCCAGCTCAAGGGTTAGATGAAGATATAATCGATATCTCATCAATGACTTTCACAATACCTTCAAAAAGAATTTCTTGCTCAACTTTATTTTCCCCATCTGTGCCTGTCCAATAGTTGAAAGCATGATGACGCAGAATGTCCTCAGGCCAAACCTCAGAACTAAGGTGGCGTTGGTCTGCAACATGAATAACGCCTGTAAGTTCGAGACGCAAAAGTCTTTGCTTACCACCGAGTTTCTCACTCCAAAACTGGTTGCATCTTCCTCGAATACCCAAATGCAATTTTTACGACTAGGCAAACCAGGAAAGTATTGAGATCTCACTTCTTCAAACACAGTTTCTCGTAAAAAGATTGAGTTCTCGAGGATCACTGTTTTCATAAAACCCAATATCGATTTTGTTTCCTCGATGGTTAATTCAAAGCCTGGCTGGTTGACGTAATGGATCAATTTATTTGGGTAAAAATGTTCTCCACGAAAAGGAAATGTAAAATGAGCTTTTGAGTAAAAAGCGAAAAATTCATTTGGTCGTTTTTGAGTAAAGTCTATTTGGTTTCCAGGCATCCACAGTTGTGAGTAAGCATTTTCTTTATGTAAATGATAATAAACTGCATTTTTTACAAACATTAGATACCCCTCAGTTGCATTTATTCTATCAAACTCTCCCTTTCAGTAAAATCATTCGCAACAAATTGAGGATCATAATTATCCTCGACACATAGGATTCTCATTTTTGCCTTTAGTTTGCAATTGTAATTCGTGATGCACTCTCTTATTCTGAATATTCTATTTTCAAAAACTTCAAACTCTGAGGTCAAGCATTCCGATTTCGCCCCCCTTCAGAACAAACACTATCATAGAATCATTACGTGGAGAATAGCTGATCCGCATGGAGAGCGAAAAAACAAGTGAGGGAAATTTGGGGTTTCGACGACATTTTTGATTACTAATAGCTACAAAAAACATTCAGTAGTAAAAGATTCTATTCAGGTGTTATAAACAACTGAAACAGCATGTATTTAGCCTCTACACTTTTGCTTCAAAATAGCCCATCGCCTTCATTGCTCATTTACAAAAAGGTATGAAGTTTTAGCATGAATACAACTTTGTACTCCATTCAAGTATCTGGTAACACTTCATGGACAAACACACCCTTTTGTTTTAAATCAGCAAATTTTTTCATTACATAATCCTGTGTATGAAGAATCACAATTTCTTAAGCAAGATATCCACCCATTTTGAGTTCATTTTTACAGCCTACCCTCGAGTATAATGGAATGGTTACGATAATTGGATTTCATAACCGGAGGTCAGAATGAATTTCGTTGCAGCTGTATGCCCACAATGTGGAGGGAACTTACAATTAGATCCAGAAAAAGAATCTGGGTTTTGCATGCATTGTGGTACTAAGATAGATGTTAAGATGGCAATTAAGGCAGTTCAAATTAATAACTCCCACATGGTTGACACTTGGATGGAATTGGGAGATTCAGCAGCTGAATCCAACAACAACAAAGAGGCCTATGAATATTACACTAAAGTTGTTGAAACACAACCAAATAACTGGAGCGCTTTATTTAAACGAGGGAAGTCTGCAGGTTGGCAATCAACGCTAACTAATATCAGATTAGTAGAAACAGCGATTGGGTTTGCAAAAGCTATCGAATTAGCACCTTGGGAAAATGATGAAAAGGAAAGCTTAATCCGTGATTCTGTAAGTGAACTCTCCTCAATGTCGAATGCTATTATGAGGCTCCGTGCTGAACGATTCGAGAAATGGCCGGATGACGAAGAAGCCAATGGATTTTTTGAAGACATAAGCATAATTGATAAAGCAACCGCTGTGCTAGCAGAAAAAGCCGGGGTTGAGATTTCTGGTTATTCAAAGACTTTTGGACGCCAGATAGAATCAGCTGTTAATTTAGCCTTTAAAAGAAAAATTTCACCTGAATATCATGGTGACGATCATCATCCCGGACAATCTCGGTTTCATCAGTATATTAAACGTATTGACCGATGCGTAAATCTTCTCGAAAAAACAATTGCCATGTGTGAAGGTGATAATACAGGGAACATAAGAAGATATAAACAAATTGTTTCGCTCGAAAAAGCAGCAATTGAATCCTGCTCATGGGACTATGAGATTCAATCTTGGGGCAAGGAATGGCGCAAAGATTTGCAATTAAGTAATGATGCAAAACTATTTCGCCAAGGGTCTATTAGTTTCGCGAAAGAAAAGATCGCGGATCTTACTGAACAAAACAGACAAAAGGAAATTGCAGAAAAGCGAAGAAAAGAAGAAGAGTATTGGGCGACTCATCCTGAAGAAAAGATCCTACATGATAAGCAACAACGCGAACGTGAGAAATTAGAACGAGAAGCTAAAGAAAAAGCCAGATTGGAATCAGAGAGACAAAAGAAGATAGAGGCGGTCGCCCTTGAACAAAAAAGACTCAACAGAGAAAAGCTCAAAAGAAAAGTATTAATTTTCGCCGGTACAATTGTTGCTATCCTTGCAGCATTGTTAATCATTAGCCGGATAGTTATTCCTCAAAAGATGCTTAAACAAGCTAAAGAGAATGTTGAACACAATCAATTAGCCGAAGCTCTAAAGATCGTTAACAATCTAATCACTCGTCAACCAAACCACAAAAGTGCGATTATTGCCAAGGTTGGTATTGCACAAAAATACATCGACCAGAATTCGTTCGAAGAATCGTTTAATATTGTTAATGATATTATGGAAACCAAACCCACAGACGATGCCATTCTTGATCTAGTTTACGGAATCGGGTTAAGAAACTATGAATTAGGCCAATACTCATACGCTAAATCAGTTTTTAGCAAAATCCCAAATTATAAAGACTCAATTCAACAGGTAAACAATTGCGATTATGAAATAGCTCAAGATTTGGCGGAGAATAATGAATTTAATAAAGCTATCACAGTCTTAAATAACATGGAGCTTACTCCTGAGGCTCGCTCCTTATTAAATGAGGTTAAATATAGATATGGTAAACAATTATGTGATGAAAACAATCGAACATCGGGTTTATACATGTTATACCAAGTCAGAAGCTACAAAGATTCTGAAGAAGTCATTATAAAATGCAACATGCCTACATTAAGAAGTGCAGAAAAGAATCAAATTGTCTATTTCGGAGAAACATCTAATGGAGACCCGATGGCTTGGAAAGTATTAGATAAGCAAGGAAATCGAATTCTTTTATTTGCTACAAGGTCAGTAACCGAAATGAGTCATGCCCCTGTGGGCTCACCGAAAGTGACTTGGTCAGGAAGTCAGATTAGAAAATACTTAAATAATGAATTCTATAGATCGTCATTCACCAACGCAGAAGCGAAATTGATACTAACAACAGATGTATCAACCAACGTGTATGAAGACACACAAGATAAAGTTTTCTTATTAAGCAGCAGCGAGGTTCTAAAATATATACCTAATGAAAAAGATCGAGCATTTTCTGTCGGTTTTTGGTTGAGAGACAAAGGTGGCGATATGGAATTATTTTTGGCAGTATGGAAAAAAGGTGTATGGGGGCAAGGCACAATAAATAGCCCCGGTGTTTTCTCTACAATAAAAAACGGTATCATGCCAGCGATGTGGATATCTCTTGATAACAATTAACTCTATCTAAGAAAACTGGACTGGAACCGGTGTTAGTCGCGCATAACAATAAAAGAATAACAGCACAGAGAATATATTATTTTTAAGGAAGAGTGAACTGTATTGAAAAAGCATGCCCACTATTATTTTATCGAATAAAACAGAGTAACAAATAATTTTAACTGATTAGAGGTTGGATGAAAATAAGTAAAGTTCTTAAAGTGCAAAATCTCGGCAAGTTTCTTGACTATAAAACAGCTGGAGATATGATTTTTTCTGACTTTTCAATTATCTATGGGGAAAATGGAAAAGGTAAAACTACTTTTTCAACGATTCTTCGTTCATTAAAAACAGGTGACACGTCTCTTTTACTAGAGAAGAAAAGTACAAATGCCACAGGGCCAATTTCCATTGAAATACTACTTGAAAACAACAAAAAAGCTACGTACGAAGAGACTAAGAATTCTTGGTCCATTTCTAACCAAGATTTGGAAATCTTTGACTCAGTACACGTTAACAATAACGTGTACTCTGGAGACCATGTTGACCACCTCCACAAAAAGAATCTATACTATCTCGTCATTGGTGAGTATGGAGTTAATTTAGCGAATGAAATAAACAGTTTAGACGCAAGAATTAAACAGGAAAATGATGAATTTAAAGCTTTGGAAGCGGAATTAAAGGGTCAAATTTATAGCAAGATTACCATCGATAATTTTGTTAATCTTGAATTGGATGCAGACCTTGACACAAAGATAAATTCCATCGACAAAACCTTAGAGGAACTACAAGAAAGTGAAAGTATAGCTTCAACAAAAACCTTGGAATCTATTGATTTACCAGACTTTAGTTTCACCGAACTAAAATCTTTGCTTGGGACAACCATAGAGAGTGTTTCAGATGAAGCCACTAGTCACGTAAAAGATTACTGCAACACTCTAGGTGACAGGGCAGAAAGCTGGATAAAAACCGGGCTCGAATATATTCCAGAATCAATCTTGCCTGTTTGCCCATTTTGCCAGCAAGATATCAGTGACAATCAACTCATTAACCATTATCGCGCCTATTTCTCGCAAGCTTACAAGCAACTGAAAGAGAGAATTGAAAACTTTTTTCCTGTCTTTGCTCAAACATTCTCAGAAAAAAAGGTTCTTGAAATTCAGTCGCAGTTTAGCGATAACATATTACTAGTAAATTTTTGGTCTCGATTCATTAATATTAGTTTGGACAACCCTTCTATTAAACAATTATTTGAGACCCGCATGGCTTTAATGTCCAACGTAAATAGACTAATATCCCAAAAAAAGGAAAAGCCACTTGACCCGATTGAGATCGATTCTGAAACACTTTCACTGATTACAATTTACAAAGAATTGGGCGCTCAATTTAATGTTTATAATGCAAATATTACAAGAATAAATAAATCCATAGACCAAAAAAAAGTCGACACTAAAAGAGTGGATTTAAACCAAATAAAGCAAGAGAAAAACCGACTTATTGAGATTCAACACCGGTTCACTCCAAGTGTAGAAGCAATTTGTTCTAATTACATTATCAAGAAAAATCAACTAGATACACTCAAAAAGGAAAAACAACAAAAAAGCAAAGAATTGAAAGAGTATAGTGAAGATATTTTGGAGAAATATAAAACTACAATCAATGAGTATTTGCTTAAATTTGGAGCCGATTTTTCGATTGTAGAGCCAAAAACTTCACTTTATGGTGGCACTCCAAGTGCGAACTACAGTTTAAGTATAGATGGAAAGTCAGTACCGCTTGGCACTAACGAAACTTTAGGTGAACCATGTTTCAGAAGTGTTCTCAGTGATGGGGATAAAAGCTCTTTAGCATTCGCCCTCTTCATGGCTCAACTTCGTTCTGATCCTGACCTTTCGAAAAAAACGATAATAATAGATGACCCAATAACAAGCCTTGATATTCACAGAAAAAAGAGTACCTGCCAAGAAATAAAGAAAATCGCGGCTATTGCAAAACAGTGTATTGTATTATCTCACGACCCGTTTTTCTTAAAATCGTTTTGGGAAAACTATCCAAATGTTAAAACATTCCAAATAAAACGATATGGAAAACAGAGTGTTTTTTGCGAATGGGATATCCACCAGGAAACGCTACCGGATTACTTGCGAGACTTCTTCCGACTGCAAAAATTTATTGAGGAAGGGGATTCTGATCTAATCGGTATCGCTCGTTGTATTCGACCCGTTTTGGAAGGAAATCTTCGCGTTCGATTTCCAAAAGAGTTTAAATTAGGTGAGTGGTTGGGTGGTTTTATTAAAAGTATTGATGAAGCACCAAAAGGGAGTGGCTTAGAAAGAATGAAAATTCACTTGAACGAACTCAAGGCAATTAATGATTACTCTAAAAGCTATCATCATCAACAGAATCCGCTCGCTGATATTGAACCAATAAACGACGTGGAGTTAACAGCATTTGTAAAACGCACTTTAGCTATAGTTGAAGTTATGTAAAAACTTGAGCATTTTACATACTAAACCTCTAATGTTTGAACTTGACTTCTGTACAATGAATAAGTACTATTAGTTATGCAATCGGAGTTCGTCTAACCGTTTTTAACCGGAGTACTATTTGTTCGCGAAAATGGCCAACCCGGAGGTCAAAGGTTCCGATTTCAGGATTTTTCCTAATGACAACAGGTCAATGACTCGAACATCTGAAGGAAAGGATGTCCGCTCACCGCTACTAACACAACAATCAACAGGTCTGTTTTTGCTTTAATCTACCAGCGGAGTCTTCATTCCAAAGAACATCCACGAATCCTTTTATCAATGGAAACCACTTTACTCTCAGCCTTCCTCATCGTCATCAAAGAAAGGCGAGCCAGAACCTGGGGGCTGGAGGAGGAAAAAGAACATAAAGATGGCCAGGAAGTCATCCCAGAAAGGAAAAAGGCAGCCTGAGTTATTGTTCTGGTCGGAGTTCATGATTCATCCTCTGATGTCATTTTCTTTAAAGTAGCATGAATTTGACTTGGATTAAAGAAGATCTGTTCCATTCTTAGCCTTAACGTCATCCACATCTCATACCTCAACAAGACTTACTTCGCCCTGGTCATCCAGGAAGCATAGTTTTCCGCTCACGGTTGCACCAAGCTTCGATTCAACGATTGCTTTGTATCGCCGGACTTGAGGCGCATAAACCTGAATCAGTTGCTCCTTTTGCATCAATGAAATGATGGGATCGGTCTTGAAGTCGATAATGTGCCAACCATCATAATCCCTATAAAGCAGATCGACTACCCTGTTCTCAACTTTTTCATTGATGAGGTAGGAATACGGCAATTCTGCGTATCGCTCTAGAGCCGAATCCACTTCAGTCCACATCGAATGCGCACGGAAGCGCGATAACAGGGCCTTAGCACGCACAACAACCTCCTGGCGTGTCGCTTCCGTTGCCAGACCTGCCCGCCAGGCTTCAGACTCCAACAGCGCATCCAAACTGTCATCCCTGGTGAAGAGCCAACGCTGCAAAGCCTTGTGGACAATGCTCCCAAGCACTGTGCCCGAAATCCGACCGTCTGTCTGGGTAGCTCGCCAGGATTGTAGATCGGGCTCCCTCTCGGGTTCATCCACTAAATCCACCTGCCCGAAGCCCTCAACGGGTAAATAGATCGGTACAAGGTCATTCTCAGGCATTAAGTCAGAAGCTGAATCCTCCACTTTGTTCAAAATAGAAGGGAGAGTCTCCAACTGGCACACTGTACGAACAGGGTGATTTTTACTCGTTTCTACCTCAAAAGGTTGGCCAAGTTGCGTTATAAACTGCACCGAAGGCGATCCAAGTGCCTCATCGATAGCCTTACCCCATCCAGGCAAGATTACCTTCCCATCTTTATTAATCGTCGCATGCCCGCTGATGATCAGCTTAGACTGTGCACGCGTCAGTGCGACGTAAAGCACCCGAAAATCCTCACATTCATCCTGGTCTTTATCCAGGTGTCGTGCCAATCGAAAGAGCATCGGAGGTGGATCCAGCTTGAATGTGATACCAAGATCGTCCGATAAATACGCTTGCGACTTGCTGGGAGGTTTGGAGCGGCCTGCATCAGCCAGCACGACGACCGGATACTGCAAGCCCTTAGCAGCGTGAATGGTCATCATCCGGATGGAACCTTCAGCCTCTGCAGGGGCTTCGCCTTCGCGTGCACCAGCATCACTAAGAGTGGCTATCATCTCCAGAAAATCGCGCACATTAGCCGCCTGGCGCAATTGTGTATCTGACAACAATTTGTCCAGGTTGCGCCAAAGCCGGCCAGCGGCTTTAATCGATTGGCCATGTTCCAGGCTAATATCGGCTGTTGCCAGGATGGCTCGGTAATCGAGTTCATCAATGACCCGTTTCAAAAGCTCAGAAACTGGGATACGGTCCACCAAAGGCATGAGCTTATTGAGGATTGCCAAGGCGCGCCTGGCGGCTGCTTGGTCTGCCTCACTTAGTTGACAAAGCTCACCCCGCAGCGCATCGAAAAACGGTAATTTGGCTTGACGCAGCTGGAAAAGTGCCGCATCGCTCAGTCCAAAAGCTGGCGAGCGCAACAACCCTGCAAAGGAAACGTCATCAAGTGGATCTGCCAGGGCACGCATAATATTAAGCAAATCTCGGATTTCCGGGCGATCATAAAAACCCCTGCCAGCCACCGAGACAAAGGGAATACCCGCGTCTTCGAGAGCTTCCTCGTAGTAAGCGTAGCCAGTGGTTGCCCTGAAGAGCATCGCAACATCACTCCACTTCTGTATCTGACCTTCCTGCTTAAGCTCCAACAGGCGCGCTGCCAGGGCTTGTCCTGCACGCACTTTGGCCGTGGCAGCCTCTTCACCTGCGCCAACAATGAACTCCAGGTGCGGAGGTTGCACTGGGTGCTCAGGAGCTTTTTTGAAGGCGACAAGCCGCTTGTGAGGCACATAATACTTGCGAGTGGGTTGCTCCTCGGTGCCAATCACGTCATCAAGCAAGTCGCCAGTGGCATTCAACAGGTCCTGATGAGCGCGATAGGTGAGGTTCAAAGTGATCGGCTGACCGTTCTGGCGCTTGATACGTTCCTGCTCCTCACGAAAAACGGTCACGTCCGCGCGACGGAAGCGGTAAATCGATTGGCGCATATCCCCGACCAGGAATAAGCAGCCGCGATTCCCCGCCAGTGCATTAACAATATCACGCTGACGCGGGTTGGTATCCTGATACTCGTCCACCATGATAGCCTTCAACTCCTGTTGCCAACGCTGGCGGATTTCTGGGATGCTGAGTAAGCGCTGGGCATGGAATTCGAGATCGTCAAAGTCAAGCATCTGCTTTCTCTCCAGATGTGCCCGGTAAGCTTGGTGGACCCGATCGAAAGTTTCCCGCAAAAGTGGTAGCAATTGTTCAAAAAGGGCTTCTGATTCGGAAGAAGGCAAATCATCCGTTGCATTCTTTCCGCCGGTCATTGGATTAATGATCTCTTCGAAGGCAGTTCGTAGCTCAGCAATAATCGATTTTACTTCGCTTGTCTTCTTGCCTTTGTTCAAGGCCATGTAATTGCGCCTTGCGTTATACAGGTTTATTGCGCATTGGACTGAGTCATTCTCTGATAACGCTTTTTCAGCCATGCGCCAACAATCCAGCAGGCCCGCCACCATCTCAGCCAGGGCAGGACCCCCGTCCTCCACGCGTTCACGTGAGTCCATAGCTCTCAACGCGTTAATTGGACCCGTGATCATGGGGGATAGCATACGTGCCTCAAGTTCACGCAGCAAGCGGGCGTTGTTATCAATCTGTATTTCAAACGTTTCCTGCGTTTCCAGGCGTCGCTGCAACATCTGCTTCAGCAATTTGGCCAGATCGTTGACCGGCATGTTGTAAAGCAATGGCAAAAAGCGATCATCCTCCACCAGCCTGGCCATTTCCTCTTCCACCACCTGGGTTTTGAGGGCAACTGCCAATCCTTCTTCAATCAAGCCGAAACGCGGATCCAAACCGGCTTCAGCTGGATGGTTGCGCAAGATTTCGGCACAAAGACTATGGACCGTACCTATCCGGGCTGAGTCTATTTGGGTAGAAAGGTCCGTCCAAAACTGGCGATCTTCCGGGCTTTGCGCTTTCGCCTGCAATTCCTCCAAGTTCTTCCGAACGCGGGAACGCATCTCCTGGGCAGCTTTGATCGTGAAAGTAACAGCAGCAATCTGACGCGGTTTTATCCCCTGGGCTAACAAGCAACTATACCGTGCCACAAGCGTGGCTGTCTTGCCGCTGCCAGCTCCGGCGGTGACCACCACATCTCTATCCACTTCAGTCGCTGCTTGGCACTGTTCATCATTCAATGTGAAAAGTTCTAGGACTTGCTCAATTTTTTTATCAATCATTTTTGTACCCTGCTTCGTATCGCCAGCACCAAGAAATTGCCGGACAGTATTCGGGGCAACCACCCTTAGGCGCTTTTGGCGAAAAGTGTCCTACTTTTGTTCCCACAAGCACCTCCCTAATGTGCTCACGCACAATCTGGTAAGCCGCGTCGGGGCCTTCCATCCCTCCATACTCGAAGTTGGAGAGTTTAATCGCGCTGGCTTTGGCGTCCTTGACGCTCCAATAAAAGCCTTCCTCAACGTTTCCAAGCCGTAAGGCTTCCTGTGCTGCCAGGGCGTAGATGGGCAGCTGCAAGCGTGAGCCGTCTTGCAAATCAAATGGTGAAAAGTGCCCGCTGCCAGACTTGTAATCGATCACGCGCAGCGAACCTTCCGAATTAGTATCAAGGCGGTCAATCACGCCACGGATGCGAACGATATCACCGTCAATGTCAAGCACGAGCGGTGGGCTATCCTGTATGCCAAAAAATTGTTCAAAGCCATTTGGTGTCCACCCGCCACCAATTTCCTCGAGTTTCACCAAAGTATCGCGCAAACTTTCGAGGAGCTCGGCTTTTTCAACTTCCCAAAGTGCTGATGGACGAAAATCGAACTCTCTTGGCGCATTCGCGAACACCTCTTCCGCAACTTCGTCCAGGATATCCAATGGTGAAACGCTTTCCCGCTTCACACGAGTGTAGACCACTTCCAACACGCGGTGATAGACGCTGCCTCTTTGTGCGACATCTAGCCCCAGTTTGGGCAGTTCTTTTGCTTTTATTTTTAACACGCCATCGACAAAAAACCGGAAGGGGCAGGCCGTGTAGGTTTCTAGCTTTGACGCGCTCCAGGAATACGTTGGAGAGAATATTGAGGCAAGTTGATCGCGAAGGAGCGAAAGGTTGCCCTCGAACATCCCCTGTGCCCGCTTGGCACGTCGTGCATCCAGGATTTGTTGGGACTTTTGTAAACCTTGCCAGCGTTTGCTTAATTCGGTGTCCTGAGAATACTGCAAGTTTTGCTGCTGCACCGCCCAGAATAGCAACTCTTGGGTTGAAGCGGCATCCGCTTGAGCCGGTAGATTGGTGGGACTTAGCTTCGTAATAGCGCTTTTTGAAAAGAGTTTTTTAGTTGACTCCCAGTAAATGGAAGGCTCCCAGTTCTCACCTTCTTCGGTCATGTAAGGACGCGTCAACAGCAAATGCGCGTTAGATCGGGTAAAGGCTTGGTAAAAGGTGCTGGCTTGGTGACGTCCAAGACGCGGCTCCAGCCCCAAATCCTTGCGTAGATTTTCATCCAGGAAAGGATCCGGGTTCTCTACAACCGGAAAAAGGCCTTCCGAAAGCCCCAAGAGTGCTACTGCCTCATAGCGAGCACCACGTGCTTCGACCATCTTGCCAACGAACACAGCATTCCGACGGGTTTCCCAGGACTCTTGCACAGGGGTGCTTACTAAAGTTCCCTGCAGATCGGCGATGAATTGGGCATAATCCACTACTTTTGTCCCGGCAACACTTTCGCTAAGGACCAAGGCCCTCAAAGCGTCCCCGAGCGAATCGCAAGCTTGGCTGTCACGTTCGCTGAAAATCCTCTCATAAAAGCCCAATCCGAGGAGCATTTCTTCGAGCCATGCCACCCACGCGGTTTGCGAGCGCTCGACCTCAATCGGAGCGAACAATTGCCAAAAACGCTCAAAACGCGCCTTCAAGGCTGAAAAATCATACTCCGGCACACGGGTTTTGCGCTGTCGTTCATCGTCCGGATGCTCTTCGGCGTCCATTTGCGATCTCTGCAGCATCAGCCAGGCTTCATCCCATTGCTCCTTACCACTAACGATAATCGCCTGCTGGCTGGTATTCTCCAAAACTTCTATGTCTTTGGGTTCCAATCCAAAATCGAAATAGGGCGAACGCAGCGTGTTGAACAGAGAGCGTGTGGGGTAATCCTCTAACGGAAGCAAGAGCAACGAGAGCAACGCGAGCATCACTGGGGATTCGCTGAGCGAGTCAACCTGCGAGAAATGAACCTTGATGCCAAATTCCTCGGCAACAGATCGCAGAAGTGGCTGATAAGTCTCAATGTTTGCGGTGTAGATCGCACAGGCTCCCAGCGGAACCTGATCGCGGACGTGGAGCTGTTTAATCCAGCGTAAGGCTTCGCGCGCCTCGTCAGCTTGCGAGCGAACTTCAAGCATGAATGGTCTCTGCACGTCCAGCTGCTGGACCTCACCCGGCTCAAAAACATGCCGCTGCATCTGCAGGACATTTTCGGGTAAGCGAGGTGAGGCGATATGCTCGATGATATCGGGAGATAGATCGGTTTGCAAATCCGTTAGCACACCGAGCAACCGCCCATCCACCTGGCGGGTCGAGCCAATTTCCCCGGTGAGGGTGATGTAGAGGTCACCCACCTTTTGGCTGAGCTGCTTAAGAAATTGCCTTTGGGATGCAGTGAAGGATGTAAAACCATCCGCGATCACCAGGCTCAACCCTGAACCTATGCTTGGATTGTTTTCGAGAGCTCCAATCGCTTGCCAGGCTTGCCCTTCAGTGTCAACCCAACCAAGCGTTTCCTGGCGGGCAAGGAAGCGATCGTAAAGGATTGCCAGCTCAGACCGGGCAGGAGAAGCATCGCGCGTGTAGTCCAGGAAAGCCGAAGGTCTCACCATCCCGCTGCGCAATTCAGCGAAGGCATCGCGTAAAACGGTAAGAAAGCCAGGCTTATCCTTGATGGCCGCGTAATGCCTTAGTTCACCAGCAGAAAAGGCCTCATCTACGGTTTCCTGGATCAAGCGATATGATAGCGCAGGGGTAATGACTGGGGTAAACCAACCGTTTTCCTCCAGGATCTCCTGGTAGAAATTGCGGAAGGCACCCACCTTGACGCCCATGCTGCCGCCAGCTTCAGCCAGCCGTTTTTTGAAATAGGCAGCCTTTTGCGAGTTGGGCACCACCACCCACACTCGGGCAAGTGGTTTCTCTTTGTGGATCGCCAAAATGCGATCGATACAAGTCGCTGTTTTGCCAGCGGCGGGCGGAGCAATAATGAGATTAGTTGTCATAGTTTTTCTCTGTAATCTAAATACTGTTACTTAAAGTATAGAAACCCAATAATCTTATCGCACGCAAAGAAAGCTAAGCAATATTGTAAACTTTATCACTGTTAACAAATATATTTCTACACATAGCTATCGGACTCACTTTCCACAGTGCCCCCTGTCCACATCAACTTGCGATATCATACCTACCTATTCATCCCGAGACACACCATAGTAGCTACCCTCCTTATGATAGAAGGTTGAAATAAGGTTGCCCGCTTTCCAAACCTCATACGCCCATCCTTCTATATCTTCTCCTTCACAAACATGCTTGAAGGTCAACTCAGGAAACTGTTTGGATAAGGCTGCGGTAACAGGTGTCGCAGATGAGTTGCTAGTAAGGTAAGATATTTTTGCACAGGCAGGATTGACGTAATCAGATAGATTAAAACCGTCTACAACTTCTATTTCCGTTGGGTCAATGAAGTAAGTGGAAGCGCAGTATGCATTTGACCTGGTTCCCCAGTTATCCATGAGCCATAAGGCCAGACCAGCCCGGCGCCTAGACTTTTTTGTAAACTCTTCTGGGATAGGAACAACTTTTTTGAAATCAAATTCCAAGCCCAACCATTCCCGTTGTTCATCTTTAGTCACATTGGGAATAGGGTCTTTATCCCAATCCCGTTCCTGTGATCTGACAAGCTCGAACATTCTTGTGATTACTTCCTCATCGCCAATAACTTCAATATAATTATTGTATATGTTCGACATTTCAATCTCCTTTCGTTTACCTATTCTTCTTCCTCATCCATATCTGGGAAGGCATAATCATCCGGATCAAAATCCAGGGTGGTGCCAGCCATAAGCAGGTCATCATCCCGTCGGCATACGTAACCTAGCTTTTCTAACTCAGCGACAATCTTGTCCATCTGCTTTTCCTTCAAGACCAGGATGGAACCGCCGGGAACATTCATATCCATTGCAGAGTAGCCCATCTTGCGGCCAAACTTGGCTTGAATTTCTTCCGGCATCCATTCCGACATCTCAATCTCCGGATGTGCCGGCAGAACATCATACATCACGACATCATTGGGCGTGAAAGGTGTTTCAGGCGCGATATCAAAAGGCGCATAATCACCATCCTCGGGTTCTCTGGGACCTTCGTAATGGTATGAGTAGACCAGGTAGAATTCATACATCTCCTGCGAAACCAGCGCTTTGAACTCTCCCCAGGTCTTGGCAGTGAGCAAAGCTTTATTGCTATCCGCCAGCTCGTTTGCCCTCGTTTCAGGGATAAACAGTAACCCCAAGTTAGTCATTCCGTATACGATCTTCTTTTCCATACCATTCTCCTAATGTGTTTATCCTTATTATCTATCCTTCAACAGCGTGGCTAATGCCATAACGCTCGGATAGTTTTTTGATTTCTTTTGTGAGGTCCTGTCTGAGCTTGTCAGGTCTCAACACCTCAGCGTCATCCGCAAATCGCAATACCCAGTTGCGCACCTCCACCAATCCACCAGTCTTCAGATGCAAGATGAGACTGCCGTCTGCTTGTTCCTCGATTGTCTGGCTGGGGTGCCACTTGCGCTCGCGGATGAACTGCGCTTTATTCGGGCTGAACCAGATCGCTACTTCCTCTGTCGCCTCACCCGCATGCAGCTGAAAACCGCTGCTAATCCAATCCTCCGCAGAAAAGGTCTCATCCAAGGCAAACTTCTCTTTCAGTAAGCTCATTTCCTGAATGCGACCTACTAAAAAGATCCGAAAACTGTCGCGGAAAGTGTCAAAGGCGACCAAAAACCAATCTCCCTGAAAATTGTGCAAGTGATAGGGGTAAACCACACGCTCAGTCATTACAGCCCGGTTAGCCGAGTAGTAACGCATCCACACCTCCTGGCGATTGAGGATGGCATGGTGCAAGTCGATCAGCAATTGGGCATCCAAGCTGATGGTGTTAAAATCCGAAAATGTGTAATGAGAGCGCAAATCGTTGATCTCCACACTAACTGCACCCTTGACTGCCTTAGCGATCTTATCGACAGCCGAACGAAGAGGTGACTCAAGATCAGTTCCGATGTAGCGTTTCGTGATCTCCAAAGAGAGAAAGAAAGCCATCAACTCACCTTGAGTCACATAAACCCCCGGCAGAGACCACGTCTTCTCGGTGTAATACCAACCGCCCCGTTCGCGGTCAAACGCAATTGGCGCCCCCAAACGATAAATCATGAAACTGCGGTCATTGAAGATAACCCGCCTGCTGACCTCCAGGGCTTCCGCCATCGTTTCCGCGTTCGGGTATGCCCCCTCCCGAATGCGTCTGTCGATTTCCATAATGCGTTCCAACTGCTGTCGTTGTGACATAGCTACCTGCCTTTACTAAAAATAAGTGTACCAAAACCCAGTGCACCCAGTGTGCACTGAAAAACTTGATTTGATTTTACCTGGATTCGAGGGGCTTTTATGATTTTACGTTCATTTTATTTGGTGTTTAGTGAGGAAAATTATTATAGGTTTATCACAGGAGATTCCCCCCTTACAATAGTGAGCTTTTAAGGTTGCTTTAGATCACTTGCAAGCAGACGGCCTACAAACATGATTGTGCTTTCATCTTGGGTTCAATCATTATGCGTGACTATTTCAATTTAACCTTGTTGTGTTTAGTACCTAATCGTCGTTTGTATTGCTAACAACGAACATAGGTACTATCAACTCAAAAAAGACAAGTAAAAAGATCAATCGTTCCGATTTCAAGATACTACTTCGTAACAAAAAGGTAATTGGTTCAACTCCCTCTTGCTACTAAGAAACCGGCTTTTTTCGCTATAAGAAGCCGCCTTGTCCTTCGAACGGGCACTTTCTCCTCCACACTTTGCCCATTGGGTATAATCATTCCAGCACCGCAGAGGATTGCTCATGACTAACAAGACATTTGATGACCAAGTAATTCAACTAGCTAAAATTTCTATAAAGCTTGATCCAACCACTTTCCAAGAAAGATTGGCTAGCCTGTACAATATTGACCTTGTAAGACTCGAGGCTTATTATGTCATCGAGACTGCTTATAACTTCCTTGGCATAAAAACACTCTTTGACATTTCAGATTTTCCCTTTCAAACAGACCAGGAACTTGAGGCTTGGATAGTCAAATGCGTTGAGCTAGGCTTGCTAGATGTTCAAATTCGCGATGAAACAATCCATTACATGCATCAAGCACCGCTTCAAAAACATTTTTCAGAAGTAATTCCCAAAGAAGCCATCAACAAATATTTAAAACTTGGTGACAAACTTCAAGTTCACCTGCTTAGCGACCTTGCAAAAAAAATCGATTTAGAGCTGCCAGAGGATGAAGCTGAACTAAGAGAATCGCTCATTCACCCTGATGGATTGTTGTCTTCGTTAGTTCACTATCCACAACTTGGTGTCATATCTAGCGTTGCCCTCAACATAGCTTTAAATTGGCAAAAAATCTTGATTTCCCTGGAAGAATACGAAGAAGCTGCCCATATCATCAATGCCATATTCTCAACGCTCGCCCGAACTGGCGAAAGAAAACTCTCTAAAGACTTACTTTTTACGATTATGAACAACACAACCGGTATTACAAAATATGTTGCAAGCGCAAACTTGAGTGCTTTGTTAAGAGAAGAACGCGACTTGGACCTTTCCTTACAACTCTACAAGCTAGCCGCCAAGGGACTTTATAAACACAAAGCCTATACTGAGTGGATAAAAACACTTTCGGAAATAGCTACCATTTACAACTTTCAAAACCGTAAAATCGCTGCAGCTTTCCTTCTTGAATTTTGTGTGCTGATGAACCGATTACGCAAACAAGCCCAGCTCAACACCATCCCGCTGAGCAAGTTGGCATCGGTTTACCGCCAAATGTCCTTACCCCGCATCGCCATAAAAAAATCCAAAAAAGCTTGTGATCTTTTTAGAGAGCAACAAGATTTGGTTAACCTAGTCAAGACCTTACTCACTCACGGCAACAGTCTTAGAATGATCAACGCCTTAAAACTTGCAGAAGAGGCTTACCAAGAAGCTTTAGACATTTCGCGTCAGATCACCGATCCCAGTACAAGTGCCAGTGCCTTAAGTGGTTTGGCGATAATCAATCTTCGCAAAAATAACCCTGAAGAAGCTAAAGTTTTACTTGATGAAGCTATTTCTATTCGCGAACGCTTTGCCAGCCCACTAATCAGCGTTGAATATGAGAATATGGGGCAATACTATGAATATGGAAAGAACTACCAGATGGCGTTGGTGTGGTATAAAAAAGCCTTAAAATCAGCCAAAGAGTACATGCCCGAAAACGTAACCATTTGCGAGAGAGATATCCAAAGAGCTGAACAAAAACTTGAACAAAGCAGAAAAGATCGATTAGAGCAACTCAATCGCAAACCATAACGTAAAAATCTCTGTAATACATTGTCCATTAACCGAACTTCATCGAGCTGCCTTATAAGAGGCTTTTCCACGATGTTTTTCCATATCCTGACCATTTTCGAACCAATTCCACTTTATGGTGTTAAGTACTATGAGGTTATTATGAAACAAAACTTATGGTTTAAACACACCCCTATTTCTACCCAATCTGAGGACCTGATCCAAAGACAAGCATTTAGCAAAGAGGCCTTTCGCGCCTTGCTCGAAACACTGGATCAGCCTTTTTCCATCATCGAAAACGGTTCTGACTACTTCCTCGGCAAGCAAGCGACAGAAAACGAAAAAGTCATCGCCAGCGCGCCAGCCTTTATCCCAACTCAATTTGGTGACGCGAGCTTCACCCAAACCTACGGCTGCCAATTTCCACTTTACGCCGGCGCGATGGCAGGCGGCATCTCTTCCACAGCCATGGTCATCGCCATGGGCAAAGCCGGCTTTATGGGCTCATTCGGCGCGGGTGGCATGCTGCCAGACCGCCTTGAATCCGCTATACTCGAAATCAAAGCCGCCCTCCCCAATGGCAACTACCTCTTCAACTTGCTCAACAGCCCATTCGAACCAGCCATGGAAGAAAACACGGTGGCGCTCTATCTCAAGCACGGCGTCAAAGCCATTGAGGCTTCGGCATATCTCACTATCACACCCAACCTGGTTTGGTATCGCGCTAGTGGCCTTTCAAAAAATACGGATGGGTCCGTACAAATCGGCAACAAAATCATCGCAAAAGTGTCCAGAAAAGAAGTTGCCAGCCGCTTTTTACAACCCGCTCCAGCAGAAATCCTGAACAAACTGGTCAACGCCGGCAAAATTAGCGCTGAGCAAGCCGAGCTCGCCCAAAAAGTGCCCATGGCAGATGACATCACCGCCGAAGCAGACTCGGGTGGCCACACCGATAACCGTCCGCTAGTGTGCATATTGCCAGCCATCATCGCCCTGCGAAACGCCTACCAAGCGCAATATCAATTTAGCCAGCCGGTTCGGATTGGCGCGGGTGGTGGCATTTCCACGCCCGAATCTGCCTTTGCCGCCTTCAAAATGGGTGCCGCATATGTGGTTACCGGCTCTGTAAACCAAGCCTGTGTTGAAGCCGGTGCCTCAGAGCACACGCGCAAACTTTTATCTCAAATGGACCTGACTGACGTTGCCATGGCACCCGCCAGTGACATGTTCGAAATGGGCACCAAAGTACAGGTGCTCAAACGTGGCACCATGTTTGCCATGCGCGGTCAGAAACTCTTCGACATCTACAGCCGCTACAACAGCATCGAAGAAATCCCGCAAGATGAGCGCGAAAAATTAGAGAAAACCACCTTCAAAATGACCCTTGACCAGGTATGGGATGAATGTCTCAAATTCTTCAGGCAACGTGACCCCTCTCAAATTGAACGTGCCGAAAAAGACCCGAAAGTGAAGATGGCCCTCATCTTCCGCTGGTACCTTGGGCTGGCTTCAAGATGGAGTAGCATCGGCACCCAAGGGCGTGAAATGGACTACCAAATTTGGACCGGCCCATCGATGGGCGCCTTCAATGATTGGGTCAAAGGAACTTACCTTGAAGACTACACGCAAAGGCATTGTGCTGATATTTCCAGCCACATCCTAAAAGGCGCCGCAGTTTTGCAGCGCCTGGATGTACTAGAAGCGCATGGCTTGCGCTTTGAAGACGAGCTTAGGCTCTACAAGCCAAGCAAAGCGCTGGTGACTCTTTAGACAACTCAACCTGAGCTAATTCAAAGGGGACATACTCCAGCTTTCGCAAATGGTCAGCACAGAGTGTCAAGACATAATTTCTGCGGGCTTGGAATACCATTGTATAGCGCAATTCATCTTGATTACTCGTGCTAAAGGCAATATCGTGCCAGATACCCGAGTTGCTGTTGACCAAGTCCACATTTCCAATAGCAACTTTGCGAGTGTCCAGATGTAAGCCTTTGCCAATCGCTTTGAGATAGCTTTCTTTCGCGCTCCATACAAGATTTTGCGCTAAGGAAAGCTGATAGCCTTCAAAACTTGCCACCCAACGCGACTCATGTGGCGTAAAGAACAAGTCTGTCATCTGTGCGGTGCGCTCTTCCAGCCTTTCAATATCCACGCCAACGCGCGCATCTGAATCAGGCGAGAAAGCAACAATCGTTGCATTGCCAGAATGGCTAAGCGAAAGGCGACCCGTGCGCTTTCCATCCACAACAATAAAAGGCATACCGCTGGCTTCTTTATGCACTTCAACCTCGCACATGTGCAAATCTTGCTCGGCAAACACCTTTGCAACCAAACACTTGGCCAAAACACGGCTGGCAAGCCACTCATGTTTTCGCTTTGGTATAGTTAATTTTCGATAAGCGCGTCCCTCTTCCTCGCTTAGTATTTTGTCAATATCCGTTTCAAATCGGTCAATATCGTCTTGAGTAAATGAACTATAGGTCCAGTAAATCATCTTAACTCCTTTTTTCGTTGAGCATGTTTCTAATCGGCTTCAAAATAGCCTCTTCAGCACCAAGCGCTTGCTTCACAGTGCGATAATCGTCAATTTCCACATAAAGGTTTCCTTCGGCGTCAATCACCCGCGCGGAATAACCCACTTCATCTCCCGTGTCATGGGGTGTAATTTCTGAATAGAGTGGCAAGCCGTTGATTGTGTGTTCGTAAACGGTCACCGTTCCCACAGAAGCTGGCAGAGCAATACGACCACTCAAACCTGCCTCATAGAGCCCGACCGCTTGGAAACAAGATTCGATGAGCATTGGCGTGATCAAGTACTTGTTTTCTTCCGCCAACTCATGCAATAAGTCTGTATTAAGCGATGCCACCACGCCGTCTTCGTTGGCGCCTGCACCATTCAAAATTTGGAAAGCAGGTCCATGGAAGAACAGGCGGTAGATCTCATCGGCGTCCAGTGTTTCATTCACGCGCTCCGGCAAGGCTTGTTTTCGCGCGCGTTCAGATTTGCCTTCCTTCAAAATGACCCGTCCGGTAAAGTGCACGGTAGATTTATCTTCGCCAGGAATGCGCGGGTTAAAGGACAACAAGCGCGCGTCAATTTCGATACCTCTTTCGCTGCGGAAGGTATTGATATACCAGGTTGAGGTTCTCGATTTACCTCCGTAAAACTTGAACGGCGCTAAAAAGTGGATGTCTTCCACTTTGTCTACGTTCAGCTTACCGTCAGTTGAACTAAGACGGTTAGCGATGTGTTTGGCTGCCCGTCTAAAGCCTTCGATTCCCGCCACACCTGGTAGTACTGGGATACCTTGAATGGAATGATCCTGCAGCCAGCGTAACTGGGCTGGATCAAGATTCGCTTCAAAGGTCATGCCTTCCTCGAAGGGGTTAAAAGCACTCAATTGACTAAACATAGTATGCTCTGATCTGCCTTCGCGCAAGCTTCTATCGGCACGCTTGATGTCCACAGCATGATTTTTATAAGGATTGCGCGTCATCATGCCCAGCTCGCCAGCAACGACCACCTCGCCCTGAATACCAGCCAAAAGCATATCGCCCACCACAGGTGCCGCTTCGTTTGGTGGTAGGGTTTGGATGCCCGCACGCTCCATAATCTGTGGGATGCTTCCGCGGCTTGCCATGCCCACTTCCGCCCAAGGCCCCCAGTCCAAAGACACAAAATGCGTCTCAGGGAATTGTGCGGGCAAGGCATAGCTCAATTTAGCAAGCATATCATTCGCTGCGCTATAGTCCACCTGCCCAGCGTTGCCAAAGCGGCCGGCAATCGAACTAAACATCACCACAGCCTTGGGAACGCGTTGGGATGCCTTAAAAGCCTGCAAGAGATTGAACAAACCAAGAACTTTAGGTGAAAAGGTAAGTTTATACTCGTCTGGGGTCTTGTTTTCCAGCTTTTGGCTCTTCTCAAAACCGGCAGCATGCACCAGATAATCGACATGGCCGGTCAAACCTGAAATCTCGGCGATGGCTTTTTCAACCGAAGAAGCATCTGCCACATCACAACTGATGTAATGGGCCTGACTGCCCTTTTTGGCAATCTCCGCCATCAGGTGATGGATCCCAGCCGATTTTTCCAGCTTGGTGATTTCTTTTTCCACTTCAACCGGCGTGGGTTTCTTGCCCATCTTCTGGCTAAGGCTTTGCATAAGCTCCATTCTCAGCGTCGCTTTATCGTTTTGCATCAAGCCCAAGGTTCTCTCATCCAGGTCTTGCAATTTTGTGCGACTAAGCAGCATAAATCTTCCACGCACGCGACTGGCAAGGTTCATCAAAATGGGTTCAGCAATGCCACCGGTCGCGCCACTGATAACAAAGACGCTACCCTCTTCAAAGCTGGGTTGGTTGGCTTCTTGCTCAAACTCTTGCAAACCATAGCTAAAGCGCAAACCCTTTTCCCTGCCAACTTCAGTGCTGGCGGGATCATTTAAGGCTTCCTCCACCAAAGTGTTGGCGATGAATGCGATGCCGGCTTTAGCTTCAAAGTCAACCACTTTAGCCAAAACGCCACGTTCCAAACCAAAGGCTTTGGTAAAACCACTATAGGCCCCTCCAGATGGATTTTGGGTGTTGAAGAAGCCATGCTGACCACCCATCCGGGTTGCCGAGATCAAGAAAGCATCGCCAGGCATCGCCTGTGCGACAGCTAACAAGGTTTCGAGCCTTTGTGAGAGCTCATCCTGCCAGGCTTTGTGGGCTGCGGACGAAATCGCAGGGTCTTCATCCAAGCCATAGAGGTTGAAAACGCCCTTCAGATTCGCATCCTGTAGCCATTCCTGGGTAACTTCATCCAGCTCATTTTGATTAAGCTGTTTCACATCCACGCCTCGGGCTTTCAGCACCGAAGCCAATTTTGATGCAGCCTTGTGCTTGCCGCTTAAGATGAGGACCTTTCCCTTGTCCAAAGTCTGCCCAGTCGATTCGGTCAGATCCAACCGAGTAATTAAGCGTGGTTGCACGCTTCTCAGGCGAACAATCTTGGCTTGTTCTGATTTCTCATCCACAGGAGTTTCAACAACAAGCTCCGCGATTACCTCAGGTTCTTCAGGTTTTGTTTGCGGCACAGCCGTCAACGCTTCTTCCACAAAACCGACCACTTTTCGCAAGGTGTTATAAGTTGCCAGTTGCAAATCTTCCTGGCGGGGAATGCCAAAATGCGCGCGCACCTGGGCGAAGAGCTCAGCCTGTTTCACCGTATCGATGCCCAAATCAGCTTCAAGGTCTAAATCCGGGTCCAACATCTCAACCGGATAGCCTGTTTTCTCAGCAACCGCGGCGAGCACGTATTCGTTGATTGCCTGCTTATCCGCTTCATTCTGACCAGCGGATGAACTCTCTTCAAGCAAAACTTCTGCTACGATTTCTTTTTCCGATTCAACTGAGACATTCCCATGAACAAAGGCAAACACTTTCTTTAGTGTGTTGTATTCCGCCAATTGCAAGTCTTCCTGACGTGGTATTTGGTAATGTTCGCGGATGCTGGCAAAAAGCTCAGCTTGTTTCACGGTATCAATACCCAAATCGGCTTCAAGGTCCAAATCTGGGTCTAGCATTTCAACCGGATAGCCGGTCTTTTCTGCGACCAAACCTAAAACAAAGGCTTCCACAGCCTCGTCAACTACTAAATCTGTCTCGATCCTAGGAGCGGGCTTAGCCACTTCGGCTGGCACAGAAGTCGATAGCGCTTTTTCTTCAACGGGTAGCTCAACAGGTGCATGTTCGACCCGTGCCGCCCCTGCCCAAAGCCTGGGCAACAAACCAAAATGCCAATCAGCTTCTTTCCTGGGCATTTCTGGAATGCCCGTATCCTTAATGCGCAAGGTGCGTTTAACCACTTCTATTTCTGGTTTTGCGTAGCCTGATACGGCCGCCAGCCATTTGTCATGGATTGTATTTTTCACCCGTTGGCTACTTTGCGCTACTTTTGCCAAAAAGAGCATGGCCAACTGTGAGCCGAATCCGGCGCCCAGGCGCAAGGCAAAGTTGGGCTTATAGCTTCCGCCCTTAGACAAATTGAGGTCGCCCAGGTCTGGGTCGGGTTGAAAGTCTTCATCAATATGCGCTATTGGGGGCACAATGCCCGTTTCCAGCGCTTTTACCGCGACAACATCCTCCACACCCACGCCCATCGTGTGACCAGTAAAACCTTTGGTGTTAGCGATAATCACCTTGTTGGCATGCTCACCAAAAACCTGGCGCAAAGCATAAATTTCAGCACTCGCGCTACCACCTCTTGCCGGCGTGTAGGTTTCATGCGACATAAACATTGTTTTGTCGGCAATCGCATCACGTTTGAGTCCAAATCTGCTTTCAACTGTCTTCAACAAGGTTTCCATCACATGACTGACGTGTTCAATGTCAATGCGCGTACCATGAAAAGCGCTGTTGGTGATTTGGCTGGCAAGAATTTCGGCGATGGGTTCAATGCCACGTTCAACCGCGCCATCCATCGCCTCTACCACCAAAGCTGCAGCCCCCATGCCCATAATCATGCCGTTACGGCGTTTGTCAAATGGCAAAACCGCGTTACGCAGTTCGCTTTGCGTGGTCGCGGCACCACTTGCAAACAAGCCGGTGCCAATCCAACCCGCCAGGTTCTCATCTGTAACTTCGTCACCGGCAACCACAATCACGCGACGCGCTCTACCTGTGCGAATCCAATCTTCCGCCAAGCCAATCGCTTGGGTGGTTGTAGCACAGGCAGCGTTCACGCTGGTGTTGGGTCCGCGCGCGCCAATCAGTTCGGCAAATTGCGAATGTCCCATTGAGAGAATCTGGAAGATAAAACGGCGGTCAAACGTGTAATCGAGGTCCCGAAGCGCCTGTTGATGATTTGCGAGCTCAGCTTCAAGTTTAGCGCGGAACTTCGTATCATCGTCAGATAAGGAGGCCAGTAATTCCTCAAGCGTTTGTATCTTTTCGGTCAGGGCTTGCGAGCGATAATTACGTTGTGTTTCCTTTGCCATGTTATTTAAGCCAGGAAAAGCCGAAGCAAAGATAACGCCAGTTTCTTCCTGCATCGATTGGGGTAGTTTCCAACCATCCGGCAAAAAACCTCCGGTTGAGGTTTGGCGATACTGCATGACTAACGGGATACCCGCATCGCGCAGCGCTTCCAAACCTGCGGCAATCGCCAACTGGGTGCTCAGGTCATAGCTTTCGACGCGTTCTGTTGAGATGCCAAATTCCTCGGTCAGGTCAAAGCTACCTCGCTGTCCGGCAAGGCTAATCGTTTGCTCAAGGTCTGTGATTTTTTGCATTTCCGCGTTGCCGTTCCCTTTTTCTAAACGGACAACGTTATGGCTCAAAATATCTTTGCGTCGACTGTCGGGCAAGGCTTCAATGCGCATATCGCCTTTGAGAATACTGGCGACGTTATCATCCTCAAAAACCTTGCGTGACTTGCCCGGCAAGCCAAGCCCAACACCGCTAATCACCACCGAACCACTCAGCCTCACTTCACCATCGGGAACCTGAAGCGTGGGAGATATAACAGTACCTGAAGGCTGTTCTAACATGCTTTCCACAAAACCTTCCTGACGCTTTGGCTTAATGCCAGCAGCCAACATGCCACACATGGCTTCGTTGAAACTCACCACGCTGTTTTTTCGGGGATGATTTGTTGCCAAAGTGATAATGCCCTCTTTGTCCTTCAAGTTATCGTTCGCCAAAGCGTTCAAAACCCGCTTAGGACCCACTTCTACAAACACCCGTGCACCCAGTTCATAAAGCTTCTGCATGCTGCGCACAAACTGCACAGGCGATGCGACTTGCTTGGAAAGCAGCTCTATAATTTCCTCACGACCATGGGGATAAATCTCCGCGTCAACGTTGGCGATAATGGGGATTTGTGGAACATTTATGTCCATGCTCTCGATGGTTTTGCGCAGTGGCACACTGGCTGGCGCGATAATCTTGGTATGAAAAGCGTGCGAAACAGGGATTTTCACCGCCTGGTAACCGGCATCAGTAAAGCGTTGGATAGCCTCATCTACACCGGCCGTCGTGCCACCCAAAACGGACTGCATGGGACTATTGGCGTTGGCAATGACGACATAATCGGAGCAAGTTTTAATGATGGCTTCGACCTCTTCCATAGGTGCTTGCACGGCCGCCATACAGCCTTTGTCATCTAGTTTCAGATTCGACATTTCTCTTCCGCGCGCTGCCACAACTTTGAGCGCTGAGGCAAAATCCATCACACCAGATGCCACCAATGCGGCATACTCACCCAAGGAATGACCCACCACAAAATCGGGTTCAAAGCCGTATTGTTGCAACAAACGAAGTAAGGCAACGTTAACGGTGAGGATAGCCGGTTGCGTGATGCTTGTGTTTTTCAATTCGGCTTCTGCCTGAGCAACTTGTTCAGGGTCACCATTGGCGTAAATGTATTCGGTGAGCGGTTTGCCCAAGGTGGAAAGTAAAGCTTGGTCAGCCTCAATGAAAGTTTGTTCGATAATGGCTTCATGCTCTCGCAGATCTTTGAGCATGTTTACATACTGCGAGCCTTGCCCGGGGAACATGAAGGTCACCTTGCCGGGTGTGCCTTGCCCTTTGTAAATGCCCAAGGCTTGCAATGCAGTCAGGTTAGGCTCTGGTTTACTCAGGATGTCGATGGCGCGCTCGAGGCGTTTGGCGAGTTCAGCTGGGTCAGCATAATCGATGGCGAGTCTTTCTGGCTTTTCAATGGCGCTGTTTTCTGGCAGGCGCGATTGGGGCAGCTCTCCTCGACTGACCTTCTCAAGATCCGTGCTGAGCTGGTCCAATAAGCCCGTCAAACTTTGGGAGGAAGCAAAATAAAGCCCGTGTAAAGGTGCTTTCTCTGTTTTATTCGGAGAAAGGTCCAGAGACCTTAACTCTGGTTCAGGGTTTTGCTTCAAATTAGGTTTTTCTGCTTTGGAAGTACCAAAACCTGCTTGGCTGAATTCCGCGGCAAAAGCAATCACTTTTTCAAGCGTGTTGTAATTGGCAAGCTGCAAATCATCTTGCCTGGCAATGCCAAAATGCTCACGCACTTGAGCAAAGAGTTCAGCTTGCTTGACCGTGTCAATGCCCAAATCGGCTTCCAAATCCAGTTCAAGGTCGAGCATTTCGACGGGATAGCCCGTTTTTTCACTCACCGCTTGAAGCACATACGCTTTGACTTCTTCATTGCTCTCAATAGGTTTACGTTCAATTGGTTCTGGGATACTGACAGCCGGCAAATCCGAAATTTGCAAGGGAACCGAAACGGATCCTTTTACCGTGCCAGAAAGTTCCGGAGCATAAGCTTCCAAAATGACATGGAAGTTGGTCCCGCCAAAGCCAAAGGAACTCACACCAGCGAAGCGGTTTTTACCATTCTTAGCGCGCCATTCATCAGCACGTAAAGCAGGCGCGAAGGGACTTTGGGCAAAATCAATTGCCGGGTTTGGTTTCTCGAAATTGGCAGTTGGTGGCAAAACTTGATGATTAAGCCCAAGAATGACCTTTAGCAAACCGGCCGCGCCAGATGCACTCTTGAGGTGGCCGATATTGCTTTTAACAGAGCCCAATGCGATGCTGCCCGATTTGAGATTATATGGCCCAAAAACGCTTTGCAAGCTATTCAGTTCCACCACATCACCCACCTTGGTGCTCGTACCATGACCTTCAAGCAAGCCAATTTCAGCCGGCGTGATGCCCGCGTCTTTAAGCGCACGTTCAATCGCCCGCTGCTGCCCCGCAGGATTGGGTGCAGTGATGCCCTTACCTTTGCCATCCGAGCTGGAACCGATGCCACGCACCACAGCGTAAATCTTATCGCCATCTCTTTCGGCATCTTCAAGACGTTTTAAGAGGTAAACGACGGCACCTTCGCCCATCACAAAGCCATCCGCACCATCTGCGTAAGGCATGCTGCCCACCGCGCTCAAGGCACCAATGCGGCAAAACTTGATGTAAGATTCAACGCCCATGCTTCGGTCCACCCCACCGGAAACAACTAAATCCGCACGGTCGTCCTGTAAAGCATCAATGCCACCTTGCAAAGCGGCCAGTGATGAAGCACAAGCCGCATCCGAAATGTAATTCGGTCCATTAAAGTTGAAAACATTCGCAATGCGACCAGCAATGATGTTACTGAGTTCACCCGGCATGGTATCTTCGGTAATGGCTGGGATTTGTGCGTACAAGTCTTGTCGAATTCCTTCCAACAAGGCCTCTTGCGTATTTGCAGGCAAAGCCTTAAAAGCCGCTTGGTTTTCAAGGCTTTTAAGATATTCCGGAAGCAAAATGCGAAAGGTCGAACGGTAATGGTATTCTCCAGCGTTTGAATTGCCCAAAATAACTGCTACCCGGTCACCGTCAATGGCTTTTGCCGGCCATCCATAATCAGTTAGGGCTTGATGAGTGGCATCCAAACTCCATTTTTGGATCAAATCCATCTGCTCTAAAACCCGTGGGGGAATAGCGATACCCATTTTGTGGGCTTCAAAGTTGTAATCGCGCACAAAAGCGCCTATTTTTGTGTAGGACTTATTTTGATCCGAACGATCAGGGGAATAATAGAGGTTCACATCCCAGCGGTCACCAGGAATATCAGTAATTGAATAGCGGGCAGATAATAAGTTGTTCCAAAAGCTGGTCACGTTATTTGCATCGGGCAAAATCGCGCCTAAACCAATAATCGCAATGGCTTTTTTAGGTCTCATTTGTTTTCTCCAATTGAGTTTGGCAAGGCTGAACGCCACCAAAACTTTGTTAAAAATTTGCAAAGATCTCACTTGCATATCTGTGCATATTCAATAAAACCCGCTTTTTGGGTTAAGGTTTCAGTTTATGGAAAAACCTCAATCCTTACCGGCAGGGATTTATCTACAAAGAAGCCTGAAACAAAAGGATTTAAAGCCACTCTTTAAGCCTAAATACAATCTTTCAGCTAAGAATCCTGATGTTAATGGCTCATTTTTATGAGGTTCCCCGGATTGTCATCATTGGATTGCTCATGTCTAAAAAACAAAGCTTTTTTTGTCGTTTTTAGTCACATCAAGAAAGTAAGCCCTACCTTATACATAACCTTATACGTGCATTAGGATTTTTATCATTAAAATTATAGAATTTTCGTGGTTTCTTGAAGCGCTTAGTGTCCTTTTGATATAAACTTACCTATCCAGAAATCACAAAAACTTATTAAAAAATTTCAGAGGAATGACACATTTTCCTTTGGAAGATAAATCAACATGAGGATGAAAGCCCTTCAAGAAGGCTTAACTAATGAGAACAAAAATTAAGTTAGTCTTAGATAACATAATCGCAAACAGAAGCGCCCTTTATCAACCTTTTTTAGTCCTAAGAAATTAAATGCAAAACACCTTGTTTGCATCCTATTACAGCTTTTAGTCCAAGGAGAAACCAAATGAAAAGCTATCGCCAAACTTTAATCAATATTCTTGTTCTGGTTCTTTTGATCCTGAACCCTCTTTTGGGCTTCGCCACTTCACCTGTCGAAGCTCAATCTATTAGCAATGAAAAATCAGCCACCATTGATATCCACGCCAAAAAGGTCTGGAAAGGTGGACCTGAGCAAAAGCCTGACCTATGGTTCTTGCTCATGTCTGAAAAAGATGGTGTGCGGATACCCGTCAGTAATGTTTTGCCAAAGAAAATTACGAAGGCAAACACCGAAGTCATCTGGTATGGAATGCCCAAATATGACCAAGATGAAAAAGAAATTGTTTATTCGGTCAATGAAGGCATTTGGAATGAACTTCATCTAAAGTTTACAGAACAGGTTCCACAAGATTATGTGGCTTCAAAGAGTTTTGATGGACTAACCATTTGGAACACCTTCATCAAAAAAGAAACGAAGCCTGACCCAACAAGTGGACCAATCCTGCAACCCATTGAAACCAACATCCCCCCAACGGCAACTGCAGAACCAACTGATCCTCCTGTAATCACGCCGGATCCTACCGGACCTGTTTTGGCGACTCCAAAACCAACAGATCCACCGGTTGAAACACCGAAACCAACCGACCCTCCAGTAGAAACACCCAAACCAACAGATCCACCGGTTGAAACACCAGATCCTACTGAACCCCCGGTTGAAACGCCTGATCCCACTGAGCCACCAGATGAAACACCCTTACCAAAATCTGTCACTGCTAAAATAGTTTGGGCAGGTGGCGAGTTACCCCGACCGATCTTTTGGCTAAAGCTTCAACAAATCGATACTGACGGCATAAAAACCGATGTCGCAGACGTTCAGCCCATCCAAGCCAATTTCGCCAGCCAAGTAACGTGGGCAAATGTCCCCTCGTTTTCTGAGGATCTTTTTTACACCATCGCAATTGTTGATGCCGAAGGCAAGGATTTCACCATTCCTAACTATACAAGTGTCATTAATGGCTTAACGCTTACAAACACCTGGATAGAACAAGACTCAGACGATGTCGTGGCAAAGGTCGAATGGCTTTATTCACTCGAGCCCAAAGAGCTTATTGATTGGGCAAAAATGGAAAGTGAAAAGGCGCCAACCATCTGGCTTAGGCTATACCGCCAATCGAACGCTAATGAAGTTCCTGTGGCACTGCTTAGCACAGAGCTAAAAGAATTACCTGATGGTTTAAGCACTGTTTCTTGGTCTGATCTACCCAAAACCAATGCTAAAGGCGACATTTACACTTATTCTGTAAAACAAGTTGATGCGGAAGGCAAAGACTTTACACCTGATGGTTTCAAAAAGATTGAAACTGGCTTGCTTGTACAAAATGTTCGCGACCAGATAGATACCGAAGAACCCTTTGAAGATGCTGATGGCATTGGCTATCCGGTTGAAATTGGTCCGGTTGGCATTTTCTATCCAGGTCCGCAACCCTTCCCTGGCCATCACGGTCTATTCAGTTTCCCCGCTGAGATTGATCCAGGCGAAGTCCAACTCGACAAAAACGCCACTCCTGTGCCCGGCATGTTGAACACCTGGGATCTAAGTCTTGAGATTCGTGCTCGCGATAGCATCGTTACCTCAGACATCGTCCTTGTTATTGACCGTTCTGGTAGCATGAATTCCGAGGGCAGAATGGCCGCCGCTAAAAGTGCTGCCATCCAGTTCGTTAACACCTTGTTACCCGATGGCAATACCACAACCCGGATTGCACTGGTTTCATTTGGTCCAAATGTAACCGCGCATTTAGGTGGGAATTTCCAAGGTCCTTCTGGCAAGAGCAACTTAATTTCCGCCATCAATGGGCTATCGCCCAGCGGAGGCACTTTTACCCAAGCTGCAATTCGACAAGCCAGGGCGATTATCAGCGGATCAACTGCAGACCGCAGGCAAATCGTATTACTTTCAGATGGAGAGCCAACTTATAGTTATCAAATCTCAGATACATGGAAATTGGTTGAAAGCAACTTGTTTGAATACGAACCAAGATATTTTGAGACAACCACATCTGTTCCCCTTGGCATGTTCGAATCTGGAACGGCTGGCACTGGTGGTTCCATGCGTACCACTTATCAAACGATTGGCTCTGGCAATAATGCAAAACGTTACCAATACAATCATGGCAATAGTGCTATCATCGAGGCAGGTGTTGCTAAAGGTGGAGGAAGCGTCCTCTATACCGTTGCTCTAAGCGCTGGAACAAATGGCACCTCTGTGCTAAATGCTATGGCTTCGCCCGGCAAAGCCTATAACGCCACTCCTGGAGAACTTGCCGCTATATTCGCAGCCATCGCAGGTGAAATTGCCGCTGCCGCACGAAATGGTAGCGTTTCTGACCCCATGGGTGCCGGTTTTACTGTTATGGGTAATGTGAGCGATATCGTTGTTTCCCAGGGAACCGTCAGCTATGACCCCGCAACCCAACACATCAACTGGAATGTTGGCAACCTGACAACCCCATGTGCCACACCACCCGCCAATCCCGGCAACTCCATTAAATGTGCCAAGATGACCTATCGCATTACCATCGATGATAGCATTTTGGACATTGTCCCGCCGCCTGCGGATGGCTATTATCCCACTAATGATGGCGCGACCTTCTCCTATACAGATGAAAATGGCGCGCCTCAGACAAAGAACTTCCCGGAACCAAAAGTTAATCCGGTTTTCTACACTGTAACCAAAGTGCTCAAAGATGCCGCCGGAAACATCATTAACCCTGATACCCTAAGCGGTCGCAAATTTAACATTCGCATTAGCAGAACCGATACGGTTTCTGACCCCGCCTTCCCTAAAACCATTGAACTGGTTGCCGGACAATCACGACTTTTCACAGATTTACGCTATGGCGGCTCGTATCAAGTAGAAGAAATTAGTGTTGATGGTTATCCAGGCGCAAGTTTGAGTGATTACACAATCACCATCAACCCTCCAACATTTGTTGTCATGGCTAACGAAGAAGATGACGTGCCGGTCATTGTAACAAACCAAGAGAAAGCGCTTGGTGAACTCACAATCGCCAAACGCCTATATGACATCAATGGCGAAGAGATTCTGGACGAAGAATTCGAGTTTACTGTAAAGTGCCCAGATCTACCGGGCGAATCCTGTCCTGCACCAATTAGCAACCCCTATCTCATCAAATCAGGTGCTGCAAATGACTTCACCATCACGGGTTTGCCTTATGGGCGCTACCAGGTTGATGAGACCCCAGTGGACGATATGAACACCATCTCGATCCCGCCGCTTGGGCAGGTCATCCTAACCGCAGCAAACAAGACCGGTTTGGTAACTTACATCAACAACATGAACACCAGCATCGGTGCCGGACGTATTCATAAATACTGGGTTGGCGGACCCATTGACCCACCACCCAGCGATGTCTGTTTCCAGGTTATGGGACGTGTCCAGGGATCTGGTGACCCATGGGCAGTTACGCCTTACCTGTTCAGAATCGATTATTCACAAGGTTCATGGGATGAACCAGCTGAACCCCCTCACTGGCACTATGAATCCCTGCAAATCCCGCTTTCCTTCAGAGATGGCGATGGCAATATCCAATATTATGAATACATGATACTTGAAGGCACATGTGATGATAATGGTGATGGAACTTACAGCAACTTCGTCCCATATCCCACCAATGCACCTCCAAATTACACCTCGACGCAAGAAAATGAGTCGACTCGCGATTGGGACACACCCGCGGTTTATGACATCACCATGTGGAATACATACCAAATTCCACAAAACGGCAGCTTTACAGCCAGTAAAGTATGGGAAGGTGGACCCTTACCTCGCCCAGCGCTGACCTTCCAGCTATACCGAAAAACTATGGTCAATCCTGTGCCTGTAGCCCACTTGGACCCCATTGCATTAGATGGCATCTCTGATGGGACTTCATGTTCACCCACGCCTTGTGGCTACGAAAATCCAGGTTGGACAGTGAATTGGATTGGCTTAGACGAAACCGACATCGATGGTAACGTTTACACCTATTCTTTCCTCGAATCTGACATTTCAGACGAAGATTATGTAGCCACTTACCCCGACGCCAACACAGTCGTCAACACTTACACACCAAAAACCTTAAGGGTCGTTGCCATTAAGGAATGGTTCGGTGGCAATGTTGGAGAAATTACGTTCCAACTCAATCGCAGGGTTGTAGGAAGTACAACGGTAGAAACCCTTGACCTGCAAACCGTAACAGCTGCTGATCTGTGGACATTCATTTGGCCAGATGATTCTATTGGCATCACATTGCCTGTCAAGAACCAAGACGGCATCGACTATGAATACTGGGTTGAAGAAGGCCACATGGATTCTGGCACTTTTGTCCGTGGTGTACCTGGTTATTTACTGGACGAATCAAGTGGTTGTGTCGAATTTGGTGAAGATCCTGATCGAACGGTGCAATGCAACTTTAAGAACATCAAAAAGATCAATGTCACCACAGAGAAAATCTGGGCAGGCGGAAGTGACCCCCGACCAACTGTATACCACGCCTTGTATCAACAAATTGGCAGCGGCACCCCACATGCCATGGATGGATACATTGCTATCCTGGATGGTGTAGTTCAAGATCCAAGCGACTGTGCTGCTACACCGACTCAAGCCTGTGAACTCACTGTTTGGAAAGGCACTTGGGCTGATTTACCGTCTTATACCATTGACAATGAGCCCATTATTTACACTACCGTCGAGGTCGTTCCTGCAACCCCGCCTAGCACTGGTTATGTGCCAGGCACCCCGGATGGTTATCAATTAGGACCCGTGATTTGTACGGATTTACAGAACGGTGACCGTGAATGTAAGATTACAAACATTAAACTCTCCGATATCACTGCTTATAAAGTCTGGATCGGTGGACCTAGCCCTCATCCCACAGTCTGGTTCAAGCTTTATCGACAAATCTCTGGTGGAACCCTGGAAGAAGTACCTGGAGCCGACCTCAAGGAACTAGCCAATGGCACAACCAGCGTTACCTGGAACAATCTCTCAGAAACCGATAACAACGGTAACGCCTACACCTTCTCGGTCAAGGAAGGCATCATGAACAATGATACACCTCCTGTTTGGGAAGAAGGTGCCCCTGAAAACTATGAGGCAAGCTACTCTCAAGACGGCTTGACGGTTACTAATACCTACAAAAGCCCAACAAATGATGTTACAGCCTATAAAATTTGGATGCCTGAAGATCTGCTCGATAGTCTCAAAGTACCTGTAAACTTCCAACTCTGGCGTTACACCACCGACCCCGCAACGCCTGAAGCTGTTGGAGCA
>CAZAFJ010000017.1:0-39673 GCA_964484715.1 uncultured Anaerolineaceae bacterium | reverse complement strand
GAGCAGGCGGCTCATAACCGCTTGGTTGTTGGTTCGAATCCATCCGGGCCCATTTTCCTTTTCTCTCTACTATTCTCAATCTTGTGTAAGGATGTCTCATTTCTCATTTCATCTTCGTGTTATATTTGACTAACGTAAGAAAATAATGAGTGCGTGGAGACAAACTATGTTAGAGAAAGCCTTATTGGCAGGTGGTTGCTTTTGGGGATTACAAGCAAAATTGAAAGCTATTCCAGGCGTCTCAAACACGCTTGCCGTCTACACTGGTGGTACAACCGAAAAACCGACTTACGCCCAGGTTTGTCGTCAAAACACGGGACATCTCGAGGCTGTTGAGCTCGATTTCGATCCCGAAATCATCAGCTACAAAACCCTTCTTGAAACTTTTTTTAAGTGTCATAATCCGGTTTTGGCAGATACTTTTGGCGAACAATACCGCTCCACCATTTTCTATTTTGATGAAAATCAGAAAGCAATTGCCGAAGAAGTCATGGCTGATGTTGACACTTCCGGTGTTTATCCCGGAAAGATTCGGACGACTTTGCGTCCCGCCGGGCAGGTTTGGCCTGCCGAAGATTATCACCAAGACTACTACGCCAAACATAATGTCATTTCCGAAGACGATTGCTATTGCTGCTAAGCTAACGATTTTTGCTTTATAATGGGGATATGACAGAAAATATTAATAACGGTAACACCGAAAAACGCATAGCCATCCTCATCGATGGCGACAACGCCCAAGCTTCGCTGATGGAGCAAGTCGTGGTTGAAGCCAGTCGCTTCGGCAACACCACTATTCGACGCATCTACGGCGATTGGACAACCAACCATATGAAATCATGGAAGGAAACGCTTAATTCCTACGCGTTTCAACCATTTCAACAATTTAGCTATACCACCGGCAAGAACTCAACCGACTCGGCAATGATTATCGACGCCATGGACATTCTCCACGGCGATTTAGTCGATGGCTTTTGTCTGGTATCCAGCGACAGCGACTACACCCGCCTGGCAACTCGCATCCGCGAAAGTGGCAAGCTGGTGATCGGCATAGGCAAACAAAACACACCCCGCGCATTCGTCTCGGCATGTGAAGTTTTTATCTACACTGAAAACCTCGAGGAACGCGAACGCCAAAAGAAGAAAGCCGCCGCGCGCCAACAAATCGCCGCCAAGTTGAGTCCCCAGGAAATCGAGCTAATCGAAAACATCAATCGCGCCATCGAGATGGTCGGCACAGATGATGATGGTTGGGCAAGTCTTTCTGAAGTCGGCACGTCCTTGCGCCGTATTGACCCCGGCTTTGACCCCCGCAGCTACGGTGCCAAACAGCTGGCTTCTCTCGTGCGCACACAGAAAACCTTTTTCAGCCTCAAAAAAGTGCCTGGCAAATCCATCATATTGATTAAATCAAAAGAAGAGCTCTAACCGAGCTCTTCTTTTTTGTCTTCTTTATTATTAATCCAATGGCGGGTAGCCAGTGATGTCGCTGATTTCGTGATAAAGGTCTTTCAGTGAGGCGTACATCTTGAGATAAACCCGATTGTAAAACTCATCATACAAAGCTTGGTTCTTTGGGTTGGGTTCAAATGTATCTTGCACCCGGCACATTTCTGACACCGCAACTTTGAAATCAGCATGCAATCCCAAACCCACTGCCAGATCCATCGCCGCGCCTAAAGCACTCGCCTCAAAGGTATGCGGTCGGCTGGCAGGCACGCCAAAAATATCCGCCGCGATGTGCATTGCGGCCGTGCTTTGTGAGCCACCGCCGGCCACACGCACTGCTTCAATAGGGATGCGACTGCGCTTGCTGCTGCGTTCCGCCCCTTCACGCAGAGCATAACCAATCCCTTCAATCATCGAGCGGTAAACATGCGCGCGGGTGTGAATATCGCCAAAACCAATGATCGCGCCTTTCGCTTCTGGACCTGGCATCTTCAAACCCGGTGCCCAATAAGGTTGGAGCATCAAGCCCATCGAACCAGCTGGAACAGAATTAATCAAATCGTCAAAAACAGCCTCGGTTGGAACACCGCGCTTGCTCGCCAGGCGCTGCTCATTCATGCCAAACTCACGTTTGAACCAGGTTACTAGCCAAAAACCTCTGGAAAGTTGGATTTCGAGCGAATAGGCATTGGGAATCGCGGATGGATAAGGCGGAATAAGCGGAACCGCTTCAACATACTTGTAATGTGTGGTGTTAATCGTAGCGGTGGTGCCAAAGCTCAAACAAGCGATATTGGGCTCCACACAACCCGCACCAATCACTTCACAAGCTTTATCCGACGCTGCGGCGTAAAGCTCTAATCCTTCCGGAATGCCTGTTGCTTCAGCCGCTTCTTTGGTAATCGTCCCAATCAACGTGGTGGGAGGCACCAAAGGCATCAGCTTTTCCTTTTCTATTGGAACAGCCTGCCATTTCCAGTCGCCTTTGCCACACCAATCTTGTTTTTTGTAGTCAAAGGGCATATAAGTCGCCATATTGCCGGTTGATTCAACCAGCTCGCCGGTAAGGCGAAAGTGCAAATAACCCGACAGAAGCATGTATTTATAGGTCTTTTCCCAAATCTCAGGTTGATATGTTCTAAGCCAATTAACCTCAGCTTCAGCCATCAGGTAAGAAACCGTATCCGTCATGCCAGAAGCAGCAAAAGCCAAGCCCCACAAACCACCAATCGGTTTGAGTCCGGGTGTACGGCGTTGATCGGTCCAGTGGATCGCTGGACGTAGCGGTTTACCATCTTTGCCAAGGTTTATAACTGTTGACCTTTGCGTGGTGATAGATACCCCCAAGAGAGCCTCTTTTCGCACGCCGGGCATTGGCCACAATGCCTGGCAAGACTGACACAGGACCTGCCAAAAGACTTCTGGGTCCTGTTCCGCCCAACCTGGTTCGGGTGTTACAAAAGAGTCAATCGGGATTTGTGATTTGGCAATCAAATTGCCTTGCGGGTCAAACACAATTGCGCGACAAGACTGCGTGCCAAGATCAATTGCGAGAAGTTGAGGTTCTGTCATTACTGCTCCTTAAGCTTGCAATAATGATAACCTCAAAAAAGGGATAAAGTTCGCTTTTTAGTTAAAACGCTTATTTTTGATTTTCGATTTTGACTTCATAACCGGCAGCAGCCCATTCGCTCATACTGCCTGCCATGCTGGTGACATGCTTAAAGCCAATGCTTTTGAGCAAATCCCGCGCTTGGGCACTGCGATTACCAGAACGACAAACGATCACGACTGGCTCCAGATGAGGCACATCACCAGAGCCTTTCGCGAGACTACCCAAGGGGATCAAGGTCGCGCCAGGAATATGCCCGGCGTTCCATTCATGGGGTTCACGTACATCCAGGATAAAGACACCCTCCTGAAAGAGCTTGTAAGCCTGGGCGACGCTGACTTCTTCCGGCAGATTCTTGAGGTCAAGGTCTTCTTCCACTTCTGCCTTGATATCATCTTTTTCCTCTGGATTGTTTTCAACATCCACCACCAAAGGTGTCGCGGTTAGCTCAACAGGTGAAGCCAAAATCAAGCCATTTTGTTTGAATATAAAAAAAGCAATGAGCGCGATAGGAATGATAAGCAAGGTCCACAACCAAGGGCTCAAACCTTTCTTTTTTTGTTGGTTTGTTTTTTGGTTTTTCTCGATTTGTTTCTTCATGTCCATGCTCCATTCAATTTGTTTCAGCCATTTTACACGAGCCAGCGCCAATTAGATACTGACTGTAAAGATAATCGCCTTAGAAATCTATAAAAATTTAAGTTTTTCGCCATGTGGCTGGGTAAAAAAGCAATAAGACCGGGTAAAGTTCCAAACGCCCCATCAACATTGAAATACACATCAAGAGCTTGCTCGCCACACTCATGCCACTGTATGGCACGGCCGGACCCAAAAGATCCGTACCATGACCGACATTATTCAAAGTGGCAATGGTTGCATTAAAGGCGCTGGCAAAGCTCTTTGTTTCCAAACTTATCAAGCCTAAAATTGCCAAAAAGACGCAAAGGTAGGTAATCAAATAGAAAGTACTCCCACGTTGGGTGCGATCATCAATTTGCTTGCCCTCAATCACAATTGGCAAAGCCCGTTCAGGTGAAATCATACGACGCAATTCTTGTTTGATCGACTTGGCAAAGTGCATAATTCGGGCAACCTTAAACCCAGAGCTTGTCGAACCAGACATACCCCCAGAGAACATCAGGAACAAGAGAATAACATGGGTAAAGGTTGGCCATTGATGGAAATCCACCGTGGAATAACCGGTGGTCGTCATCAAAGAGCTGGTCGTAAAGTAAACATCCTGGAAGAGCATTTTGATGTTGTTATACATTGGGAATAGACTAATGCAAATCAAAAGGGTCGCTGTGCCCAGAATGCCTAGATACCAGCGAAGTTCTTCTGACTTAAAGAATTGTTTAAACTTACCGATCACCAAAAGGTAAATCAGGTTGAAACTCATGCCAAACACCATCATCGCGACGGCTATCACCATGCGGACAAATTGACTGTCGTAGGCGCCAATGGATTGGGGCAAGATGTCAAAGCCCCCGGTACCAGCAACGCTAAAGGCAAGTAAAAAGGAGTCAAACCAATCCACCTTACCGATCCGCAAAAGCAAAACAACAATCAATATAAGACTCAAATAAATGGCATAAAGAATGTGGATCGACTTGGCAATCCGCGACTCAAGCTTGCCTGAACCGGGGCCTGGCGACTCCGCGCGCATGATAAAAATGCCCCTGGAACCAATCGCAGGTTGCAAACTGATGATGAAAAACAGAAAACCCATACCACCAATCACCATCGTGAAACTGCGCCAGAACATCAGGGATTTCGGCAGAAAATCCGGGCTAATTTCCAAGACGCTCGCCCCAGTCGTCGTAAACCCGCTGGTCGATTCAAAAAGCGCGTCAATAACCGAAGGCACCGCGCCACTGACGATAAATGGAATGGCACCGATCGCCGAGACCATCATCCAAGCCAATACCACCAAGACCAAACCCTCACGGGCATAAAAGTCATCATTAGCTGGTTTTTTACGTCCAAGCAGCACGCCTAAAATCGCACAAAAAGCGATAGCCACCAACAAACCCGATAGAATGCGAAAAGGCTCACGGTAAATTAAACCCACAACCACCGAGGGCAACATTAAGCCACTCAAGATGACCATAATCCTGCCCAACAAGTAGCGGATCATCCCAAAATTCATTTGCGTGCCTCTGGGTCAATAATGTCGTCCAATTGGTTAATACGATGGTCTAAAGCGACGAGCAAAACCCGGTCGCCATCTTGAATTTGATCCGAACCAGCGGGAATAATGCGTTTATTTTTGCGCAAAATATGGGCAATCAAGACGCCCTGCTTGATGTGCAGGTCCTGAATTTTTTCCCGACACACTTTGGAATCTTCGGTGGCAATAAACTCCAAGGCTTCCACGCCCTCACTTCCCAATCGCGCGTAGGTTTCCAACTTACTCGTCGCAGTTTTTTCATGGGAGCGAATGTATTGAATCACACGGTCACTACTTGAACGCGCAGGGGTAATGATGGTATCCAAAACGGTGTGGTCAATCAATTTGATGAGTTCACGACGGTTGACCTTGGTTATCGTTTTTCCGACCCCTTGTTGATGCGCAAAGAGCGAGAACATCAGGTTTTCTTCATCGATATTAATCAGAGCAACGGCGACATCATAGTTGGAAATGTGCATTTCCCTTAAAAACTTTTGGTCCGTCCCATCGCCATAAATAATCTCAGCCTCCGGAAAGCTCATCGCCAATCGGTCGGCGACCTCAGGCTTGGTTTCAATCACTTTGACGTAAACCCCACGTTTGAGCAAGGCGGGAATGAGATAATAAGCAATGCGACTGCCCCCAACAATAATCGCCGAACGCCAACGGGCGTTTTTGTGCCCGCAAAGTTGGCTGAATTTATGGATTGCCTTTGGGTTCCCCACCATTTGGATGTAATCGTTTTCTTCCAACCGCGTGGACCCCTTTGGAATGACAATCTCACTGTCACGTTCAATTACACACAGCAACATATCCGGTATCGCTTTGCGAATTTCCGCCAGACTTTGTCCCGTTATTGGTGAGTTTGGAATAACGCGCAGTTGAACCATGTCCACCAATCCATTTGCGAACGGTTCAATGGCATTGGCTGCCGGATAATCAAAAACGCGCGTGATGTCTGCCGCCGCTTCGGCGTCAGGATTAATCAACATCCCAATGCCCAGTTGCTTTTGATAAAAATCCAGGTCACGGGCATATTCGGGATTGCGCACCCGAGCGATGGTAAATTTTGCGCCAAGTTTTTTGGCAATCGAGGCAGCAATCAGGTTGGTATCGTCAGAGGGTGTTGCCGCTATGAAAACGTCCGCCAAAGAGACATTCGCTTCCTTTTGGGTCTCAATCGCCGCGCCATTGCCATTCACACCCCGCAGGTCAACGTTTTCCTCGAGCATGTCAATACGGCCTTGCCTTTGTTCAATAAGCACTATTTCGTGCCCTTCATTTGAAAGGTCATAGCACAAAGTTTGACCCATCTTTCCGCCACCAACAATCACAATTTCCATATGCTTTCCTCTTGCCTGAAATTCTATCAAACAAATCGCTTTCTTAGGCGATAAACCAGGAGAGTTCTTTGCCTTGCAGCAACTATCGCTTATGGCTTGTCATTTTCTAAGCATTTGACGTATTTTTAGCACCTGTCTATAATTCTGAGCGAGAAAAAGCGAGACGACTATGAATAAAAACAGACCAGAACTTTATGAAAAAACAGTCCTCATCACAGGCGCGACAGATGGCATCGGAAAAGAAACTGCCTTGATGTTCGCCAAAGTTGGTGCAAAGGTTCTTATCCACGGTCGTAATCCCACAAAAATCGCAGCAGCTATGGACGCCCTGCGCCAGGCTAACCCAAGTGGACAGTTTTTCAGTTATCAGGCGGATTTTTCGTCACTGGATGATGTGCGTAATATGGCTGCGGCAATCCAGCAGGGCCACAGCCAAATCGATATTCTGATCAATAATGCCGGACTCTATCCAGACAAGCGTGTGATTTCCAAGGACGGTTTTGAGCAAACCTTGCAAGTCAACTACATTTCCGCCTTTCTTTTAACCAAAAGCCTTTTACCCCTTTTAGAGGCTTCCCCTCAGGCACGCATCATCAACATGAGCTCAATTGGGCACAAGTTCGTGTGGAACAACATCCAAAACCCCAAATCCAACCCATTCTTTTGGCGTTGGGTCAGTTATTGTCGTTCGAAATTGCTCATCCTGGCTTGGACTATTGAGCTTGCTCGCCAACTGGAAGGCAAAAACATCACGGTTAACTGTCTTCATCCAGGCGTCATCCGCACCAAAGTCATCCGCATCCTGCCACTTTCCTATGGCTCGTCCGTTCCTTCGGGTGCTAAAACGCTCTTTGACCTCGCCACTAACCCCAAGCATGACCACACCAGTGGACAGTATTTTGAACGCTATAAAAAAGCAAGCCCGGCACCCATGGCACTCAACAAAAGTCTGCAAAAAAATCTTTGGCGTGCCAGCCATAGCTGGGCTGGGCTCGTGATAGAATCAGAGCATGAAAAGGCGACACCTTCAAAGCCTTAGTCTAGCCTTCACCTTTTTTCTGGTATTAGGTTTGGCTTTGGTTGCTTGCCAGTCAAAGCCGCCGAAGTTAACACCCGCGGTTCCCGGCACTAGCACGGTAGCCCCATTACCCAGCCAGGAAGCCACAAAACTTGCTGAACATGCGACGCCTACCCCCATTCCGAGCGCGACGCCGTGGCCAGTCGCCAGCCCAACCCCATATGTCGAACCCACCGACGTAAACCTTGGCAGTATCAATCCCCTCACTGGTTTGAAAGTCGATGACCCACTCTTGCTTCGACAACGTCCGGTTTTGGTCAAAATTGCCAACTGGTCTGAAGCCTTCCGCCCTGCTGAGGGCTTAAACCAGGCAGACGTGGTTTTTGAGTATTTTATTGGCGCACAAACCAAGCACATTCTTGCCCTTTACTATGGGAATGATTATGAGCATGTCGGCCCCCTGGATGACGGCAAGGTCATTGATGCGCGCCTGACCGAGCACTTTCAAGGTCATCTGGTTATTGGCAGTGCGGATGGCATCCTCGAAAACGTCCTCACAAACTTCCTCAAAGACCGTCACGCGCGAAGGGGTTATGTGGGATGCCCGGGTATTTGCACTGAAACGGTGGCTCAAGGTGGTTTAACCTTTGTGGATACAGCTGCTGTGCGCGAAACCCTGGCAAAAAACGTGTCGCGTGCCTACTCACCAAAACTCTTTGGCTTCATTTTTGATGAAACCCCTGCTCCCTCAAACGATAAGGCATTGCGCTATAGTTATCTTTATGCTGATTTTTCAGTCATGGACTGGCGATATGACGAAGAAAAGGGGGCTTATGCCTTATGGCAAGACAAATATGTTTCACCTGGCAAATACACCCTTGCCCAAAGCGAAGACCGTGCGACAGGTGAACCGATCACCTTTGAAAATGTTGTTTTCCTTTTCACCAATTATCAGGATTATCGCAAGCTCTTTTTTGACATCAATTTCAACCCAGGCAATCTCAAACAGCCTGGCATTCTTTTACGGAATGGCAATCTATATCCCATCCATTGGGGTGCGGCCAGTTATGACACGCCCATTCTCATCTATGATCTCCAAGGTGAGCCGATGCCCCTAAAACCGGGTAAAACCTGGTTCACCCTCACCAGCCTGGACAGCAAGCTCGAAAAAGTTTCCGAAGGCGAATGGGATATGACTTTTTATGTGAAGTAAAAAGCCCGAAGGAAAATCACTCGCGGGCTTTCTAATCAACTTTAAATTTCTATTTTTTATAGCGATTCTTTTTCAAACTGCGTGGCGCGTAAACCATTAAGTGTGACAATCAAAGAAATGCCGATATCCGCCATAACCGCGACCCATAGCGGCGTCAAACCCATAATCGCTAAGGCGGCTACAGCAAACTTCACGCCCAGACTGATGAAAATGTTTTGACGGATGAGCTTGTTGGTATAGCGCGAAAGCCTCAAGGCAAACGGCAGACGTTGCAAGTTGCTGTTCATCAAAACCACATCCGCGGTCTCCAAAATCTGGCCACTCGCAGCACCTCCCATCGCCACGCCAATATCGGCTTTGGCCAATGCGGGTCCATCGTTGATGCCATCGCCGACCATTGCCACGGCACCAAATTTCGCTTGCAAAAGTTCAAGTGCTTTCAGTTTTTCCTCGGGTAAAAGTGAGGCACTGACCTCATCAATCCCCAAGGCATTGGCAATATAATGCGCCGCGCCTTGATTATCACCGGTTAACATCACGGTATGGATGTCAAAATCCCGCAAGGTGTGCAGCACATCCAGAGATTCTGCCCGCGGTTGATCGCGCAAGGTCAGGTAACCCCTAACCGACTCACCATCACACACCAACACAGTCGTATGGCCAACTTCTTCAGCTTTTCGGGCCTCATCAACAATTTTTTGGGGCGTTTTATGTTCGTCCAAAAACAAGGGTAAGCTTCCTACAGTCGCTTTCTTGCCATTAATGATTCCTTCTTGCCCACGCCCACCAATCACTGTCAGCTTTTCGGCTGCGGGAATGCGTCCGCGTACGCCGCGTTCTTCAGCTTTGTCTAAAATGGCATGGCTCAGAGGGTGCACACTGCGCTCTTCCAAAGAACTTGCCAAAGCCAGAAGCTCATCGCAGGATTCACAAGGATCAACATCATTCTTGCAATCAACCGCTTTCACCAGCTCCACCTTGGGTTCACCTACGGTCAATGTGCCAGTTTTGTCAAAAGCGACTGCCTTAACCCGCGATAGCCCTTCCAAATAAACGCCACCTTTAAAGATGACCCCGGCCCGCGCGGCACGCGTTAGGCCACTGATAATCGTAATCGGTGTACTGATCACCAAAGCACAGGGGCAACCAATCATCAACAAAGAAAGTCCACGATGCAGCCAACCATAACCTTCGGGCCCGTTCCAAAGTGCTTGCTTGAAAAAGACGGTTGGAATGACAGCCACCAGAATAGCAACCAACATCACGATGGGTGTGTAAACACTGGCGAATTTGTCGATAAACTTTTCCTGTTTGGCTTTGGTGGCTTGGGCTTCAGTAACAAGGCGGATAATGCGCTGCATGGTCGTATCTTCAACGAGTCGGGTTACCTTAACTTCCAAAAGCCCGCTACCGTTAACCGTTCCGGAAAGCACTTCATCACCAACCGTCTTTGGCACCCAAACGCTTTCACCCGTGATGGGCGCCTGGTTGAGCTCGCTTTGCCCGATGACAATCGTGCCATCCATCGGCAAACGATCACCAGCACGCACGAGAATGTGATCCCCTACCTGCAGAGTTTCCACGCCAACCAGCTTTTCTTCACCATCGCGGATGAGCAAAGCCTTCTTCGGAGCCAGATCCGCAAACTCGGTCAGCACTTTGCGCGCGCTGGCACCGGTATAGCCTTCAATGGCTTCTGAAAGCGTAAAAAGCACCAACAAAATCAAAGCTTCGAGCCCTTCACCAATCAACACCGCGCCAATGAGCGCAAAAGACATCAAAACGTCCATATTCAAACGTCGTGCTTTGAATAAGCTCTCAAAGCCATGGCTCAGAACAAACCAACCCGCCACAGGCAGGATAAGCATTTGGATAACAATCACCCAGGTTTCAGACAAGCCAAATCTGGGCAGAAAGAATGTCAATGCCAGCAAAAAAATGCCCGGGATAATAATCCTAAGCTCCGGCATATGGCGGAAGTAATCCCAAAAGCCTTTGAAATCCAAAATTTTGCTGTGTTTCACGCCTTCAGGGTCAGCTGTAACCAAGGTGCTGCAAGCACCACCGCTACAACCGCAGCCGCTGGTTTTGGGAGTGGTTTCTGTAAGATGATGTCCATGATTGTGATGATGTCCGCTCATTAAATCCTTTCATCCATGTGGGAAGCGTGTTCCAAAGCCAAATGGAAAAGCTCGCCAATGTGTTCGTCATTAATTCGGTAGAAAACCTGCTGACCTTCTCGTCTTGCAGAGACAAAACGCAAATTGCGCAATAATCGCAACTGATGCGAAACAGCGCTTTGACTGGTTTGAGTCGCCTCAGCCAGACAGCCCACGCAAATCTCGCCTTCGAGAAGCAAGTCCAAGAGTTTGAGCCGGGTTGGATCAGCTAAACCTTTAAAAGTAAGCGCCATGCGTTGGGCATTCTCATTGCTCAGTTGCCCCTGCTCCAAATGATTGCTGTGTGTGTGTTGATCTTGATTAGCCATTTTCTACCATCTTTCACCGAACAACTTATGAGTAGTTATTCATATCTTCATATTATATAAGGAAGCCATTTAATGTCAATGGGTTTATGCAATTGAATCAGATTTTAGGGATAAAAAGCTTTACTTTTTTACATAAGCCGCTAAATACTTCAGCAGCGCGGCGGTCAGGCGCGCATCGTCCACCGCATGATGGCTATTGGGCAGGTCTATGCCACAAAAAGGTCCTGCAAAAGCCAGCTTTTGCGAACGGAAGCCGGTATTTCGCGCGTTCCACTCACCATACCAGGCCGCAAAAAGGCGCATCACACAAAACGCCTGGTTGTTTTGGATCGTCCAAGGCACCCCAGCCGCAACACAACTTTGTTGCAACAAGCGCATATCAAACTCAGCGTTATAGATCCCAATCGCCCGATTTCGAAGAACCGCTTCGATCTCGGGCCAAATTTGCCCCCATGTCGGTTGGTCTGCCACCATGGCATCAGTAATCTCATTCACCGCGCTCGACTCGGGTGGTATCGGCATGCCAGGATTGACCAAACTCTCAAACAAGGTATTCCCGTCCACATCCACAATCCCTACTTCGATGATGAGGTCATTTGGGCCTGTTCCAGTGGTTTCGGTATCCAGAAAAATGGGGTTGAGAGCGAGCAGGTCACGCGCGCTTTGCATTGTTTTTGGGTGTGCAACTGGGTACATATTTCGCCTCCGTCCAAATTATACCCTTTTAGCCCTATGCCGTCCTGGTTTAACTTTATTAGGTCCAGGGCAATTGCATCTAAATGATGCTTACAAAAAAAAGTAATGCTTAGTCAAAGTAGGTACACCATTCGCCCCCTCCGCGCCGCGACAACGCTGTTTGCAACGCTGCAATCCTTAATTTCGCGGCGCAAAAGGGAGGGGGATTAAAGGGGGTGGGTCTTTTTGAGCTTCGATCCACAATCGATTGAAGGTTCTTACATCATATTTTCAAGAAAAAGGAATGGTTCTTGTTTAGTTTCCTATTAATTCCATACCCCAGTCAGTGAGATGCAATTGCCCTAGTTTTACCTCTTCAAAAAACTGGAATAAAAAGCAACTTAGGTTATGATTATGCATGGAGCTTTTATGGCCGAAGACAGCGTTAGCAAAGACCCAATACATGATGAAAACGCTAAGAATCCGAGTAAGGGCAAAGCGTTTATTGATCAGCTGAATCTCTTTTTGATCAAGAACACACCTGGCATGCGTGTGATCAAAACCATGATTGCTATCCTCATTTGTCTGGGCATTGAAGCCATTCGCCAAAAGGACGGCACCCAATATCACAGCAGTATTGCAACAACCGTCTGCATGCAACCCAACCTGAAATCGACCTCTAAAACCGCGCGTGAACGCGTGATTGGCACCCTCATCGCCGGTCTTTACGCATTTTTAGTGCTCACTTTTGTTTTTCCCGCGCTCAACATCGCCCGCGACCATTGGAGCTACTTCCTCATTACCGCATTGCTTTCCCTGCCCCTCATGACGATTATGATTTGGATTAAAGTGCCTGGTCCGATTGCGATTACCGTCATTGTTTATCTCATCGTCACCCTCAAAACCAGTGACCTTACCCCCATGGCTTACACCATTGAACGCGTAGCTGATACGCTGATTGGTATCGCGGTCGCGCTCTTGGTTAACTGGTTCCCACCGCTCAACAAACTGGGCAAAAAGATGGGGCATGTCGAAATTTCACCCGTGCCCAAAAATGACCTAAACAAAAAAACATGAAAACACAAACACAAGCCGTCCGTGACCTTATTGCCAAATCAGACAATATCGTCTTTTTTGGTGGCGCAGGTGTGAGTACTGCCTCTGGCATCCCGGATTTTCGCTCGGCAACCGGGCTTTACAACCGACAACACAACCTCAATTACTCCCCTGAATATTTATTAAGTTCGGCTTTTCTCAGAAGCCATCCCGATGATTTTTACACCTATTTGCGCGAAAACCTGTACTATCCAGATGCCCAACCCAACGCGGCACACTACGCCCTGGCTAAATTGGAAAAGCTTGGGAAACTAAAAGCCGTCATCACCCAAAACATTGACAACTTCCACCAACGCGCTGGTTCTGAAAACGTTTTGGAGCTCCATGGCAGCATGGAACGCTATTATTGCCAGCGATGCCGCAAAGATTATGACCCGGCATACGCCTTGCGTGGTGAGACTGCCCCACGCTGCACATGTGGCGGACTGGTGCGCCCGGATGTCGTGCTTTACGGCGAAATGTTGAACACAGACATTTTGAACTCTGCCATTAGCGCTATCGTTAGAGCGGATATCCTCATCGTTGGTGGAACCTCACTGGTTGTCTATCCGGCAGCCTCCCTGGTGCGCTATTATCGCGGTGACAAATTGGTCTTAATCAATTTTGACCCAACAGCTTATGATAACTGGGCAAATTATGTCATTTCTGGGGATATCAGCCAGGTTATGTCCGAGCTGGTTGAAGGGCTTTAAGTCCCTTTTATCCTTCTAGCTTTCGCAAATCTTAATAACTTTCCACTATAATGAGGTCATTATGGCAGAGACAATACTTATCATCGACGACCAGGAAAACCTGCGCACCTTGCTCAAGGACTATTTTAGCGAGCAAGGCTATCGCGTGGTCAGTGCCAAAGACGGCCAGGAAGGGCTTTTTGTCGCACGCTATGAAAACCCAGACATCGTCCTCTTGGATATCATGATGCCTAAATTGGATGGTTACCAATTCTTGGAAGCCTTTCGCAAAGAAAGCAAAACGCCAGTGATCGTCCTGACCGCCAAAACCGAAGAAAGCGATACCGTCCAGGGGCTGGAACTTGGCGCGGATGATTATGTCGTCAAGCCTTTTCGAATGCGCGAACTTGCCGCCCGGGTGCGTGTGGCTTTACGCAGATTGAACCCAGATGCCGAACCCGAAGAAATCCTGAAAGCGGGCAAAGTCGTGCTCAACGCAACCAGCCACTCTGTCACCGTAAATAATGAGGCCGTTTTGCTGACACCTATCGAATTTGACCTCTTGCATATGTTGATGCGCGCGCCAGGACGGGTCTTTAGTCGCACGGAACTCGTCGATCGTCTGTACGAAACCGGGTTTATGGGACTTGAGAGCACACTCAATGTGCACATCCGCAATCTGCGCTCCAAAGTTGAATCCGACCCAGCCAACCCTGAACTCATCACCACCGTCTTTGGTGTGGGTTATCGTCTAAATAAATAATACACAGCTATCACGTCTATGAAAACGACCTTAAAAGCCAAATTTGCCATTGCATTTGTCCTTGTTGCCCTGATCACTGGTTTGGTGGTTGCCTTGGTTTTTAACCGCTTTAACAGTAAACAATTTGCCGATTTTGTGATCGAAAGCCAGAGGGCAGAATTGATCACCTTACTGAGCGATCATTACCGTGAAAAAGGGTCCTGGGAAGGCGCGGAAGTTTTCTTTAGTGGCAGTCCCCGTGGGATTATCGTAGACCATAACCCTGGCCAAGGACGCAGACGTTTAGGTCAAGGTCAACGTCCAGGGCAAGACGACCAGGCTTTAGAAGACATTCTGGAAGATGAAACCATCACAGTTCCCGGCCGTCTTTTTGGCTTGGCAACAACAGATGGCACAGTCATCATCGCTTTACCTGGAGGAACGCCTGCCGGCAAAGCCTTGAACACCGCGATTATTAAATCAAGCGATCCCATCATCGTCAACAAAGAAACTGTGGGCTATCTTTTGACCGTGGACCAATTTCCAGGCTACAGCGAGGCGGAAAATCAATTCATCATGAAAAGCAACCGTGCCTTATGGATAGCTTTACTAGGTGCGACACTAATCGCTGCGGTCATCGGCTTTTTCATCGCCAAAGGGATTACCAAACCGCTTGAAACCCTCACCGACGCCAGCCAACGCATTGCCGACCGCGAGATGGACATTCAAGTGCCTGAACTGAGCCGCGATGAAATTGGCACACTCGCTCAAAGCTTCAACCGCATGAGCGCTAGGCTAGACGAAAGCGATCGTCTGCGCAAACAAATGACTGCCGATATCGCTCATGACCTGCGTACCCCACTCACCGTCATCAGTGGCTATGTTGACTCAATGCGCGATGGCGATTTACCGGTCACCACCAAACGTCTGGAACTGATTGGCATCGAAACATCCCGTCTTTCTAAAATGGTTGAGGATTTGCGCCTGCTTTCTGTCGCTGACGCAGGTGAATTAAGTCTGCAAAAACAAGCTGTAGACCCAAATAGCCTCCTTAAACACAGTCTTAAGCTCTTTGAGCTGCAAGCTTCCCGAAAGAACATCAAGCTCGATTTTGAGCCTTCTGATAGCAACGCACAAGTCTTTATCGATGAGGATCGTATCATCCAGGTGCTTTCAAATCTGATTAGTAACGCCATTGACTACAGTCCCGAAGACAGTGAGATTAAACTACGCGCAGATGAAGATGAGCAATGTGTGTTGCTTGAAGTCACAGACACTGGCTCAGGCATTCCCGCTGAAGAACTACCCTTTGTTTTTGAGCGTTTTCACCGCGTGGACCGCGCACGACAATCGAGCAATCAACACAGTGGTTTAGGACTCGCCATTGCCAAAGCAATTATCAATGCCCATGAGGGTGAAATCCAAGCCTTCTCAAGCGAAGGTCAGGGCACCACAATTCGCATCAGCCTTCCCAAACAAAAATAAAACCTTAAAGTCGTTTCTCCTTCTAAAGCAATTCTTAATAAGTCCTCGATAAACTAAGGGTGTAAGTCGAAAAAAGCCCTTGATGTGGCACCAAACAAGAAAGGCTTACGAATGAGGAGACGATGAAACAAAAAACACCTTTGACACTTTTAGCAGTCCTTACCGCTCTTGTTTTGCTCGGCGGGATCGCTTTCACAGTTGTAAAAGCGCAAACCCCCACACCCGAAACTGAGCAAGCCCTGCCCCAACCAGCAACACAGTCCAGATTTGAACTTCGCAACCAATGGCGTGCGGAAAGACAAGCCCAGCGACAAGCAAACGAAGATTGTCTTTGTGAAGACCTCAGTGAAGCAGAATGTGAAGCGCTTCGCTTTGAACACAGACTCGAGCGCCTCGATACTGCATTAGCAGAAGGCTTGATTACCCAAGAACAATACGATGCCGCTCGCGCAAAGTTGGAAGCCGGCGAATGGCCTCCCTTTGAACCAGGCCAGGGACTTGGATTAGGTCGTGGTGCCCGCAATGGACAAGGTCAGCGTCAAGGTTTTGGACAAGGCTTCCGACAAGGGTTCCAACAAGGCTTCCGACAAGGTCAAGGCGGCAAAATGGGTCCCCGTGGCAATGGCAATCAAGGTAATTGCCCGAACCAACCTTAGGACAAGAGTACGCTTAAGCCACAGTAACGAAACAAAGAACACACAAGAATATCGCACCCTACATTTCTCAAAACACATTCTTTCGAACCCTCGTAACGAACCTCCCCTCGATACGGGGGTTTTCTGTTGCCTGTTTTAAGCTAGATGAGCATTACCAATACGCTCGGTCCATCCACATCGCCAGGACATCTACCCAAAACTATTCAGAAAACAGAGTTGCATACTTTGCCACACTTTCAGCCCGCCCTTTTTCGGTCAACTTCACAATATGATCCATATAGACAATATTTTCGTCCTTAATCAAAGCGTTCAAAATGCGTTTACAAAAATCTGGATTCCAATTCAACTCCGTCTGCAAATTTTCAACACCCGCCTCTTTTTCCTCGTGTTCGCTGCCTTCGTGGTTATAAAGATGAAACAAAACAGTCATTTTTGCAAACTCAATCTTCTGATGATGCCGTCTTCTAACCGTGCTCACCAAACCTCTTTGGGGCGAGAAAATAAAGACCAATAGGAAAACAATCCCTGTCATCACCGCCATGCTTCCAGCGATAGAGACATCCAACCAAGCAGCCAGATGATAGCCTAATACACCATTAACGGCACCAATACCCGCACTAAGGATGAGCATCCACTTCAGGTCATCGGTCAACAGATAGGCGGTCACAGGTGGACCGATCATGAAGGCAACCACCAAGATCGAACCGACCGCCTGAAACGCGCCAACCGTGGTGAATGAAACCATGGTCATCAAGCCGTAATGAATGAGGGCAGGCGCCAAGCCCAAGACCGCCGCCAACATGGGGTCAAAAGCTGCAATTTTTAGCTCTTTGAAAAAGACAATAATCAGAACCAGATTGATCAGCAGAATGGCTCCGCTGCGATAGATACCCTTCGCACCAATATCCAGGCCGTTGATTACCGAGCGGTCAAAAGGCGCAAAAGCCAACTCACCTAAAAGCACCGAGTCGGTATCCAGATGAACCGAGCCAGCATAGCGCGTAATCAAAATAATCGCAACCGAAAAGAGCAATGGGAAAACGATCCCAATCGCAGCATCCCCGGCAACGAGTTTTGTGCGATCCAGAAGCTCAGTCAACCACACCGTCGCCACACCCACCACAGTCGCGCCAACCAACAATAAGGGTGAAGATAAATCGTGTGTGATAAAAAAGCCAATCACGATACCTAACAAAATTGTGTGGGTTATCGCGTCGGTCATCATCGACTTTTTGCGCAAAACCAGGAACACACCTGGCAAGGCACAGGCTACAGCCACAATCACGGCAATGAGTTGGATCTCAATCTGTGGAGACATGTTTCGCTCCTTCTATACGATACATAAGGCGACTCTTTCTGCGCTGATAAAGACGATGAATCACACCGCGTCCCGGAGCAAATAAAACGCTCACCAGCACAAATACGCTCACACACACCACAATCGCCGGACCGGTTGGCAGCTTGGCATAAAGCGAGCTCAACGCTGTACAAATCACGCCTGAAACTGCGCCAAAAACCGCTGAAAGCAGAACCATCACCCACAGGCGCTTAGTCCATTGTCTGGCTGCAACAGCCGGCGCAATCAACATCGCGCTCATCAAAATCACGCCCACGGTTTGCAAGCCGATAATAATCGCCAGCACAATCATAAAAGAGAGTAAAAGGTTCAAATTTCTGGGCGAAAAACCCAGGCTTTGGGCAAAATCGCTATCGAAGCTAAAGAGCTTGAATTCCTTCCAAAACAAGCCCACCAACAAGAGCAAAACCCCACCACAAACTGCCATCAAAACGATATCCCTTTGCAACAAGGTTGATGCTTGTCCAAAAATAAAGCGATTGAGCCCCGCTTGGTTTGAATTGGGAATTTTCTGCACATAGGTGAGCAAAACCAAGCCCAAGCCAAAAAACACAGACATGGTTAGAGCCAAAGCACTGTCAAACTTAATGCGGGAATAACGTACAATGCTCACCATAATAAAGGTTGATAACAAGCCTGTAATCAGCGCGCCAAGGAGCAACATTTCAGTGTTTTTGCTCTTTAGTAAAATAAAAGCCAAAACCACACCAGGCAAGGCGGAGTGCGAAACACCATCGCCCAACAAACTTTGCTTGCGCAAAACCGCAAAACTGCCCAGCACACCGCTTATCAAACCCAGTAGAGCGGAACCCAAGGCTACGGTTTGAAAGGTGTAGTCCGAAAGCATTTTCAAGAAGCTATCCATCTCGAACCTCACACCGTAGCTTTCAAAAGGCTGCCACTGCTGCGATATGTTTTTTTCAAGTTCTCCTCATGGAAAACCTCTTCGACTGGACCGCTGGCGATCACGCGCAAGTTAATTAAGGTCACCCAGTCAAAATAATCTGCCACGGTTTGCAAATCATGATGTACAACAATGACGGTTTTGCCCTGGTCTTTGAGCTCTTTCAATAAAGCGACAATGGCCTTCTCGGTTTTGGCGTCCACACCTTTAAAAGACTCATCCATAAAGTAAACATCCGCCTCCTGGACCAGCGCGCGGGCTAAAAAGACCCGCTGCTGCTGGCCACCAGAGAGTTGGCTGATTTGCCTGGAGGCATATTCTGCAATACCCACCTTTTTCAAGGTCTGCCGCGCCAGTTCAATGTCTGCCTTACGCGGACGTTTAATCCAGCCAAGTTTGCCATAAGTTCCCATCAAGACCACGTCCAAAACCGTGGCAGGAAAATCCCAATCCACACTTCCACTTTGGGGGACGTAACCGATGCGGTTTTTATGATGACGGAGATCGCTATGAGCACCATTAATAAAACGCACAGAACCAGAGATGGGCTTGAGTAAACCGAGCATGGCTTTAATCAAGGTTGTTTTTCCTGCGCCATTTGGCCCCACAACTGCCATTAGCTGCCCCTTAGGGATCTTGAGATCAACATCCCATAAAACTGGTTTGACATCATAGGCAACAGTAAGATCTTCCACCTCTACCGCTACGTTTTGCATCTTGGTGTTCATAGCAAAATCTCCTTTCTTGAATGGCCTTATTTCAAGGCATCAACAATCGTATCGATATTAGCTTTGACCGTTTTGATGTAGGTTTCTGCGCCTGAACCAGGATCGCCCAAAGAGTCTGAATACAGCTCGCCACCAATGGCAACGTCAAAACCTTTGGCTTTTACAGCGGCCTGTAAGGCTTCAATCGTCTTATAGGGCACTGAGGACTCGATGAAAATGGCTTTAATTTGTCTTTCGACGATAAAAGTCGCCAAATCGCTCACATCCGCGGTACCCGCTTCAGCATCGGTACTGATTCCCTGCAAACCACGCACTTCAAAGCCATAGGCTCTGCCAAAATAATTGAAAGCGTCATGCGCGGTCACCAAGACACGAGCTGGTTCGGGGACTTCTTGAACACGATTTTTGATGTAAGTATCCGTTTCATCCAAAGCTTTTGCATAAGATTCGTAGTTGGCTTTAAAATAGTCCGCATGTTCTGATGCGGCTTTTGAAAGCCCATCAGCAACGATTTTTGCAGCTTGCTGCCATAGGGCAACGTCAAACCAAATATGTGGATCGTGCAAAGAATCTTCCTCTTCCCACTCCAAGAGTTTGGATTGTTCGATACCGTCTCCAATACAGATCACGGTGTAACCTTGACCAGTCAGATTCTCGAAAATTTCACCCATTTTGCCTTCGAGATGCAAGCCGTTATACACGACCACATCCGATTTTTGCATCAGTGTAACGTCGCCGGCACTGGCTTGATAAAGGTGAGGGTCGATACCAGGACCCATCAAACCACTAACGGAAACCTTGTCACCACCGATAACGCGACTGAGGTCAGCCAGCATGGTTGTTGTGGCAACAACCTTGAGCACTTTCTCATCCGAACCGGTAATCGAAATGGGATCATTTGTAGAAGCAGGCTTCGCACAAGCCGCCAGTAAAAGCATCAAGACCATTGCGATGCTTGTCAATAGTTTAGTTGTGTTGTTCATTAGAATTCTCCAAAATATTATTATTGCATGACCGGATCAACATAAATTTGACACGCGGCTTTATAACTCAGTTGTATTTGCTTGCCATTAAGGGCCAGGGTTAAGGGGCCTTCATAGGCTCCGATTTCAATAACTTTCACGATTTGGCCTATCTCAATTCCCAGAGATTGCAAATAATCCATTAACTCACTTTCCTCAATAACTTTACGGATTGTTGAACTTTCACCTTCTATAAGTTGATCTAAGGTCTGCAACTGCTTGGTTATAACTAAGCCATTTGAATTGGGGATGGCACTGCCATGCGGACAGTGAGCTGGAAAGTTTAGAAATTTATCCAATCGGTCGGTCAGGCGTTGTGGCGCAATATGTTCCAAAAGCTCCGCATCCTCATGCGCCTCACGCCAGCTGTAATCAAGGTGACGGATAAGAAAAACTTCCCACAAGCGATGCCCACGCACGAGCGCTAAAGCCATTTGCAGCCCTTTTTCGGTCAGTTTAGTCCCTTTGTAAGCTTCGTACGCAATCAAACCTTCACGGCCTAATTTGCCAAGCATTTCGCTTACTGAGGCGGGTGCGATATTGAGAGCATCAGCAATTTGCTTATTGCCTACCAAGTCTTCTGCCCCACCCAAGTGGTAAATAACTTTGATGTAATCTTCTTTATTTGGTGTCATACTCATACTTATACTCCTGTTTTGTTAGGCTCGCCTAACATCTGTGCATTATACGACCATTTCCCAGACGCGCAAGGGTAGTTAGCATTAACTAACATATTTGATTTGTTTTTTGTTATTTTGGGTTTTCAAGCCCTAAGCTTTGGGTTTTGGGGATAACTTCAGGACGAATAAATAGAAAAGGCGCCCCTTTCGGGACGCCTTTTGTCTCATTTGGTTTTATCTTAGGCTTAGTGGCCTTTGATAATCACAGGGAAATACATGCCATAGGGGAAGACAGGTTCCACTTTCTTGACTGTAATCGTCACAGTTACAACATTGCTGTCTGCCTTGCCGTCATTGGCCTTGTAAGTAAAGGTATCAGTACCATAGTAACCGTCTCGCGGTGTGTAAACAAAGCTACCATCCGCATTGAGGGTCAGGGTACCGTTGGAAGTTGTGCCAACCAAAATTGCTGTCAACGTATCATTATCGGCGTCGGTATCGTTTGCCAAAACACCAGGAGCTGCGATAGTCAAAACCTTGTCTTGGTCAACAGCATAGGTATCAGCAACTGCTACAGGCGGTGTATTGACATGACCTTGCTTGACAGTAACCTTGACAGTCGTGCAAGCGTTCAGTTGTCCATCAGTCACGCAGACGTGGAACTCGTGTATACCAATTTGGCTTTCAACTGGTGTCCAGGTGAATTTACCCGTTGTCGCGTTGATGGACGCACCAGCAGGAGCCTCTTCCAAGCGGAAGGTCAAGGTTTGAACAGGCTGGTCTGGATCACTCGCCACAGCGGTGAAGGTCAGTTCTTCGCCTACGGTCACTTCCTTGGCCTCTATGTCTTCGATTTCAGGTGCGCGGTTGACTTCGGTCACGGTCAGTTTGACAGACTGTTGGTCACAGGCGGCTGGTGTCGCGTCGTCACAGACTTTGACAGTAAATGTGTAAGCCTGAGGTCCTTGAGCTTCGGTAGGCGTCCAGGTAAAGACACCGGTGGAAGCATTGATTGCAGCACCAGCAGGTGCACCAACCAAGCTGAAGGTCAGGTTCGTGCTATCCACATCCGTCGCTGTCGCGGTGAAGGTGTAGGCTTCCATTTCAGGAATTGTCGCGTCAGCAATCGGAGCAAGCACAGGAGCGTCATTAACAGGTGTTACAGTGATGGTCACAGTCGCCCAGTCGGTCCATCCGCTGGTAGGTGCAGGATGGGTCACCAGGTTGTAGGTGAAGCTATCCGTACCGTGCCAGTCAGCATTAGGCATATAGGTGAATGAGCCGTCACCATTGAGAGTGAGTGCACCATGGCTTGGGTTCGTGCGAACCGTGGCATTCAAAACATCGCCATCGATATCGCTATCGTTCGCCAAGACACCGGGGGCTGCAATGCTAAGCAAGGTATCTTCAGCTACTGTGTAAGCGTCATCTACAGCAACAGGCGCATCATTGACAGGATTGACGGTAATCGTTACGGTTGCATCTTCGCTTTCCAATGTGCCATCGCTGGCTTTGTAAGTAAAGGTGTCCGTGCCGTTCCAGTCAGCATTAGGTGAATAAACAAAGCCACCATTAGCAGCCAAAGCCAGCGTACCATGTTCGGGTTCAGAAACCAGGATTGCAGTTATTGCATCACCGTTGGGATCGCTATCATTCTCAAGCACACCAGGAGCGGCGATGATCAAAGCCACGTCTTCATTGGTTTCATAAGCGTCAGCAACAGCCACAGGAGGCAAATTGACCACGACACTTTCTTCAACCGTCACGGTGATTTCTTCACAGACCTCAGCCACACCGTCAGAGACACAAACCTTAAAGGTGTGGTCGCCAACCTGGGCAGCGGTCGGAGTCCAGGTAAAGACACCGGTGGTTGCGTCGATTTCAGCACCAACAGGAGCATCCTTCAAGCTAAAGGTCAGGGTTTGGGCAGGGATGTCCTCATCCGTCGCAGTGGCAGTGAAGGTCAATTCCACACCCTCGACAACCGTTTGATCGCCAATTTCATCAAGCACAGGAGGAATATTGACTTCTGTTACGGTCAGTGTAACTTCTTGATCGTCACACATAACAGGAGTTCCGTCATCGCATACCTTCACAGTAAAGGTGTACTCACCAGGTCCTTGCGCCTCAGTCGGCGTCCAGGTAAAGACACCTGTGGTTTCATCAATCTCGGCACCAGCAGGAGCGTTCTCCAGGCTAAAGGTCAAGGTTGCGGTTGGAACATCGCTGGCGGTTGCAGTGAAAGTGTATTCAACCAGTTCAGGAATAGTCGCACCTTCAATGGGATCAAGTTCTGGCGCAACGTTGGTGATAACCATCTTGAAGGTCACGGTTTCGGTATGGATACCGTCTGCAACCGTCAAAACGATACCTACTGCGGGGTCAATGTGGCCACCTATGAAGTCAGCGGTTATCACACTAACCAAGGTATTGCCATCTTCATCCTTCCAGTTGCTACCAAGCAAAGTACCTGCTTCATCCCAGGTGTAAGTCTTACCCTTATAAGCAATGGCGATAACCGTTGCGTCCTCCTGGCGATATAACGCGCCAAGATAGCGAGCCAGATCGTACATTGCATGAGGATTAACCTGGGTCTCGTCGTAGGTCACAGTGTAAATATTGTTGGGATCGTCAAATTCGCGTGTACCAACATATTCGTATTCATCAGCGTATTCATAGTCAAAGCCAGAGCCGATTTCAGCATCCAAGGTGTTGGTGATGATCACGATGAAGGTGACAGTTTCAGTATTGTAGCCGTCGGTCACGGTGAGTGTAAAGCCAGCTTCCGGATCGTAGCTTGGGCTGGTCATATAAGCGGCAATCGCGCTCACCAAGGTCTTATTGTCGGCGTCGCGCCAGTTGCTACCCTTAAGTTCAGGTGCTGCAGGTGGGTCAATCTTCCAGGTGTATTCCACACCATTGAAGGTGATCGCGTTAATCGTCGCACCATTCTGGCGATAGAGCGCGCCAAGGTAGCGGGCAATATCATTGCGGGGTTGCAGTGCCAAAACCTGAGCAGGTTTATAAATCACAGTGTAGGTGTTCGTCGTGTCATCGAAGCTGAAGTCACCACCGTACTGGAAGTCGTCAGGATAGCTATAGTCTGGAGCGGTTCTGATTTCTTTATCCAGTGTATTGACGTTCAAAACGGTCAGCGTGATGCTCTTGCAGTCCTCAAGGTCGCCATCAGAGACACAAACCTGGAAGGTGTTCGGACCAAGGTCGTCCCAGCCAGGCGTCCAGCTAAAGACGCCCGACGTGCCATCAATCGTGGCATCAGCAGGAGCATTCTTCAGGCTGAAGGTCAGGTCTGTGCTGTCAATGTCAGTACCGGTTGCAGTGAAAGAGTAAGCTTTATTTACTGGAATTTCCGCATCAGTCAGATCACCCAATACTGGGGCATCATTCACAGGCTTAACCGTAATCGTTACAGTTGCGGTATCGGTCCAGTCATTATTAATACGAGGCGTGGTAACAAGGGTGTATTCAAACACATCCTCACCATGGAAGTCAGCATCAGGTGTGTAAACAAAGCTTCCGTCTGGTTTAAGGTCTACTGTTCCATGTGTCGGATTGCTCTTAATATAGGCGTACTGATTGTTCAAATCGACATCAATGTCATTTGCCAAAACACCTTCCAGAACAGGAACATTTAATACGGTGTCTTCGTTAGTTTCATATTCGTCATCCACAGCCTGGACTGGGTCTTTCACATCCTTCACAACAATCGTCACAGTAGCAGGAGCACTTTCGTGCTTACCATCCGTCGCCTTGTAGGTGAAGGTTGTCGTGCCGTGCCAATTCTCAACAGGTACGAACTCAAAGCTACCATCAGCTGCAAAGGTCAGCGTGCCATGAGCGGCATCAACCGTTTCCAAAAGCACTGCCGTCAAGGTGCCAGGCGCGTTCAAAGTGTCATTCTTCAACACACCATCAGCCTTCGCCACAGTCAGGGTCACGTCTTCATCGGTCTCATAGGCATCCTCAACAGCCACGGGGATGTCTTTCAACACCACCATTGCAGAGCTAAAGTTCGCCACTTCAACGCGCTCGCCGTGATCCGTTCCATCCGAGTCAGGATAGTAGTACAAGGTGCCAGTCACAGGATAAGTACCTTCCTTCTTGAACTCAACCAGGAAGGTCAAAGTATAGTCACTATTTGGCTCAATCGGCAGTGGCACAATCGGGGTAAGCAGTTTCAAACCATCGTTGTCTACCACAACCAAGGGTTTCAGATCAATCCATTCGCCAGGTTGGACAGGATGCTCAACCTTGATGGTCTCGATATCAGCCAACACGATGTTCCCTGCAAAGATCTCAATCTGAACTGGGTTGTAAGTCTTGCCACCCTCAGGGTTGGTCAGTTTCATGTGATATTCTTGCTCGTATCCGACATAATAAGGTCCTTCGATGTCATCCGAGCTAATCGTGGGCTTGGTGTAAACATTAATCGTCACCGTTGCCACATTGCTAAACTGGCCAGCTGCACTCACCATATAGGTAAAGCTGTCTGTGCCATAATAGCCAGCATTGGGTACATAAGTAAAGCTACCATCTGGGTTAAATTCCAGGGTACCATTGCTAACGCTGGTTACCCTCTCCGCAACCAAAGCCTCTGGTCCAGCAAATGTATCATTCGCCAGGAAGCCAGGTGCCGCAACGGTCAAGGTCTCACCAATGAAGGTCTCATAAGCGTCACCAACCGCCACTGGGTTCGCTTCAAGCACAACCATCGTCGAGGTGAATTCTGCCACCTCAAAGGGCGCGCCATGATCATTTCCATTCGAATCTGGATAGTAGTACAAAGTTCCGGTAACAGGATATTGTCCAGCGGTCTTGAAGGTCACGCGGAAGGTCAATGTGTAGTCAAGCCCAGGTTCAATCGGCATGCCATCAATAACTGGCGTGCGCATCACCAGATTGTTGCCTTCTTCAACAATCAAGTCCATCGCAACAAGGTCAAACCAGGTGTCCGAGCCATTCGGATGTTGCAGTTCGATCTTTTCGAAGTCTGCAAACTTAATGCCTTCGGCGACAATTTCAACACTCACAGAATTGTATGTCATGCCGTTGGCAGGATTCGACAAGCTCACATGATACAGTTGTTGCTGTCCTACGTGATAGGGTCCTTCGATATCATCCGAGCTGATCACTGGCTTTCCATAAACCGTAATCGTCACGGTAGCGGTATCTTCCCAGGGATTGTCATCATTCATACGCGGCGTGGTGACCAATCGGTACACAAAACTATCCTCACCGCTAAAATCAGGATCGGGCGTGTAAACAAAAGCACCGTTTTCATTGAATTCCAACGAGCCGTGGCTAACACCGCTAACAACTGTCGCGCGTTGATTATTCATGTCAACGTCAATGTCATTCTTCAGAACACCATCTGCAGCAGAAACATCCAAGGTTTTGCCTTGAATAACACTGTATGCGTCATCAACAGCTATAACCTGATCCTTCACCGGTTTCACAGTGATGGTCACGGTAGCGACTTCGCTATAACCCACACCGTCAAATGCTTTGTAGGTAAAGCTGTCTTCACCAAAGTAGTTAGGCTTCGGCGTGTAAACAAAGCCACCTTCCTCAGCCAACTCAAGAATACCATTAGCAGGTTGTGTTGGTTGAACTGCAGTCAAGGCATCATTATTTACATCGGTATCATTCGCTAAAACGCCAGGAGCAGTGATATTCAAAACTTCGTCTTCGTCTACTTCGTAAGCGTCATTCACAGCCACAGGGGCATCATTACCCACTGTAACCACAATTGTTTCGCAAACTTTTTCGATCGTATCCGAGACACATACCTTAAAGGTGCGTTCACCGGTAAAGCTATTGTCTGGTGTCCAGCTGAAGTCGCCACTTGTGGCATCAATCACCGCACCAGCAGGAGCGTCTTCAAGGCTAAAGCTCAAAGCCTGAGCAGGAATGTCAGGATCGGTCGCTTCGGCAGTAAAGGTCAGCTCAGAGCCAGCAGCAATCGATTTTGGACCGATTTCAGTCAGCACAGGAGGCAGGTTGACTTCAGTGACATTGATAGTGAAGGCTTTTTCAGCACACAGAGGTGTCGCCGCGTCATCGCAAACCTTGGCAGTAAAGTTATAGGTGCCAGGACCTTGCGCTTCGGTGGGTGTCCAGGTAAAGACACCAGCCTGGGTAATTGCTGCTCCTTCAGGAGCACCAACCAAAGAGAAGGTCAGTACCTGGATGGGCAGGTCGACGTCGGTTGCCGTGGCGGTGAAGCTGAATTCCACCATCTCAGGGATGGTCGCGTCAGCGATTGAGCCTAAGACTGGGGCGTCATTTACCGCGGTAACCGTGATGGTGACGGTGGCAACATTGCTGTCGGCTAAGCCGTCGTTGGCTTTGTAAGTGAATGTATCCGTGCCGTTGAAGTTGGCAGCGGGGGTGTAAGTGAAGGAACCGTCCGCGTTCAGAACAAGGATGCCTTCGGCGGGTTCGGCTTCTACAACCGCAGTCAGAATTGTCGGGTCGAAGTCAGTATCGTTCGTCAGCACACCGCGTGCCGCGACAGTCAAAACTCCATCCTCAGCCACACTGTAGCTGTCATCCACCGCAACCGGCGCTACGTTGTTCACCACCAGGGTGGCGCTCAGCGTGGTCAGAGCATTGCCAGCCAGATCCTCCACGGATCCAGCCGGGATTTCGAAAGTAAAGCTGCCCACCGAACTGGCAACCTCGTTGCCAGCATAAGGTGTCACCGTCAGGGTCAGCCCATCAGTCGAAACAGTAACCAGACCGTAAGGCACGCCAGCCAGTGTCACTTCCGTGCCAGCCAAGAGTGAGACAGGTTCACTCATGGTAATAGATATCGATTCAACTGTGTAGCCCTGGTCGACGGTAAAGGTTGTGCCCACCGCGCTGACATCAGTGTAGGTTCCGGCGCCATTAGCCACCATGTCTTCGATGGTCGGGGTCACCAGGTCCTGGCTGACAGTATATTTGAAGGTGTTAGCACCGGTTGTGGGTGACATTGATCCCCAGGTGTTGCCCGCCATGTCTTCCAAAACCAGGTAGAAGGTGATGCCGCCATTGTTGGCAATAGCCGCGGAGACATCCGCGCCAAAGTCGATCACCCAGGTTTGAGAATCTTCATCATAAGTGACCGTTACGCCAGCTTCTGCAAAATCAGCTTCATCTCCACCGTAGGGGTCGCTCTCGGACGCATATACCGAGAACTCCGGCAGTATACCTTCCATCGAATGGTCAATTTCCAGCTCGCGCAGGTTGTCATCCGCTGCCTGGATGGTGAGCGTAAACGTGTCGCCAATGCCCAACAGGACTGTTGAGTCGTGCGGTGGGGTTACGCTGACCAGCTCTGGGTCCTCATCATCCCGAATAAGGTGGTATTCGTAGGTGTTTTCGGAGGTCGTGCTGTACATTGAGCCCCATTGGTTACCAGCCATGTCCTCAAGGACCATGTAGAAGGTTACACCACTGTTGTCAATAAAGGTATCGGTGATGCTTGCGCCAAAATCGATCGTCCAGATCTGCTCGACAGCATCATAGGTCACAAATACGCCTTGACCCTCAAACAATGCTTTAGCTTCATTTGATCCATAGGGGTTGCTTGCGCTGGCGTAAACCGTGAACTCTGGCAGTGCGCCTTCAAAGCTGTGGTCTACTTCCAGTGAATAGAGGTTATCGTCCAGGGCATCAACGGTCAGCACGAAGGTTTCGTCAGCCGCCAAGTAAACATCGCCTTCGGGAGGAGTTACTGCTTCCATCACAGGGGCAACGGCATCCCGAATCAGTGTGTACGCAAAGGTGTTCTCGGGTGTTGTACTGTACATTGAGCCCCAGGTGTTACCAGCCATGTCCTCAAGGACCATATAGAAGGTTACACCATCGGATTCGTTGATAAAGGTATCGGTGATGGTTGCGCCAAAGTCGATCGTCCAGATCTGCTCGGCAGCATCATAGGTCACAAATACGCCGTGACCCTCAAACAATGCCTTGGCTTCAACTGATCCATAGGGGTTGCTTTCGCTGGCGTAAACAGTAAACTCTGGCAGTGCGCCTTCAAAGCTGTGGTCCACTTCCAGTGAATAGAGGTTGGTATCCTTTGCATCAACGGTCAGCACAAAATTCTCGCCAGCCGCCAAATAAACATCGCCTTCCGCAGGAGTTACTGCTTCCATCACAGGGGCAACGGCATCCCGAATCACAGTATATTCGTAGGTGTTTTCAGGGGTCGTACTGAACATTGAGCCCCAGGTATTCCCTGCCATGTCTTTCAGAACCATGTAGAACGTAATGCCACCATTGGCAATAAAAGCATCTGTAATCGTCGGACCAAAGTCAATTGTCCAAACCTGCTCCCCAGCGTCATAACTAACCGTTACACCAGCTGCTGCAAATGCAGCCTGGTCTTCCGGTGTGCCCCAGGGATTGAGAGCATCCGCATAGACACTGAACTCTGGTAAGCTCGCAGCCAGGCTGTGGTCAATCTCCAACTCATACAGGTTCAGATCCAAAGCATCCACCGTCAGTACCAGGGTGTCGTCAGGTCCAAATAACAACGCGCCTTCTGCTGGTAACACTTCTTCCATAATTGGCGCAACTGCATCGTCAATGTGTACATCCATCGTGATATCATCCAGCACGGTCTCGTTCGTAAACCCATCTTTGCTGATAACCGATTCAATCAATACAGTCGTGTCAAAGTCCAACGGGTTTGTGCCAGGTCCGGTCACGGTGATCACATAATTCTCAACTGCACCACCATAACCTGCATCAAATGCCGCCCTGGTTGCCCCAGGAATCAGGTCTGTCAGCCAAAACGGCCCAGCACCTGTCAACTCAAGGTCAACAATATAGGGTATGCCACCTCTCGATACGCTGATCTTCGTGCCTGTTGGTAACGCTTCAGCAAAGGTGATGCGCGAGTCAATCACGTAATCTTCTGCCACAATCACCGGAGGAATGCTCGGGGGGAAGGTTGCAACTAAATTGGCTAATGTTCCCGAAAGGGTTGTGTTGTCTTGCAGCCATAACAAGGCTGCAGCTTCATCCGCAGGGATGGTATAGGTCAGGCTGATGTCGTCTAATACTGTGTTGGTCATAAAGCCATCCTTCGAGATGATCGACTCAACCAGCACGTTCCCATTCAGCTCAAGCGGGTTACCGCCTGCACTGTTGATCGTGATCGCATATATTTCAACATGACCTGCATAATTGTCATCAAAGTCAGCTGCTGTCCCACCTGCAAGGTCGGTCACCCAGAACGGGCTGACCGGAATCGCTGCATCTTTTACATACTCAAAAGGTCCAACGCCATCCACCGTGGCCATGATGGTGATTGTGCTTCCTGCTGGGATCGCTTCGCCACTCAGGGTCATCCGTGAGTTGATCTTGTATGGCTCTGCCACAATGATCTCAGGGATGCTTGCCGGGAAGGTTGCCGTCAGATCCGCAATCGTGCCGCTCACAGAGCTCAATATGGTGTTCGCCTGCAGCCAGGCAAGCGCATCAATGAATGTGATATCAATGCTCACAGTAGCAGTTGATCCATAAATGTCTTCCAGCTCACCAGTGTAGGTGTAGGTTCCAGGCACAAAATCCCCATTGATCCGTAAGGGGTTTTCGGTACCATCTTCTCTAAACTGATATCCATCTATCAGCGAATAAGTCGTCCCTGCCACTTTCAAATAAAACACGGCTTCTGGAACGGGAGCTAAATAGAAGGGATAAGACCCATCTACCAGCGGGTTATTGCTGGTGATCGTGTCAGTGTCCAGGTAGAGCCACTCAACAGTAGGGTCGAGATACATCTCAAAGCCATCTGTAAAGTTTCCTTCCAGGTCTGTGTAAGTACCAGTTTCAGTCAAACTCCATTTCAGATCCGCATCCGTAATCGCCAGCTCACCGGTAAGGTTAAACAGTGCAGAATTTGAAACCGTATACGGGATGCTGCGAGCGTCTGGCCAATCTACAAGGAGAGACTCTTCCTCGATCGTGAAGGTGACAGTGCCAGTATCCACCAAGGGTTGGAAGGTGATCTTGATCAGGCTGCCGGCCCCATCAACAGGGGAAGGGTCCCCACCCGTGCCCTGCTGAGCCATGCCCCAAAGGATGCGCCCGGTGCCGGTGCCATCATCCAACGTATTGGTGGGCTCAAACAACTCTCCCATTCCTGGGGGTGTCAAATGGCCGCCATTCTCAACTTTTATGATTTCCACCTTGGTGCGATCATAGGTGATCTCCAGGTGGTAGGCGGTTAGATCCTCTGTCGTCTCACCCACCATCACCTCCACCACAGACTCGCAGCAGCTGCTTACGGTGCCTGTCGCGGGCAACATGGATAGCGTCGTAGCGGTCGGGTCAGCATTAATAATAATGTCCCGTGCTTCCGCCGCCTGGGGGGCAAACAGCCCAAATATAACAAAAATGATGATCAATCCACTTAATAAAAATTGTTTCCGTTGCATTACTTATCCTCCTGAGATGTCTGTTCTGGTTGTTCAACGTGTTTTCGGCGGAAGAAAAGGACCGCCCCAACAATAATTACCAATGGCAGCCCTAAAAGCCACCATAAATTTCCATTTTTCTGTTCTTCGGGTGCTTTTTCGCCTTCCGAATCCATAATTTCTTCCGCCTCAACCTCAGCGGTTGGTTCAACTGGGGCAACAACCTCCGCAGCCGCTTCCGTCGCTTCAACGATCGCGGTTGCAGCAGGCGTCGCGGTGGGGACTGCCGTGGGCATCAGTGTCTCGATGACGATGATCTGCGCCTGGTCTTGCAGCGGGATAGACGTCGCCACCACTTCCGGCGCGTTCGCGCTCACCACGATCTGCGCGTCCACCCCACTAACGGGGATCGCTTCGCCAAATCGGTTCGAAAATTCCACCTTCTCCACCGTCACCTGGCTGGTGCCGGCTTGTTTGCCCACAAAATAGAGCACCAGCAAGTTACCGCTGCCGCTCTTGCCCTCGCTGGGGTTGATCTGGGACATCACAAAGCGCACTGTTCCGCTTTCGTTGTCCACTTCGTTAAAAAGCGTCATTCCGGCGTCCAAAAAAGTTGCCAGTCCGGGCTGAATGCCTGCCTGGTCGGGATTTGCATCTTCGATCTGCAAAATATCCGGGTCGAACCTGATGGTCAGGTCCACGGCGTAGAGTTCCGAGACGTCCCGCACCTCAACCGGTACTTCCACGCGCTCGTTCAGCGAGATCTCGAGGTCGGCAAATACACCCACCCGCGCTCCCTGTTGCGCCGAAGCCGGCGCAGCTGCGCACAGCGCCGCAAGCAGTACAAAGGTGATCACTGAGCTAATTTTCCAATTCAATCGCATTCTTTCTCCTATTTCAAACCCGGTTTTTTCCGGCGATAATAAATAACAACGGCTGCGCCGATGGCAAACAAGCCGAAAATGAACAAAATCACCACACCAGCGTTGAGATTGTTGCGAGAGCTTCGCTGCAGGAAATATCCATTTCCACCCGCCGAATTGGCTGAGCCGGCAGAGTTCCCTGCTGTTTGCGCCACGATTGCGCCGCCCTCATCCGTTGGCTTGCCAGGTTCAGCCTGCGTTCCGGTTGGGCTGGGATGATGGTTATGTTACCGTTTTGCAGCTCGGGCAGGCTCAGCCCGCCTTCCGAGCGGGCAAACTCAGCCTTGGTGATGTTGATAGCGCTGCTGCCTTCCAGCTTGCCGCTGAAGGTCAGCTTGAGTAAAACGCCGTCTCCGCTCACGCCGGGGGTCGCCAATTGGGTCGCCACCAGTCTGAAACTGCCAGGCAGGTCGTCGCGCTTCACCACTGCCAAATTCGAGAGCAGATCGCCAAATTCCCACTTGACCAGGGTCAGCAGGTCGCCGTTATACTCCACCTGCACGTCAAAGGCGTTCAGGTTGTCCGCGTCGCTCACCAAAAGGCTGATTTCGCGCTGCCCGTTCACTTCCACGCTTGATTGCGCCGGATCCACCGCCAAAACCGTGCCGCCTTGCCCGCTGGCAGATAGTATTAAAGGAAGAAAGGTCCGAAACGGTCTTACGCTCACCGCGCCGTCTTCTCGTGTCAATTCAACAAATGAAGCATCAGGCCAGTCATAGAGCTGGCTGCCTTCGAGTGAAAGGAGCGTGTCGCCGCCCTGCCCCAAGGCTTCAAAGGTCAGTGTCAAAAGCACCCCTGAGCCGGAAACGCCGGTGTCCACACCAAAACGAGTGCAGTTGTAATGCACCAGACCGGGGTTGTTGATTTGGTCCATGCAGAGCAAACCCATGCCCAAAAAGTCACCCAAACTCACCTGGCTGACGTATAGAAGCGCCGGGTCGTATTGCACGATCAGGTCGAAAGCGAAAATATCCACCCCGTCCGCCACTTCCAGGTTCACCACGCCGGTTGGGCTGATGGTGGTGTCGATGAGGAGTGGTGTGGGGTTCAAAAGGAGCCGCGTGGTCGGCTCCTGCGCCGCCACCGGGCTAACCAGCCCCAACAGAAGCAGCAGGCAAAGAAGCATGAATGTCATTCGAAAAGGAGCTGTTTTTAAGCCCTCCCTTTTTTGGGGGAGGCGAAGTCCAGCCAAAGGCTGGTTCCGTGAGCGCAGCGAACGGGGGTGAGGGTCTTCATTCATAAACCATCGGTGTTGGAAATTGGCCACACCGCATGCCCTGGTGAGGGTTACGCATCCCTTTTTTACCCTCTCCTGGGACTGCTTGCGTCCCGCTTGCGGGAGTGGGGGGTGGGGTGTGGGTTTCTTGTCATTCTGATTGTTTTCGTAGGCCGGGTTCCGGGGTTGAACCCGGCTTCCCCGAACCCCGCTTCTTGCCCCCTCCCGGGAGGGGGTTGGGGGGGTGGGTGTCTTGTCATTCTGAGCTTCTTGTACACAGTACACTTCGTTTGCGAAGAATCTTGCCTTAAGATCCTTCGTTTCACTCAGGATGACAACAGGCTGAGCCGAGCCAATCTCTGTGGTTGGCGGAGTGCGCAACCAACGCGCATTTCGCCCTACTAATAATTTCCTAAAAATTTTAAATAATTTCATCATTTTTTACTGCAGCCATCCCGCGTAGGCATCCGCGGAGGTCATGCCAAAATTGCCGGCGACCAGCGCCAGGTCAAAAATATCCACCTTGCCGTCATTATTGATGTCGGCATCGGCGTTGAAAACGGTCTTGCCAATTTCCCCTGAAACCAGCGCAACGTCATAAATATCGATCTCGTTATTGGTCCAGATAGCGTTCCCGCCCACCAGCCTGAGGGGCGGCAAAACGTTCCCGCTCGCCAAAAGCGCGATCTGTCTGCCCATTTCGGGCGTGATGTTCAGGTAGCCCGCCTGGGCGGTCGATACGGTGTAAACGTCCATCGCCACGTTCGTGAAGCTCAGGTTATTCCCGCTCACATTCGTGGTGGAAACGGTGTAAGGTCCTTGCGAAGCATATTGCCCCACCGAGAGCGTCACAGGCACGCCGCCATTGTTCGTTCTGCCCTGCAGACTGAAACTTCCGCTTAGCGTGGTGGGTTTGATGGTGGCATTGTAGGTCACATTGAGTGTGCCGTTGGTAAAGGCTGGCCAAACCGGTTGACTATTGTTATTGGTGAACCGAGCCTGGGTAAACGTCAATGGCGTCACGCCAAAACTACTCCCAGCAAAGGTCATGGTAAACAGCACTCCATTACCGCTCACGGGATCGCCCCCTAACCTGACACATGCGAGGCGGAAGTAGCCTGGCAAATTGTCCTTTTTTAAACAGGAATCGGGAGTAATTGGTAAGAAATTTCCAAACGCATAACTTGTGATTGAAGCAAGGTTAGCATCATAAGTAATGATGAAATCAAAACCCCTGATGTCAACAGCATCAGCCACCCACACTTCCACCACCTGGCTGTTTGTGCCATTAAGGTAGTCAGTAGCTGGGTCAGGCGAGAAAAAGACGGTCGTGTCCGTCTGTGCGGCTGCTGGTTTAAACGCAAAAAAGAAACTGCCCAAAAACAGCGGCATCACCATTAATAGCGTCCAAAGTCTCTTTTTCATCGCTGCTCCTGCCTGCATTATGTTCAGGTCAGTCCGCTTTTAGAGCCTATGCAGGCTGGGCGTACGCCCAGCCTGCAAATTCCTAATTACGGTTTTACTTATTGCCTACGGAGCCCAGGTCCCATAAGCACCAGCGCTGGTCAGGTCCATGTTTCCACCGACCAGAGCCAGGTCTTGAATGTTGACGATGTTGTCAAAGTTGACATCGCCATGGTTGATAGTCAGGTTGCTCGAACCGGGACCATACCATTGACCACCAACTAAACCAGCGTCATCCAGGTCGATGACATTGTTGGGTGTAATTTCGCCATCCGGATCCGTTGTCAGATCCGGGATGTTCAACCACACTGCATTACCAGCACGCAGCCTTAGTTCGGGCAGTAAACGATCGCCAGAAACGGTGATCATCTTATAGAACAAAGTATCAGCATAAACATTCAGATAGCGCGGCTGCTCAGTCGTGATGGTGTAATTTCCACCATAGGTCAGCGCCAGGCTGAAATTCGTTCCGCTCACGGAAGTGCTGTAGCCAGTAGGCCCGTAGGTCTCAAAGTCACTGCCCCATGTGAAGGTCACTGGGATACCAGCTCGAGTAGCGTTGCCCTGCATGCTGAAGTTACCGGTAACGGTAAAGTCGCTGTTGACGACCACAGGTTGAAGTTTGCTTGCCAGCAAACGATCTGCTGGTGTCCAATCGCTATCGTAGATGTTCAAGCTAATATCACCAGAATAGCCACCAGCGAAGGTAATAACCAGATCAGATGTAATTGGCAAGGTCACCGGGATAGCCGGGCAACCAACTTCTACTTCAATGGTTGCAGGATCATTACCACATAGATAGTCTACACCATTGAAAGTAAACTCCGTACCGTCGGGCAAATTCAGAACCAGTTCAAATGGTTCGGGGATACCTCCGGGGTTGGTAATGGTTACAGGCACGGTCACAGGCACACCTGCGGCATATGGTCCAGCCGGGAAGGTAGCAGTGATGACCGGAGCAGTGTAGACAATTGCGGTAGCGGAGTAATTCTCGCTCACAACGCGAGTCTCCTGGGGAACTGCCAGCTTATCAACAACATGCAGCATATTCCCACTAACCTCATAGGTGCCTGCATTTGCATAAGTGATGGTGCAGTCAACCACAAGCGTCTCACCAGTATTGACTGTGAAGTAACCATCAGCGCCACCAAGGCGCAAGGTAGCACCAACACCCGTGTAATCAAACAAGGCTTCCAGACCAGACCAGGTGTGTCCGTTCATGGTGCAGCTGAAAGCACTGACGCCACCATCTGCGATCTCGTCGATCATCATGTCGAACCAGACCGCATTATCATAGTTGTAGCCGGTGGCTGGGTTGACGATGGTCACCGTTGAGGCGCCAGGCACACCCGCCAGATAGTAATCATCAGCTGAGACAGTCACGATGGGTTTGTCGTAAACGTACGCAACGCTCGCAAAGGAGGTCACCGGGGTTGTGGGTTCTAATGCCCGCACCAGGTCAACCGAGACGGGGATAGCTGTCGCATCGGCATTGAGCATGGTGAACTTCAGGTAAGCCGTCATGCTGTAGTTGGTCGGCAGCGGGAAACCTGTTGAAGCCCAGCCAAATTCACCGCAGACATTTTCGCCGCAGTTATAGAAGGTTTCGTTTGCTCCGCGGGTGTTGAAAGCGATCCACTCGCCAGCGTCTTCCACAGGTTCACTGTAATCAGTTGGGTCGGTGGGGCTCCAGAACCAGAGGATGCCGTCCTTGAAGTCAGAAACCTGGACGCCGTCCATCTGGAACGTGAAGTAAATGTAATTGCCGTCGGTGTAGTTCACACCATAAAGAGGGTTCACCACAGAGACGCTGAACATGCGTTCTTCGCCCACCAGGTAATAGCCCTGGATATCGGTGGAAGAGATCACCGGGATGGGTTTGATGCTGTCATACGTGCCCGCAATAATGCAATTCGAAGCGGTCAACTCTTTACCACTCTTCAGCAGAACCGTTGCTTCTACGCAGGTAGGTTCTAGTGTCTGACCGTATTCAGCAGGTCGAACATTCAGCCAGTTATCATCTGCCACGTAATCGAACGTGCCATAGATATCGAAGGGCGATGTGAATGCACTATACGTTCCAAATTCAGTATCGAGATCGATATCTGTATTGGTCTGCAAAACGGTTTCACCCGATTTCAGCACCACCACCGCAGATTCGATATCAGCATTGGTGACTTCAGTCAGGGTCCAACCAGAGGTGACACCGGCAAAGATGCCAAGAGATCCGGTATCGTACTTCACAAATCCCAGGTCTGCAGCCGCCAACTGACCCGCCATCTCACGGATTCTGTAACCTGATCCAGAATTTGGATCACTTGGGACTTCAAGTGCTGCATATGTCTCAAGAGGTGGAAAAACGTAATAGGCAGGGTCCATATCGTACCAAGCACCAGTCAACAATAGGGTGTCATTAGGAACATCAGCCAAAGCTCTATCACGTAAAGTTTTAGTGAACAAGATGTTTTCCGAAGTTGGCAACAACATACCAAACCTGCCTAAAACAGAGGAGATCATGCCACTACTTATCTTGACACTGCTGGTGCGAGTGTCAGTTGTAGTGTCGCTGAATTCCCTGATTGCATAGGCATTTTCGCTCGTCAACTGACCAGCGTTTAATGGATCATCAACAGATTCGGTGATATGGATATTTACCGTTATATCGCCAGTGTAACCTGCTCCGCCATAGATCAGGATAGCATCGCCGGTTGAGTTTTGCCCGCTGCCAGATACTATTGGCTCTGCATAAGCACCATTAGCATAGATGTGGCTCCCACCGGAGATATCCAGATTACCAGATTTCATGATGATGGCAGTCGCACCATAAACATGACCACCATCGATGATCAAGTCGCCATCCTGTGGATGGAAGATTGCTGCGCCATGGTCATTAAGAACATAACCACCGTTGATCGTGATCTGTGTTCCTTCGCTACCCGCTAAACCACTGCCCGTCACAGCGGCAAGTGTGCTTCCAGGTGCTGAGTTTATCGTTCCATTGTTCAATACAAGGGTTGCCCCAGGACCGGAAACCAGAACGCCATTGCCAACCGTGCCGTTGTTCATGGTGAAGCTGTCTCCAGTTTCAACCACTACTGAGGAAGCGCCAATTGACAGAGAGTTGATCGTGCCGTCGTTCATGACTGCCGTGCCAGAACCTGCGCCAATAATTAACAATTTATTGGTAAGGGTACCAGCATCCATTGTGAAGCTTCCAGTGCCATAGACTTTGACACTCGCATCGTTAGCTGTCAGAGTTGGACTTCCGCCGGCTGTTGAAGTGTCCAGTTTTAATGTACTATCATTGGAAAGATATGCTGCAACGCCAGTTGTGTTCCCAGCATATTTTGGAGTTGCAATGATATTGCCGCTTCCAACGATGGTCAGATCTCCTCCTGCTTGTAGCGAAATCGTAAAACCCGTTGAGGCAGCGCCAGTACGCTCAATAGTATGACCATTCAGGTCGAGGGTCACTGCCCGACGACCTATCAGGTTGCCTTCAACGTCTTTCACACCACCGAAGTTGGTGTTAGATGTACGGGTGACATCAGTTAATAAGGTCAAATAGTCACCATCAACTGCTGAATTCATCGCAACTTGTAGGTCACAAAAATCAGTTAAAGTTGTCTCGTTATAAACAACAGGATCACCAACTGTAAAGGTGGAGGTTGCCTGGGTGATAGTAAGAGGATAAGCTACAGCTTCGTCAGTTCTGGACAAGCCAGATCTTGGATCCAGAGTAAGCACGGCTGTACCAGTGACTTTGTGTTTCAAAGTAATGTATACCAGGTTGCCGCCATTCGGATCGGTGATCGTGTTCCAGACACCACCAGCCCCAATAAGAGCTTTGCGAATAAACAACGTACCAGTGTCGTTCCCGAGTTCAACTTCGCCGACAGCGTTCCCTATCAACACGTCTCCATTGGTAACGCTTACAATTTCAACCAGGGTATTGTCAAAATTGATCGTTACGTCATAGGCTGATAATTGATCAACAGGGCCGACCTTGACTGCCACGGTTGTGGTGCCGCTCAAACCGCAGATAGGAGCAGCGTTTGTGGCTGGGTCCATAGCAAAGGTCGCCACATAAGTGATCTTGTCTCCCAACACACCAAACCCAACCGGCCAGGTGTTATATGCAGCAAAAATGGTGTCGAGATCAACATCAGGTGAGAAATTCACCACCTCAGCATTGATGGTGTTGTTGCTGATGTCAATGGTGCCAGTTGCGCCAGAGCGAATATAGATCGCAGAGTGATACTCACCACTGTCGGGCTTAAAACCCCCACTGTTGTCGATCGTGAAGGTGCTGCCGGTAACTGTCAGGTTTGGTGTCGAGCCGCTGCTTGAAGCAAAGCGAATACCGTA
>CAZAFJ010000016.1:0-41712 GCA_964484715.1 uncultured Anaerolineaceae bacterium | reverse complement strand
ACCCCAAAGACGCCACCGAATATGCGGTCTATGCTGACCCCAATCCCGAGCCACCGGAATGGTCCAAAACCGCCCGCGTTTACCAAATCTTCGTCGACCGCTTCAAGCGTGGCGGAGGTGAGCCTTGGCTTCAAACAAAAAACCTGCATGCGCCATTTGGTGGCAACCTACGCGGCATCATCGAGCAACTAGCCTACATTAAAGACATGGGTTTCAACACCCTTTGGCTGACTCCCATCTTTAAAACACCGAGCCATCATGGCTATGACACCACCGATTACATGGAAATTGATCCACGCTATGGCACCAAAGAAGACCTGCGCGACCTTCTCGACCTCGCGCATAGCCTGGAAATGCGTGTCATCCTCGACTTTGTTGCCAACCATGTTTCCATTCAACATCCCTTATTTCAACGCGCACTGGCCAACCCCAAGGAACCTGAACGCGACTGGTTCCGCTGGACACGCTGGCCTCATTATCAAACCTTTGGCAAGGTTAAAAGCATGCCCAAGCTCAACCTCGATTTTGGCAGTCCTGCTCGGGCGCACCTATTGGAAGTCGCCCAGTATTGGCTGAACTTTGGCGTGGATGGCTACCGCCTCGACCATGCCAACGGGCCCGACCGCGCCTTTTGGGTCGATTTTCGCCGCGCCTGCCGTGAGGTCAAACCCGATGCCTGGCTATTCGCGGAAGTGGTCATGCCGCCGGATGCCCAAGCCAGTTATTTGGGCAGTTTTGACGGCACGCTCGACTTTATGACCTGCCAGGCTTTGCGTGAAAGCTTCGCACGCCACAGTTGGGACATCGCGCAACTAGCCAATTATCTAGAAAGCTACCCAAAGCAGTTCCCAGCCAACTTTTCACGCCCAGCTTTTATTGACAATCACGACATGAACCGTTTCCTTTTCACAGCTGAAGGCAACCAAAAAGCATTACACGCCGCTCTAACCTTGCTCTATGCAATGCCTGGGCAGCCTATTATTTACGCCGGCACGGAACAAGATATCAGCCAGTCCATGTCCATCCACACAAAAGGCTCGATGGGTTTTGACGAATGTCGCCTACCGATGGATTGGTCTAAGCCTGAAACAGAGACCTTGCGCTTAATAAAAGATCTCAACAAGCAACGAGCCGAGCAAGCCTGCCTGTTGACCGCAAACTGGGAGACCCTTGTAATGGACAGTAAAAATAATTCTGCTATCTTCAAAGCCAGAGGAAAGCATGACTGTCTTGAAATCAGTATCGTTTTGAAACCTGGTCATGAGCAAGTTCAGGTGAAAGCTTGCCAAAATGTTGAGCAAAAAGTCGGCAGAGAAAGTTCTTTTTAAACCCTCCGCACTGGTATACTTTTAGGGTATGTCAATCTTAACCACTCAGAACCTCGGGCGCTCATTTGGCGCGGTGGACGTCTTTGAAGGCATCACCCTCGCCATCCCGCACAATGCGCGCATAGCCATAGTTGGCCCCAATGGTGTGGGTAAAACCACGCTTTTGCGCATTTTGGCTGGAGAAGATAGCCCCAGCCAGGGCAGCATCCACAACTCGCGTGGGCTCAAAATCGCCTACCTGCCCCAAACCGCGGTGGGATTGACGCATGGCACACTGTGGGACTCTTGTTTATCCGCTTTTGAGGATCTACTGGAAATGGGCTCACAACTCCAAAAACTTGAAGAGCAAATGTCTGCAGGTGACAATTCCAGCGAGCTTCTTGACGAATATGGCCGCTTGCAATCGCGTTTTGACCTTGCCGGAGGCTACACCTATGCCAACCGCCTGCAACAAACGCTGACCGGCCTTGGTTTTGACCAGGACGATTTTCATCGACCGCTAAGCCAGCTTTCCGGTGGGCAGCGCACCCGCGCGCGATTGGCAAAACTGCTCCTCGAAGATCCCGACCTGCTGCTCCTGGATGAACCCACCAACCATCTCGACATCCAGGCAGTGGAATGGCTTGAAGCATGGTTGCGTAGTTGGAATGGCGCGGCAATTATCGTCTCGCATGATCGTTATTTTTTGGACCAAACCGCTCATTTCGTCTGGGAGATGACCCCCGCCATCGAAGAATATCGCGGCAACTATACTGCCTATTTGCAGCAACGCCAGGAACGCTACGAGCGCCGTTTGGCGGAGTATAAAGCCCAACAGGAATACATCGAGAAGCAGGAAGATTACATCAACCGCTTTATCGACAGCCAAAACACCGCCCAGGCGCGCGGTCGCCGCAAGCGCTTGGAACGCATGATGCGCGACTCCAAGCTGACCATGCCAGATGTGAACGTGCGCCCTATGCACTTGCGCCTCAAAGTTTCTGGCCGCAGTGGTCAGTTAGTTTTGCGCACCTATGACCTTGAGGTCGGCTATCACGACGAGGGACGCCCCTTATTTGGCACGCCCGACCTGGTTTTGGAACGCACCGAATGTGTGGCCATTATTGGTCCCAACGGCGCCGGTAAAACCACCTTTTTACGCACGATTCTTGGGCAAATCCCAGCCTATTCCGGCACGACTGAATTAGGAGCGAGTTTAAAGGTCGGCTATTTCGCACAAGCGCATGAGGACTTAAAAGAAGAAAACAACCTGATCGAAGAAATCAACCGCGAAGCACCACGCATGTTGCCCGGCGAAGCGCGCGATTATTTGGCGAAATATGGTTTTCAGGAAGATGAAGTTTTCTCGCCGGTCAGCACACTTTCAGGCGGTGAACGCGGGCGCCTGGCTTTAGCGAAACTGGCTCTTTCGGATGCTAACCTGCTCTTGCTCGACGAACCTACCAATCACCTTGACCTTTCGACACAGGAAGTGCTTCAAAAAGTCTTGGCGGACTATCCGGGCACGATTTTGCTCGTCTCCCACGACCGTTATTTGATTGACGCCCTGGCAACCCAAATCTGGGAGCTTTTACCGGATGAAAGCCGCTTGCAAGTCTATAAGGGTTCTTATTCAGAATATCGGGTATTCAAACAAGCCCGCGCGGCACGCCTGGCTGAAAAAGCTGAGAGCCAACGGGAAGCCAGCAAGCCAAAACACGACGAACAAAAAGCCAAGTCGAGCAACAAACTCAGTCGCAATCAACGTCAACAGTTGGAAAAGAAGCTAGCCAAAGTGGAAAGCGACATTCACGATTTGGAAAGTAAAAAAGCACTGTGCGAAGCTAAACTCTCCAACCCGCCCAGCGATCCTACCGCATTATTGAAGTTGAGTGATGAGTACCAAAGTCTATCCGATGCGTTGGACGGCTTGATGATTACCTGGTCCGACCTCGCTGAAAAACTGCATGCGGATGAGGCAGAGGGTTAAAAAGCACTTTATTCTCAATCAGTATAGAAAATCGTTTCAGGTTCAAGTCTGGTCATTTGTTCAAGCCTGTTTGGTTGTTCAAGTCTATTCAGTCGTTCAAGTCTGGTCTCCTGACCAGACTTTTCACGCAGTGAACACATCTTAATATTAACTAGACTGTGTCCAGGTTTGTGGTCAGGGGACCACAAAAGAACAAGGATGCGTACAGCGAGACGCTGTTTAGATAAGCAGTTGAGCATGGCGAAAACACCACGCGCCAGAAATTAACGTTCAAGTCTGGTCCCCCGACCAGACTTTTCGCGTAGTGAATACATCTTAATATTAACTGGACTGTGTCCAGGTTTGTGGTCAGCGGACCACAAACGAACAAGGATGCGCACGGCGAAGACGCCACGCGCCAGAAATTAACGTTCAAGTCTGGTCTCCCGACCAGACTTTTCGCGTAGCGAACACATCATATTATTAACAAGACTGTGTCCAGGTTTGTGGTCAAGGGACCACAAACGAACAAGGATGCGCACGGCGAGACGCCGGCTAGATAAGCAGCTGCGCATGGCGAAGACGCCACGCGCCAGAAATTAACGTTCAAGTCTGGTCCCCTGACCAGACTTTTCGCACAGCGAACACATCTTAATATTAACTGGACTGTGTCCAGGTTTGTGGTCAGCGGACCACAAACGAACAAGGATGCGCACCACGAGACGCCGTTTAGATTAGCAGTTGCACATGGCAGGATGCCATGCTGAACAAAAAAGACCTAACTTTCCCCGCCTATAACCCCAATCGCAATTTCCAGTGCCTTGCTCATATCCGCCAGACTCATTGACGCCACACCAGGTTTGTCGAGCACCTGGCTGGGTAAGTAGGGCACATGCATAAAAGTGGCACGAGCGGGCAAATCGTTCTCACTCAGATAATGCAAAACCGCATACAAAACCTGATTGCACACATAAGTCCCCGCCGTGTTGGAAATTTGCGCCGGGATATCCGCCTCGCGCATCGCCGACACCATTGCTTTATTGGGCAAGGTGCTAAAATATGCCACCGGTCCACCTGCCACAATCGGCTCATCTGTCGGTTGCTTGCCGGCATTATCCGCAATCGAAGCATCATTGACATTAATCGCCACCCGCTCCAGGGTAATCGCAGTGCGACCGCCCGCCTGACCTAAACACAAAACGGCATCCGGCTCTACTTCTGCAATTCGTTGTAAAACCAAATCCGCCGAATCACCAAAAACGGTAGGCAAAACCTGCTTCACAATCGTGTGCCCAAAAAGCTCATCCGCCAAAGCTTCAAGCATCATCAAACTGGGATTAATCGGCTCTTTATTAAAGGCATCAAACGCAGTTACGAGTATTTTCATTCCGGGCTCCAATCACAAAAGTCACTAAAGAAAGTATATGCGAAAACAAGCCAGAATATCAGATCCATGTTATTTCACATGCCTTTTTTGTGGATTTTATGATGCCTTATTGGTAATGCGGTATAATAAAGGCACTATGCAGGAGTTAGCCTAATTACCCCATGAAAGCAAATACCCTGCTTGAAAAAGCACCCCTGAACACACGCCTTATTCTTGGCGCGTGTTTTTTTATGCCAACAATCAAAATCAAAGAAAGTGAGTTTAGAGATGATGGATAGTGGTTTAATTGGAAAGATCGACAAAGCAAAGCGCTACGCGGAAGAACCCGAGCGTATAAAATTTCACACCTTTAAAGCGATTATTCAGGGCAACAACAGTGACAAAACCGTTGCTTATGAAGACGGTCAATGGGCTTGCGATTGCAATTATTTCAACAACCATGGCGTTTGCGCCCATACCATGGCTTTTGAACTCCTCCTTGAAAAAATGGTTATTCCGGGTGAGCACCCCGATTTCTAATCACCCTTAAGGCGTGTGGCTTAGCAAACCACTCTTTTCACAATTTACTCGACTTAAGCCTCCCAAAGCGGAGGTCTATTGGAGGGGCATATGGACGCTATTCGAGAACTTGAAGTCGTCATCAACACCTTTTTGCAAGCCGGCGGCCCGGTTTTGCAGGCGATCATGCGCGTGATTACCTTTCTGGGCGATGAGCTCTTTTACATCCTCTTTATGCCCGCCATCTACTGGTGCGTGAATGCCTGGGCAGGCTTGCGCATCGGCGTAATGTTGCTGCTCAGCGGTGGCGTGAATAGCATCTTCAAAATCGCTCTGCGTGGCCCACGTCCCTACTGGATCAGCGATGCAGTCAAACCGATGGTGCATGAGGGCTCTTTTGGCATCCCTTCAGGTCATGCCCAAGGCGCGGCTTCGGTTTGGGGCTGGGTTGCGGTTGAAGCCCGCAAGAAGTGGGTCACCATCCTGTGTTTGGTGCTCATCTTGCTAATTTCCTTCTCGCGACTGGTGATGGGTGTACATTTCCTTTCGGACATTATTTTGGGATTGATATTAGGCTCATTGCTGGTGCTCCTCTTCTTGAGTACCTGGCACAAAATCGCCATTTGGCTGGATAAACTCAGCTGGCAACAGCAGGCTCTACTGGCTTTTGTGAGTTCTTTGGTCTTTGTCGCCTTGGCCATCCTGGCGAAAAGTTTGGCTGGCGACTGGCATATGCCCGCAGAGTGGGTTACGCGTGCCACCAAGGGAGGTGAGGTCAACCCGCTTTCCATCAAAGGCGCGCTAACGTCTGCTGGTATTTGGTTTGGCATGTTGGGTGGCTTTGCTTGGCTACGCGCCAAACATGGTGTCCTAAAAAGCGAACAAGGCACCTGGCAAAAACTTTTGCGTTATGTGATTGGTTTAATGGGTGTGATGGTGCTGTATCTGGGATTAGGCGCACTTTTCCCGAAAAATCTGGGTTGGATTAGTGATGTTTTACGCTATTTCCGCTACTTCTTAATCGGATTATGGATTTCGACCTTAAGTCCTTTGCTTTTCGTCAGGCTCAAAATTGGGCAAATCGAGCCCCATCTCAAGGCGGACCTCGCGGTTGAGGATGTCACTGTTTGAGTAATGCGTGGTGTCCAGCCCAATGAAGCGGAATCCACAGGAAAAGTAAAAACGTATCGCGGGTTCATTGCAACTTTGGGTTTCGAGAACTAATGCCCGCGCATGTTTAGCCTTGGCAAGGTCGATTGCTTTAGCCATCAAAGCCTTACCGACGCCTTGATGACGATGGGCTTCGTCTACCCACAGTTCTGCTACGCGCAGACGATTGTTCCAATCTTCCACACCCAGGCACATCACACCCAGTAAGATCTCACCATCAAAGGCACCAAAAGCGATCGGTTCAGACAGCCAATCCGAGAACAAACTACCTTCAAACTGTTTTTGCACTGGTTGGTCAAAAGTGCGCTTGGTCAGATTGAAACCAAATGAACCACCCACATCCTCTAAAGGCACGACGTCATAATAAAAATGGGTTGTGTAGCGGTAAACAAAAACCCGCTCTTTCCAACTTTTATCCAGCTCTTTGATTTGTATATTAAGCGTCATGGTCTTTGAGATAACGGTTGACTTCTTCAGAGAGCACTTTTTTCGAATCAAAATGCAGTGTCTGCAATCCACAGGCTTTTGCACCTTGAATATGCCGAAAAGTATCATCGACAAAAAGAACGTGCTCTGGCTTTTCGTTCAAAGCTTCACACAAAGTGACAAAAAAGCGTGGGTCAGGTTTTGAAAGTCCCAGAGACCCAGACGCAAAAAAGACCTGAAAATGTTTCGAGACCGGCTGACGTTTGAACCAATCCATCGTATAAGATAGGTGATTGCTCGCCGCGGCGAATTTAAACGTAGGTATTTTGTCGAAAATATCCGGTTCACGAATCTTATAAGCGTGTTCACAGATGTAAATAACTTCTTCTAGAATGGCTTCCCGGGGCGTCTGAAAACGTTTGACATAATAATCCAAGTGCTCATCATCGGTGACAAATTTTCCAAAATCCCGCGCGATGGCTAGTTGACGGATTGTATAATCTGCATTTTGAAAATCAAAAAACACGCCCACGAAGTCAAAAGCGATCGCGTGGACTTTTGCCTTATTTTCCAATAGTTCACCTGTTGTTTTAGATATGAATTAGTTTTTGGGCTTGCGCAAGAAACCAAAAAGAACCACCAGGACGATACCCAGCAAACTGGTACCGATAATCGTCCCCCCGACGAGCTTGCTGTTGCCAAAAACAACTTGGACTTTGCTCGGAGGTTGAGTGGCTGTTGCAGTGGGCATCGGTGTGGCACTAGGGATAGGAGTGCGCGAAGGTTTATATATCGTCGGTGACGGAGTCACCGCTGCTGGCGTGGGTGATGCCTCGGAGGTGGGTGTTACCGGCTCCCCACGTTTAATCAGAATGGGTTGACCAATATAGATTTCATTCGCCTCAGGGCTATTGCCATTGATAATATTGATATCCCGGATAGACACCCCATAAGCCTCTGAAATGCTCCACAAAGTATCTCCATCTTTTGGGATGTGATAAATCGAGCCGTCTGGCCAAGGTGTGGAGGTCAGGATTTGCGCCATGGGCATTTCTAGCGGCTCGCCACTAACCGTGCTCATGCTATGCCACAAAAAAGCGCCGAAACTGAGCGTCAGGCACAAGAACAAAATGAGAGTTTTTCGCGCTTTCATGGGCTTTATTATAAGCTGAAAATCAAACTAAGGAATCAACCGGCTATTCTTCAGCCAAACACTCGGTTGCTGCTTTCTTTAAATGCGCCAACATCGCCAACAAACCATTACCGCGTTGGGCGGATAGGTGTTGCCACAAACCAGCTTCTTCGAAAAATTTCAGGTCGCCAGTAAGCACGTCTTCAGCAGGCTGTCCGTTGAAAATCTTATCCACAATCGCCACAATACCTTTGACAATCAAAGAATCACTATCCGCGTCAAAGACAATCTTCTTGTTTTCACAACGGATATCAAACCAGACACTGCTTTGGCAGCCCTTCACCAAATTGGTCTCAGTTTTGAGCTCGGGTCGCATTTCAGGCAGATCCATGCCCAATTCGATCAGGAAGTCGTATTTTTCTTCCCAGTTTTCCAAAAGGTCAAAGTCTTCAAGCATTTGTTTTTCGCGTTCTTTTGTGCTCATCTATCGCCTCAAAATCTTTAGTACCCGAAGTATACCCTCAACCAGCCTGTCGATGTCTTCATGATTGCTATAGAGCGCCAAAGAAGCTCGCACGGTGCCGGGGATACCCAAAGCGTCCATGATGGGTTGCGTGCAGTGCTGTCCAGTACGCACAGCGATGCCGCGCGCGTCGAGCAAGATGCCCAGGTCATAATGCTGCACGCCCTCAATATTGAAAGGCAAAATGCTGCTGCGTCGTTTGGGATTGCCATAAAGCTTCAAACCCGGCACTTCCTGAAGCCGTTTAATGCCATAGGCTAAAAGCTCATCTTCATGGGCATGCAGTTCGGTTTCATCAAAGGTTTTGAGGTAATCAAGCGCAGCAGCCAAACCGATTGGGCCTGGCACATAAGGCGTGCCGGCTTCAAACTTATAGGGCAAAACATTATAGGTAACTTTCTCAGGGCTCACAATGTCAATCATCTCGCCACCCGAAAGGAAAGGCGGCATGGCCTCGAGTAAATGCTCTTTGCCGTAGAGCACGCCAACGCCCATCGGCGCGTAAATCTTATGACCGGAAAAAGCGTAAAAATCCGCATCCAGGGCTTGAACGTCATGCTCGGTGTGTTGTACCGATTGCGCCGCATCCACCAGCACCACCGCGCCAACGTCGTGCGCGAGGCGAATGATTTCTTTAACCGGGTTGATGGTTCCCAGTGAGTTTGAAATATGGTTGACCGCGACCAGGCGGGTGCGCTCATTGAGCATGGATTTGTAAACATCCAAATCGAGGTCGCCATTTTCATCGAAAGGAACGACCCGGAAACGCGCGCCTTGACGTTCGCACATCAATTTCCAGGGCACATAGTTGCTGTGATGTTCAAGCTGGGTGACGATAACTTCGTCGCCGGCTTTTACAAAACCCGCACCGTAGGAATAAGCTACGAGGTTAATCGACTCAGTCGTACCACGGGTAAAAACAACTTCGTGGCTATGTTTGGCATTGATATATTCGGCCACCTTGGCGCGTGCAAATTCGTAGGCGTTGGTTGCCTCAATCGCCATGTTGTAATTACCACGGTGAATATTCGCGTTATAACGCGTGTAATAATCGGTAAGTGTGTCGATAACCACCTGTGGTTTTTGAGTCGTCGCAGCATTGTCTAGATAGACCAATGGCCGATCGTTGACGGTTCTGCCCAGGATGGGGAAATCTGCCCTTGCGGATAGGATATCTTTTGCCATAGTGCGTCCTTTCGTTAAGGAGATTCTACCAGAATGAGATAGTGCTCTACCAGTAAGCGTATCGTTAGAATTTGCTTTTAATCAGTGGTGCAAAGGGATTCCAGTTGAGCAATCGCGCAATTGTCCAGACACTTGCTTTGCGCGCTTTTTGAATTTTTTGGCGTTTGCTATAGGTTTTTCCCAGCTCATTCAAGGCATCCCCTTTGGCTTTTAGCATGACCTTACCTTTCCCCATAAATGGCGCGAGAAGAAGATAAGCCAAATTGACCAGGATATGGCAAGGTAACAGAAGCCAGAAAAGCGCTCCGGGCATATTCTTGATAAAGACCCATGGCAGATTGCGATGACCGTGATACACTGCGAACTCACTGCGTGGCGCGCTGCTCGCCGAACCGACATGATGCACAATCGCTTGTGGCAAGTATAAGCAAGCATGACCCTGAAGCTGAAGCCGAAAATCGAGGTCAATATCTTCCATGTAGGCAAAAAAGTCTTCATCGAAGCCGCCAACAGATTCAAAAGCCTCGCGTGGATAGGCTGAAGCCGCCGCGCAAGCACCAAACACTTCTTTTGGCGCGTTTGTGGCTTGGCTTAAGGGTTGATTATGCATATGCCGCCAGGCTAAACCGCTGGCATGGTAGACATGCCACTCTCCATCCAACTTATCCGGCTCGTTCGCTTTTATCAATCGTGACGCAAAAAAATGATTTGGCTTGTCAATGGCAGCGGCGTGCAAAACCGACAGCCAATCAGCTTCAGGAAAGGCATCTGCATTGAGCAGAACGATGTAATCTCCACGCGCCTCTTTTGCCAAGAGGTTATTCCCAGCCGCAAAACCGAGGTTTTTTTCTGAGCGTAATATCTTTAGGGTGAGGTCCGGAAAGGTTGTTAATAAGTCCTCAGAGAGCGGGGATTCATTCCCATTATCCAAAAGCAAGACCTCAAATTTTTTGAAACTTTGGGCTTCTAACGCACGCAGACATCGTGGCAGATGCTGCTCACTGCGCCAACTTAAAATGAGGATTGAGAAATCTGGCTTGATCGCTTCAGAAACCATAGCCATATTATAGCGCATACAGAGTTTTGACAAGCCACAATGCCGGTTGATACGGCTTCTAAGGCCACTGCTCAAAGCCCATAAGGCACTGTACTATGGTAAAATTTTAGGTTGTGAACACTAAAGCGATGCCAAACTTAAACAAACCGGAATACGACTCCGCCAAACGCGTTTCGCCTGCTCTTGCAGAGATACGCGAGATCGGAAACTATCGCCATTTATTAGCACAACTTGTTCGGCGAGATATCCTCACCAGGTATAAACGCTCCTTTCTCGGCGTCGCATGGACGATGCTCAATCCGCTCGGCACGATGTTGGTGATGACCTTTGTTTTTTCCAACATCTTTAGAGCCAACTTGCCTAACGTGCCTTTTCCTGTCTATATTCTTAGCGGTTTGGTGGTTTGGAATTTCTTTGCCCAAGGTACCAACGCCTCAATGAGTGGCTTGGTTTGGGGAGGGAACCTGCTCCAACGCATCTTTGTGCCCCGAACGATTTTCGCTGTTTCGGCGATTGGCACTGCGCTTGTTAACACGGTTATTGCGCTGGTCCCTTTGGTGATTGTCATGCTTATTAGCAAAGCAACCTTCAGTTGGGCCTTATTGTTTTTACCCGTAGCTTTGCTCTTATTAACATTTTTCACCTTGGGTTTTGGCTTGATGATTTCATCTATGGCCGCCTTTTTTCCAGACGTAATGGAAATGTATCAAATTTTGCTTACCGCCTGGATGTACTTGACCCCCATTATCTATCCGGAAGCCATTATCCCTGAAAAGTTTCACTTTATTTATCGCCTTAATCCCATGTATTGGCTCTTAAGAGTTTTTCGCGCGCCAATCATAGACCAAGCTTTACCATCGCTGGGCGACTTTGGAATCGCATCTGCCATAGCCATCGTTATGCTTGTTGTTGGCTGGCTTATTTTTACATCGAAATCGGATGAATATGCTTACCGAATCTAATCCCTCAAGCCCACTCCAAACACCGATTATTCAGTTAGAAAATGTTTCGGTTCGCTACCGCTTACCCAGTGAGCGGATTGGCACGCTAAAGGAATACACCATTCGCTTTTTACAAAGGCGTTTGCGCCATCGTGATTTTTGGGCGGTTCATGACCTGAGTCTGAACGTCAATCGCGGTGAAGTTTTTGGTATCGTCGGTGACAACGGTGCGGGAAAAAGTACCTTGCTCAAAGTGATTTCTAAAGTTTTACGTCCCACCACCGGTCGCGTGCGGATTTATGGCAAGATTGCACCTCTTTTGGAATTAGGTGCGGGTTTTCATCCGGAATTAAGTGGGCGGGAAAACATTTTCCTCAATGGCGCTTTGTTAGGTTACAGCCATGAGCAGATGAGTAATGTTTTCGATGAAGTAGTTGACTTCTCTGAACTCTCACAATTTATCGATGCTCCTATTCGCACTTATTCATCCGGCATGTATGCGCGCCTTGGTTTTGCCGTCGCAACCGCGCATCAACCCGAAATCCTTATTGTGGACGAGATTTTGAGTGTTGGCGACGAAGCTTTCCAAAGAAAGTGCACCGATCGCATTTCTGGCTTCCGCAAAAATGGTGCCACGGTGTTGATGGTTTCACATAACTTAGGCCTCATTTCAGAAATGTGCGATCGCGCTGCTTGGTTAGACCATGGTAAACTCCAGGCTGAGGGCAAAGCCGATGAGGTTATCATGAAATACAGAGAAGGCCTTGCCTAAATGGAATTCACCCCTCTGGCTATTCCAGAAGTTGTTTTGCTGACACCTAAAGTATTTGGTGACCATCGTGGTTTTTTCCTAGAAACCTTCCGTGACAATGAATTCCGAAAACATGTAGGATCCTTCGATTTTGTCCAGGACAATCATTCTGGCTCAACTCAAGGTATTTTGCGTGGCTTACATTATCAATTGCAACGAGCGCAAGGCAAATTGGTTCGTGCCGCGGTTGGCGAAATCTTTGATGTCGCGGTTGACATTCGCAAAGGCTCGCCCACTTTTGGCAAATGGGTTGGCACGCACCTGAGCGCGGAAAATCGCCATCAGCTGTGGATTCCCCCAGGTTTCGCGCATGGCCTTTATGTGATTAGCGAATGGGCAGAAGTACTTTACAAAGCCACGGATTATTACGCGCCTGAATGGGATCGCAGCTTGCGTTGGGACGACCCCACCATAAACATCACCTGGCCTTTGGTCAACGGCAAACCACCTACGCTTTCTGAAAAAGACACCAAGGCACCAACCTTAGAAAATGCAGAAATCTATCCGATCGGATGGTCGGTTAAACCACCTTGTGAGGAGATAAAATGAAGAAAGTACTCGTTACTGGTGGAGCTGGGTTCATCGGCTCCAACTTTATCCATTACATCCTAAAGCATCATCAAGATGTTTTTATTGTCAATTTAGACGCGCTTACATACGCGGGCAGCCTTGAAAACCTCAAGGGTCTGCCAGCTCCAGAACGCCACCTTTTTGTGGAAGGCAGCATTACCGACCGCGCCTTGGTTGACCAGATTTTTGCCGAGCATAAAATTGACACCGTCATTCACTTTGCCGCGGAGTCGCACGTTGACCGCTCCATTCTCAACCCTGGTGTTTTTGTGGACACCAACGTGGTCGGCACTTTTGTTTTGCTCGAAGCAGCTCGACGCGCCTGGCTCGTGGATAAAATCGTCCCCGTGGAGCAAAGCCGCTTCCACCATGTTAGCACCGACGAGGTCTTTGGCACCCTCGCACCAGAGGATCCCCCTTTCCAAGAAGATACTCCTTACGCGCCACGCTCCCCTTATGCTGCATCCAAAGCCTCGAGTGACCATTTTGTACGCGCTTACGCCGAAACCTACGGTTTGCCGGTTAGCATCAGCAACTGCACCAACAACTACGGTCCTCGCCAGTTCCCCGAGAAACTCATCCCTTTGATGATTCTCAACGCGGTCAGCGGTAAACCTTTGCCCATTTATGGCGACGGCATGCAAATTCGCGACTGGCTTTATGTAGATGACCATTGCGAAGGCATTTGGAAAGTGACAACCCAGGGTCGCGAAGGTGAAACCTATTGCATTGGTGGCGACAATCAACCCCCCAATATCGAAATCGTCAAAACGTTGTGTTCGATTTTGGATGAGCTCTTACCCGAGTCAGAATTTGCGCCACATGAGCAACTTATTACCTACGTCACCGACCGACCTGGTCATGATCGCCGTTATGACATCACCATCGAGAAAATCAACAAGGAACTCGGTTGGGCACCCACACATGACCTGCGGCAAGGTCTGGAAGACACCATCAAGTGGTATCTCTCTAACCCCGAATGGCTGGCAGCAATAGTAAAACACTCTGACTATGACACCTGGTTACAAAAGAATTACGGCGACCGAAAAGCATAACTCGTTTAGAAAGGCATAGAAAGGACCAACATGAAAGGTATTATCCTCGCCGGCGGAAAAGGAACCCGCCTCTACCCCTTAACCATCCCAGTCAGCAAACAACTGTTGCCTGTTTACGACAAACCCATGATTTACTACCCGCTTTCGATGCTCATGCTTGCAGGCATTAAAGAAATTTTGATCATCACCACACCTGAAGAGCAATTCCTCTTCAAACGCTTGCTCAAAGACGGTTCTCAATGGGGTTTGCGCTTTGAATACACCATCCAAACCGAACCACGTGGACTAGCCGACGCATTCATCGTTGGTGAAGAGTTCATTGGTGATGATGAAGTTTGCCTTATTTTGGGCGACAATATCTTCTTTGGCCATGGTTTACCCAACATTTTGCAAGACTCAGCCAAGATTAAAACAGGCGCTGTCGTTTTTGCTTATCCGGTTCGCGACCCAGAACGCTATGGTGTTGTTGAATTTGATGATGCTTGTAAAGCGATTAGCTTGGAAGAAAAACCCGAAAAACCTCGTTCCAACTTCGCTGTGCCCGGTATTTACTTTTACGATAAAAACGTGGTGCAATACGCCAAAGAGCTCGAACCCTCGCCACGCGGTGAAATTGAAATCACTGACATCAACAAGCGCTACCTCAACGAAGGCACCCTGCAGGTTAAAGTACTAGGTCGCGGTGTGGCTTGGTTGGATGCGGGAACGCATAACAGCCTTTTGCAAGCCAGCAACTACGTCCAGGCTGTTGAAGATCGCCAGGGCATGATGATTTCCTGTGTTGAAGAAATTGCCTATCGAAAGGGATTTATTGACCGCGAAGGACTCATCAAATGCGCTCAGGATACCATCAGCAACGATTATGGTGACTACTTAATGCGATTAGCAAATGGTGAGATTTCTTAAGATGAAACGCATCCTGCTCTTTGCCAAAAATGGTCAGCTGGGCTGGGAGCTGCAACAAACCTTAAGCCCTTTGGGTGAAATCATCCCCTTGGACTATCCCGAGGTGGACTTTAGCAAACCGCTCAGCCTGCGTGAAATCGTACGTGAAGCGAAGCCTGATATCATCATCAACCCAGCCGCATACACCGCTGTAGATAAAGCGGAAAGCGAAAAAGATCTCGCTATGGCCATCAACCGTTACGCTCCAGCTGTTTTGGCAGAAGAGGCTGCACGATTGAACATCCCGTATTTTTATTATTCAACAGATTATGTCTATGACGGCACGAAAGGTGAGGCTTACGTAGAAACTGACCCGACCAACCCCCTCAATATGTACGGTCAGAGCAAACTCGAAGGCGACTTGGCTGTCTTGGCAACCGGCGCCACAGCGATTATCCAACGCGTCGCTTGGGTCTATTCCATGCGCCAGGGTGGTTTTGTGACCAAAGTTTTGCAATGGGCACGGCAAAACGAGACCCTGCGCATAGTCGATGACCAAATCAGCAACCCAACTAGCTCGCGCGAATTAGCAGAGGTTAGTGCGCTCTTGCTTGCCAAAGCACTGGAGCACCCCCTCGAATGGCTTCACGAACGCCGAGGTGTGTATCACAGTGTGGGTAGCGGTGCTTGTAGTCGCTATGATTGGGCAGAAGAGATTCTTGCCCTCGACCCACGAAAAGAAGAGCAAAAAGTCAAAATACTCGAACGCACCAAGAGTAGCGAATTCCCAACCCCCGCCACCCGTCCGATGGTCTCGCGTCTCAATTGCGACAAGCTATACAACACCTTCGGATTGCGGCACACCTGTTGGAAACTTGCCTTAAAGTTTATGATGAAGAATGAGGCTTAATCTTATTCTTAGCTTTTTTATTAGAAACACTCTGTTTCGGCGATAATAATAGCTAACGAATTACCTTAAATGAGAGGACATATGGAAAACAACGCCAACAAAAACAGCTGGACTAAATCCGGCGATATTGCCGCGATTATTCATGTTTTCTACGCAGATCTCATTGAGGAAATCGCCGAAAAAACCCACAATCTGCCTCAAAATACAGATTATTACATCAGCATTCCTAACGACCACCCAGATGTGGTAGATGCGGTTAGAGAACACTTCCCCAATGCCCAAATCCTGATTGTAGAAAACCGTGGCCGTGATATCTTACCTTTCCTCGAGGTCCTCAAAGGCATTTTGCCCCTGAATTATGACTTACTGGTAAAAATTCATAGTAAAAAGACCCCTCACCGTGCTGATGGTACCAGCTGGCGACAAGATATCTATGAAAAACTGTTGGGGTCTGCTGACTTAATTAACGGGATTATCCAATCTTTTAAGACTAATCCGGAACAAGGCATGTTAGGTCCCAAAGGACAGGTGGTCAATGCCCGTTATTATATGTTTGAGAATAAGACTATTTTTCTCGAACTAGCTAAGCGCATTGGATTAGAGACAAACGATCAATTCGACTTTCCTTTTGTGTCTTCCACGATGTTTTGGGCTCGCCCACAGCTGTTTAAGAAGCTCATTGATGCCGACTTCCTTAAAGCAGAATTCCCCAACGAACCTATCAAGAGTGATGGAACCATCGTGCATGGGCTTGAACGCATTTTCGGGCTTGCCACAATCCATGAAGGTTTAAAAATAAACACTGTTGACCTTGACGGTCATATTGAAAAGCCTAATCCGAATGAAATTTCTCCGTTTGCATATAAACCCAGGGCATTACTCTTGTCTGATATTAAATCCCTGGTGTATTATGGCACGAAACATGTCGGTTATGCAGTCGAGCACATTCGGATCACTGCCCCTTATCAACAAGCCGGCATTGAATTAATTGATGGATTTGTTGACGGTCAAGCTGATATTGAGCGCATCCAATTAGGTGATGCGGTCATCTTCCACCGCAGCTTCCCTGGCTCTGTTGAGCATTTTGAAAAATACATTTGGAAAGCCCGCGAGCTGGAAAAACCAGTTATTTTTGAGATCGATGATCTACTTTTCAATCTGCCCGAAGACCACCCTGAGCAAAAGCTGGATTTATATAAGTCACACTTAATGCCCATTCTCTTTGCTCTTAACGAAGCCGATTTAGTTGTTACATCAACTCCAAAAATAAAAGAGCTGCTGTCTGATTTCAACCCAAATATCATTGTCTTACCCAATTACCTGGATGATCATCTGTGGTCCTTACAGAGCATCGCGGTTAATGAAAATGTGCCTTTAACCATCATGTACATGGGAACAGATTCGCATACGCCCGATCTGGAAGGGATCGCACCGGCATTGTTGCACTTACTGGATAAATATCAAGGGAAGTTAATGGTGAGAGTGATTGGAACACCTTTACCTCAAAGCCTCACCGCGCGACCTGATGTCACTTTTGAGCCTGCGCCTAACAACATTTATACAGCATTTGTTGAATACTTCCAAAATCAAACAGCTGATATCTTTATTGCGCCTCTAAACCATAACCTTTTCAACCAGTGCAAAAGCCACCTTAAATTCCTCGAATACAGTGCCCTTGGCGTACCAGGAGTCTATGCCGATTTAGATCCCTATCAAGAGATTGTTGAACACGGCGAGGACGGATTTCTTGCCTCTTCTGTAAAAGAATGGATAGTTTACTTGGATAAACTCATTGAAAGTCCAGAACTGAGAAGAAAAGTTGCCGAAGCTGCCCAAAACAAGCTGCGAGATCACTACCTCTTATTAAGCCAAATAAAAAATTGGCAAGACATTGTAGGCGAGCTGATACCCGAGAAATTCCTCGATGTTTATAACCTCTCAGACAAGATGGCTTTAACAACAAGTGTTTTGAGAAAAATTCAAAGTTCTCATCGCGAATCCACAGATAAGATTTTTTACCAAGAGAAAGAACTTGCCTCGCTTTCAACCCACTTGACACACTTGCAAGCGCAACTAGGTGATTCACAAACACTCAACCATCACTTACAAAACTCTTTGGAAGACGCCCAAATGGTTATCGTCGATTACGCGACTAGCACCAGCTGGAAGCTTACCCGTCCTTTGCGTAAGGTTTCCAAATGGATTAAGAAACGCTAGCTTACTCATGAGTAAAACAACAGTGGTCAGGATTTTGCAAGCCAAAATGAAAGACCTTAGGAGAAAAAATGTTTAGACATTTTAAAACAAAAAAAATCATTAAAGACAGTGGCTTATTTGATTCGAACTATTATCTCTTAAAGTATCCTGATATTCGGGCGGCTGATATTGACCCCTTAACCCACTTTGTGAAATTTGGTTGGCGCGAAAAGCGTAATCCATCCGCCGACTTTAATACAAAGGTCTATTTGGAAAGATTCCCAGAGTTATTATCCCTTAACATCAACCCCTTAGTCCATTTTATCCAAGCCCAAAGACTGGCTTTTGAGTCGAGGGATCCGAGTCAAACTGCTCAGCTCCTTACTACCCACCCATCGAAAACAGAAGTGACTGATACTCGCTTTGAAACAGTCTATCGTGACCTATTTGAAGTCGCAAAAGGCAGCCCGTCTGATGATTTTGTGCCCTATGACCCTGATTATCGGGTTATTGATAATCCCGCTTTAGATTTGATTGCCTTCTATTTGCCCCAGTTCCATCCCTTCCCCGAAAACGATCTTTGGTGGGGTAAAGGCTTCACGGAATGGAAGAATGTCACCAAAGCGCTCCCCCAATTTGTGGGGCATTATCAACCCCGTTTACCTGGCGATTTGGGTTTTTATGATCTCCGTGTGCCGGAAGTACAAGAAGAGCAAGCCCGACTTGCCCAGCAGTTTGGCATAAAAGCTTTTTGCTTCCACTACTATTGGTTTAGTGGCAAGCGTTTGATGGAAAAACCGCTCGAATCGTTTGTCAACAATCCAAACATCAGTTTACCTTTCTGCGTTTGCTGGGCGAATGACAACTGGACCCGCAGATGGGATGGTAGCGCGAACGAGATCCTTATTGCCCAAGAGCACAATTTTGAACTTGATAAAAAAATCATCCACGACCTGGTTCCTTTGTTCGAAAATCCTCGTTATTACCGCATTGAAGGTCGCCCGCTTTTGGTTGTTTATAATGCCGGCATCATGGATGACATCAAAGAAACCATTGCCTATTGGCGTGACTACACAATCAAACAAGGCTTGCCTAACCCCTATATTATCGCCGCCCAGACCTTCAGTTTTCTTGAACCAGAGTCAGAAACGTTTGATGCCACCGTCGAGTTCCCTCCACACCATATTGGCGCGCAAGAGATAAGTGACAAAGTTTCCTTCCTCCAGGGGAATGAGTTTACTGGACAGATTTTTGATTATGCCCAATTTTCCGAAGTGCAATTGTCCAAGCTAGGACATACCACCAGAGAGCATTACCATACCATCGTGCCTGGTTGGGATAATGAAGCCCGCCGTCCTGGGAAAGGTTTCATTCTGAAAGACTCCAGCCCCGAGCTCTACGGTGAATGGCTAAAAAGAGTAGGCGAATACACGCTTGCAACCAAAACACCAGAAAAGAGGCTTGTCTTCATCAATGCCTGGAATGAATGGGCTGAGGCGACTTACCTCGAACCTGATCTGCGCTATGGCTATGCTTATCTCCAAAAAACCGCGGAAATCGTCAACGAGCTCAGTGGTGTAAAAACCGACCAAAAGAGAGTCTCGACGCGTACCGATATTGATGAAACCATTCCGGGTTACGTTAGGTCTGTGCGTTTCCGTTGGCCATTTATCAGCGAAACAGAGACCACATACGAGTCAAAAGCCGTGGAAAGAATCCAAACCGATCTTGACGATCTTTTGGAAAAAGTAAACCAGGAAAAAGAGAATGCGGAGAAGATTTCCATTATCATTCCCGTTTACAACCATGTGCTTGAAACGATTAACTGCCTTAAGTCTATCGCTATAGCGGATGACCCCTACCAACACGAAATCATCGTGATTGATGATGGCTCCAGCGATTTGACACAAACCCTGCTTAGCGATTTGAAGCACATCACCTATATTCGAAATGAAGAAAATCTGGGCTTTTTGCGTAGTTGCAATAAAGCTGCAAAACATGCCACAGGCGACTATATTTGTTTCTTGAACAATGACACCATGGTCTTGGAATCCTGGCTTGAGCGCATTGTTCAAACGTTCAATCAAAATCAAGATGCCGGACTGGTGGGCTCAAAACTTTACTACCCTGATGGCAGTCTTCAAGAAGTTGGCGGACTCATCTGGAAAGACGCCAGTGGTATCAATTACGGCCGCGAAGACGATCCTCGCAAGCCGGAATATGGCTATCTGCGCGAGCCTGATTACTGCTCTGGGGCGGCAATTTTCTTACCAATGAACATTTGGAAAGAAATGAATGGTTTTGACCCCCTCTTTGCACCAGCCTACTATGAAGACACCGATTTGGCTTTTCGTGTTCGCCAGGCGGGTTATAAAGTCTTTGTGCAGCCGCTGTCCAAAGTTGTTCACCTCGAAGGTATCACCTCTGGAACAGATTTAAGTTCTGGTGCTAAAAGATACCAGGTTGTCAACAAAGAAAAATTCCTGGAAAGATGGAAAGATGTTCTTGCAAAGCACGCAGACCCCCATCTTCCCGATTGGACGACTAACACCCACGGTAAGAAAAAGCGCATCCTTTTAGTGGATGTGTGTACACCAAAACCTGATGTTGATTCAGGCTCGATCGACACCTATAACTATTTGCTCTCCTATCGTCGTATGGGCTATGAAGTTGTCTTCTACTCCGTCGTCGACTCTCAGCTGGTTGATCGCTATGTAACTGATCTACAGAGCCAAGGAATCCATTGTCTGAACCTGCCCGAAAAAGAACAGTTCTGGAAATTCCTGGAAAAATATGGGAAAGCATTTGACTATGTCATGTTGTTCAGAGTCCACGCCGGTGGGCAGTTCATGGATGCTGTAAAAACATATGCACCTGATGCAAAAGTCGTTTTTAACACCGTTGACTTGCACTTTTTACGTGAACAACGCCAATCAAGCATTTCGCCAGAAAGCCAAGACAAAAGTGAAGTCTCAGAAACAGAACGCTTAGAAGCGGGATTAATGAAAACTGCCGACCTTTCGATCCTCGTCAGTGAATTCGAAAGAGAGCTACTTTCTAAGCTCTACCCGGAAATTGAAACCCGTGTTATGCCCCTGCCCCGTGAAATCCCCGGGCGCAAAAATGGTTTCGCTGTACGCAAAGATATCGCCTTCGTTGGTGGCTATTTGCACAAGCCCAACGTGGATGCTATTGAGTACTTTGTTAAAGACGTTTGGCCTCTCATACAGCACAAATTACCCGGTGTGAAATTCAAGATTGTTGGCAGCAACATGCCTGAGTCTTTCCAATCATACGCTTCAGAAAGTGTTGAGCTGGTCGGTTTTGTGGATGATTTGGGAGATGTCTTTGATAATGTGCGTCTCTCAGTTGCTCCGCTTCGATTTGGTGCTGGCATCAAAGGCAAGGTTGTTTCAAGCCTAAGTTACGGTTTACCCTGTGTGGCAAGTTCAATTGCAGCAGAAGGCATGAACTTGACCGAAGGTGTGAACATCTTACAAAGTGATGACCCGCAAAAATTCGCTGACCTGGTCTATGAGGCTTACACCGATGAAGCGAAGTGGACGAATTTATCAGATGCCGGCTTAGATTTTGTCCATGAGCGTCATGCCATTGAGAGTTTTGAAGAAAGATTGCGCGAGATTATGGCTTTTTTGGGATAACGCATCCTGTTCGCGTCTCGCTCCCAATTCAGTGAAAGCAATCAGTTGCCTAAAAACTTCTTAGTTCAATTTGAGTTAAGGCTCAAGGTATAATTACCGTCAGCCTAATTGAGGCATGGAGAGAATCATGTGTTTCTTTCAAAGTAACAAGAAGCTTATTGAAAAAAGCGGTTTATTTGACCCTCAATATTATCTGGACAGCAATCCTGACCTCAAAATCCTGAGCATAAACCCTCTGGAACATTTTGTCATATCAGGTTGGCGCGAAGGGCGCAATCCTTCCGCTCGGTTTAACACCAAGTTTTACCTACGAACTTATCACGAACACATTCCAGAAGATCAAAACCCGCTCATCCACTATATTAAAAAAGGTCAAAAAGAAGGCAAATTAGCGTTACCGGATAAGGATCAACCCACGCGTTTTGAATCATATACTCCAGTTTTCAAAAAGAAAAGATTGCTCTCCCGTAGAAACCTACAATTTGGCATGGCCTATATTAAATCTTATGGCTTAATAAGTTTTATCAACAAAGTTTTCTCAAAACTCTTTCAAAAAACCTTTTTCTTTGGGCGTGGCAAGTCTTCTCCTGTAAAAATCCTCGAAAACAGCCAAACCAGCATCATTTTGAAGCCGCGGGACTATGACATCAAACCTAATGATTTTACAGTCTCGGTTGTCATCCCATGTAAAAACGCGGGCGATGAATTCCAATTTCTGCTCAAAATGCTCCAAGCCCAAAAGGGTTTTAAAAACATCGAAATTGTGATAGTCGACTCAGGCAGTACAGATCAAACCCTTGAAACGGCGCATCGTTTTAATGCCAAGGTCGTTGAAATCAAGCCTGAAGACTTTTCTCACTCCTACGCACGCAATTTAGGCGCAGAACACGCAACTGGGGATTATCTTCTCTTCACGGTTCAAGACGCGCTACCCAGTTCTGATACCTGGTTGCATGAGCTTTTCACCGTACTCATCGATAATGAAGTCGCCGCGGTTTCTTGCGCTGAAACCCCAAAGGAAGATGCCGATTTATTTTACAGACAAATATGTTGGAATCATTACAACTTTTTAGGCGTCAACGACGGTGATCGCATTTTTAGCTTGCCTAAAACCCAAAACCACCTCACCTTAAGACAAAATGGCCAGCTTTCGGACTTAGCTAACTTGATTTCACGCGAACTCTTCAATCAATACAAGTATCGCTTAAATTATGCTGAGGATATCGACTTGGGCATCCGCCTCATCAAAGATGGGCATAAACTCGCCTTTTTAGGCACAACGCGTATTATCCATTCACACAATCGCCAGCCTTATTACTTCCTCAAAAGAGGCTACGTGGATAATCAATTCCTCAGCGATATTTTCGATGATTTTGTCGTGCCCAAACTCGCCATTGAAAATTTCGCTCCTGATATCGCTTTTACCTATAGCTTTTTAGCTGATCTGACCTCAAAAATAAAGGCTTTATCCTATCCGCTCAAACCAGAACATTTTGAAATCTTCGTCCAAAACCAGTTTGATGATTATCTCTCACAAGGTTTTCCAGGTGAATTGCCAGACTCAAGGCATGTCTTCCTTGATGAACAAGCCCAAAGCTTTATCAATAAGCTAATTACAGAACATGGCTTGCATCTCGCAGGCAAGGCTTATAGTGGCACTCTTTTACGTGCCTATTTTGGCTACATTGAAATTACAACCCGATATCTAAAGAACGCTTACGAGCTGATCAATGAAGAATTATCAGAGGATATCATTGCCTGTCTGTTTAAAGCTTTTTGTATCGTCGTTGGGGCGCATTTAGCCTATTGCTATAAAAATAAAACCGGACACGAGAGGCTGGATATGGAAGTCATGCATCGAACCCTTATGGCAGGTGTATAATGAAAATCCTTTACGCGCTTCATCAATACTATCCTGAATACCAAGCCGGAACCGAAAAGTTTGTTTACAACATGGCTTCGATGGCTTCATTAAACGCCAACAAGGTAAAAATTATCACCTACCGTGTTGGGGATTTCATCCATCCAACAAAAGTATCTGATGGCATCCAATACACTGAATACTTCCACAACAAGCTCCCAGTTTTAGCTTTCCAATACAATAAGCAACCTGTTGATTTAAATTTCGCCTTTGATAATGCGCAAGGTTTCACCTTCGCGCGCGACGTTTTAGCCAGAGAAAAGCCAGACATCCTTCATTTGGGTCATATGATGCGTGTTTTTCCTTTCGCTCAAGCAGCGATCGAAATGAAGATCCCCTTTGTGTTGACCTTGACCGACTTTTTTATGATCTGTCCCCGCAACACGCTCGCTCCTACGCCTAACAGCCTATGTAATGGGCCGAAGGGTGGGGAAGCATGCGCCAAGTATTGCCCCGCATTTTCACAAGCTTATATTCAAGAACGACTTGCCCGGGCAAAAACAGTGCTTCAGAAAGCTTCCAAAATATTCGCTCCTTCCAGATTCGTTGCCCAAATGATTGAAGCTGAAGTTGAAAGGATTAATATCATCGTCAACAATCATGGCATTCGTCAAAGCCATATCCAGGCTAATACACAGCGCTACGACCAACAGTCAGACATCCGTTTTGGCTTTATTGGCACGCTCAACAACATTAAAGGACCTCATCTAGCCATCCAGGCCTTCGAAAAACTCGAAACCCAAAAAGCGAGTCTCTCAATTTATGGGAATGGCGAAGAAGAATACGTAAAGTGGCTAAAACGCCTGGCAAGCAAAAGCCAAACCCAGTTCTTAGGCTCATTCCCTTCAGAAGATTTAGCCAAAATCTTCTCAACAATCGACGTCTTGATCGTTCCCTCAATCGTTTATGAGACCTATTCTTTTGTAGTCCACGAGGCTTTGGCATGCGAGGTGCCAGTGATCGTCTCAAATCTGGGTGGTATGGTTGAGCAAATTGAAGATGGACTAAACAGCTTCACATTCCCCGCCGGCGATGTGCAAGCGCTTAGTAACATTATGCAAACCATCGTTAACAACCCGAGTATGCTCAACAAAATCAAAGCGCAAATCCGAAAAACAACACTCGTCCCCAGCATCGAGCAAGAAGCCTACCGTTACAACCAGGCTTACCGAAAAGCAATCCAATAAGTGTAGCATTTGGACTAAGCTCTCTTCCAAAACAAAAAAGCCTAGCGTTATTGCTAAGCTTTCTAACTTTTATATCAAGAACCTTATTTCTTCTTTGATTCGTCTTTCTTACGTTTTCTAAGTTGCTGTAAGAACAGAAATACCGCTACACCAGTGGAGAGCCCGGCCCCGATTGGCAACCAAACACCGCTTAAGTTTGCTTTAGTCTTTGCTTCAGCTTCATGCTCCAAGGTCTCCACCTGCGTCGGCACCAGTGTTGGCGTTGGGCAATCCGTCGGTGTTGGGGTAATTGTCGCGGTTGGGCTGGGGGTCACCGGCGTGAAAGTCGGCGTGATTGTCGGTGGTGGGGTTACGTTAAGCAACAGCTTATCCCCCGGATAAATAACCGATCGCTCATTCAAACCGTTCCAGGCCATCAAATCTGCCAGTGAAATGCCATAGAGATTGGCAATACCTTCCAATGCCGCGCCTTCACCTACCACGTGGTAATACTTACCATCCGCGGCGGGTGTCAGCCTTTCAATTGGTGTTAGAGGGGGTTCTGTTGGTGTAGGGGTGTACTTACTCCCCACGATAACCAGCTCCCATCCAATACCCAATGGCGTCGTCTCCTTGATATTGTTCAGGTCAAGAATCTGTTGAACTGAAACGCCATAAGCCCCGGCAATCTTACCCAAATAATCATAAGCTTGCACAACATGCACAACCCGTCCATCAGCGTCTGGCGGACTAATTTTGACCTCACCATACTTGGGAGGCGGCACATAACCTTCTGCATCCGGACCAAGAATGATAATCTCGTCACCGATACGCAAAACATAGGACTCGCTCAAATTGTTCCATGCCCTTAGGTTTTTAATCGTTGTGTTATAAGCAACCGCAATAGACCAAAAAGCCTGCCCCGGTTTCACGATATGCGTATAAATACCCTGTTCATTCGGTTCAACGAGCTCCACGGGCGTAATAATGCCAGGCACAAAGCCCGAACCGGGACCTCCCGGTTGTCCACCACCTGGAGGGGTATAAGAACCCGAACAGGCTTCGCCAGCGACATAAGCGGCTTGTAAGACATAATACACAAAGCCGTTCGAGGCTGTCGCCACACCCGCACCAACATGACAATAATTGGGGTTGGTCGCCGGCAACATATGGTCTGGGTCAGCCCACATCATCATAATTTGGTCAATGCTGCCACCAGAACTCGCCATTGCAAAATTCTCCGTGGCATAAACTTTTTTGCCCCCACCATAACCCGCGCCCTGCAAACGTCCCGCAACATTGCCGATATGCCAACTCAGGTTTTGGTCAGCCATAATTTGGGCGGTGCCTTGCGCCACCGCGTTGATGGTGCCATCTTCGATTAAAGCTGGTAAACCATTGGACGTGCGCCAAACGTTCATCGCCGCAATCAGATCCCATGCACCAACTTGCGTCAAGGGACGCTCGATGGCCTTAGCCTCAACCGTTTGCGTTTTAGGCACTAAGCCAAAAACGAGTGATAGCAACAAAAGAGCCATAAAGCCCAAACAGATTTTATTGTTCGTAGAATGAAGCGTTAATCTTTTTTTGGAAGTGCGGTTTGTCATTTCTAAGCCCTCCAAAGTCATTGTAGACTTATGAACTATGCCGAATGATTACAAACTGGCCTTACTTTTAGCCAGCTATTAATCCACCTTTTGTCCGAGAGCGATGAGTTCATTTTCTGCCACCCACCATCCTGGATGCCACTTTAGAGCCTGTCTAAAGGCGGCAATGGCTGCTTCTTGATTACCACGTTTAACCTCCGCGCGCCCCAACCAAACCCATGATTCGGGCAAAGCGGGTTCTGTCGCTTTATCCAAAGTCTGCTTCGCCAGGTTATAGACATCGTTATAGCGACCCATAAAGTGATACGCAAACATAGGGCCAGTTTGATACCAGGTCACCCGCCAAGGGCGGTCTTTTTCTGGTAATTTATTATAGACTTCAAAAGCACGGTCATATGACTCAGCTGCACCCCAATAGTCCTGCATTTCAACCATAATCGAGCCACGGCTATACCAAGCGAAGAAAAGCTCACGATCCTTGGTGGTATAAAGACGCGCTGTGACCTGATCAAGCGCATATTGCTTGTTGTAATTGTCATCCATCTGCTGGCCTAGAATTTCGCGCACTTCCTCTTCACGTTCGTAAGGGAAGATGACCATATAAATATCGTCAAATTGCGCCCAATACATAGCAATGTCTTCGTAACTCATTTTAATCCAACCCAGATACGAGTCCGGGATGGTTACTTCTTGCTTCTCGTCATCGTAGCCAGCAATGATGCCATAATGACCCATCCAGCCTTCGCGGGCGTCCATGTAACCACGTTCGATAATCACCGGGAAACCATTCGCAACCAATTCCTTAACCAGCTCCAAATTACCACCATAACGCACGATGCCACCATATTCAGTGTGCTGATTGACATAAGCAATCATCTCATAAGGCATCACGTTACGGTCTTGCCTAAAGGGCTTGAGCACCTTTTCGGTCACAAACTGGTCGCCTTCCCAGCCCCAAAAACCAAGTGCCATCGAAAGATTGGTCGGTCCACAGTTATTGAAGCCCTGCGCTTCAGGCTCAATGCCCTCAAGCATCACCTTGGCTGGTAAAGGCGTTGGGACAGGTGTGTTCGTCGGCACGATCGTTGGTGTTGGTGTGTCCTCTAAAACAGCCACTGGAACAGGCGTTTCTGTTGGCATTAATGTTGGTGTCACAGTCGGCGCCATCTCGGTCAAGCGCGCGATAGCATCCTCAGAGAGTTCACTGTTTTCACTGGGCACAAAAACGACTTGTTCGGGCGGTTTAAAGAAATAGTGAATCTTGGAACGAATTCGGGTAAAGTGAAAATTAGCCCTATCGTTTATTGAGGGAATTTGCAATACAAGGATAGCCACTAAGGCAAGTACAATGATGCCGGCCAACCAAAACCAGGGTTTTTGCCAAAAGGTTTGCGCCTTCAATTGCTTGCCGAAGCGAAGGGTATTTTTGTTTCTTTTCATAGACATACGCCATGAATTATATCAGTTTAACAAGCATGGGTTTTTTGTGAGCTCTTATAGGCATGAAGAGCGGTAGAAAAAACTAGCCCTTTTCTTCAGCAAGCGTCTGAACAGCCTCGATGACCGTCTCCAAATCACTCGCTGCAAGCTCAGCCGGGAAAGAAAAGCGAATAGTCCCCTCTGGGAAGGTGCCCAATGCCTTATGAGCCAATGGTGCGCAGTGAAGGCCAGATCGCGTCCAAATGCCAAATTCGCGTTCCAATCGATCCGCCAAACGACCTTGATCGTCAGGCAAGACCAATGAAACCACCGGCACTTGCTTGCTTTCATCGTAAGAACCCATTTCAGAAACGCCACAAACGCGAACGCCATCGATTTGACTGACTGCCTCAACAAAGCGTTTAGCGTGCCCGGATTTTTGGGCATAGCGTTCAGCCATGGCATCTTTACTTAAGGATTCAAGCGCCTTTGAGAGGCCAATAATGCCCGGCAAATTTAAAGTGCCTGGTTCAAACTTGTCTGGCATGGCAGTGGGCATTTCCAACATATGCGAGAAACTACCCGTTCCGCCAACAAAAACCGGCTCGAGTGACTTGGCAAAGTCCGGGGAAAGTAAGTCTCCGCCAATTCCCTGGGGTCCACCCAGTCCTTTATGTCCACTAAAAGTGAAAGCCGCCACAGGATAAACCTGCCAATCATAAGGCAACAAACCCGCATATTGCGCTGAGTCAAGCACAACCGGGATGCCGTTTTGCGCCCCAAAGCGTGCTAAATCTTGCCAGGGCAAAAGCGTACCACATACATTCGACGCCATGGTCATGATGATTAAACGCGTTTTTTCGCTAACCAAGCTTTTAATTGCTTCGATATCCACACTACCAGCACGATCAGCCGGGGCAACTTTCCAACCAATGCCTTTCTGGCTGGCGAGATGGCAAGCGCGCAGCACGGCGTTATGATCCATCGCGGTGCAAATCACCTCATCGCCCGGGCGTAAATAAGCCAAAGTAATCATGTTGATTGACATCGTCAGCCCAGCGCTAAACACGACATGCGAAACATGTGGAAAATTGAAAAAGTCTGCCATGGCTTCACGACAGTCATAGACCCGACTGGCTAAATGATACGCGCTTGAATAAGCTCCCCGCGAGACGTTTACCGCCTCTTGCTCGATGAAAGCCTGCATCGCTTGCCCCACACCCGGGGCTTTTGGGAAGCTACTGCTGGCTTGGTCCAGGTTAATCGGTTTCATAAGCATCCCCGAAATGATATCACGAAGACTTGAAAACCTGAGCGCTTGCATAGGAAAGCAGGGTGTTATGTAGCTGCTTTTGCTATTCCCGTGTCCAAATAGAGGGACGGGTGTTATCATCTCTGATATCACTCTTTTATTAGGAGACCTATGAAAAATAAGCATTTGTGGTTCATCATCCTCACTGGCGCCCTGTTCGCAATTGCGGCATGGCTCCTCACCAACGGTATGGCGCTCTTCCCGGGCGGCACCAGCAACCCAGGCAACATGGGCTTCTGTATCGCCTGCTTCCTGCGGGATACCGCTGGCGCTTACAAAATGCACACCGCTCCTGTTGTGCAATACCTCCGTCCTGAAATCATCGGTTTGGTTTTAGGTGCTTTCATCCTCTCTTTAGCCAAAAAAGAGTTCAAGCCACGCGGTGGCTCTGCTCCCATGGCGCGCTTTTTGCTGGGCATGACCGTTATGGTCGGCGCCTTGGTTTTCTTGGGCTGCCCTTTGCGCATGGTCTTGCGCATGGCTGCCGGCGACCTCAACGCCTGGGTTGGCCTGATTGGCTTCATCCTAGGTGTTTTTGTGGGTACGCTGTTCCTCAAAAAAGGCTTTGCCTTCCCGAAAAACGAAGAACAAAGCACAGTTGAAGGCTTAATCTTCCCCATCACCCAAATCGTGGGTTTGGTCCTGTTGCTGGCTTTCCCTGCTCTGCTGGCTTTCTCTGAGAGCGGACCCGGTGCCATGCACGCGCCTGTGCTAGTTTCGCTGGGTGTGGCGCTCATCGTGGGTGCTTTCGCCCAACACAGTCGCCTCTGCCAAGCAGGTAGCATCAAGAATGTCTTCCTGAGCAAAAACTTTGATATGTTCTGGGGTGGCTTGGCTATTTTCGTGGTTGCGCTCATCTTCAACCTGGTGCAAGGCAATTTCAACCTCAGCTTTGCCGACCAACCCGTTGCCCATACGGAATGGTTGTGGAACATCATCGGCCTCTTTATCGTTGGTTTGGGCTCCGTGCTTTTGGGTGGTTGCCCCATGCGCCAACTCATCCTGGCTGGCAGCGGTAACACCGACTCCGCGATCACCGTCGTGGGTATGATTGTTGGTGCAGCTTTTGCTCATAACATGGGCATGGCTTCTTCCCCCACTGGCACAACCCCCACAGGCCGCATTGCCGCCATCGCTGGCATTATCGTCATGCTGGTTATTGGCTTCACACATTTGAAGAAAGCGAAAGCTGAATAGCAAACTCTGCTACTCACCATAACAATTGAATAAATTGACACGGGTTACAAACATTTGTAACCCGTTTTTTATTAGTTGAAAGCGAACATGCCAGCCATATTGTTCAGGGTATCCTGCCATTTATTGATCGCATTTTATGCTCATTAATTGTTCACGTTGTACTTGCAACGAAACAAACCAAAGAAACCATTAATCTTTGATACACTTAGTGCCATGGAACCCGAAAAGCAAACGAGTACACGTTATGTCGCCACTTTCCATAACGATTTTGGTGCGATTAGCTTTGAACGCCGATTGAAAAAGCTAGGTGATGAGCAAGCGCGCCTGATGCCCGTCCCACGCCATATCTCGGCTTCTTGTGGTTTGGGGGTCGAGTTTTTTATCCCCTTTGACCCACAGATTATGCCTGATGAAAACACCGACAGTGTTTATAAAGTAGCTGAAGACAGCTACCAATTGGTGTTTGAAAACAAGTAATTTTTTTCTAGGCGACTCATTTTGTAGTAATTGGATTACCTGCCTAACATCCTTTTTCTTTCCATTGGGTTGACATCTATTTTTTCCTGCTCACGCCGGTTTCCGTTTTTCTGTTCACGTCGGCTACCCTTTTTTCTGTTCGCGCCGGCGTCCTCGCCGAGCGCCCATAACCATCTGCAAGCGAAACGAGAGGGGAATGAAAAAGCGTGTTTACGAGCGAACAAATAGCATGGCGAGGACGCCATGCTGAACGGGGAGGAGGATGCCACGCGCATGTAGACTCCTTTTTTTGTTCTTGCCAGCGGTCTCTGTTCTTTGTTCGTGCCGGCTTCCCTTTTTTTGTTCGCGCCGGTGTCCACTTTTTCCTGTTCGCGCCGGTGCTGCTTGCGTGCAGACCTCTTTTGTCTGCGCCTGCCGAGCGCCTTCAACACTCCGCAGGCGTCCCGCCCTGCGCACCATCCCACCAGCAGGCGCTGCTTGCGTGCAGACCTCTTTTGTCTGCGCCCGCCCTGGGTACCTTCCAGCCTATCACACTTACAACCCAACCCTCTGCGAGACGCCGAGGGGATAAATAAAAAAACACCCTCATTGCTGAAGGTGTTTAGATTCAATTTAAGATTGATAAATCAAAACTAGTAAGGCGTTTCGACGTCTTTCGCCCACTCGCGATTGGTGAGGTACCAACTAACCATCGCATCCACGCCCTCACTCAGGCTCACCTTGGGTGCCCAGCCGAGTTCACGGCGTGCTTTGCTGACATCCGCCACGTTCTCAAACACATCCGCGGGATGGGTCGGGATATATTCCACATTCGCCTTCTTACCCAAGCGCTCCTCAAACAAAGCTAAAAGCGCGTTCATGGAAATGACCTCATGGCCACCCAGATTGAAGACATCAAAGCCAACCGGTTTGAGCGCCAGCAAGGTGCCACTGACGATATCATCCAAATACGTAAAACCGCGCGACTGCTCACCATTGCCGGTAATAGTCACCTTTTTGCCTTCAGCTATCCATTGACAGAAGCGGAACATGACCATATCCGGCCGTCCAGCGGGTCCATAAACGGTGAAATAGCGCAAAATGCTCACATCGATACCATACAAATGGTGGTAGCTGTAAGCAAAAGCCTCCGCGCCTTTTTTGCTTGCCGCGTAAGGCGCCAGAGGATGGTCAGTTGGGGCTTGTTCGTTATGGGGTGGTTTGCCGTCATTGCCATAGAGGCTTGAGGTCGATGCCAGGATATACTTGGGCACTTTTTGATGCCGTGCGTATTCCAATGTGTTTAAGGCACCCAACGTATTGGCTTCCAAGTAGCTCCAAGGGTCGGTCGTGCTGGCACGCACGCCGGCAATCGCCGCCAGGTTAATCACTGCGTCGGCTTGGGGTGCCTTTTCAGCAATACTTTCAATAAAACCTCGCTTTGAAATATCCTCTTGCAAAAAATGGAAGTTCTCGCGTCCAAGCAATTGCGCCAGACGGTGCTCCTTTACACGCACATCATAAACATGGTTGAGGTTATCCACACCCCAGACGGTATGTCCCTCGTCAAGCAATCTTGCAGCAACCCGCGAACCAATAAAACCGGCAGCACCGGTCAAAACATAAAGTCCCATTTAGAGTTTTACCACCTTTATATCGTCATCTTCGGCAATCCCCTTAAAGGCATTGCGCGCGTCAAAAATGAGCTGAGCTTTATCGTAAACCATTTTGTAGTCAACCTTGCTGTGGTTGGTGATCACCGCCACCATGTCCGCCTTTTCTACCGCCGCTTGCAACTGCTGTTCCGAAGCCATGTTCAGCCCAGCCGTGTGCAGTTCAGGAATAAAGGGGTCATAATAGCCCACAACCGCGCCTTTATCCATCAGAAGGTGGATAATGTCCAAAGCAGGCGATTCGCGCAGGTCATTGATATCGGGTTTATAAGCGATACCCAAGAGCAAAATGGTACTGCCCTTAAGCGGTTTTTTGAAGCGATTGAGCGTGTCCTGAATTTTTGCAACAACGTAACGCGACATGTTGCTATCGATTTGCGACGCCAGGTCAATAAATCGCGCCGTGTAATTGAGCGTTTTCATCTTCCAGGAAAGGTACATGGGGTCCACCGGGATACAGTGCCCGCCCAGACCAGGGCCAGGGGTGAACTTCATGAAGCCAAAAGGTTTGGTTGCTGCGGCTTCCACGACTTCCCAAACGTCGATTTCCAGCCTGTCACACATAATCGCCATCTCATTCACCATGGAGATGTTGATCATACGGAAAGTGTTTTCAAGCAACTTGGTCATCTCGGCGACTTCGGTGGTCGAGACGGGCACAACCGTTTCGAGTGCCTGAGCGTACCAGGCTGCCGCAACCTCGGTACAGTTTTTGGTGATGCCACCCAAGACTTTGGGCGTGTTGTAAGTGGTGTAGTCGGTGCGTCCGGGGTCCACACGCTCGGGGGAGAACGCCAAGAAGAAATCTTCGCCCACTTTCAAGTCACTGTTCTCGATAAGGTTGGTCAAGACCAGTTCACGGGTCGTACCGGGATAGGTGCTCGACTCGAGCACAATCACCATACCGCGATGTAAATACGGCGCGATTTGCTGACTTGCGGATGCGATGTATGACATGTCGGGATCACCCGTCTTGCGTAACGGTGTCGGCACAGAAATAGAAACCGCATCAATCTCAGCTAAAACGGAATAGTCAGTGGTTGCCCGAAATCGTCCCGAATCAACTTGTTTGCGCAACATCGCGTTGGTTACGTCGGTGATATAACTTTCTGAATTATTGAGTCTTTCTACTTTATCTTCATCAGAGTCAATGCCGATGACATAAAAACCCGCTTTCGCAAAAGTCAAAGCCAGCGGCAAGCCCACATAACCAAGCCCAATAATAGCGACATTGGCTCTTCGTTGTTGGATCAGCTCCATAAGTTCTTCTTTAATCATCATACCTCGTTCATCATGTTTACTTAAAACAAACTTAATTGTCCAAGCGGACTGAGCTCTTCTTCTTCGATCTCCGGGGAATTTATGATGTTTGGTTGCGCCGGTATCTCTTGTGGCGTTGGCGACAACTTCCTGATTATACTGCCTAATTTTGAAAAATCAGACAAAATCGTATCTTTTAAGGCAGGATTGTGCAAAGCGGCCGCTGGATGGTACATCGTGACCACTTTCCTGCCCTCAATATCATGCACTTGGCCATGAATACGCCCAATGCGCGCGTCAAGAATAAAGCGCGCCATTGAGAAGCGTCCCAAGGTGACAATAACTTCTGGATCTAAGAGTTGGATTTGCTCATCAAGATAATGCCTGCATGCCATCAATTCTTCAGGCAAGGGATCGCGGTTATTGGGTGGACGGCATTTTACAACATTGGTAATAAACACCTCTTCCCGTTTCAAACCAGCCGCGTCTAACAGCTCATCCAGCACTTTCCCGGCCTGCCCCACAAAGGGTTTGCCCTGCTGGTCTTCGTTGCGTCCGGGTCCCTCACCAATAAACATCACCTGGACTTTACTGGGTCCTTCTCCGGGCACAACTTTAGTGCGTTGCTTTGCCAAGCTACATTGGCGACACTGACGTAATTCTTCGCGTAATACGTTTAAACGATCCATTTTTTCAGACATAAAAACTCCAATGGTGCATTTTACACCATTACTTCTTATATTAGACGTATTTATACGTCATTAAGTTCCTCATTTGCTCAAATTGGATTGGGTTCAGGGTGAGCAAGAGGGCATCCTCGTTGTTGTCCTCGTAATAACCGGGCCGAATTCCAACCGTTTCAAAACCCAGTCCGTAGTAAAGTCTAAGAGCATCCTGGTTACTGGCGCGCACTTCCAGAATAGCTTCCACCACGCCTTGCTCTTGCGACAAAAGGATGGCTTGCACCAACAAGTTGCGCCCCAGGCCTAAATGGCGATAGTTATCTGCGACTGAAATCGTGCCAATCTCGAGGCTGTCCACAATGCGCCAGGCAACAATCACGCCACACAAAATCTCACCTTCACCGGGCACTTGATCAACCGCAACTAAGCAAATGCTAAACGAATCAGGGCGCAGTTCATACTCAAAAGAACCTCGTGGCCAGGGCGTCGTAAAGCTCGCCTGTTCCAAGGCTTCTACTTGTGGCAAATCCGCCACAGTCATTTTGCGGATGAAGATGTTTTTAGTTTTTGGGTTTTGGTTCATAGATTGGGCACATTGCTGAGCGTGTGCACATAAATTGGCGAGAGGCTTGCGGGGTCATCCGCTTCGCCGGCTTTGATTTTTTGCCAGGCAAGTTCAGCCAAAACCGCGGGTCGGCGCACACACAAAGCAGCCGGTGCGAGTTGGGTTGTTTTCCATTTGCGGCCCATAATTTGGCGCGTCTCCGCGTTAAGGTCACCGACAACATACATGGGTGATTTAATCGTGGCCGCAATCGCCTTGGCATCATCCAGTTGGATCTCATGCTCAGCTTGCCAGGTTTGTTTTTTATAGGAGTAGCGAATCCAGGCGAAACGCGATCTGCCCAATGCAATCATCGCAATCATCGGGCGGCGCAAGCCCGGTTGAGCGGCGACTAAAATATCCAGCGACGGAATGCCAACAATGGGCAACTTGAGGGCTAAGGCAATGCCCTTAGCCACGCTCATGCCTATGCGCAGTCCGGTAAAGGAGCCTGGACCAGTTGCCACTGCCACGCCAGTCAATTCGCTGGGTTTAACATTGGCCTTGTTGAACATATTTTGAATCGCCGGCACAAGCTCCACGCTCTGGTAGTGCTTACCACGCCAAACTTGCTCGGCCAAAATTTGGGTGCCATCAAACAGCGCGATGCCGGTCCATTCTGTTGAAGTATCAATTGCCAGTAACATGCTTAAACTCCGTAAATCGCTTGCTGTAAGGTTTTGAGAATGGCTTTATTTTGCTTGCCAGTTGGGGTGAGGATAAAATGTCTGGCGTCCTGCCCCATCCAGTTCATTTCGATCCAAATATGCTCTTCAGGCAAAGACTCTTTCAAACGATCCGCCCACTCGACAATCAAAACGCCGGTTTCGAGGGCTTGCTCGACATCCAAAATAGCCAAATCAAAGGGATCTTCCGGTGCCAGACGATAGGCGTCGGCATGATAGATTTGCATGCCATCCGGGCGAGGATATTGATTGACTATGACAAAGGTTGGGCTGGTTACACGTCCTGTGGAACCAAATCCTTGCGCTATACCTTGCACCAGAGTCGTTTTGCCCGCGCCCAGGTCGCCTTCAAGGCAAATGACCATACCGGGTTGAAGCATACTGCCCAAACGTACGCCTAATCGACGGGTTTGGTCAGCGCTATGTGAAAAGAACTCAAAGGCATTGGGTTTGAGAATCGCCATATATCTACATGTCCTCTAGCTGAAAATTATACCTTAAGAATACGTTTTTTCATCAATCCTGAACCTGATCCACGTTAAAGCGTGCCTTTTTAATAAGAGACAGACCCTGCCCATAAAAGAAGCGGACAGGGTCTAAGCTGGTTTTTAATGTGAACTAGGTTTGTCTATCGAACTGGATTTACGAAGAAATACTTATACTGCACATTTACGGGTGAATCTTTGTAAGATTGCGTGAGTATTCCACCATCCCCGGAGAGCAAGTCGTCATCAGTTACGAAAGCGACAACCTCTCCATTGACCAACAATCTCAATTCGTTGCCCACACAGATGCCACTGATGGTATTTTCGCCAGCCGGAAAAACATTTTCGTGATTCTGGCCGTAGAGCTCTTCGTATTCGCCATGCACATACTTGAAGATGGTCGTCCAACCGTCGTTAGCAACGGCCAAGGCATAAAAATCATCGACGGATTGATATCGGCAAACCACACCCACCAATGCGTCATGGTCAAATTCAGGTATCGTAACAGATACGACCATATCCATATAATTCAATTCGGTCGTCATCATTATTTTGAAGCGATTGATATCCTTCAATCCAACAATATACTTTCCATCCTCCCATGCCACTTTTGAAAACTCGGTTTCGCCATAACCCAATCGCTCGCCATCAGCTTCGGTCAACAAATCATTTTGGTAGAAGTAGCCTTCGCCTTCGTAAGCTAACAGGCTTTTGTGGGTCTGGGTAAAAGGCAAGTCAGATAATTTGACAATCGATTTTCCTGGCTCTACTTCGAAAGCTTGGAAATGGCTAAAAGCGACTTTGCTTGGCGAATCACTAAACCGTCCAACAACCATGCCGATATCACCAGAAACTGGGCTCGGGTCTCTTGCGATGGTTACCTGGTTGCCATTGACAAACACAGTCAGTAAATCATCAACGCATGCAAAGGTAAACGTGTTTTTAGCTTCAGAAATACCCATGAGCCTTCGTTCCATCAAACGCATCTCTTCGCCATTAACAATTTTTCGGATCGCCACCCAACCATTGTGTGAGACCTCAGCCTGAATATAATTGTCGACATCAATATAACGACAGATTAAACCGTAGCTATCAGACTCAGCAGCTGTCACTTTTTCAGCATCAGCTTGTAGAACCACATTTTGGACATTAACCACCTGCGTTGTTTTCCATCCAAGATAATTCTTTTGATTCACATTTAGTTCAAAACGATTATCTCCGAGAACCCCACTGGCTTCAAATTCCTCAAAAGATTCAAAGATGCTCTCTGAGCCAAAATTATCTTCTAAGAGAAGTTTGTAACCGAAGCCCTCGATGGGTTCTGTAATAAGATCGCTTTCTCCAGTTTCGTCAGTCTCGGTGGGTAGAGGGGCTTGCATCGTTTCAAGGACCTCTTCGCCCTTTTCTTCCAGTTGTCCTACGATCCAAGTGGCACTTTGCATCCCTTCATTCACTTTCTTCTTAAACGCATTTGTTATCACCAAAATCAAGGTAATACAGATACCCAGAAGCAAAAGCCCACCGACAAGAAGTCCGATGAGAAGACCTTTATTGCTTTTTTTGGGGCTTTGTGGAGCAGGCGGATAAGCCGGTGGCGGCGCAAAAGGCGCTTGAGCCTGGACTTGGGGAGCCGCTTGGAAACCCGGTGCGTGTTGAGGAGGCACGCCAGGTGGTGGCGGAGGGGGTGCCTGTGTTCCTGGGAAGGAACTCGTTTGACCTACGGTTTGCCATTCATCTTCTTCGGATCGAATAGGGTCTAATTCTTTGAACGGCTGATCTTCTATGGGTGCCTCTTCTTTGGGTTCATTTACAAGTAAGCCGCCACAATTTGAGCAAAACTTACTCTTTTCGTCATTTTCAGATTGACAAAATGGACAATGTATCATTTTTCACCTCCTAATTGGGGAAAATAAGTTTTTTATATGTTACTTAAAAAACCCAGGTCCACGCAACTGCTTGCCTAATGTGCGTATAAACTTTTTTGTTTTTTTACATTGAGCCGTTTTTTCAATGCCTGAAAAATCAGAATGCCAAATCGAACCAAAAAAAGACCTTAGCTAGAAAATCGCTAAGGACTTTTTACTTGATTCTTTATAAGATTTTTAATCGCGAGGAACAGGAAAGACCATGAAGTATTTAAAATGAGCCGATATTGGCGCGACTTCAAAAGAATGGGCAATCATGCCACCATCACCAGAAATCAAATCGCTATCCTGAACTGTAGTGATCACTTCACCATTCACCGTAAGGGTCAGCATATCATCCACACAAGTTGCTACAATGGTATTCGCATATTCGCTGATCACATTTTCGTGATATTCACCATAGAGCTCAGTGTATTTCCCATTAATATACTTATAAATCGTTGCCCAACCGTCCTGAGAAATATCAAAACCATAAAGGTTAGTTGTGGATTGGTAACGACACACCACGCCAACTGCACCCTCAGGATCAAACTCCACGGCGGTGACATTAACCACCATATCCATATAATTCAAACTTGACGTCACAGAAGTGACATAGCGAGTAGGTTGCTTTAGCGTAAGCAAGTACTTTCCATCTTCAAAAGATGCCTTATAGTTTTCGGTCTCTCCCATTCTAACCTTTTGAGCATCTTCCTCGCTCAATAAGTCGTTTTGATAGAAATAACTGGCTTGCTCATAAGGCATGTCCGATTGGATGAGATTTGTAAATGGCAAATCCTGCGCTTTTGTTATCAGCTCGTTTCCTTCAACGCCATAGACTTTAAATTGAGTAAAGTCGACGGTCGTGTTGTCATCGGAATAATTGCCCACGCTAAAGCCCACATCCCCATAAATGGGTTTCTGATCAATAGCCACTGCGACTTGTAAGCCGTTGACAAAAAGTGAGATTGTATCGTCCACACAAGCCAAGCTAATCGTGTTCTTGGTTTCAGAAATGCCGTAAAGCATTCTGTCTACCAATCGAATTTCCTCGCCATCAATGTACTGGCGCAAAATAATCCAACCATCAAAACCAACCGCCCCTTGCATGTAGTTGTCCCCATCAACAAATCGGCAGATTAAACCGAATGTGGTGTATTCATGTCCAGAAATCAACTCCGCATTCACTTGCGAGACCGTATTAATGTCGTTAATAGAATCTGAGGTTTTCCAACCCTCAAAGTTTTTCTTTTTGATCGTGAGTTCATAACTGTTGGATTTTACGACTGCATCGATTTCACCATCCTGAAAATCGGTCAACTCTGTGTCCGGGCCAAAGTTTTCATAATAGAGCACTTTATAGCCGGGCACTTCTGGCAGACCTGCATCGTCTAAGCCTGGCTCATCCGTAGGCTGGGTGTCATCTGGGCTTGGTTCGTCGGTTGGCATGGGGACCTCAGGTGTTTCATCCACCTGACCGATTTCAGTACTTAATTGTCTAATAACCAAGGTGGCCAACTGATTTGGGTCACTGGCTCTTTTTAGGAAGGGTTTGACAACAAGCAAAATCAAGGCAATACAAAGGCCGATCAGCACAAGCGCACCAACAAGAATGCCGATTAACGCACCCTTGCCTCTTTTGGGACTCTTGGGGGCAAGAGGATATGCCGGTGGTGGCGCGAATGGGGCTTGTCCAGGTGGGACGGGTGGGACGGGTGGGACGGGTGGCGCGGGTTGAAAGCTTTGTCCACCTGTGAAAGGCTGGCTCTGCTGGGCTTGATGGCCAGGTGGCGGGGGTGGTGGGGGCGGATAGCCGGCTTGCGACTGAGGACCATGTGAAAAACCTGGTGTGTTGACGCTTTGCCATTCATCTTCTTCCGGCACATTCGCTGGCGGCGGACTTACGGGAAGCGCCTCTTCAATAGGCATTTCGGGCACATCCTCGATAGCTTGGTGCTTGGTTTCGATTTCGAGTTTGCCGCCACAATTTGAGCAAAACTTACTGTGTTCGTTGTTCTCTGCTTCACAAAATGGACAAGTGAACATTTCTTACCTCCGATTTAGATAGTAAACTGTAGCTATATAATACAAAATAACTGGTCCTATTTGCAAGATATGGCCAACAGTCCTCAATAACTGAATGAAGTTTATCATGCCTTAGCTTCGTTTCTCTGGTGTATAATCGAGAACACTAGAAAATGACGGTATCGCGAGCGGCTTTATTCGCTTGCCCATCGGAGAGATTATGCAACTCGGTATTATTGGACTGCCTCAAAGTGGCAAAACAACCCTTTTTAACGCCTTGACCGGCGCAAATCTGGTAACGGGTGGTGGTGCGGGTCACATGGAAGTGCACACCGCAGTGGTGGATGTGCCTGACGCGCGTGTTGACGCCTTGGTTGAGCACTATAAAGCCAAGAAAACCGTTTATGCCAAGGTGACTTATGCCGATATCTCGGGCATCGACGGAAAAGCGGGGAAAGACGGTTTGCCTGGGCAGCTGATTAATGCCATGGCAACGATGGACGGCTTTATGCACGTTGTGCGTCAGTTCGAAAGCCCAGTTGTCGCCCATCAAGAAGGTAGCGTTGATCCTCTCCGTGATATCGAAAACATGGATACCGAGTTCATCCTAAACGACCTGGTTATGGTTGAACGCAAGCTTGAGAGGCTCGCCGAGGAACATCGCCGCGGCGTCAGTCGACCACGTGAAGAAATCCAAAAGGAAATCGATATCTTCAAAGCTCTCGAAGCCGTGCTAACCGACAACCGCCCTCTGCGCCACTATAACTTCACGCCAGATGAAGAAGCCATCCTCGCTAGCTATGGCTTTTTGAGTAAAAAGCCCCAAATCATCGTCTTCAACCAATCCGAAGGACAAGAAGCCCCTGACTACAAAAGCCCCCACCCACATACCTATGTGATCGCTTTGCCGGCGAAATTGGAAATGGATATCGCCGCACTTGAGCCTGAAGACGCTGAAATTTTCATGGCAGAATACGGCATCGAAGAACTCGCTATGTCCCGCTTGATTAAGCTTTCGTATGATCTTTTGGGCGTGCATAGCTTCTTTACCGCAGGTGAAAAGGAAGTGCATGCCTGGACGCTTAAAAAAGGCTTTAATGCCAAAGAAGCCGCGGGTGTGATTCACAGTGACATGGAAAAAGGCTTCATCCGCGCTGAGATTATCTCTTATGATGACCTGATGCTCTATGGCAGCACAGCAGAAGCCCGCAGCAAAGGCCGCCTGCGCGTAGAAGGCAAAACCTACATTATTGAAGACGGCGACATTATTGAGATTAGGTTCAATATCTAAGCGCTGTTATGATTGGATTGAGCTTGACGATTGTGGAAAAAACGAACGAAAAAACTACTTGCTGTGTCCCCACATCATCGGAAATGAGTCTCGGAGTGCAAGCAGTCACTGGAGAGACTAAAGAACCATTGTGCGTGAGCCATAAATGAAGAAGTGAGAAGACCCTCCGATCTTTCTTCGCCCTCTCCTGGGAGAGGGGTAGGGGTGTGGGTTTTTTGGTATTTGAAAGACTTAAATTATTAAACCATCGTTTAGTAGACTTTAAACAAACACAAGAATAATTGCCTATGAACACAAAATTCGTACCCGATGACCTCCAAAAAGCCGCCGAGCGTGGCG
>CAZAFJ010000015.1:0-42942 GCA_964484715.1 uncultured Anaerolineaceae bacterium | reverse complement strand
CGTCCATAACGCTTTTATCTGGCTTAATTTACACGCTGTCACCTTTAACTTTAAGCTCTAAGTCAGGATTCTTTTAAGCTATTCTTAGATGGCTATCACGAAAAGTATTAAGCTTCGAGAACCTTAAAACCTAATGAGTTTTAAGACTCTGAATGGGAAATGAGCGGTTCGCTGTGCTATACTTATCAGACCGGCGGTAAAGCCTGAACCCACCCCAAACACATCAGCCAAAACCGTCAATAGTCGTTAAAAGAGTCGAATTTATAATCGCTTATGTCCTTTGTCCACCTTCACGTCCACTCCTCATATTCCATATTGGATGGATTCGGCAAACCTGCTGATTTAGTCGCACGCGCCAAAGAACTGGGTATGCCCGCACTGGCACTCACCGACCATGGCACCATGTTCGGGACCCTCGATTTTTACCGTGCTGCTAAAAAAGAAGACATAAAACCCATCATCGGGCTCGAAACCTATCTCGCGCCTCGCCGTATGAAGGACAAGGATGTCCAAAAAGACCGACATGCCTCCCACCTGGTCCTCTTAGCCAAAAACCAAACCGGTTACCAAAACCTGCTCAAACTGGCGACGATGTCCCAGCTGGAAGGCTTTTATTACCATCCCCGCATTGATAAAGTCGCCCTGGCAGAAAACAGTGATGGGCTCATCGCAACATCTGCCTGTATGTCTGGCGAGATTTCCCGCGCGCTCCTGGACAATGACCATGAACGCGCCGAACGTGCTGTTGCCTGGTATCGTGAAATCTTCGGCAAAGACAACTTTTATCTCGAACTGCAAGATCACAACATCCCTGAACTCAATCGCCTCAACCGCATGATGTTGGATCTCAGTCGCAAAACCGACACCCCACTCGTAGCGACCAACGATGTCCATTACATCCGCCCAGAAGATGCCCCTTTGCAAGACGTATTGCTTTGCATCCAAACCGGCAAACTGCTCAGCGACCCAACGCGCATGCGCATGACCGACAATTCTTACTACATGCGCAGTCCCGAAGAGATGAAATCCCTCTTCGCGCAACTTCCCGAATCAATCGAGAACACCCTCGCCATTGCCGAGCGTTGTGAGCTGGACCTCACGCGCAAAGGCTACCATCTACCCCTTTTTGAGGTCCCCGAAGGCCAGGAAGCCAGCGAATACCTGCATCAACTATGTCAAGAAGGGTTACGCCGTCGCCAACCAGAGCGCGCCGAAAGCCCCGAAATGCAAGCCCGTCTCGAATACGAGCTGGGCATCATCAAGCAAATGGGTTTTGACACCTACTTCCTGATTGTTTGGGACTTGTGCCGTTATTCGCGCGAAAAGAAGATCTGGTACAACGTGCGTGGTTCGGGTAATGGCTCATTGGTGGCATACGCGCTTGAAATCACCTCGGTAGAGCCCTTATCGCACCGCCTTTTGTTTGAACGCTTTTTGAATCCAGACCGTGTCACTATGCCAGATATTGACCTGGACTTCCAAGACGATCGTCGGGGCGAAGTGATGGAATATTGTAATAACAAGTACGGCGCCAGCCATGTCGCTCAAATTATCACCTTTGGTTCAATTTTAGCCCGTGGCGCTGTTCGGGATGTTGGCCGTGTCATGAACATACCCCTACCCGATGTTGACCGGGTCGCCAAACTCGTGCCCAGTGCCTATCAAGGTGCTGCTATTCCTTTGTCCGAATCGCTCACTAAGGTTTCGGAGCTCAAAGAAGTCTACAACAGCTCTGAAGACATGAAGACCCTGCTCGATACAGCCAGCGCCATCGAAGGCGCCATCCGCAACGTGGGCACCCACGCTGCGGGGGTCATCATCAGCGACAAAGAACTCATCGAATACCTTCCTCTGCACCGTCCGACCAATGATAGTGAAGATTTACCCATCAAAGCCGTTTCTCAATTCGCCATGAAAGACATTGACGACTTGGGTCTGCTCAAAGTTGACTTTTTGGGGCTGACCACCCTCACCATCATGGCAAGGGCTTGCGAATACATCAAAGAACGGGGTGGACCAGACCTCAACCTGAGCACCATCCCAATCGACGACAAAGAGGTCTATAAATACATCAGTGAGGGCAATACCGCGGGACTCTTCCAACTGGAAGGCGGGGGTATGACGCGCTACTTGGTCGAGATGCGCCCCGAAACCATCCATCACGTTATCGCCATGGTTGCGCTCTATCGTCCCGGTCCAATGGACATCATCCCGGACTATATCGCCAACATGCATGGCAAGAAACCGGTCAGCTATCAACACCCGAAACTGGAGAACATCCTTGCCGAAACGTATGGCCACACCGTTTACCAAGAGCAAATCATGCTCGCTGCAATGGAACTGGCCAACTATACTCCTGGTGAATCGGATGACTTCCGCTCCGCGATTTCAAAGAAAAAGGTTAAAGAAGTCAAAAAACACCGTGTCAAATTCCTGAACGGTGCCGAAGCCAATGGCATCACGCGCAAGACAGCCGAGGATATCTTCGCCCACTGGGAGACCTTTGCGCACTATGGTTTCAACAAAAGCCACGCCTCAAACTATGGCATCATCGCCGTCAAGACCGCCTGGCTAAAATACCACTATCCTGCAGAATACATGACCGCCCTGCTCTCTGCATGGAAAAACAACAACGAAAAATGTGCCACCTATGTGGCCGACTGCCAGGCAATGGGTATGGCGGTATTGCCCCCCAACGTCAATCACAGCAGTTTTGACTTTAGCATCGAAGACCAGGAAGATGGCAAATCCGCCATCCGCTTTGGTTTGGGTGCTGTCAAAACGGTGGGCCAGGGTCCTGTCGAAGCCATCATCAAAGGGCGTGGCAATCGCGCTTTTGATGACATCAACGACTTCATCCGCCGTGTGGATTTGCGTGATGTGAACAAACGCGCGTTGGAATGTCTCATTAAAGTCGGTGCCTTGGATGACTTTGGCTCGCGCGTATCGCTTTTGCGCAGTCTGGAGCAAATCGTCAATGCTTCCACCAGCCATTTTCGGGCGGTGGACATGGGTCAAATGGCGCTCTTTGGCGGCAGCCCCGACGCTCCCGGTCAAATCAAATTGTCAACCACAGCCAAATCTGACCCCACTGAAGAACTTGAATGGGAGCGTGAGCTTTTAGGGCTCTACATTTCTGACCACCCCCTAAGTCGCCTCATGAAACACATCAACCACCGTTTGACCAATACCTCGAACGAGTTGGCGGAAGTTGAAGATGGCGCGCCAGTCACCGTGGGTGGCGCGGTCAAGCGTGTGCGGTCCCTAGTGACCCGTAAAGGCGACGACATGGCTTTTGTCACCATGGAAGATGTCTTTGGCGAATTCGATGTTGTGCTGTTCCCAAGTGTTTGGGTAAAAACCCGACATATGATCGAGCCAGGATCGCTATTGGTCATTGAGGGCAAAATGCAACACCAGGAACGTGGCGATTCGATTATTGGCGATTCCATTTCACGCATCGCAGTGGATGAAAACATCGCGGAGACGCTCGCGCCAAACCAAAGCACCCAGTTTGAAAAAATCATGCTGAGCTACCTGCCTGATATCCGCGTTTTGTCGCGTTACGCTTATCGCCCCAACGGCGGTTCTGCCCCTGAGGACGACGACGATTGGCAAGACGAATCCCCCTTTGAAGATGAACTTGATCAAGACTTGCCCTGGTTAGAAGATCTCGACGATCCTTATATTGATCTGGATGACCCGCTGGGTACTTTTAGGGATCAAGAGGAGTCAGCTTTCATAAATGAAGCCTATCATGCGCCCAAAACCAGTCAAAAACCGACTTCAAGTAATTTATCTATTGCTGAAACTCAGGTGCCGCAGTCTCAAAACGCAAAACCTGATACCGAGCAACCATCCGAGCTCGACCACAAGTCAGAAGATGAAAAAGTCGAAAACATTGCCCAGGATCCCGAGCCTGAAAACGCAATGCCGGATTTCGAAATCGACACCATCATCTTCGAAGACGAATTCCTCCCCCACACCGAAGAGCCAACGCGCCTGCTGGTGACCATCGAACCGTGTGGCGATACAGAACGGGATTTACGACATATCACCCACGTCTACAACCTGATCAGATCCTACCCAGGCAATGATCAATTCTCCTTCCGCATCCCCAGTAAAGGAAAAAAGACTGAGATCGTTTTCTTCCCAAATGACGGTGTGCAAGTGAGCGAGCCTTTGTTAGAGGAACTGCGCAAACTACTCGGCGACAAAAACGTAGAAATCACCGACCCTCACAAGACTTAACCAAGCCATAACACGAAGCAACAGACTCATGTGCCAAGCCTCTGGCGCATTTTTTTGCATGATTGGCTATAATTAGCAAAAATCGAGGTGTTTATGACAAAAGATATTCGCTTAGTACTCGTTGGATTTGGTAATGTTGGTCGTGCTTTTGCCAGCTTGTTGTTACAAAAACAAGCCGGCTTATTGCGGGATTATGGCCTACAAGCGCGTGTCACTGGCATCATCACTGCCCGTCATGGCGCTTGTATCAATCCCGATGGGATTGATCTCGAAAAAGCGCTCAGCTTGGTGGAAGCCAAACAAAGCCTTGCCCCACTCAGCACCCAGCCCTTTGATGGCAACACCATCGATTTCATTAAGTCCTGCCCTGCGGATGTGCTCGTCGAAACCACACCTGTCAACCCACAAGCCGGCACCCCGGCGATTGATCACCTCCAAACTGGTTTTGAACTTGGCATGCATGGCATCACCGCGAATAAAGGCCCCGTCGTCTATGCCTACCAAAAGCTCAAGCAACTCGCCGAGCAAAAGGGGCTGAAATTCCGCTTCGAATCGGCGGTGATGGATGGCGCGCCTATCTTTTCACTTCATCGCAAGACCCTGGCCGGTGCTGAAATTGAAGGCTTTGAGGGTATTCTCAACTCCTGCACCAACTTATTGCTCGAAGCCATGGAAGATGGCACAAGCCTTGAAGAAGCCATCCGCCATGCCCAGGCGATTGGCATCGCTGAAAGTGACCCCAGCAACGATGTAGACGGCTGGGATGCGGCCATCAAAGTGGCTGCCCTTGCCACCGTGCTCATGGATCACCCCATTACACCACTGGATGTGGACCGCACGGGAATCCGCGACATTACCGCTAAAGAAATTGCCGAAGCAAAAGCTGAGGGCAAGCGTTGGAAATTGCTTTGTCGCGGTGGCTGGGAAGGCGAAACCTTCATCGCCCAGGTCAAGCCCGAAAAGGTCAGCCCCGAGTCCCCGCTCTACAGCGTTGCCGGCACCTCATCATTTGTCAGTTTTGCGCTTGATGTCCTGCCGGGATTAGGCATTCTGGAATCAGACCCCAGCCCAAAAACAACCGCTTTTGGCCTCTTGGCGGATCTTATCGACATCTATCAGGCCTAGGCATGACAACAGTTTTTTTAGGCTTGGGTACAAATATTGGTGATCGCTTCCATAATTTGGAGAAGGCTCGTGAAGCTATCTCAGGCTTTGCCACAATTGACACCGCTTCATCACTTTATGAAACCGCGGCCTGGGGTTACACCGACCAGGCAGCCTTCTTGAACCAGGTTGTCTCGATTCAAACTGAGCTCAGCCCGCTAAAATTGCTCAAAAGGATAAAAAAGATTGAGCAACAATTAGGGCGTGAAGAAAGCTTCCGTTGGGGACCTCGCCTGATTGACATCGACATTCTGTTTTATGGAAAACGGATTGTAAACCTGCCAATACTAACCATTCCTCACAAAAACCTCCATAACCGCGCTTTTGTGCTCATTCCATTGGCAGAAATAGCGCCAGATTTTATCCATCCGATTTTCAAAAAAAGTGTTCAAGCCCTGTTGGACGCTTTGCCCGAACCCTACGGAGTTGAAAAATGCACTTTCTCTTGAGCCTGTGCTTAGTCTTAGCCTTTATTGCATTGCTTTTACCAGGGCTTGCCTTTTGGGCTTGGTTTCGAAATCAGGATGATGACCCTGCCCAAAGCTTGGCGCAAATCCTGGGCATCAGTTTTAGTGCGATTGCGATTGGCGCCCTACTCTTTTATGTTTTGGGTGTCAAAGTAAACACCTGGATACTGGCTGCATTTCTGGTTATTTGTCTGGGCTTGGCTATTTTTGGCTTCATCAAAAACAAACCTAAAATCGTTCTTTGGCACTGGGGAATCATGTTTTTGGTTTTAGGCGGTTTCATTGCCTTTCGCTTGTGGCAGGCGCGGGAATTAGCCTTACCCAACTGGGTTGACTCACAACATCATGTGCTCATTGTGCGCAAGTTTATCGATGGCGGTGGCTTACCCGCCAGCCTGGAACCTTACTTGCCGGGTCCCTTTTACTATCACTTTTCCTTCCACAGCGTCGCTGCCTTTTTCGCCAGCATCAGCGGGCAAAACGCCGCTCAAGCGACCTTGATTCTCGGTCAAGTGCTCAACGCATTGATTGGTTTGGGCATCTACGCACTCACAAAGTCAATCAGCAAAGATTGGCGTCCAGCGCTCATCGCCGCGCTTTTCGTTACCTTTGTGACCAAAATGCCTGGTTATTACCTCACTTGGGGGCGTTACACCCTGCTCACCGGCACTTTTTTACTGGCTTTGGCAATGGCCATCGCCCAAAAAATCCGTGATGGGTATCGGGATTTGGGCAACACCCTCAGCTTAGCACTCCTGACCGCCGGCGCCCTTTTGAGTCACTATTTGGTTGCCTTTTTGCTGGCACTTTACCTGATCATATTAGGGATTGACTGGATTATCAAAAGCATAAAATCAAAGCAATGGGATTTTAAAACCTTGCTTTCCCTCGTGCTTCCTGCCCTGGGTGGTTTGTTGCTCAGCCTTCCCTGGTATTTACGTGTATTGAAATTTTCCGTAGGTCGGTATGACGTTGGACTCGATACAAGTGGCGCGAAAATTGCCCTGACTGCTGAAGATTGGCAATATGTCAAATACGTTTTGGGTCCGGTTGCGGCTTATCTGCTCATCGCGATTGCGCTGATTGCTTTGGTATTCGCTTTCATCAAGTCAGATTACCGAAAATTAGCGACCTGGTCACTCGTGGTCATGCTCATGACCCTACCCACTGGTATTGAATTTATGGGCTTTAGAGGGGACTATTTCGCCCTGATCACTTTTATTCCCATCACTATCCTAAGCGCTTTAGCCTTTGTTTGGCTGGCCGATGCACTCCCCATAAAACGTGATAAAGAAAAAATCATCTCGGTCTTTTTGGCGGTTATCGTTTGTGCGATTTCGGTTTGGGGATTCAACCAAACTAAACGAGCCATCAACCGAACGACGGTCATCGCCAATCATGACGATGTGGAGGCTATGGACTGGATAAACGAGCACCTCCCTGAAGACGCCCGGTTCTTTGTGAACACGACTTACTGGGGCTATGGCATCTATCGTAGCATCGACGGTGGTGGTTGGCTTTTACCCTATACGGGACGTTTTAGTATCGCGCCGACAACTTTCTTCCCCTATGGCATGAACGCTGAAATGGCCACGCTTTGGATGGATTGGGGCAAACACGCTTCCAAAATCACGACTTGTGATGATTCCTTTTTCAGCTTGATGAATGAAGTGAATCTCAATTATGTCTACGTGAGGGATGGCGTCAAACCGAATAATCAAGAAGAACCCGCAGGCATCCAAACCCAAACGCTATTAGGCTGCCCTGGCATGACCCAACTCTACCAGAACAACAGCGTCAGCATTTGGAAGCTGGACGAATAGTTTTCATTTTACGCTTTTACTAAGAGATATAGCCTTGAAGCCAAGCTAAGATTTTATGTTTTTAGCCCTTCACGCAAACCACGCCAATAAGCCTTCAGCGCCTCTGGCTTGCCTCGGAACAACAAGCGCAAGGTCCACAATAGCGCGCTTACCGCGCGGTGTAACCAAAGAGGAATCGCGTTCCACCATCGTGTGGCACGTTTGCTGTATTTCATCAAAGAACGCGCGGACCAATAACGCTCCTGGGGATTCAAATAGCCACCGCTGCTTTGGGCTTCCTTGTGCCAAAGTTTCGCACTTGGCACTACGCCCATTTTTATGTCTAGGCCATCAACGCGGGACATATAATCCAAATCTTCATAATACATGAAATATGAGTCGTCAAAAAAACCGGCTTTTTCAAGCGCTAAACGGCTGAAAAGCAAACAACAACCGGTTAGAAAACTGCGCTCTGTGTTGACTGTGGGTGGGTTTTTACGATGATGTGCGTCGAGCGGCAAGCCAATCAATTTGCAAACATCGCCACCAGAAGACCAGACTTCATCTGGCGCGCTGTGGTAAAAAGTCAATGGCGCGCTTATTTCAAAGCCCTCTTTTTGGCTTTCAGCCAACAAATGCTTCAGCATGTCCTCATCAGCAACCGTATCATTATTTACCAGGAGCACGTAGTCCGCCCCCATTTCCAAGGCCTTTTTCATGCCTGCGTTAGCACCCGCGCCAAAACCGAGGTTTGCGCCAGTTTCCAGCACCTCCAAGTCCGCATAAGGATTTCGGGCAATAAAAGAAGGCTCTTCTTCAGAGCCATTCTCTACAACAATGATTTTATTCAAGGGCAAGCTTTGCGCTTTCAGGGATTGGACACAAGCGATGGTATCTTCAGCGCGGTTCCAATTGACCGTAACAGCAACAAGCTTTAGTGCATTCACATCCAATAAATCGCTTCCAAAAAGCCTTAGGGCACGTAAATTGTTCCCATATCCAAGGTTTCATTGGGGACAGCATTCACCCAGAGGTAATCCATAGTGTCATCCGTTTTGCCGTTGTCAATAAAAATAGGAGCGCCACCCGGTACAAACAACAAAATGGCATATTGGCCTTCGGGAACATCTTTGAAATAGAAAAAGCCATTTTCGTCCATTTCTGCTCTAGGGCTGCTCACATGAGAAAAAGACAAGTAAACGGGCAAATCCGGTTTGTCATCAGTAATATTTTCTGCCAGATAAACTGCGTTCTGAGGTGCTTTTCCGGTTTCTTCATCAACAAGTCGGCCATGAACAACAGCTAGTTCGGATGTTGGGGAAGGGATGGTCAGGCTTGAAACCAGCTCAGTGTTTGGATCAAGCACGTTCGTTGGATTTTTTACACCATTGTCAGATTCTTTATTACAAGCTGAAAGAACGCTAAAACTCAAAACGGTAATTAATATGAATATTAAGGTTTTTCTTTTCATAGGCCTTATTATAATCGATTGACCTTTTATTCGGAAGAAAAAGACATAAAAAAAACAGCCTCGGATCGAGGCTGTTTTTTTATTATAAATTTTGTACCCTAGTCAACGAGGAAACCTTCGGTTACGAGCAAGGCGTCAACACCAGTGTATTTGGTGCCTGCACCAAGTTGGTTGAGGACACCAACAACTTTACCAGTTGTTGAACAAACAGCGCTACCAACGAAACCGTCAGCGATTTGTTTGTTGTGGGCCATTGTCCAAGCGCCACCAACAGGAATTTCAGGGCTCTTGAATGTTTCTTCAACGGTACCACCTTTGACAACACAGACAACGCCTTCCGCAGGGATAGCTGCATCGCCAACATTGACGATACTCCAACCAGTGAAGTAATCATGGTTGCGGTCCATAATCAAGGGGAAGATAACCTTGCCCTTGCCCTGGGCAGCATCAAAGGCGTTGTATGAACCACCCTTGACGGCTTTGCTATTGAGTTGGTTGACAACGGCAACCAAAGGTTGTCCTTCACTGTTTTCAGAAACAGCGGCGGAACCAACAAACAATTCCTTGGTACAATCGGAACCCGGAGCACCTGCACCGAAAGCTTTGAGACCAAAGGTTTCAGACTCACCAGCTTTGATGGTTTGTTTTTCTTCACAAGCAGTTCCAGCGGCGCCAGGAGTGTAGGCAACAGTAACTTCTGTATCTTCAGTACCAGTATTTTGGATTTGGATACCAGTGATATAACCACTGTTATTGGCTTGGAAGAGGGGCATGATGGGTTTCACAGTACCAGCACCAAAACCATTGTAAGCCAAAAGGGTTGGACCAGTTTGAGCAACAGTCACAGCAATATTTTGTTCAGAGGTCAAAACTGCTGAGAAGACCGTAGCTGTGTGGGCTTCTTCTGCTTGTTTCACGGCTTTGGCAGCACCAGGTTTGATGCCTTCCAAAGTCTTTGTTTCGCCATCGCTGTACTTGATGGTGACTTTAGCATCTGTAGCGTCCAGGTTCTGGACATAGAAGAAGGTGTCATAGGTATAGTTACCTTTCATCAACACAGGCAAATAAACAGATTTTGAGCCTGCTGTGAAAGCGCTAAAAGCACCGTAGGTCATAGCTTTTCCACCAGTCTTGAGTCCAACCAAGTTGGAAAGACCTGCGGTGGGAACATTGGAGGCCACAACGACGCTACCATTGAAACCAGCATCAATGGGCATAGTGCCACGATAGAAGTTTACGGAATCATTTGCTGGAATTGCTTTTTCAGCGGTATCTACGAGATTTCCAGCAAGATTGTAGAAACTGAGACTGAGAGTACCCGCCTCATCAGCAAGGTTTTGAACCACGATTGAGGATTCATAAGCAACGGGTGCTTGGGCTTGCGCACCAGCAACTGGCAGGATTGCCAGAACGAGTGCGAGAGCTAAGAAGATTGAGAAGAACTTTTTCATTAGTAAATACTCCTTTTGTAGTTTATGCCCCAAGTATAGGTCTCAGCTCCTCCTTTTTCAATAATGCATCAGGGTTATTTCATCAAAAATGAGGCTTTTTTCATTAACCCATTAGTACTATTTTCACTTTTCAACGAGTAAAACGCCATTTTTTGCAGAAAATTGAATCAAAAAACGCCGTGGCATTCAACCACGGCGTTTTTGCAACAAAACTTCCGCTAAAGGGTATACTCTGCGCCTCTACGCATTGCTTCAATGTTTAGGGGAACGAATTTTTTCAGCTTTTCGCCAGTGTTGTTTTCCAGTGATTTCTCAATAGCGCCTTCTGGCAAAATCTTCAGGTTGGCTTCTAAGGTGCCCAAGAGGACCATGTTTGCGGCGCGTTCGTTTCCGATTTCACGTGCGATGGTATTGGCAGGCACCATAATGATGTTGATGTCTTCACGTGCTGGAACACGATTGACCAGGTCTTCGTTTACAATCAGCCAACCACCGCTTTTGACCATGCTCTCATATTTGTCCAAGGAAGGCAGGTTCATCGCGATCACCGCAGTGGGATGTAATGAAGTGGGTGAGCCAATTTCATCTTCCGAGATGACGACGGTACAGTTAGCCGTACCACCACGCATTTCAGGACCATAGGAAGGCAGCCAGGTAACGTGTTTACCGTTATCCATACCACCATAAGCCAAAACCTGGCCTGCGTACAAAGTGCCCTGTCCACCAAATCCGGCAATGATTACTTCGTATTGCATCTTACTTCACTCCTTTCATCACTCTCTCGGCTTCTTCAGAAACCTTGAAATCGCCAACTGGATAATAAGGCAACATATGATCTTTTAGCCAATCACGCGATTTGGGTGCATTCAAGCCCCAGTTGGTTGGGCAGATGGAGAGCAATTCAACCATGGTAAAGCCCAAGCCAAGTTTTTGAATTTCAAACGCGGTGCGAATGGCTTTCTTGGCGGCACGAATGCTGCGAGCGTCACCCAGGCTGCGGCGTACCACATAGCTGGCACCATCTAAAGTAGCCAACATTTCAGCGGTTCGAATAGGATAGCCCTGGGTTTCCACATCACGGCCCAAAGGAGAAGAGCTGGTCTTCTGTCCGGGCAGGGTGGTGGGAGCCATTTGGCCACCGGTCATACCGTAGTTGGTGTTGTTGAGGAAGAAGATCGTAATCTGCTCACCACGTGCAGCAGCAGCCACAGTTTCGCCCATACCCATGGAGGCCAGGTCACCGTCACCCTGATAGGTGAAGACCAAGCGGTCGGGCAAGGTGCGTTTGATACCGGTTGCCATCGCAGGCGCACGGCCATGGGCTGCTTCAACAAAATCAAAATCGAAGTAGTTATAAGCGAAAACGGCACAACCAACCGGTGCGACACCGATGGTATTGCGCAATTCGCCCATTTCTTCGAGCACTTCAGCGATTAAGCGATGTGCGACGCCATGGGTACAACCCGGACAATAGTGGGTTGTGCGGTCAGTTAGACCGATAGGGCGTTCGTAAACCAATTTGACATCTGTATCAGTCATATTTATGCTCCTTGTCCAATCATTTCGCGCATCTGCGCCAGCCATGCGGCTTTACCATCAAAATCGGGTGAGGCGTTTGATTCAATCATTTCGTTGATGGCGCGACCGATCTCATCGGGATAAGGCACCATACCACCCATGCGGCCATAAAAATGGACAGGCGCGCGGCGGGCAACGATTGATTTGACATCTTCCACCATTTGGCCATTGTTCATCTCAACAACCAGGAAACCCTTCGCGCGATCCGCGAGTTCATTCAGAACTTCAGTCGGATAGGGTGAAAGGCTCACAGGGCGCAACAGACCAACTTTGAGACCTTGTTCGCGAGCTTCGCGCACAGCGGTCAAAGCGATACGGCCACAGGTTCCAAAACCAACCACAACGTACTCAGCATCTTCAAGGTAATACCCTTTGTAGCGTACTTCGTTGCGTGTGATTTCTTCCCACTTGGTCATCTGATGAATGTTCAGCTTCTCTTGCGCAGGAGCATCGATGTTAATGGAGGTCAAGAAACGCTTTTCGCGACCTTCTTTGGGGGCAACCGCGTAATCTGGCGATTCCATGTTGACTTCTCTGAATGGAGGTAATTCACAGGGTTCCATCATTTGACCCAAGAAACCGTCCATCAAAATAACAGCCAAAGTGCGATACTTTTCGGCTAAGTCAAAAGCTTCGGCGGTCAGGTCAACAGCTTCTTGAACTGATGAGGGTGCTAAAACGATGAGATGATACTCACCATGGCCACCACCGTGCACGATTTGAGTATAGTCGGCTTGGCTGGGAGAAATATTACCCAAACCAGGACCGCCACGCATCACGTCCACTAAAACGGCGGGCACTTCAGTACCATAGATGTAGGAGATTCCTTCAGCCATCAAGCTCACGCCAGGGCTGGAGCTGGAGCTCATTGTGCGCAAACCGGTACAAGCAGCACCGTAAACCATGTTAATGGCGCCAAGTTCGCTTTCAGCTTGCACAAAAGCACGGCCAAGTTCGGGCATACGCGCGGAAAGGTACTCTAAAAGTTCAGTCTGGGGAGTGATTGGGTAACCAAAATAGGAAACCAAACCTGCCCGTACGGCAGCTTCAGCAACCGCTACGTTCCCTTTGATCATTTCTTTTGCCATTATTCGTCAGTTCCTTTCTCTTCGTAACCGGGGGGTGTGCCGCGGAAGACAGTAATTGCAGCGTCTGGACATACAGTCGAGCAAATACCACAAGCGATACACTTTTCCGGGTGAGCCATATAGGCAGGGTGATAACCCTTAATGCTCAGGCGGCTCATGTCCAGTGCCAGTACCTGCTGGGGGCAGTCTGTGATGCACGTTTCACAAGCCTTACAATACAGTTCGTTTACTTCAACCCATCCCTTTGGGGGCATGCGTTACCTCCTAAATCAGTAATTATGTTTTGGTTTGAACCTTATTTTCTAAGGATAGTATATCAGAACTTTGTGATATTTATTGGAGTTTCTCAAATGAAAAAAGCCAATCGAGGGATTCGATTGACTTCTTCTTTTTGTCAACAAGGCTCTTGTTAAAAATCAGCGCATTTTCTTTTAGGATCTGTGTTTATTCTCCTAATTTCGTGAAGACCATTGTCATATTCGCGCTGCGGTTGAGTTTGTCTGATATGAAGAATATGGGATAGGTCAATGCGCGAACAGCATAGGACTTGAAGAATTTCTGGAATCTTTCACGATAAGCTTTGCTTTTCCCTTGAATCTGGTGACGATAATCAAAAGAAAGGGCGGCTGATCCATGACGGCCTGTAAAGCTACGCAGTAATTTCGTCTTAAAGCCATGGCGTTCCACCAGGCGGCTCAGTAAGTGTGGATTATAGGCATAATAATGTCGAGGAACATCCCATCCACACCAGGCTTCTTTGAAGTAAGAGCGATCCCAGGATTTAGAGTTAGGCAAGGAAAGCAAAAGAGTCCCACCCGGCTTGATAATCTTGTGCATCACCCTTAGTGAGTATTCTGGATCCTCAAGATGCTCAAAAACATCCCACAGCATCACCAAATCAAAGAAGTTATCCTCAAAAAGTCCCTCTCTAAGGTAGCCGTGTTTCACATCCAAACCAAGCACTTCGTTGGCATACTTCGAAGCATAAGCGGAAGGTTCAACACCATAGGCCTGCCATCCACGGTCGTGCATGCCTTTTAAGAAGTTCCCACTGGCACAACCAACATCCAGGACTTTGCCACTGGTTTGACCAGTTGATTGGATGGCAAAATCACAACGGCGTGCCACGCCCCGTTCTCGGTCCCAACGGGCAATTGCATTTTCCTCACTGGAAACATCTTCGCTATAGGCAACATAGTCCTCAGGGTAATAATATTCAATATCCTCCCCTACCAACTGGGGCATTGTATGAACAAAACCACAATTCGCACATTCCCAGAGGGAGAAGTCACCATCTAAACCATGTAAAAAGTCCCGGGCTGGATAGATAAAATGCCAGTTATCCGCGCCACAAATCAAGCAAGGTTTTTCGGGTTTCTCATGTTTATTATTCATTTATACGTCCTCTTTCTTGGCTTGCTTCCTCTCATTGAAGAAGCAGCTTTTCAGTTCCGATTCTTTTTTTACATAACTGGCTGTTTTTAAGTGAAGCATTCGCTTTAGTTTTCTGTACAATAAGCCTTTAGCATCACTCCGCTATGCCATTTATTATCAAGGATGAAGTATATCACTACTTTAGTAAGTCAACACTAACTTTCAACGCTAAAACCGAGTTATTTCTCACAGTGGATAAATTCTGGCACGAAGCTTGCATCATATGCGGTGAACAAATGATAAGAATTCGGATTTAACTATGAATACGATACCTGACCCAAATCTAAACCCTCACAAGCCAAAGAGCCGCGCTTGGTTATTTGTTTTCCCCATTTTGGCTTTATTGGTGCTTACGCTTATTCTGGTTTTGAATGAAACGCCACTCATTGAGCCCAAGGAAGTCGTTATCCCAACTGATATTCCAAAAGCGAATGGTCCCTTGGAAATACTTCTTTTTAATAAACTTCCAGGTTTGGTTTCTGAGCGTTTTACAAGTGATTGGCGTTTAGTGGATATTCATTTTAACGAAGACAGCACCCAAGCCGTGCTTTGGATGGCAGAAACCGATCCTGAGGGTGAAGTTTATGAACGTGAACCGATGCTCATCCTTGCCCTGTTGAATTCCACCCACACCAAATGGACCTTGCATGTCGCACAGGATGAGAATTTTGGAGAATTGTTGCTGGGTTCTGATTTTGGTGAGACCGAATTGGCAGGTTCAATTGTCGTTGGCGTAGAACCTAAAGCGCCAACCGGTGTGGTCTATGGTGGGTATTACTTACCCTGGTCAGGTGGGCAGACCAAACGGGTTACCTGGTCTGTTAGACACACTTCTTGCACGCCTCAAAACTATTGCTATTATGCTTTCGACTTTGCCGATGGTACCATGTTTGATGTTGTTGCTTCTAAAGGCGGTTATGTCTATCATTGGCGTGACACCTGTGCGAACAATAACAAGACCTGTATGAACAGCATCACGCTTGAAGATCGTAGCACCAGCCCTTGGACCTACCAAATCTATTTGCACCTTGCGAATGGCAGCATTCCTAAGATATTAAAACAGGGCGGTATCTATGTGTCTGCTGGACAATTTATTGGCAAGGCCGATAACACGGGTTTAAGTACTGGACACCACTTGCATTTTATGGTTGTAGAAAAAAGCACCTTGACAGCCTGTAAGTACTACTGCTTTGGCAAAGCTGTTGACATCACGTTTAAGGATGTAGATATCAATTGGCATCAACCAACCCAAGGAGGCCGCCCTCGTCTTGAGAGCGAAGCACAATATTATGGTGGTCAAGGTCGGCGCTATTACACCAGCCAAAATGCACCTACTTCAACCTTACCATTCAAGTTGATAGTATTCCCGGTCTTCAAATAAGCGTTCTAAAAAATCGGCTATTCTAAAAGTCCCATAGTGCTGATTAGCTGTGGCCTAGTCAGGCTTGCTTTTGGAGCCGATATTAATTTATAGATGTCAATGCATGAGAAAATCGCTTATAATCACACCCTAGGTTGAAAATGATGGAAGAAAACCCTTTAAGTTCTCGTGAAAGCGAGATCCTGGAACTCCTCGCCCAAGGCAAAAGCAATAAAGAAATTGCTTCTGACTTGGTTATTAGTGTTAACACGGTTAAAGTTCACATTTCAAACATTTTCCAAAAACTGGGCATATCCTCCCGCGCTGAAGCAATCATGTATGCTTTGGAAAAAGGCATCATCGAGACCCCTCGACAGGAACTAACGGAACCCCAAGTCATCACAGAGATTGTCGAAGCCGAACTGCCAAAGTGGCTCCTCTGGTTGAAAAAGTATTGGTGGATACCGAGCCTCTTACTTATTGGGCTTATCTTTGCCTTATCTTTTATTTTTTCACGTAGCGCCTTTCTGGCAAAGCCAACACCCAGCCCAGACCCTCTTCAAACAATCCTTAGCCAAAACCGTTGGCAAGATCTTGAGCTACTGAAACCAGCCCGAACAGGGCTTGCCGCTGTAGCCTATAGGAACCATATTTACGCCATTGGTGGTGAAAGTCTCGAGGGCATTAGCGCGCTCAACCAAAGTTTCAACCTCAAAACCAACCGCTGGGTTCAACTTACTGCTAAACCAAGCCCTGTAAAAAACGCCGCGGCTTTAGAGATCAGCGGAAAAATATACGTTTTTGGTGGGGAACTAGCCGACGGTAGTACCAGTAATGTTATTGAAGTCTATGACACAGCCAATGATACTTGGGAGAGCAAAACGCCTGCTCCGATTGGCTTAAGTCGCTATGCTGCGACGATATACGAAGGTAATATTTACGTGTTTGGTGGATGGAACGGCAATACCCTCAGCAATCAAACGCTTGTCTATGACCCATCATTAGACAAATGGCATACCGCACCTTCCAGTCCAAAAGCCTTTTTAGATGCCTTTGCTCTAACCGCTAATGATCGCATTATGCTCCTAGGCGGGAAAGAATCCAACGGAAAGCCTAGTTTAACAGATTTACAAGCCATTACGACTTTGCGCATTTTTTCGCCTGATTTTGAAAGCATTGATAAATCACAATGGTCCGAGCCATTGGAAGTTTTCCAAGCCAAAGAAATAATTGCTGCCCAAAACCTGGGTGACTCGATTGTCGTCTTTTCGAGACTCGAAGAAGAGAAAACACTTATCAGTTATTACTCGCTCCAAACCGAGGCATGGATGCATGCAGAGGGGTCATCTTCGTCTTATTTCAAAGAACGATCTGGTTTAGCCAATATCTCTGGAGCTGTTTATTTTATCGGAGGGCAAGATGAGTCTGGCGCCTTTTCCGAAGACTTCAAGCGATACCAAGCCATTTTTTCAATTATGCTTCCTGCAATCATCAATTAGTAAGCTCAGATTCCAAGAACCGTTTGAGGACAAAGACTGCCCGGTATGGCACCCCTGGTTCACGTGGGTTTTTCCTTGCTAGTCTTTATTTAATTTAACATTTCAAGGCTCACAAGCCAAGGTTCAACGGCTCTCAAACGTTTTTATTATCAAGTCATTGATATAATAACTGTCATTAGTGAGAAGACTTACTTTTTAGCACGCCTAATGATGAGGAACTTTGATTTCAACCGAGAAACAACCCAGCTTTTTTAATAAACTTTTACAAGCGCTGATGGCTGTGGGAAGTACCGCTGCTCTATCCCAAATTCTGGTTATGCTACAAGCACTTGTTCTTGCACGTTGGGTTGGACCAGAAAACAATGCTTATGTCTTAGCCGCTTTCAATGTTGCCGGTTTGGGCTTCATCCTGGTCAATTGGGGGTTTGATCATTGGCTTTTGCAACAGACATCTCTTAGCAAAGAAGACAGTCATCATAAATTTGGACAGGTTTTATCCGTCAAATTATTGTTTGGCTCTTTAATAGCTATGGCTTTATTGATAGCCTTACCCCTTTTGCGTCCTAAAATCTATTTACCCATTATCTTGGGATTAGCCTTATTAGATTTACTTACAGATTCTCTGAGTGCTTCCAGTTACACATATCTGTATGCACAGGATCAGTACAAAAGAGCGGCAATCACCTTGACTATCGGGCGAGCATTACGATTGTTAGGGACATTAGCTATGGTTTATTTTAAAATAAACACGCTAGCTTGGTTTTTGGTATTGCGCTTCATCATAGACTTCGGGATATTGGTTTACTTGTGGTGGGTTCTAAAGCCTAAAATTAGCATCATAAAACCGACTAACCTCAAGCTTATCACGAAACAAACCTGGGCTTTTGCATTAGCAGAACTGCTAAACTTTGCATACGACCGGGCTGACTTAACCTTGTTGGCTTTCCTCACTCTGCAAAAAGCTGAAATAAGCTACTATGGCACTGCAACCAACATCCTTGTTGCCGGGATATCCATCCTCTTGCCCTTACAGTATGTTTTGATTCCTTACATCATTCGCCGGCAGGAGCAGGATGTCCAAATGAGAGGAAAGCGGACAGTTTACGTACGACCGCTGCTTTATCTCCTGGTGGCAGGCTTATTAGGAGGACTGTTACTCTACTTCTTTGGACAGCCCATCATCAACCTCACCCTTGGTGAAGCCTACAGTCCATCAGGTCCACTTTTGCGCCTTGCCAGCCCCCTCATTCTTCTCAAGGCCATTAGCATTGCCCTTTCTTCTTTCCTGATCGCGAAACAACGCCAAGAACTCAAGTTGGTCCCCTTGACCGTTGTTACCTTCTTAAAAGTGGCTCTTATCCTGATTTTTTATCGAAGATTTGGTCTTGACGCAATGATCCTCGCATATATTTTTTGTGAGTTTATCTTGGTATTGCTGTATCTTATTCAACTTGTACGTTCCAGTAAGGGTAACATTCTTAAAAAAGAAGTGCAAAGTCAGGAAGCCATATGAACCTCCTCTTTACCAGTTTCAACCAAGAAGGCAAAGGTAGCTTTTTACGGGCTTTCGCTTTTGCCAAAGAGCTTGTCAAAAGAGGACACCAACTCACCGTGCTTTGTGCTTCCACCGACAGTCGTTTCGAAGAAAAGCATGTAGATGGCGTACGCTTGGTGTGTTTTCCCTGGGGCAAACGTTTTCTGCACGGCTATAATCCCTGCGAAGTCCGCGTGCGTAAACGCTGGCTTTCCAAACAAGTTTTTGATGTGGTTCATGCTTTTGACATGCGCCCCACATGTGCCCAACCTGCCTTTCAAGCGAAACGACATGGAGCCCTGATGGTCACGGATTGGGCTGATTGGTTTGGTAAAGGTGGTTCGGTTGAAGAGCGTGCCAATCCTCTAACGAGGGCATTACTTAGACCCATCGAAACTTACGGAGAACGCTCCTTACGCAAAAAAGCAGACGCGACGACATGCATTTGCAGTCATCTATATCAAATGGGGCTTGACCTCAACATCCCAGCTGGTCAGCTTGCTGTCATTTACAACGGCTTTGACCAGAAGATTTCACCCCGCGTAAGCCAAAACGAAGCTCGCCACGCCCTAAACCTCGAAAAAAGCCAAAAAATAGTCGGCAGCTTAGGTGCTTTCTTTAGCAAAGATTTTGAATTGCTGCAGCTAGCCGCCAAATTACCCCAAGCTGAAATGCCCGTACAGTTTTTGCACATCGGTCAAGGGCAAAAACAAAGCAATACAGAAACTATTGACTTTACTGGTCGCGTTTCTGATGAAGCGCTCAGCCTTTACCTACAAGCTTGTGACATCCTTTTGTTACCTATGGCTGATTTACCGGCCAATCACGGGCGTTTTCCCCTCAAATTTAGTGAGTACATCAGCGCTGGGCGACCTGTTTTAGCGACCGATGTCGGGGATGTGCCCTCTTTTATCCTAAAGCATGATTGTGGTAAAGTATGCCAGCCAAACGCTCAGGTTTTTGCCCAAACGATTATCCAGATGCTGTCTGACCCTGAGTCCTTGAACAAACAATCCCAAAACGCAAGCCGGCTTTCAGAAGACCCAACCCATAGTTGGCAGGCGCGATCTGTTCAATTGGAAAGCTTTTATACTCAACTATTATCTAACCTAACAAAGCATGACTAAAGAGAAACGCTATGACAAATCAAATAAATAACCCTATCCCAAAACCTCAAGAAGCTTGTTTCATCTGTGGCAGTGAGGCCTGGAAAAAGCTTTATAAAGCTGAAGACTTATTGCATGATATAGACGGTGAGTTTTGCCTTTACGAATGCCCTTCCTGTGGACTGGTTTCCACTCAACCCCAACTCAGTTCCCAGGAAATTGAGAAATATTACCCTGAGGATTACATTTCCTACCCCATCGCTGTCGACGATGAAAAAGTATGGCACACTCGCTTGGACCGTCAGCACGGCGTGCGTCGACGGTGTAACTTTGCCATCCGCGAAAGTGGAAGAGAGACGGGCAAGGTTCTGGATGTTGGATGCGCGACCGGCGTTTTCCTCAAAGGCATGCAAGATCGCGGGTGGGAAGCATGGGGCATTGAACCGTCGGATTATGCCGCCAATTATGCAGTTGAAAAATTGCACTTGAATGTCAAGCATGACTATTTGAAATCCGATAGCTATGAGGACGAGCAATTTGACCTGGTCACGCTGTGGGATGTCTTTGAACACCTCCCCAATCCAGTGGAAACCTTGGAAATCTGTCGTAAGATCCTCAAGCCAGGCGGAGTTTTGCTTCTGTCCTTGCCCAACCCTCAATCCTGGGATCGCTATCTTTTTAAAGAAGCCTGGTCAGGATGGGATGTGCCGAGGCATTACTATATCTACCGAACACTCAGCCTCACCCAGCTATTAGATAAACATGGCTTTCGCTTCCAGCGCATAAAAAGCTTCACGGGACGACACGGCGCGATGGGCATCTCGTGGGACTTCTGGTTAAAGACCAAAGGCAAATCAGCAAAATACCGCGAACGCTTCTCTAAGTTTTTCCACTCTTATGCTGTTCGGGTATTAACTTATCCATATTTCATGTTCGCCGACGCCATCAACCGCAGCGCAAGCATGACCTTGACCTATGTGAAGGAATAGTTTTTTAACTGAGCGTTTTAGGAGTATTTCAGAGACCATCTGAGTTCAACTCAGGTGGTTTTTCGTTTGTCATGAGATCAGGTTGTGAGGTCTCGGATGGCTCTGCGGGTAGCGGGATTTCGATGCGTTCTTCCATCTTCATCGTGCCTCGTAAGAATGCGCCGTCTTCACTGCTGAAAGACATTGTGGAAACATCGCCCCAAACCCTGCCAGTCGACCGGATCTCGAGCTTCTGGCACACCACGTCGCCCTGCACCAAGCCGGCCACAATCAAGGTCTCAGCCTTCAGCGTCTTGCAAGCAACCTTGCCGGTCTCGCCAATCACCAATGTGCCACGTACCACAATCTCACCAGTCACACTGCCTTCAATGCGCACGCCACCCTCGCCACTCAGATCGCCATTCCAGCTCATGCCGGGACCAATCACCGTGCCGATTTGACTATGCGCCTTGACTACGGGCGTAAAAGTGGGTGTTTCCTTTTTTCGTCTAAACATTACAAAGCACTCTTTACTACGGTTTTAGAATAACAATGATTTTGTAAATGCGTATGTCTACGCTGCTGTGATTCACCAACTCAAAACCTATGTTTAGAAAAGTCCCTTTACTACTACCGCAAGGCCTAAACCCCTCTTTATATGTTCGATTGACATTGTCAATCTGAGAATAATTGTTCGCATCAAAATCCATCATGCTTTCTACAGTGTCAAACTCTTCCAATTCTACTCGCAGATTACCTGGATGATTTTGAAAGATAAAACTGTCAGAGTCGTTATAAACTATCCGAAAGTATTGATCCTCCCAATCAGTAAAGTCTTTTCCTTTTTCAAAGAATGGACTCTGGGGTGTCAGGTCTATTGCATCACAGAAAGGTAACCAATTTTCTAAGATTGTACCAGTTTTTACTAACACCTCATATCTGCCAAAGTAGACTGGATCATGTCCTAAGGTAACACCTTCGCACATGCGGTCAACATAAAATAACGGCTCATGAGGGGGTATTGCAGCTTTAGAATAAGTGTATTTTTCATCTTTATTATGCATAGAAAACATTATCACAACATCTGTGATTTTATCATTTTGCAAACTAAATTTTAGATTAGCATACTGACCCAACTTTGGTGGAATCGGAGTTAAATTAAAATCTGCTTGTACACCAAGGTAGCCATATGGCTCATTTCTGTTAAATGAAATAAGTCCCCGGAAATCATCTTGCATCTGAATAGAAACAAATCTATCCCACGAAATCTTTGATCCTATGAGAAACCCTTCGTATGCCTCAGCAATATTATTAAAGTCGAGTTCAAAAACTTGCGCTTCCCTTCCCTTAATATTCACATTCGCGTATCCAATGAAAACAGTTGGTGTAGGAGTAGGTGGTAGGGGAGCCGAAGATGGAGGTAAAGATGTTTCCAAAGGCTTGTAAGTAAGAGGTGATGATGGCGTAATTGTAGTGGGTACAGGGGTCGTCACAGTGAGTTCTTCTGTTGACTTATCAGTTGGAGAATTATCAATTTGATCTTCGGTTACATTATGAGGAACAAGGTGAGAAATAAATAATAAGATTATAAAAAATAGTATTCCTATAAAGTGATCCCAATAGATACATCCTCTATGTTTCTTCACATATGATTGCAACTGAATCACTGAAAGCCTTATTGAAAACCTTATTGAAAGATTTTATTTTTTCTTTTTTATTTTTTCACCAATGGTATCATTTTCAGACTCTTCGATTAGTAATTTTGGGTCTTCAATAAGTTTATCGGTGTTTATGGTCAATGATCTAAAAGAAATAGCGACCGCTAAAATAATAACAGCGAACAAAACCGCACTGATCCTTGAATAAATTGCTCCCCTTTTTGGATCGACAAATGATAATAAAGCAACAAAAACATTACAGAATAAGAAAACACTCATTAATCCGATTTTATTTAAAAGTTTGGATAATTTCTTTGATTTGCTCTTAAGTAACTGACAATCCTTTTTTTCTTGCCTCTCAGTCGTGTCTTTTATGATTTCTAAATAAACAGCGACATAAGTTGCAAGTGAAAAGCCCAAAAGAATCCCCACACCACTGAGAATACTACTCACAAACTCAAACGTAATACCCATCTAGCCACCTCCTCGAATACTCCCATCTTATGTTATAAAATTGCATTCACATTAATCGCAAAGTTGAGAAAAAATGAGGTTTAGTATCCCTGTCTGCATTATAACTCAAACCTGCAATAAGGGGTCTTTTTCAATCGTCAAGCGCAAGCCTGTTTCCAAAGGCACTTTGGGCACATAGTTCAACAGCCTGCCCGCCTTGCTAATATCCGCGCACATGCGATCCGCGCCACCATCACGCTTGGGGTTAAAGATTTGCTCGGGTTTTCGGTCGGTCACCAAGCGCACCAAACGCGCCAGCTCTGCCACACTCGTCTCAACGCCACTGCCGATGTTGATCACTTCCTGGTCCACACCATGCGCCTTGCTGGCAGCAATAATGGCATCAATCACATCGTCTAAATAGACATAATCGCGGGTCTGGCTGCCGTCGCCATGAATGACGATTGAGCCATTGCTCAAAGAATGTTTAAGGAAGTTGGGGATGATGGGTGGGTTCGAAAGGGTGACCCTTTGGCCAGGCCCATAGGCGTTAAAAATGCGCAGACAAACCGCTTCGACCTTCGTTTCTTCAGCAATCGTACGCAGATAATATTCCGCCGAAAGCTTCGAAACCGCGTAAGGTGAACCAGGATGCACAATCGCATTTTCTTCATAGGGCACATGCTCTTGCTTGCCATAAATTGCCCCGCTGGAGGCCATCACAACACGCCGCACATGCGTATCGCGCACGGCTTCCATCAAGGTTACCGTCCCGCCGACGTTCACATGGTTGTAATCCCGTGGGAAAAGCACCGACTCCGAAACAGAAACCTTCGCCGCCAGATGGAAAACACAATCCACATCTTGCAAAAGCTTCCAAAGTAAGGTTTTTTCGTTGATGTCGCCTTCGGTAAATTGCACCTCGGGCAAAAGGCGTACCGGCTCCCCTGTTGAACAATCGTCCAAAACGCGCACGATATGTCCTTCACGCGCGAGACGATTGCTCAAGGCCGTGCCTAAGAACCCAGCGCCACCTGTAACCAGATAAATCATATTTCGATGCTCCTAACCAGCAGAATTATAGCATGCGCTCATAAAAACCATGCGGTTTTGCTTGTTTATTGGCTTGCATATCGAAAATTTCAAGCGCAAGGCGAGTATAATAAAGCCAACAAACGCCCATAAAGAAACGGAGCCCATCATGAATCAAATATCTCAAAGTATCCTTAGTGCGCTCAGTTCCAAAGCGCTCATCGAAGCCGCGCCAAAACAAATCAGCACCCTGGCCATCATCCTTGCAGTCGTCCTGGCCGGGCTCTTTATCGCGTTTTTTATCTGGCTTTTAATCTCAAAACGATTCACCAAATGGGCTGGTGCCGCGCTCCAGCGTAACAAATGGCTCCGCAAAGACCACAAACTCAGCACCGAACTCAAAAAACTGGCTGGCGCGCTAAATCAACAACACGCCCAATTAGGTAAAGAAACCTGGGAAGCCCGCCTCACCCATCCCGCTTACGAGCCAGCTTATAACAAATTGGTCAATGTCAATCAACAAATGGTGGGGATGGAAATGCATGCCAGTGCTTTGAACGATGAGCTCAAAAAAATACAACAGGACATCGAGACCATAACCAGTCGTTATGATCAAGAGATTTCAGAAATTGAAGAGAATCGTCAAAAGACTCAAGCCGAAGTCAACGATCTCGTAAGACAACATAAAGCATTAGACTCCGAGTTTACTGAGCTGAGCATGGAAAGGGCGCGTGTCCAACGAGAAATCAAAGAAACCCGCACCAGCATCATTGACATCGAGAACTCCGACGCACCAAACAAAAGTGCGCTGGTCTTCCCCCTCAACAGCCAACTGGAGCAACTCACCGCCTCGCTTACTGAGTTTTCCACCAAGTCGCCCACCCTTGACGACCAAATCAAGAAAATCGAAGACACCCTGCATCCGGCAAACCTCAAATTAGAGGAACTTGGCGCAAGCTTAAATCGCACCCAGGCATTGAAGAAACAAGAACTCATGCCATTGGAAGACGAGCTGACCAAACTCAAACAATCCATCAAAAAGAAGGAAGAAGAAATGGCGCAACTCGAAGCCAGCATGCCAGCCATGTTGGAAGAACTTGGCGCGCATGTGGACCATGCGCGACCCGAATCGCTGCGCCTGGCGCCACTCTACACCAATTTGGATGATATCTACGAGCGCACCCGTCGCGCCACAGACGAGCAACATCTCTTGCGCCTGGACATGGACAAAGGCGACAAAAGCTCCGCGCGTAATTTTAAGCTCTTCTTGGCTTTGGCTTTGATCGTGATTATCGCCATTGTTTTGATACTGATATTTGTCAAATAAGCCTAAGATCCAAACCTATTCAGACAAAATTAAAACCCAGCGATGGATGTGTCGCTGGGTTTTTGTTTGAGCGGGCGACCGGATTCGAACCGGCGAATGTTAGCTTGGAAGGCTAATGCCTTACCACTTGGCGACGCCCGCGTGGTTCTTATTTTAGTCCATTTCTCTCTGCTGTCAATTATTCTGAAGCATTACAAGCTAAGTGCGGCATGAGATTACGATCGAAGCCACATCTTTCTTTAGATAAGCTACCAAAACGTATCTCCTTTAGAGCGCTTACTAACCCAGACTTTTCACCAGGTTTATCCCAGTTGTCTTCATACCATTTTTGGGCGAGTTAAGTGTATACAGAGAATTGATGACCAAAATATTTTTCTATAAAATATTCATAAGAATAGAACAATATTCATCGTATTACACTACCGTTAACTTTTTGAAGACCAATAAAATCAATAGACGACTATATTTTTCTATCCGATTATTGGGTTTGAAGACCCATCTCATCAATGAACCTGCTCTCACGAAAACAACCCATAAAGCAAGGTCATTCCTAGTGGCGAAAGTCACCAAAAACAAGCAAGTACTCCAGGAGGATACAATGTTTAAATCAAAATTCTATACTATCGTTTTAATATTCACAACCTTGGCCTTGACGCTAGGTTCCCAACAGGCATCGTCTGTTGTTGGTCGTGGTTTAGCTCAAATCTCATCGGGTTCGGATGAACCAATCTATATAGGTAACGGACCTACAATGCCGACGCAACCTGATGTCATTGAGGCTGATTTAGCAAGAAGCCCTCAACCTCATTTCTCCGAGGACCAATTTTTCAGTATTCCAGGAAGCGTCCTGGTACCCAGAACATCTTCAGCGTACAAGCAATATACCAGCTCAGGATGTGTTCGCATCACTTCTGGAGATTTATTCTTGACCACCTCGTTAAACTTACCCAGTGGTTCAAATATAATTGGGTTTCGCCTTTATTATAGAGACAACAACCCCAATGCTTCTATTCAGGCATGGATAACCGCTTATGAAATAAGTGGTGTATCTGCGACTGATTTAGCCCTAATAACCTCTATAGATGGTTTGAACTCAGAATGGGCAGATGTAGACCATGTCGTTGACACTTTGCACAACAGTTATGCAATCAATGTACGTCTTAATGATTATAATAACTTAGAAGTTTGTGGAATCAGGGTTACGTACACACCACCCAGCATTTTTGGTTTAGGAATGCCTATTATTCAAAAATAAGGCTGATTAACATTTGATAGCGTGAGGCTAAAGAGAAATCTTTAGCCTCTTTGTTATAAATTCATCAATGTTTCTCTATGGCAAGTTTTTTCTTCTACTTCCATGTATAATCAGGACGGAGAAACCCTATGAAAAAAATTAACATCATCGAAACTGCCCTACGTGACGCTCATCAGAGCCAATTTGCTACACGAATGACTACCGACCAAATGTTGCCCATCCTCGAAACGATGGACCAAGCCGGTTACTATGCCCTTGAATGTTGGGGTGGCGCGACCTTTGATGTCTGCCTGCGATATTTGAATGAAGACCCCTGGGAGCGCCTTCGCACCATCCGCAAATACGTCAAGAATACCAAGCTTCAGATGCTTATGCGTGGCCAGAACCTGCTCGGCTACACGCACTATTCTGACGATGTCGTCGAAGCTTTCATCGGTCGATCTATCGACAATGGCATGGATATTATCCGCCTCTTTGACGCGCTGAATGACCTGCGCAACCTCGAAACCTCCTTTAAAGCGATCAAGAAATATGGCGCGCACGCTCAAGGCGCCATCTGTTACACCATCAGCCCGGTGCATACCAACGAATACTTCGCCAAAATCGCCAAAGACCTCGAATCAATGGGCGCGGACTCGATTTGTATCAAAGACATGGCCGGTATCCTCACCCCCAAGAATGCTGCCGACCTTGTTGTCGCCATCAAATCCGTCAGTGATTTGCCCGTCAACCTGCACACCCACGCCACCAGTGGCACCGGCGCAATGACCTACCTCGACGCGGTGCAAATTGGCTGTGACATGATCGACACCGCTATTTCACCTGTATCTGACGGCACCAGTCAACCACCCACCGAGACCATGCATATCGTACTTTCTGAAATGGATTTCGACACCGGATTGGACGGCGCCAAATTGGTTAAAATCGCGGATTACTTCAAACGCATTCGCAGCACCTTCCAGGCGAAAAATATTTTTGATGTCAAAATCTATCAGGTCAACCCGCTCATCCTGCAATACCAGGTACCCGGCGGCATGCTTTCCAACCTGATTGCCCAGCTCAAAGAAGTTGGCGCAGAAGACCGTTTGGATGAAGTGCTGGCTGAAGTCGAAAGAGTGCGCAGCGAAGTGGGCTACCCGCCCTTAGTGACCCCGATGTCGCAAATTGTTGGTGCGCAATCGATGGTCAACGTGCTCTCTGGCAGCCGCAACACCATCATCCCCAACGAGATGCAAAACTACGTTCGCGGATACTATGGGCGGCCGGTTGCTCCCATTAGCGAAGAATTCACCCATAAGGTTTTGCAGGGTGAAAAGCCAATCACCGAACGACCTGCCGATTTGCTCGAACCACGCCTGCCCTCGGCGCGTGAAGAAATCAAGCACCTGCGCCCATCGGATGAGGCTGTGATCAGCTACGCCATGTTCCCCGAGACGACCAAAGCCTATTTGGAAAAGCACCAACCGACTTCTGAGTATGGCTGGGCCAACGCTGGTGCTTTGGGTTAGCAAAACCAAGAGATTCAAAACAAAACCCGATCGAGCGTCGGGTTTTGTTTTTAACAACCCAAGGGTTTAGTGTAACGCTCCAATCAAGCTTTCTTATAGATTTGCTGCATGGCGTCTCGGCCCTATAGAAAAGTGCATGGCGAGACGCCATGCACCAGTTCTAAATCAAAACCATATCGTAATTTGTGAGCGTTAATGATTCAATAGCTCCGCCAATATCTCCCGAGTCAGCTTGGGTTCGGCTTTGCCACCAGCCCTAAAATTCCCCCTCTCCGTGGGAGAGGGGTTAGGGGTGTGGGTCTTTTTTATTCACTTGAATTTCAAAAAACCAACGCAAAGGTCTATTCCTTTAAAAGCTCCGCCAAAATCTCTCGGGTCAGTTTCGGATCAGCTTTGCCACCGGTCCTAAAATCCCCCCTCTCCTTGGGAGAGGGGTTAGGGGTGTGGGTCTTTTGTTTTTTCAATCCGGTTTGAAAGCGATTGGCTATTCCTTCAACAGCTCCTGCAAAATCTCTCGAGTCAGTTTGGGGTCGGCTTTGCCACCGGTAGAACGCATGACTTGGCCAACAAACCAGCCCATCAACGACTCTTTACCACCCCGGAAGGCAGCAACCTCACCCGGCGCACCGGCTAAAATCGCCTCAATCTGTGTGCGCAAGCTATCTGCGTCGGCAATCAAGCCCAAACCTTCTTCTTCCACTATCGCAGCTGGCGACTTACCAGAGACCTCTACCTTGCCCAACAAAGACTTCGCCGTTGGGGCATTAATTTTGCCTTCATCCAACAATCGCACCAGCTCAACCAAATGCGTGGGCTTCAAGGTCAGTTCACGCGCAGTCTTACCAGTGTCGTTCATCAAACGCGCCAAGTCGTTCATCATCCAGTTGCTGATTGTTTTGGGATCCTTGCCATAAAGCGCGACGGCTTCTTCAAAATAGTCCGAAAGCCCACGTTCTGAGGTTAAGATTTCAGCATCGTAAGCACTCAGTTTATACTCTTCGACAAAACGTTTGCGGCGCGCGAAAGGCATCTCAGGCAAACTAACTTTAATCGCCTCAATCTCTTCATCGCTCAGGATAACTGGGCGCAAATCGGGCTCTCTAAAATAGCGATAATCCGCCTCGGTCTCTTTCGAACGCATCATGCTCAACTTGCCGGTATCGGCATCCCAGTCCAGGGTGTAGGGCAAAACCTTCTCGCCCGCCTCAACCAATTCAATTTGGCGTTTGGCTTCAAGCGTGATGGCCTGACGCACCGAGTCAATCGAGTTGACATTCTTGATTTCAGTCTTGGTGTTCAAAACAGTAGACCCTTTTTCACGAATCGAGACATTGGCATCACAACGCAAATGGCCACGTTCCATATCAGCTTCGCTCACGCCAATCCAGCGCAACAGTTCGCGCAGTTGGGTCAGGTATTGGGCAGCTTCTTCACCGGAGCGCAAATCCGGCTCGGTAACCATCTCCACCAAAGGCACACCACCGCGATTAAGGTCAACCATGCGTTGGCCATGCTCCAGCTTGGTCTTTCCGGCGTCTTCTTCGAGATGTAATTTATTAATACGCACCCGACGGATATCACCCTCGGGCATATGCAAATCTAAATAACCGCCCTTACCAATTGGTTCAAAGAGCTGTGTAATCTGGAAACCTTTGGGCAGGTCGGGATAAAAGTAATTCTTACGGTCAAAAATAGAACAGGGATTTACTTCCGCGTTCATCGCCGCAGCCAAAAGCGCGCCTTTCTTCACCACTTCACCATTCAAGCGTGGCAATACACCCGGCTGGCCTGAACAAACAGGGCAGATGTTGGTGTTGGGCTCAGCTTCCCAGCTATCCGCCTTACACGAACAAAAGATTTTGGTCTGAGTATTGAGTTGGATATGGGTTTCTAGCCCGATAATCACTTCATAGTCTTTCATGCCTTCACCTCCCGCAATGCCATCGGTCGCACTTTTCGCCAATCCGCATCAAGCGTTGCCTGCTCATACGCGTTGGCAATCCTCAGGATCGTATCTTCACGGAAATCATCGCCAATCAGCTGTATACCGATCGGTAAACCAGCTTCATCCAAGCCACTCGGCACAGTAATCGCGGGCAAACCGGCATGGTTCACCGAGACCGTCATCTGGTCGGCGTACTGCATCAAGACCGAGTCGCCAAACACCTCACCACGTTTGAAAGCTGTGGTAGGAGTGGTTGGGGTCAAAAGCGCGTCCAAGCGATAAGCACCCTTAGGGTCATAAATTTTATCAAAATCCTGGCGGATCATGCCACGCACACTGCTGGCGAGTTGGTAATAGTTGACATTCTTCGATGAGGCACTCAAATAAGCCCCCATCAAAATGCGCAGTTTGGGTTGCGCGCCAAAGCCCTGAGTGCGTGTACGGCGATAGAGATCTTGCAGATCATGCGCGTCAGCGACACTAAAGCCATATTTCACACCATCCATGCGGTTCAGGTTCGAAGCCGCCTCGATACGAGAAACAGCAAAATAAACTGGAATACCAAAACGCGTGTGAGGCATAGGCACGTCTTCAACAATTTCCGCGCCTAATTTTGCCAATTGCTCAGCAGCGTCCAACAGGCTCTGCTTGACTTCCTCTTGCACGGGCAGCATTTCTACCTCGCCAGTCTTAGGGTTCGGGTAAGCAATGCCCAGATAATCAGGCGAAAGTCCAATGCGCATGCCTTTGACATCCTGTTGTAAGGCTTCCAGATAATTAGGCACAGGCAAGGTTGCAGTGCTTTCATCACGCTGGTCACTACCTGCCATGACTTGTAACATCAAAGCCGCATCTGGTACGTTGCGTGCGAGCGGTCCGGGACAGTCCAAAGAAGAGGCAAAAGCAATCAAGCCATAGCGTGAAATACGTCCGTAGCTAGGCTTAAGACCTACCACGCCACAAAAAGCAGCGGGTTGGCGAATAGAGCCACCCGTGTCAGTGCCTAATGAAAGCGGCGTTTCTTCAGCGGCAACCGCGGCAGCAGAGCCACCCGAAGAACCACCCGGCACATGCGCAGTATTCCATGGGTTGTTGCTCGCTGGCTGAAAAGCGCTTGATTCGTTTGAAGAACCAAAGGTAAACTCATCCAAATTGACCTTGCCCACAATCAAAGCACCGGCATCCATCAGCTTTTGAACGGCTGTGGCAGTGTAAGGTGGGCGATAGTTGCCTAACATGCGGGAGGCGGCTGTGGTTACGGTGTCCTCAATTGCAAAAATATCTTTAATAGAAACCGGCACACCGGCCAAAAGACCGGCATCTTCGCCATTAGCCACTTTGGCATCCACTGCCTGGGCTTGCGCCATCGCCATTTCCTCGGTCAGGGAAATAAAGGCATGCACCTTTTTATCCGTGTTTGGGTCGGTGACCTGGCCATCCAGGGCACCAAACGCGCCATCCACAGCCCTGATTTGCGCCAGACTGGCTTCAAGCATATCGCTTGCTTTGAGCTCACCGGCTTTAACTTTTTGGGCAATGTCAATTGCAGAAAGTTGTGTAAAAGTCATTATTTATCCTTTCCGCTGGCAGCTTCGGGCACCAAAAACATGCCATCCTCGTTTTGAGGCGCGCGCTCAACAATGACGCGAGGCTTATCAAATGCCTGCCATTCGTCCGTGCGCGGCGTATCACCCACGCGGGGAATATGCTTCTTTGGCAGATCAGTTTCATCTTCAAGCGGAATGTCCAATAGTTCTTGCACAGACTGCAGTTGAAGGTTGAGTTGATCGAGCAAATAAGCCTTTTCTTCGGGCTCCAGAGCGAAAGCCGCCATGTCTACAATTTTTTCAAACGCTTCGGGGGAAATTTTATCTATACGCATAGTTCATCCTTGTGTTTGTTCGGAAGGCTATTATACCGTAGGACGGCAAGCATTGATATAATTCAGGCAGAGGAACCATGAACCCAAGCCTTAGCATCAGCAAATCAGACTTTATTTCTTATATATACCCCACACAACGCACACCAGAAAGTCAACCATGATCCAACTCGATTCATCTGTCCCTAAAACGCAATTAGATCAAGAAAAACGTAATTTTGGCTGGCCAGAAGCCCTCTTCATTGTTGGCCTTCTGCTCTACCTGGCAACACGCTTTATCGCATTGGACCGGTTTCCGATTTACTTCTTTTCAGATGAAGCCATTCAAACCCTCACCGCTTCTAAGCTTATCGAAGACGGCTTTCGGGACGCCTCAGGACAACTCCCCATTTACTTTGAAAACGGCGGGCAATACAACCTAAGCCTTTCGGTGTGGCTCCAGACTCTGGTTGCTTCTTTGAACCACTCGATCTGGCTTACACGCGGTCTTTCCGCTTTGCTGACGACCATCTTTCCGCTTACGTTAGGTCTCGCTTTGCGCGATTTTTTCAAGCGCAAATATTGGTGGCTGGCGCCTTTTGTAGTGAGTGTCTTGCCGGCTTGGTTTTTACACAGCCGCACTGCTTTTGAAACCGCGCTTGGCACAGCCTTGTTTTGTGCCTTTATCTATTTTTACCTGCGTTATCGCCTGCAAGACCGCGACAATCTGCCTATTTTCATCCTGTTTGGCGCGCTCACGTTTTATGCCTATGCACCGCTCCAAATCGTGGTTGTCCTCACCGGTTTAATCCTCCTGGTTGTTGATTTTCGTTACCATTTCCAGGAAAAGAAAATCCCCTGGCTGGGCATCATCACGCTGATTGTGCTGGCATTGCCCTACCTGCTTTTCCGCTTGCGTCATCCCCAATCCCTCACCCAGCACCTCAGCATCTTGCAAAGCTACTGGGCTGGCACTTCGCCTTTTATGACGAAACTGGGTGAGTTTTTCAGTCGCTATCTCAAGGGGCTTGACCCGCGTTATTGGTTTACCTCCAAAAACGGCGACCTTATTCGCCACCAGATGAAACACATGGCACACGTGCCCCTCTTGCTGGCACCTTTTATCGGTTTGGGGATCATCAAAGCGTTCAGCAAGCTCAAAAATCCCGCCTTGCGCGTGGTTTTGATTGCCTTGCTGGTCGCACCAACCGGCGCCGCCTTGGTAGACCCCGCCATCACGCGCAACCTGGTAACCCTGGTGCCTTTCGCCTTTTTAACCTGTATAGGCTTAGATTCTCATTTGCGGTGGCTTGGGGGAAGCTTGCGCAATACCTTTTTTCCGGTTGCGATTGTGGTTCTGGCTCTCCTTGGCTCCAGTATCTGGATGACGCACACCGCCATTAACAAAGGACCTTTGTGGTATCAGGATTACGGGCTTTATGGCATGCAGTGGGGTGGCAAAGAACTATCCGCGGAGATAAAAACCTATCAAGCCAAAAACCCTGATGCAAAAATAATCGTCAGCCCAACCTGGGCGAACAATACCGACATTATCTTGAGCTTTTTCCTGGGCGACCCCTTGCCAATCGAAGTTAACAGCATCAAGGATTGGACGCTCAATCAAAAAGAGCTTGATAAAAGCATGGTTTTTATCTTGCCACCAGATGACTACCAAACCGCCCAAACAAGCAATAAATTCACCAATCGTGAGCTAATAAGAACGCTCGAATGGCCAAATGGCGAAACCGGATTTTATTTTGTGCGTCTTGAGTATGTTGAAAACGTTGAAAGCCTCTTTGAAAGAGAGAAGGCAAGGCGTTCCGAACATAAAAAAAGCACCATAAGCCTTTTTAACCAGGATGTGGAGGTTACCCATTCGCCTTTGGATATTGGCGTGATAAGTAACGCCTTTGATGGTAATACAAACACGGTCATCAGAGGCTTGGAAGCCAACCCCTTGCAAATTCTGCTTGAATTTTCTGAGCCTGTCAGCATGAGTGGGATTCGTTTGCTTGTTGGTTTGCCACCACACATTCTTTACGTTGAGATTAGTGTCGAAGGCAAGCAACAACCCTTAAGATATGGCAAACAAAGTTTTGGAACAGAAAAGAATGAGTGGCTAAATGTGAACTTTACCGGAGACTATCTGGTAACGCGTTTAAACCTAAGCCTTAAAGAAAACACCGCTAACCCCAATCCACACATTCATATTTGGGAAATTGAGTTTATCCAAAAATAGTTATCGTTTTCAATTAAGTGCTTTCAAGATCTGCTTAAACAAAAAGAACCTCCTGTGAGGTTCTTTTTTGCGCCAGGTTTGATTGTTTAGCTTTTGAGGTCTTTGTAATCAGCCCGGGTGATGATCTCTAACAAGAGATCTTGCGCGCGATGCCAGGCATCGAGGTCGAGGCTTTCCCCAGGATAGTGCTCACCTTCATAGCCTATCGACAGGTTGACGCTGGGAATGCCCATTTGAGACCATACTCTTAGATCAGAGACCCCGCCACGACAAGCTTTATAGTGATATTGCTTATCATCCCAGAGATAGCTTGAAAAGCGTTCAATAAACTTAGTTTGATGTTTTTGAGCATAGGTGTAATTTGAGCTGTAATATACAATATCATTGCTACCACGTCGATCCAGAGATATCCCTAATCCAACACTATCAAAAAACGAGGGATCGATCGCTTCTGCACCATACTGCCCTTTTTCCTCACCAACTGGAAAAGCAAGCTTTAGCCGGCAAGGGAAACGATGCTTAATCAAGGATTCGAGAACGTTTAGTATAGCTGCGACACCTGCTCTATCATCCGCTCCAAGAATGCCGTTTTCTCGGCTTACGATGCCTCCATCAACGACAATTTTTTGGCCAACACCTGTATTATCCCTAACATCCTGGTGTGCCGAGAGAAGAATGCAAGGCATGTCCTCGCGTGGCTGACCAATCACAATCTCCGCCAAAACATTACCGCTGGCATCCATCCAGGCATCGCCGGGATATTGCTCTAAAGTTCTCAGCAGATACGCGCCCACTAACCTTTCTTTGCCCGTTTCTCCGGGAATATCCAAAAGATGCATGAGACGCAACTCGCGCTTTGCACGCAATAGTTTCTCGTAACCGCCAAGAGTTGTAACAGCACTCAGCCGCAGACCAATTTCAAGCAGGGTGTCAATGCTTTCGTCGATAATCAATCGTTTGTTACGCCCAAGCAAGCGACTATTGTAAAGACCTGACTTTAATATGGTTTCTGCTAGGATTGCATCCCGATAGGTTTCAAAGATGACGTAAGGCTTGCCGGTTCGAAAACGTTGTCGTCTCCCGTGAAAACCACGACAGCTTTCAACCGTTCGCAAACCCAGACGGATGAATTGCATGACGATGGCGTTCATTGGAAATTCAATCGCACTTGGGTCAATCCATGACCCACTTTCTCTTCCCCTTTCATTTTCGAGCAAAAGCCTAAACCATGCATTAGTGTCAGGCGCCTCGGATCTGAAAATGTAAAGAGAGCCATCATGCTCATATTGAGCATTCGTGTTCTGGAGTAAATCTTCCAGAAATGGATCCTGGTTATAGTAACCAGTTCTTAAAGTTGTGGCACCGTCTTGCCCCATCTCCGGATAATATCCGGTCAAGACCAGTAAATCGTGCCAGTTATATTGAACCTTACTATTGAAGGTGTGGATGGGATTTTGGTAAGCATTATTTTGCTTTTTCACAGTTTTTTTTCTCCTTTGCTAAATTATTTTTTCCAAACTGTTACTAAAAGTTTAGCAAGCCGTACGGACACCCCTGTCCATAGGCATGGAGAATCAAACAAAAAGCCAATTAATGGAATATTCTCTTAAAATAATGTGTGGTTGCTGTGCCTTCAGCAAACAATTTTTCTGAAGGATGTGAATAGTTAACCCGTAAAAGGCTCCCATTGAGACCTATACCTTCAAGATCCTCATTCAGTCTTGCGGTTGTTCTTCTACGCGTTCCTTCAGTTTCTGCGCCTGGAATATCCAGCCCTTGTTCAAGCTCTAACGAGATGAGTAAAAAATCCAACTTATTAGAAGTATCATGAAAATAATCACGCTTATCTAAAAACTTGTAATAAGGGCGATTGTTGTACCTGTCAATAATAAATGCGTTGGTATCTCTTGAGAGCTTAAAAATCAAGGAATCATATTCGTCAACAGAGATGTATTTATGCTCAACAGTGTTATTGCTTCTGATTGAATAAAAGACAAAATTTTCAATGGGATCTACGACCAGTTCTCGAAATTGCTCAAATTGTTCCGATTCCAAAAACACTTCAAATCCATTAGGGTATTTTTTCAGGAAATTAAAGTTTAGCCCAAAAAGCAGTCTCTTTGAAAGTTCAATTTGTGCATCATTCAATTTCAGTTGATCAAATACTTGTTCACCAGATCGGGTCAGGTCTAAAGCCTTTATAAAGCTGCACAATGCATCGGCATTCCGCCCGCCCTTGTAGTATAAGTGCGCTAAACGATAAAAAGCTATGGGGTTCTCAGGTAGGATATTAATCAGCCGCTGAAAAGATCGAATCGCTTTCTCACCCAACTCTTTAGGACTTTGTTTATAGAAGAGACCTTCTTTCATCAAGAGTTGAATGTGTTTCAATAAAAAATAATCTTTTGTTTCTTGGCTGAAGCCTTTCGGGTAACGATTTGCAATCTGGTAAGCTCGCCCTATAATTCTCTTTTCATTGTTCGAATTATCAAGGTAATCAGAATGTTTTTCAATCCATTCAAAAAGAGCTTCTTCTGTTTTTACAGTTTCTGGTATGTTCAAAATAGGTTGTCTGGCCATAGATCCTATTTTATCTCATACTGACCATTTGTCTTAATATTTCTTGAGAAATACTCGATTTCCCCCCTTGACTCCCTACAAATTGTGATATACTTCTGCACGGCTCCGGGTGTGAACACGGAGACTACTATTACACACGCCTCGGTACAGACCTTCCCGCGTGCCCCACAAGGGTTTGGAACGGTCGCAAAACCAGGCGGAGGCATAACGCAAAGGAGAATAATGCCCCCTGTATCAATGAAAGCTCTGCTTGAGAGCGGTGTCCACTTTGGACACAGAACCAATAAATGGAACCCCAAGATGCGCCCTTACATCTTCACCGAGCGCAATGGCATCCATATCATCGACCTTCAACAAACCGTCAAACTGCTTGAAGAAGCAGCTGAAAAAGTGCGCGACGTCGTCGCCGCCGGCGGTACCGTCCTCTTCGTTGGCACCAAGCGCCAGGCTCAGGAAACCATCCAAGAAGAAGCCGAACGCTGCGGCATGCCCTACGTCAACCTGCGCTGGCTGGGTGGCACCCTGACTAACTGGGTCACCATCCAAGAACGCTTGATTGAACTCACCCGCCTCGAAAAAATGTTTGAGACCGGCGAAGTTCAAGCCCTGACCAAAAAAGAACGCCTGCTTCTGGAACGTGACATCAATCGCCTCGACAGCCGCTTGAGCGGTTTGCGCAATATGAAGACCCTGCCCGACCTGCTCTTCGTTGTTGACATCGAACGTGACGACACCGCTGTCCGCGAAGCCGTCTCCAAAGAAATCCCCGTCATCGCCATGGTGGACACCAACTGTGACCCCCGCTTCATCGATTACGTGATCCCCAGCAACGACGACGCCATCCGCGCCATCAAACTCTTGGTTGCCCGCATCGCTGATGCCGCCATCGAAGGCAAGATGATGCGTAAGGATATTGAAGAAGAAGAACCCGTGCTCGAAACCAAGTCTCGCATCGCCCGCCGTCTCGAAGAAGACGAAGAACTGGATGACGAAGATTTGTTGGGCGAATCCACCCGCGCCAAGATTGTCGTTGAGCGCCAGGAAACCCCCGAAGAAGAAAACGGCACTGCAGAAGCAGAACAAGAATAATCATCGCGGTTGCCCGCAAGATAAGGAGCAAAATGGAAATCACAATTGATATGATCAAAGAACTGCGCGAAAAAACCGGTTGTGGCATTATGGACTGCAAAACAGCCCTGAAAAACGCCAACGGTAATTTCGATATTGCGCTTGAAGAACTGCGCGCCAAAGGACTCCAAAAAGCTGAAAAACGCGTCAACCGCGAAGCTTCCGAAGGCCGTGTTGAAGTTTACGTCCACTCAGAAGGCCGCTTGGTTGTCGTCGTGGAAATCAACAGCGAAACCGACTTCGTTGCCAAATCAGATTCCTTCCTTGAACTCTGTCACGAAGTTGCCCTGCAAATTGCCGCCAGCAGCCCCAAATTCGTCTCTGTTGAAGAAATTCCTGCAGAAGTTATCGAAGCAGAAAAAGATGCTGTTGCCGCTCGTGTGCGCGAAGAAGGTAAGCCCGAAGCCATCATCCCCAAGATTGTTGAAGGCTACATGAAAAAATACTTGGACGAAAATGTCCTGCTCAACCAAAAATACATCCGCGATGAAAACAAAACCATCGCTGACTTGGTGAATGACAAAGTCGCCGCTTTGGGCGAACGCATCGTCATCCGCCGTTTCATCCGCTACGAACTTGGTGAAACCACCAAACACCTCGAAGAAGAAGAGGAAGCGGCTGAATAGCCTGAGCAAATCGAGAGCCAACCACGCGGTTGGCTCTTTTTTTACGTTTTTTTACCGAAATAAAGCACGACCGTGATATCATAACTAAAGAAATCGCTTAGGAGGCTCAATGACTGAACCCGAAACACCCCTCAAGTACAAACGTATCCTGCTTAAACTCTCCGGTGAAGCCCTGGCTGGACCCACTGGGATGGGCATCGACCCTAAACGCGCTTACGCTATCGCCAAGGTCATCAAACAAGTTTGGGAAACCGGCGTTGAAGTTGGCGTGGTTATCGGTGCCGGCAACCTTTGGCGAGGCCTCAGCGGTGAAAATGTGGGCATGGACCGCGCCACTGCAGACTATATGGGCATGTTGGCCACCATCATGAACGCCCTGGCACTCATGGATGCGCTGGAGCAAAGCGATGTGGTCACCCGCGTAATGTCCGCTATCGAAATGCGCACCGTTGCCGAGCCCTATATCCGCCGACGTGCCCTGCGTCACCTCGAAAAAGGTCGTGTGGTCATCTTTGGTGGTGGCACGGGCAACCCCTATTTCTCGACAGATACCGCCGCAGCCTTGCGCGCGACAGAAATTGACGCCGACGTGGTCATTAAAGCCACTAAGGTGGATGGCGTCTATGACCGTGACCCCAAAAAATTCCCCGATGCGGTTCGCTTTGACACCCTTAGCCACATGGATGCCCTCAGCATGCGCCTCAATGTGATGGACAGCACCGCCATCTCACTGTGTATGGATAACAACTTGCCTATCCTCGTGCTCAACTTCTTCGAGCCAGGTGTGCTCATGCGCGCCCTTAAAGGCGAGGATGTTGGCACCTTGGTCAGCTAAAACCTTAACAATAATTAATTAAGACAAACAAGGCTGGGTAAAAACCTCAGCCTTGTTTTTCGTTTCAGATATGTGCAAGCTACGGCGCGACAATCGGGTAAGCGCCACTACATTGCAAACCTTTTGGCGTCAGCAAAGTCTCAAAGTTATACTGGTCCACATACAGGGTAATTATTTCGCCATCAACTTGCACTTGGTATGCGTCAAGGATGGTTCCGTCGCCTTCAAGCGAACCGCTACGCTCATAAACCGCCCATTGGCCATCATTTCCTTTGAGGTTGTCCAAATAAGCACGCGCTCGCGCCGGCCCTTCCATCGAGCCACCACCAACACGGATTGGGTTTTCCATACTTAAGCCATAACTTTCATCATCCGCAAAAGGACAGACATCATGATCTGCCAAGGCTTCATCAGACAGAATGTTAAAGCCATTAAGCGTCATTTCGAAAAAATCCACCCCATACTTGACCCATTGATCGCCACTGGGGTCAGCAGGGTCACCCATACCAATCACCGCCACATAGCGTTTTTCGGTGGGTTTAACCACAATTAAGCGCCCTTTGGCAACCATCTGGCTGACTTTGGCAACATAATCCACAGCAATCCCTTTAACGCCATCCAACTCGTACTCTTGCGGTTCTTCTTCTTTAATCTCAGCATCCGAGCCAAAGAGACTGGCAAAAACCTGAGGGCGCAGTTCTTCCAGACTGACCAATTCATACTTGCTGATATTGCCCATAATCATGGTATTGGTCGGGGTCTCGCGGGAGCGCACCCAAGTCATCGGTCCGCGCACTGAAACATGCGCATCCAGGCTCAGTTCGAGGCTATAACCACCTTGAAAGACCTGGTAGGCTTGTTCACCAACAATAACATTACCAGCAGGGGTCGAGGTTGGCGTTGCATTGGCAATTTCGGTTAAGGCCTGTTCAGCAGCTTTTGTCCACCCAGGCACTGGGTCGTCCGGCAAATCCCCACCCAGGACGATTTGCGTCTTACCTCTGGTTGGTACAGGGGTTTGCTCTGGAGAAGCCAATGTTTCTTCAGTTTCAGGATGGTCTGTTTCCACAGGTTCTGGGATGGGTGTCTTTTGGCAGGCTGCCAAAATCATGCTCAAAACAATGATGATTAAAAGCGTTTTGCTTCGTTTAGATTTAAATAGGTTCATGGATTTACTTTCTATACTCCTCATTAAGCTTAGCTCGCTTAGATTATAGTATCAATTTCCTTTTTGAGGGCTTCAAGCTCATTTTCGAGCTTCACTAAAGCGCTTTGGTCCTCATTGGCTTTTTCGTTTTCAGCCTGCACATAGTCAGTATAAGGTGAAATGTTCTCGTTCAAACGGTTTATGGCTGTGCCAAATTCACCCTTAAACGTTTTACTCAACGTATCCCGCAAGCCTTGACGCATCTCCGCCATTCGCTCAATAAACTTATCCTTGGCTTGTTTACGTTTATAAGGGATCACAAAAAGCCCCAAAATTGCCAGGGTGCCTGCTGAGACGATACCGGTGATATCCAACGCGCGGGCTGTGATGACAGTGGCAACCAATACGCCAATACTCGCAGCGCCCACCCCAAATAAGGCGGTTTTAGCCACCGAGTCTTGCACCAAATCGCCAATCTCCTCGACTTGCTTTTTGCGGTCAAAGCCACTCACCACGGTTCGGATCGATTGCAAAACACGGGCAATCAGTTCATGCCGACGTTCGGTTTGTTCGTCCAAGGCACGACTGCCAGCAAGATCCTGAGCTTCTTTTTGTCGCCGTTCAAGGGCGTTGGCGATACGATACCAGATATCAAGGTCCTTATCCACCAGCCAATCGATCAGCTCGCGTACTTTGTTCTCAACTTCACTGGCGACATCAGCTTGCACTTCCTCCTGGAATTGCAGTTTAATCATGTCTGATTTCGCCAAATTGAAGATATTGCTTAGTTTGAGCTTGCTGTCAAAAAAGTCCAGACCACGTTTTTCAAAACCATGCAAGATATTGTCGACTTCAGCCAACCTTGGCGGCAATTCAGCACGCAAATCCTTTTCATGTTTGTCAATTAAGCTTTCGAGTGAAGCAACCAGATCCAAGTCGGTGCTCAATTCTTCGCGTTGCCGTTTGTTGGTCAGCAAAGCCTCTTGGTGAAGCCGCTGAGCAACGCCTAAAGGATTGAGCAACTTTTGTCGCAAGCGACTGCTATCATCCAAAGTGTTCTTGAGGAAAAACTCTAAAGCAGGAAGACCACTTTGTATTCTCAAGGTTTGTTGTTCCTGTTCGTCCTCCAGCTGACTGGCCCTTTTTGCCAGCTTAGCAGAAACCAAAAAGACCTCTGGCTCAATGCCTAAAATGCGATGGGCAGCCTCTTTGGTAAAGTTCAACACTTTTTCTATCGCTTCTGGATTTTCGAGGATGTCGACCTTGTTAATCACAATGCTAACCTTCTTGCCCCAGCTGATAATGCGCTCTAAAAATTGACGTTCGCTTTCGGTCATCGGTCGATCGGCTGAGCTAATGAAGAGCACATGGTCACTACGGGGCACATAATCCACCGTCAAGCGTTCGTGTTCACGGTTAAGTGCGTTTGTGCCGGGCGAGTCGACAAAATTGATTTCCTTGAGCAGGTCGAGGGGATAAGTTACCATCGAAAAGCCTTCATCAACAATCTGCTCGCCGACCTGCTCACCATAACGCAAAAGTTTGACCGAGGCTGTGGTTGGTGTAACGCCTTCTTCAAGCACTTCTGCACCGAGTAAAGCGTTGATGAGCGCGCTTTTACCGGCATTAAACTCACCTACAACAACGATAAGAAAAAGCTCATCCAACTGGGCAATCGCTTCTTTGAGCTTCTCAATAGCGCCATCGTCCAAGGGAAACCGGCTGAGAACATTCAAGGAATCTCCAAGAACCGCTTTCTCTTTTTGTAGCAATAAAACCTGGTCGTTAGTCAGAACCTTTTGATTCATAAAAACTCCTCTCGCCTTTTGAGCATGGTCAAATTATACCTTTCATGAGACCCATAAGACGGGATTCTCATTGCACAAGCCAGTTTGGCTCTAAATTGAATCCCACCGTGGGACTGTAAACCCCTGCTACTTCTGGAATAAAAAAGATCTAGCTGGCACTTTTTTGATCGCGCCGGTATTTTTTTCGATAATGGCGTCCTCGCCAAACGCAACACCACACACCTAGTGTTAAACAAAACGCGTGGTCAGGAGACCACGCTAGAACGATAAGATAATAAAAAAAATGCTCGGTCAGGGGACCAAGCATGAACATTGATGGGCACTACTGGACTCGAACCAGTGACCTGTGCGCAGCCCCCAGCTCCGCTGG
>CAZAFJ010000014.1:0-44166 GCA_964484715.1 uncultured Anaerolineaceae bacterium | reverse complement strand
GGAGTCTGCAAAACTCTCATCATGGGTTCAATTCCCATCGTCGCCTCTTTTTCTTACCTAGTTCCCTAATTGCATAAGTTCTTTTCTTTCTGAATTCTTGAATCTCACGTAATAACTACTATGCATGTTAGAATTGGATAGGTTCTTTTCAAAGAGGAGAAATTTCATGAAACGTTTGACATTTGCTCTAATAGCGATCATTTTATCAGCCGCTTGCACGCCTAAGCCTGAACAAGTCAGACCCTATGTGGACCAGACTTTAACAGCTCTCCCAACCCGAACGAATTACCCAACAAATACGCCGTTTTCTACTTTTACACCTTACCCGACTCAAACCGAATTACCTACCTACACCTTAGTTCCAACAAGCACACCTATCATCAAAATAGTGACTGCCACCCACACTTCAACACCTGAATTCACACCTACAGAAACTGAAATCCCTACAGATACTCCAACATTGACACCAACTCTTGACCCATTAAAAGAACCACGTGGAGATGGTTTTTATCTTGTAGGTGAAGAAATAGCGACAGGTGTATGGCGATCAACAGGTGGTAGTGACAGATGTTATTGGTCAATTACTAGTTCAACTGGAAATATTATCAAAAATCATTATGGCATGTCAGGTGGAACAATGTATATACCTCCAACAGGTTTTCAAGTAGAGCTTAAACGTTGTGGAACATGGACCTGGCTTCAGCCATAATGTTTAGATTTGTTTATTGACAAGGAAACTGTGATGAAAAAAGTATTGATATTGTTATCTCTGCTATCGATTTTTATAATTACAGCTTGCAGCTCTGTCCCTATACAAACACCCACAATAGAATCCGCCCCCACTAGCACTTCGAAGCCAACGAAAACTGTGACTCCAACACCTTCATTTACTCCACTACCTACTCAAACTTCAACTCCTACTCAAGAAATAAACTTATCTGCGACCAGTACAATGATAGCAAAAAAACAAGAGCATTTCTCAAATGAAGTGAAACGTATATTCGCTGAATTTGCTTGTGCATCTGCAATTTGGGAAGATAAATCTTTTAGTCTAGCCTGTGTCAATGTCAATGCCTCTAATTACGAAGATCTGCGTCTGATTGCTTATCGAATGACAAATGTTTTTGCTCTTCAATGGAAAGATATGGAATTAAACCAGTGTTTTGAAGATGATTTTTATCTATCGCTTGCTTTAATGTCTAACAATCAAGAATTTATTATCGAAGCAACTACATCTGGTAAATTATTAGAAAGATTCCTCGAAAATAATCCAATCACTCAAGATATTTGGGAAGTTGAGTCTAAGATTATCACAAATAACTAACATAACGTGTTTTTAACTTTTACACATTGAATAAGCTCACTTATCAGGCCGTAAGCACACTTATCAGTCCAAACAAATCCTCAACCACCCAATCGGGTTGATGGTCAACGTCAGCTAAATCCGAGCGCTTTGCCTCGCCAGTCAGCACCAATGCCGTGTTCACACCGGCGGTTTTGCCCAGCGCGATATCGGTATACAGACGATCACCCACCATCAGAATCTCATCATTCGCCAAACCCCACTTCAATGCCAGCCCGTCCACAATGCCCGGATTGGGTTTGCCCAAAATGAGATCCGCTTTTCTGCCGGTTGAAGATTCTATCAAAGCCATCATCGCCCCAATATCCGGCGCGTAACCGCCCAAAACAGGGCAATTGACATCCGGGTGTGTGGCAAGATATGGCAAGTCGGCACGCACAAAGTCGCAAAATTGGGTCAGGCGTGGGTAAGTCAATTCGGTATCATAGCCTAACACAAGCAAATCTGGTTTTTCATCATCCAGCTCAATATCAGCATCCAAAAAACTTTGCCTCAAGCTTTGCGTCCCCATTACGAAAACTTTTTTACCCGCGTGATGTCGCAAAACATAGTCAATGGTCGCATTCCCAGAGGTGTAGACCCGCGCGTCATCTTCCCGAACACCCAAAGCTATCAATTTCTTACGGTAGTCCTCAACGCTTTTACTGCTGTTATTGGTCATAAAAGAAAAAGGCAAGCCACGCTCATTCAAAAAAGCCAATAGTTCCAAAGCGCCAGGCAACAAAACATCCCCCATGTAAAATGTGCCATCCATGTCCAACATAACAGCTTTGATACTCTTTTTTACATATTTCATACGTTTAAAACCTTTTCTACAATTGAATTTTTGGACCATTCGGACTACAATGTTGTTAGTCTTAAATAACATTACGAGGTGACCATGAAAACCTTTAGCTATTCTATCCCAAATATCTCTTGCCAACACTGTCTTAACACGATTAAAACCGCACTCGAGGCGATGCCTGGTGTTGATTTTATCGAAGCTGATATCCCCAATAAGACCGTGACCGTCGAAGGGTCCAACGAGCTTGACGACGCAGCCATTCGCGCCAAATTGGTAGAAATCGGCTTCCCAGCGCAATAAGGCACAAGTGGCCAATCTGCAACAAATCAACTTGCCCATCCTGGGCATGACCTGCGCCAATTGTGTTGCCGCGGTTGAAAAAACGCTGGCTTCCAAAGCGGGCATTGAGAAGGTTGTCGTCAACCTGAGCTCTGAACGTGCCTTCGTAAGCTACGACTCTGAGCAAACGGACCTCGAGAGCATCATCCAGAACATTAAGGACGCCGGCTATGACGTGGCAACAGGTGAGCTCAGCCTGGTTTTGCCCGGACTGAACGACCCCGCCAGTCAGCGCACGCTCGAAAAACGCATGCAAGAAGCCTTTGGCGTCACCGTCAGCAACGCCAATATTGCCAACGAACGCTTGAGTGTCACCTACATTCCAACGATTATCGACGCTCATGAAATTCGCCAAATGGTGACCAAAGCCGGCTTCGAGATCAGCGCCGATACAGGTTTGGATGGCGATGAAGACGTCGAGGCTCAGGCGCGCAAAAGAGAAATCCTCAAACAGCGCAACATGCTCATTTTCGCGCTGTTTTTTACCGTGCCACTCTTTGTTTTACACATGGCGCATAGCTTCCACCTGCTTCCCCACACTTGGATGACCGCCCCTTGGCTCGAGTGGCTCTTTTTCGCCCTCGCCACGCCTGTGCAGTTTATAGCTGGTTGGAGTTTTTACATCAACGGCTATAAATCGCTCAAAAACGGCTCAGCCAACATGGACGTACTTATCGCCATGGGTAGCACCACGGCTTATATTTACTCCATTTTTATCATGCTGGGTTTCTTCCCTGGTCATGGCTATTTTGAGAGTGCCGCAGTCATTATCACCCTGGTGAGGCTCGGCAAATACCTCGAAACCCGCGCCAAAGGTGGTGCCAGCGATGCCATCCGCAAACTGCTTTATCTGCGTCCTGAAACCGCAACAGTCCTTCGGGATGGCAAAGAACAGCAAATCAAAGCTGAAGATGTCGCCATTGGTGATCTCATCCTCGTCCGTCCTGGCGAGAAAATGCCCGTGGATGGCACCGTCGTAGATGGCGAAAGCTACGTGGACGAATCCATGCTCACTGGCGAATCCATTCCAGTCGAGAAAAGAGCAGGAGACGCTGTTTACGGCGCGACGATGAACCGTAACGGTAGCCTGACCTATCGTGCCACCAAAATTGGTAAAGACACGGTTCTCTCCCAAATCATCAAACTCGTTGAAGACGCCCAAGCCAGTAAAGCGCCCATCCAATCCCTGGCAGATAAAATTTCCGCCATATTCGTGCCAGTCGTTATCGCCATTGCTTTGCTGACCTTTATCGTTTGGTACTTTTTTATTAGCCCACCGGCCAACCCCGAATTGACCCAACTCTCAAGAGCAATCATGAATGCTGTGGCGGTATTGGTTATCGCTTGTCCCTGCGCGATGGGCCTCGCTACGCCAACCGCGGTGATGGTGGGTATCGGACGTGGTTCCGAGCTGGGCATTCTCATCAAGGATAGTGAAAGCCTTGAAATCGCTGGCTCGGTTGATATGGTTCTGCTTGACAAAACCGGTACGATCACCCGTGGACAGCCCCGTGTGACAGATATTATCTCCATCAACCCACTAGACGACTCAAGCCATCTTTTGCAATTGGCAGCTTCCGCCGAAACTGGTAGCGAGCATCCCTTGGGTGATGCCATTCGCGCCAAAGCCCTTGAAGAAGGACTGGATCTGTTGACGGTCGATAGGTTTAGAGCTGTCACTGGTAAAGGCGTACGGGCTGACATTCAAGGTCAAACCGTTTTCATCGGCAACCAGACATTTATCGAATCTTATGATGTCCCTATCGACGAGCAAACCAAAAGTAGCCTTGAAAGCTTACAAAATGAAGCTAAGACAGCGGTGATTATGGCTGTGGACGGCCAAGCCAAAGCCGTTTTTGGCATCATGGACACTTTGAAAGAAAGCTCCATCAAAGCCATTCGCGAGCTCCATGACCTGGGCATGAAAGTGGTCATGCTCACCGGTGACAACGAAGCCACCGCTCAGTCCATTGCCAATGAAGCCGGTGTAGACACCGTTTTCGCGAGTCTCTTGCCCGCTGGAAAAACCGACAAAATCAAGGATTTACAAGCAGAGACCCACAAAGTTGCCATGGTTGGCGATGGCATCAACGACGCCCCCGCTTTAAGCCAGGCGGATGTGGGTATCGCGATTGGCACTGGTACTGACGTGGCGATTGCATCCGCGCAAATTGTGAGCATGAGCGGCGATTTGATGAACGTCCCGCTCGCCATTCGGCTTTCGCGTCGTATCTTGCGTGTCATTCGCCAAAACCTGTTTTGGGCTTTCTTTTACAATACTATTCTCATCCCAGCCGCGGCACTGGGCTTTTTGAACCCCATGCTTGCCGCCCTGGCGATGGCTTTTAGTAGTATTTTCGTCGTAACGAACAGTCTCCGTTTGAAACGATTCAAATAAATTGCTCCTATCTTTAAAAGACAAGACCCCTTCATGCAGGGTCTTGTTTTTTTATGCTTGTCCTTTTCAGTAAAATGCTTATTTAGAAATAGCCGCAACAGCCAATCGATCAGCACGTTCGTTCATTGCATGCCCGGCGTGACCCTTGACCCAAACCCACTCGACTTGATGCTTCGATAATGCTTCATCCATCGCCTGCCATAGCTCGACGTTCAAAAGCTTGCCTCCCTTGCGCTTCCATCCGCGGGCTTTCCAGTTAGGCATCCATTCGGTAGCACCTTGCAAAAGATAGGTTGAGTCGGTAAAAATACGCACCTGACAAGGTGTTTTTAGCGCGCGCAAACCCTCCAGAGCGGCTGTAATTTCCATGCGATTGTTGGTTGTTTCGCGTTCCCCGCCACTCAAAACCTTTTCGGCAGTGCCCGAACGCATAATCACTGCCCAGCCGCCGGGTCCAGGATTGCCCGAGCAAGCGCCGTCACTCCACATGTCTACTTTTGGCAGCTCAGTCATTGCCGGCTCCTTGGACATTGGTCAACGTTTGGGTCAATAAATCGAGAATATTGGGGAAATGTTGCGCGTCCAAGCCATAGACGCGTAAATAGGCATCTTTGAAAATATGGCGGTTAATAGCCCATTTTTCGCCCTCTGGCGCAAGACTAAAATGCACACCTGGCAAAACCGCGCTCGCCCAGGCAGGATGTTCTTCGGCATATGCTGGAGCCACCTTTGCAGGCGCGTCAATCGCCGGCCAGTAGCCATGCACATCGACCAAGGCACGTTGCTGGGCTTCCTGTAACAAGTAGCGAGCGAACAGCCATGCCGCATCCCTCGAGTTTTCATCACCGGTTTTGATGGCAATACTCAGGCTTTCTAAAGCAACCATACCCCTGCCATCTTCGGTCGGATAGGGCATACTCAACCATCGGTCACCAAAATCCTGAGAGCTCATCGCGGCAGTTTGATGGGCTAAATTATCCAAATCCGCCTCATATGCCAATGCAAGTCGCCGATTAAAATAATCGTAAGGCGTAGATTCCATACCGACCCAATGAGAGTCCTGTTCAAAGCTCCGCTTTAGCCATTGGTAAGTACCTAGAAGCGTTTCGGAATAATAATTCAGATATTCATCACCAGGAAAAAAAGCACCTCCGAAACTGGCATACCAGCCTTGCGCTGAGCGAGTTGTTTTGGTAACCAGCAAACCGCCAGTGCCGTTATTATTGAGGTCCGCATCGGCCAAATTGGCATTCAGTCCAGCCATCATCTGCTCAGTAAAAGCGTCCCGGGATAAAGGGAAAGCTGAAAAACCTAAAGTTTCAGCCCATGTTTGGTTATAAAACAACAAGGCAGGTTGATAGGCCAGTGGTAAAGTCCAAATCTGGTCGCTTTGGTCTTTGACGGGTGAAAAGTCAGCAAAAGGTGACTCGTCCTTGAATAAGTCCGTCAAACCAAAACGACTATTGTGAATATAAGGTTTGAGGTCTTCAAAGCCTTGTTCCTTAACATAAGACAAAATGTCATAGGTTTGGGCAATAATCAGTTCCGCGTCGACTTTGCCGGCTGACAATTGCTCTCCCAGCTCAACCAATCCTTTACCAGAAATCGCCTCAACCTTGATACCCCACTCATTGCTGCCATTAAAAGCGTCCACTAGTGCGCTAAATGCAAGGGCGGACTGACCAAACCAAGGATGCTTAACCCTAAGGCTGACACCTCGTAGCTGATCGCCTTCAATTTTCCAATGTTTTGTGGGCATCGGATCTGGCGCTGCTGTGGCACTTGGCTCAGGTGTATCCGTAGGATTACTCAACGTTCCTTTTGTCACTGCCTGGGTCAGCTCCACCACATTAGTAGATTCTGATGTCGGTACAACCGGAACAGACCCTTTGCATCCGGCAGAAATTAAAGTAATGATGAGTACAACGATAAACAAAAAAGGCTTTGGATGTTTCAATTTCGTTTCCTTAAAAACAAGGCGGGAATGGATGGGAGTCGAACCCACCACGGATCTTTTCAACCCGACACTGATTTTGAAGACCAGGAGGCCCACCGGGACCTAACCATTCCCACACGTAAGTATAGCCGAATTTTAGCCCCGGTGTCCAGAAAAAACAGTATGCCTCAAACTAAAAGGCGCCACAGCAAATCTCTTTTCTAAGAATTACCTATGATTTGATGCAAAATTAACTATTCACAGGCGATTATGATAATATAGTTGACGTGTAAACTGCTTTTTATAGCATTTGAAGAGGTGACTTACATGAACCATAAAAACATCACCCCAAATTGGGTGAAAAACGCTGTCTTTTACCAAATCTTCCCCGACCGCTTTGCCTGGAGCGTGCAGGTGGAAAAACCCAGCAATTTTGAGTCCTGGGATACCCCACCCACCGTTCACGGCTTCAAAGGAGGCGATCTCCTTGGCGTCGTTGAAAAATTGGATTACTTGCAAGACCTGGGCATTACCGCCATTTACTTCAACCCTATCTTCCAAAGCGCATCTAACCATCGCTATCACACCCACGATTACTATCAGGTTGACCCCCTACTTGGCGGAAACGAAGCCTTCAAAACCTTGATTGAAGAAGCCCATAAACGCGACATCAAAGTTGTGCTGGACGGTGTCTTTAACCATGCCAGTCGCGGATTCTTCCAGTTCAATCACATTCTCGAAACCGGCAAAGACTCCCCTTACGTGGATTGGTTCCACATCAAAGGCTATCCCCTCAACGCCTATGAGGGCAAACCCAACTATGCCTGTTGGTGGGATCTGCCTGCGCTGCCCAAACTAAACACTGATAACCCCCAAGTGCGCCAATATATTTTGGACATCGCACGTTATTGGATTGAACAAGGCGCGGATGGCTGGCGGCTGGACGTGCCTTTTGAGATTGATGATGATGACTTTTGGCGTGAGTTCCGCGATGTCTGCAAATCTGCCAACCCGGATGCCTATATTGTGGGCGAAATCCCCTCCGAAGGCCAACGTTGGCTCGCCGGCGATCAATTCGACGCCGTGATGAACTACCAGCTCACCCAGGCTGCCCTCGCCTTTTTCGGAGGCAAACAAATCGACCATAACCTTGCTCGTGGCATGATGGGACTTGGTGATACCCATCAAACATCCGCCGAAGCTTTTGCCAAACGCAGCGAAGAACTGCTCAAAATCTATCCCTACGAGTTTGCTTTGGCACAGCTAAACTTGCTCGATAGTCACGACATGCCGCGCTTCCTAAGCTTGGTTCAAGGCAATGTAAAACGCTTAGCCCTGGCCTATTTCTTTGTGCTGACCTATCCTGGCGCACCATGTATCTATTACGGCGATGAAATCGGTCTGACCGGCGGACGCGACCCGGAATGTCGCAAAGCATTCCCCTGGGATGAAGCTTCCTGGAATACCGATTTGCGTGACAAAATCAAAGCGCTGATCGCTTTGCGCAACGCCAATCCCGCCTTACGCACCGGCGAATACAAAGTTATCTACGCGCATGATGGTGTCGTTGCTTATAGCCGCAAAAACGCCGAGCAAACCATGCTGGTTGTGCTCAATGCCAATGACACTCCCCGCACGCTCACCCTGCCTGCTCATGACACCTTTGCTTGGGGTACCAAACTTCAAAGTCAGCTAACTGACGAGACTTTTGTAGTAAGTGAAAAAGGTATAGAGGATATCAAGCTCAATTGCCTCAACGGAATGCTATTGGCTTAACCCCCAAAACGACATGAAATTGACTAAGAGGGCTTGCAACTGCAAGCCCTTTATGCACCTCAAAAACCGTGGAATAATATTTGGGCGACTTTAGGAAAGATGTCCATTAAAAGCCCGAACAGGTTGATCGCTAAGGCCGCATAAACGCCGCCAATAAAACCACCCACCCATATATCCGAAAAATAATGCAACTTTAAAGCCACACGCGAATAAGCAACCAAAGCTGCCCACACCGCGACGATTATCACCACCCACCAAGGCAAAAGGTGTCTCACAACGATGAGAATCGCAAAAGCGCGCGCCGCGTGCCCGGAAGGAAAAGAATGAGGGTCATTCAAGCGGTAAACTTGTCCCCACTCACCATCTGGTCTTTTTCGCCTGATCAAAAACTTAATCAGCAAAACTAAAAAGGCTAAAGTACCAGTCACAAAAGCGGTAATGACCGCAAACTTTTTCCCAGCATGATTTGAGAGCGCCCAAAGAATAACCAAGCCAATCATCCAATACCAGGAATCACAGCTATGGCTGATAAACTTCAAAAGAAGCTCAAAAATCTTGGGAGGGTTTTTTAGGTGAAGACTACTTGTAATCTTCCGATCAGCCGCCAACAGTCTTTCTAAACCATCACTCATAAGCTACCGCTCAGCCTTTGAATCACAATAAAGACAATGGCAGAAAAGGCAACCAAGACCATTAAGAAAGCAATATAGCGGTCTTTTCTATAACTGGCATCTGCCAAAACAGCCCTACCATCTTTGGTATCAAGTTTAAGTAGCGGAGAAGCCAAAATTGAGAAGGCAACTCCGGCTAAAAAGCCACCCAAATGTCCCCACAAATCCAAGGAAGAACCAGGCACAACCGCGATAACGAAATTCAATACCAAGATGAATCCGATTTGGCTCAGCATTTGGCGCGCTCCAGGACCAAAAAACTTGCGGTTACGGATAATAAACACCGCTTGTGCGCTGATCAATGCAAAAATGGCTGTCGAGGCACCGACAGATGGGTTTTGAGAAAGTGCGAACGACAAAACATTCCCGCCAAAAGCACCCAGGATGTAGAGCATGATAAAACGCTCACTGCCAAACAACGTTTCAATTTGTCGGCCTAAAATCCATAGCGCGTACATATTGAAACCAATATGCATGATGCTGGCATGCACCAAAATGGGGCTAACCAGTCGCCAGTATTCACCAATGACAATTCTGGGATTGACTTTAGCAAACAAATTGAGCGGAAAATCCACTCCGAATTGCAGCTTGGATATATTTTGAACCAGAAAAACGAGAATGGTTAAACCCAAAATGACGTAAGTCGCAATCGGTTTATGCGACATGCCTTTAACCATCACCTGAGCCTGGCGAGGCTCTTCTACCGGCGGTCTTTCTTCAGGAATCGCCTGATGTTCAGGCTCTTTTCGAGGATCATTTTCCATTACAACTCTACTTTTCTGGGCTTTGTGCGCATATGCTCTGTGCGGATAATGGCTTGAATATCCTCAATCGTTTTATCCAAATGCATGTGCGAATTGACAACCAGATAATCAAACTGTTCAATCAGCGCGTACTCTTTTTCAGCAGTTTTGATTCGCAATTCCAATTCATCCGGCGTTTCACTGCGGCGATCGATAAGACGTTTCATCCATTCATCTTTACTCGCCGCAGTCAGGAAAATGAGCACCGCATCCGGGCAAAGCTTACGAATAGTCATCGCGCCCTGTACGTCCAGACGCATAATCACGTCTTTTCCTGTGGCAAAAGCTTCGCGCACCTGCGCCTTGGGAATGCCTTTGTAATCAGAATACACCTTGGCATACTCCAACAATTCATCTTCAGCGATATGGGCTTCGAATGTCTCTCGACTCACAAAAAAGTAATCCACACCATGCGTTTCGTCCACACGTGGCGCACGGGAAGTCATCGTAATCACAAAATGTGTGTCTGGGGTTTCTTTTTGCAACAAACCTACCACGGCATCCTTACCAATGCCACTAGGGCCGGAAATGACGATAAGCAGGGGGTTTTGTTGGGGTTCACCAAAGATAAGCGCGCTTTTTTCCATGACATGTCTCATTTCTGTATTTCATAATTATGGCTTTGGTGCGATTTTCATCAGGTCTTCAAAATTTCGCACGCTTTGTATTGTATCAATGAATGGTTTTAAACGCTTGAAACTGTAGCGTAAGGCACGTACAGCCGGCCCGATCGGGTCTTTTCCAGACGCCCCACCACCCGGCGTATCGTTATAGGAGCCGTAAAAAGCAAAATAAGCCTGGTTGATTTTGCGGATGTGATACCCAGCGTCCCAAAAAGCTTCGCGCCTCATTTCCATGTATTCTTCCGCCTCTTCTACCTTGCCTAAAGCCAGTAGATCATCCACAACAAGGCGGGTTTTGTGCATCTCGTGTCGAAAGTCAAAATGGAACAAATCGGACTCTTCAAATCGCGGCACCCAGGTCATTTCTCTAAAAGGTTTATGTCCAATCACGATACGATGGGGGTAAAAAATGGCAATCACACCCCGACCAATCTCTTTGCCAGACAAGCTAGCGGTCGTCTCATTGATTGTACGCATGGCGTTGTTTTGAAAATAGCGGACGCCCAATGGACGTAGGGAAAGATAATTGTGAATCCACTCATGTGCCACAGTTTCAGTCAACCAATGGATGTTGTTACTGCGCATGACCATCGTCGGATAAGTGCCTACTCCACCGACTTCTTCAATCAACCCTGAATGTTTATACTTTTCTAGAATAGTTTTTTCAATTCTGTCCTTTTCGAGAACATCCATGCCTGGTTTTAAGCTTGGTGAAAGCAGCGTTGTGATTTCATCGCGAGGTGAGACGATCAAGTTCAAGGGTAAATCGCTCACTTGATAGAGTACAGGTGGGAAGATTTGTCCACCAACCCCAAAGCCCATGGCCAAAAGTGTCGCTTCGGTTTGATTTTGAATCACTGCTTCAGTCAGTGGAGCAAGCTTTTTCATGCGGATTGCAGCTTCGTTGAGCTCTGCTTTGGCCATTTCAATGGCTCTTTCATTCAGTTTTTGTCCCGGAGCGCTGTAGACACTCCCCAGCGCTCTTTCACTCTGCTCCACAAGACCGACTTGTTTGAAATAGCTTTCAACCAAATTGACTTGGTCAGAGGCTGGCAAAAACTTTTCTGCCTTTAGCGAGGCCGAAACAGCTTTATTAAACAGGGCTTCTAAAGTCCAAGAGAAATAGTTAAACCGTTTACCATCTGCTAGCGAACGAATGCCTTCAAGCGGTTCAATCGGCAAAACCAGTGAGGAAGTAAATCCTAAAAGGATAAGCAACACTAAGACAATCCAGATTAAGGCTTTATTCCTGGGCGAAGCTTTAACTATGCTAGGCATAGCCTCATTTTACCTTTTTTAGCCTATTCCTGCATCAGGGGTCAGTTTACCGACTTTCAAAAAAACCTTATAATAGATGGACTTTATAAACACTGAAGGATTTTTATGAACAGCTCGAGCAAACAAATTGTAGGGAAAATTATTGGCATCTTGCTACTGATATTACTATGCCTGTGTTGTACCATTACGTGTATCTTTAGCATCTTGCTTTACAAAACGCCCCAATGGTCCCAATCATGGAATTTAGATTTTCCCAACATTCCGCCCTACGGCCAAGTCGAACCTGAACAGATTGAACCTGAAACAACGATGAATCCAACCGTTCCACCTGAGAATCGACCCACTTTAGACGAAGCCGCCCAAGAAACCAGAAACACCTTCAGTCACAGCCTCGTACCCGAAGCAGAGCCAGTCGATCTTGCACAACGCCTTGGTGGCAAACAGAATGTGCCCGAAACGCTCATCGACACTGGCGCGCCGCATAGCATTGGCGCTAAGAAGTCTTTCTGGATCATGAATACTGACACCACCCAAATGACCTCCATTGAGGCGACTCTGCGTTATGTGGGAGATCATGTTTACATCTGGATCCAAGATGAGGTCAATTACCGAGAAGCCTCTGTTAAGACACTGGGAGACACCATCGATCAAGACATCGTGCCAACTAACCGCGAGTTTTTTGGAACCGAATGGAACCCAGGCGTCGACGGAGATGAACGTTTTTATGTCCTTTACGCCCGTGGTTTGGGCACAACGATTGCAGGTTACTATTCGTCCTCTGATGAAGTTCATCCAGATGCCCATCCTTACTCCAACGCGCATGAAATGTTCCTGATCAGTGCCGACAACGTCCGGCTCGAAGACAAATACATCCTGGGAACGATTGCCCATGAGTATCAACACATGATCCACTGGCACCTTGATAAAAATGAAGAAACCTGGGTCAACGAAGGTTTTTCAATGCTAGCCGAACAAGTCAACGGCTATAACGCGGGTGGTTTTGATTGGAATTACATGCAAAACAGCGACATCCAACTCAACGATTGGGATGGTGGCGACGCCGACAACAGTGCCCACTATGGATCCAGCTACCTCTTCATGTCTTACTTTTTAGACCGCTTCGGCGAAGAGGCAACCAAAAAACTGGTCGCCCACAAAGAAAATGGCTTCATCGCCATGGACACTGTGGCAAAAGAGTTAAATCTCATCAACCCAGACACCAACAAACCTTATACAGGTGTGGAGATTTTCGCTGATTGGGCAGTTGCAAACCTGTTGCAAAAGTCCGGAATCGCCAATAATCGTTACGACTACAAAAGCTACTCGCCTTATACCTTGAAACTAACCGAAACCATCTACAGCTGTCCCCAAAAAATGCAGCGCGATGTTCACCAGTTTGGTTTGGACACCATAAAGCTTGAATGTCCTGAGGTTAAAGAGTTCACTTTCAAGGGTGAACCATACGCCAAGGTCATCCCATTCGATAACACACCCTCAGGTGAGTATTTTTGGTGGTCCAATCTAGGTGATGAAAGCAACATGAGCCTCACTCGCGAGTTTGACCTTAGTCAGGTTACTGGTGAAAGCAAACTCAGGTTCAAAGCCTGGTACGACATTGAAGAAGATTACGATTATGCTTATATTTCGGCGACGACCGATGGGCAAAGCTGGTCTATTTTAAACTCAAAAACTTGTTCGACAGATAATCCCAGTGGAAACAGCTACGGCTGTGGCTGGACTGGAAAAAGTGACGGCTGGATAGACGAAGAAGTCGACCTCAGTGCCTATAACGGCCAAACGGTGACCCTGCGTTTTGATTACGTCACCGACGCCGCGGTTCACTCGCATGGCATCGCACTTGATTATTTCGCACTGGAATCCGTAGCCTATGAAGAGGATTTTGAGCAGAGCGATGGCGGTTGGCACGGCGAAGGTTTTGTGCGAATCCAAAACATCTTGCCGCAATCCTACATCGTTAGCGTTGTTCATTACGCTAATGAGACCAAAGTCGACCACTATTTTGTCGATGGTGACCAAGCTTTAACCCTGGCGCTAGAAAAAAATCCAGCTGAAGAAAACATCGTGATTTTAGTTAGTGGGTCAACCTTAGGCACCCGCCAAAAAGCAAAGTATCAAATCCTATTCAATGAATAATATGGGCTGAGATATTAAATGGAAAAAAGGCAGCTTGGATGCTGCCTTTTTTAGTTTTTATTTGTTAGATGCTAGCTACGGCGTCAATGAGTTCGTCGTAAATGGTGAAGTAAGGCAGGATGCCAATGAGGTCCATAGAGTCGCGCACATTCTCTTGTAGATTAACCAGGATGAGATCAGCTTTGTGATCGCTCTTGAGTTCTTTTTGCACGCGGATAATCGCCCACCAACCAGCGCTTGACACAAAATCAACACCAGACATATCGATGATAATGGACTTATCACCGGAGGTTAGTTCCATTAGTCGTTTCTCAACATCTTGTGCGGAGGCGCTATCGATTCGGCCGACAGCCTTGATGACATAACAACGTTTGTATTCAGTAATCATAAATTCCATTATTTCCCTCGATTTCTCCAGTAGATTTTATCGATGTGCCCTTATTATAACAGCTTTCTGTCTAATGCCCAAAAAATGTGCAAGATTCCATGGTTATTAATACAATGCAAACAAAAAGAGGGTCATGTATAATCATGAACTATGAAATATCATATTTGGACCATTGGCTGCCAGATGAATGTGGCAGATTCCGAGCGCCTTAGTCGCGCTCTGTCAGAACTTGGTTATGAAGAGACCAATACTGTTGAAGAGTCCGACCTGATCGTGCTCAATACTTGTGTCGTTCGCCAAAGCGCGGAAGACAAAGCGCTGGGTCGGCTCAATTCGCTTAAACCGCTTAAAGTGGCGAACCCGAATTTGATCATCGCCCTGATGGGTTGTTTGGTTGGTATTGGGGGCAATGCAGCACTCGAAGCCCGCTACCCTTGGGTAGACGCTTTTGCCGCACCCTCTGACCCTGAAGCGATTTTGCGCGCCGTGCACGAGAAACACACCCAGGTCTTTGAGCCATTAGCGGATATCGACGAAAATGACATCCAAGGGTTGTTGCGTCAGGAATTTGGCATTCACGCCGGCAGTTTACACGCCGTTTCCGAAAACCTGCCCATCGTCCTGGGCTGTTCGCATGCTTGCGCCTACTGCATCATCCCCCACAAACGTGGTCGAGAACGTAGTCGTGACCCTAAACGCATTGTTGAGGAGGCCAAAACCATGGTCGCCCGAGGCGCTAAAGAACTCGTCCTTCTCGGTCAAATTGTTGATCGCTACGGTTTGGACCGCGATGATGGGGTCTATTTGGCAGAACTTTTGGCAATGGTCAATGATATTGATGGTTTGGAGCGCATCCGCTTTTTGACCTCCCACCCTAATTTTTTCAGTGACGATCTCATTCGCGCCGTCGCCACCCTGCCCAAAGTGATGCCTCACATCGAAATCCCCATTCAAGCAGGTGATGACGAGGTACTCAAAGCCATGCGCCGAGGCTATACCAACGCTGACTACCGCAAAATGATCGCCCACATCCGCGACCTGATGCCCGAGGTGTCGATTGGCACTGACATCATCGTCGGTTTCCCAGGTGAAAGCGAAGCCGCTTTTGAACAAACCTATAAATTACTTGAAGACCTGAGGATGGATGTCGCCCACCTGGCACGCTATTCTCCCCGTCCGGGCACCTATTCTGAGCGATTATTGCCGGATGATGTGTCTGAGGAAGAAAAAATGCGTCGCTTTAGAGAGCTTGAAACCCTGCAAAAACGCATTGTGGGTGAAATCAATGAGCGCTTCCTGAACCAAACCATCCCTGTTCTATTCGAAGGACGCGCTAAAGGCAAATGGCGTGGCAGAAGCCCACATAACCGCTTGGTTTTTGTGGAGTCCAATGAGATTTTGGTGGGTCAGGTCCGCGATGTCCACATCCACTGGACCGGTCCCTGGTCGCTTTTGGGCTCGTTGACAGATAACTAAGTTAATAAACACTTTGCTCGTTCCGAATGGCGTCTTCGCCTTTCGAATAAGTACCTATACTTTATAAAAATGTGCCAGGCGCAAACACCTGGCACAAGTTTTTTATATTTATCTATGATCGAACAACAAACAGCTAATCAAATACCTTATCTGGAAATTCGCAGATATCTTCCACTGGACAGCTGCCACATTTTGGCTTGCGTGCCTGGCAATAATCACGTCCCAGGCTAATAATATTGAGATGCAAAGGGCCAAAACTTTGTGGGCGATGGCTGGATGCAAACCAACGATGCGCCTGGTCAATCGTCATTTTTTCTGGTCGCAAGCCTAAGCGTCCGGTCACGCGATAGATATGCGTGTCCACCGGAAAAGCCGGGATATCCAATGAGAACACCATCACAATCGACGCCGTCTTCAGACCAACGCCTTTCATTTGGGTCAGCCAATCCATGACTTCGTCAAAATCACGCGTTTTCAACCAATCCAGGTCGATTTCTCCACGTTCCTGCGTAATAAAACGCAAAGCGGCCTGGATATTGGGTCCTTTTTGGTTCGCTAAACCAGCAATCCGAATCGCTTCGATAACCGCTTCTGGTTGGGCATCACGCACCGCTTCCCAGCTTGGAAAAGTTTGTTTTAACTTGTCAAATGCTTTGTCGCGATTGATGTCATTCGTGTTTTGCGACAGAATGGTGCACACCAACTCATCCACTGGAGGTAAAAACTCATGCCAATCCGGGATGCCGTAAACCTCATCCAGGCGTTTTTCAACCTGGTCGAGACGTTCTTGATAGTGTGGCGTAATCTTTAAAGTCATAAAACTTAGCGAATACAAACAGGCTCAGCAATAAGCGTTTCGCCTATCTCTAATCCCCGCCAGTTATGCAAAACAGGCGTGTTGAACCGCGCGAAAGCCTCAGACTGCATTTCTTTTTCAAATCCCAAAGCACTCAAAATCGCCACGGTTAGTGCATAAGTCGCTCTGCGGTTTGGGTCACCATCTGCAAACTTCATAGTTATGCCTAAACCTTTGGGGAAATCCGCCAAAACGCCAGGCATAACGCCAATCATCTGGTAGCCTTCTGCACCACCTTTTGAGGTTACCTTACCTTCCATGACTTCCATCAGAATCGTATCCAGCTGATTAGGACCCGCAACCATAAACGGAAAAGCACGCATAGCTTTTGTCGCCTTATTACAAGCCTCTGCCAAAGACTCGGGCAAACCGCGTGGATCAACCAGTTTAGCGGTTGCATGCGCAAAAGCCCGCAGGGTCATCGCGAAAACAGGCGCACTACAGCCATCCGTGCCGACAATCAGGCTTTCCGGCAACACTTCACACATATCAGCAACCATCTTCAAAATATTCTGTTGTACAGGGTTGCTCATGTCCAGGTAATTCTCAAAAGGCGCGCCAATCAACTTAGCCATCGCCAGCATGCCACTGTGTTTTCCTGAGCAGTTATGGCGATAGGGAGTAGGCGTTTCACCACGCACCCGCATGTTGTAGCTTGTCTCTTTATCTGATGGCCAATGGAAGCCACATTGCAAGTCTTCTTCTTTCAACCCGACTTTAGCATGAATGCTCTTGATAACACGCACGTGTTCATCGGTACCGAAGTGCGACGCACACATAATCGATACTTCTTCATCATTCAAGCCAAACTTTTCAGGTCCTCCAGCTTGAATGAAAGGCAAGACTTGAAAAGGCTTCATCGAGCTTCTTGGAAAAGTGACCAAATCCGGATCACCACCTGAGGCTATGAGCTTTCCATCGGCGTCCACAATAGCGAAAGCACCGAAATGCATCGATTCAACAATCCCACCACGGGTCAGTTTTACTAAAGGCACATAACCATCAATCATTTTCTACCTCTGTTTTTGAGCTCATCACCTGGTCAAAGTAATTACGAATACCCCAACCCAGGCGGTTGTAATAACGTTCATCTTCCCGCATCAGCGGATTGAAATGCTTCATAATATCTGGAATTTTCAAGAGCCATTCTTCAAGTTCCGCGTTCTTGGCAATCAGCGTTTCAAAAGTCTCATGAATGAAATGAATAACCTTTCGCCACGCACGCACATTATCCTGATTGATAATGCCATCTCTGGATGAGACGATTTGATAGCCCTTATAGTCTTTATCGCTAAGGGTATCTAATTCCTTGATCCAAATTTCTGGATTAGAAAAACCTAAATAGGGTGGTTGGTCAACCAAAACAGAATCACCGACAAAAATAATTTTTTGTTGGGGAATTTCGACCCACACGCCGGCAAAGTTAGCACCTGGGCGATGCTTCAAGATAATCTCAAATTCATCCAGATGAAGAATCATTTGGTCTTCAAAAGTAATCTCCGGAGGCAACAAACGCGCGACGTTGCCTGTGGGGTCAAAAGACTCAGTTTGGATGAGTTGTTCCTCTTGTCCTTTGACGTTCGTGATTTTCATGCGACCCGGCATCACCGTATTGGCATGCGCGATTAAAGTGCAATCGCTGCCTTTGGCGCTCAAAAGACGGTCATAATGTGTATCAAGCATGATGAGATAGCGCGCGTCACCTGAGATCATACGGCTTGTGGCGCCACGCCAGGACTTTACCTCATCTTGACGAAAAGGATAATCGATCAAGGTCGTTGACGTCATCGAGCGAATGATGCCTGTGACCATGCCCAGGGAGTTTTGTTCAATAAAAATATTAGGGGCGATTTCTTGCATACCTGACCTCCGAATGCTCAGCTGCCATGATTATAGCCAATCGTTTGGCCTTAATCTATGCCTAAGTTCACCAAACATTTTGGCGCTTCATGCTTTTGTGTTTTGGCATTTAAGTCCATCCCAAAATAAGGAGATGGGTCAATGGTGTTCTTAATATTTGTTTCATTGAGATAATGACCATTGCCGTCATCTTTTACGATAGAAAGGTGCAAATGGACACCCACCGGTCGCGCCGGATTCCCAGAATAATCGCCTTGGAAACCTAAAAGTTGACCTTGTGTCACTGGCACATCTTTAGCACCAGGCGGGAAAAGCTGGTCAATGAGACCATTCCCGTTACGATCCGCCATATGGGTCAAATACACCCAAATCTGACGATCGGGCTGTAAGGGGTCTTGAGGAATACGGATGATGAGTGATGATTTCCAACCATCTTCACGGGTTACAAAGCCATCAAAAGGCGCGTAAACGGGCATCTCAGCGGCATTCGTTCCAGAAAAGATGTCAATTCCGGTATGACGTTTACCAAGTTGAAAAACATCATCATACAAATAACCCACAAAACCACCACTTGGAAAAATGAATGGCGCGCCTTGGCACTGATTACCAGCCAATGTCACCCATTCCCGATGAAAAGCAGGCTTTTTAAGGAAAGCCCAAACCAGGTTATTTCTGCCACCTAAATAGGTTTTGGCAACCCATGCGCCAAAAGCAATAACGCTTACCAAGAGGGCTATTACAAGGATAGTTTTACTTTTTTTTCTCACGATATGTCTCAATTCTCAAAATTGATTTCTTTTTACAAACCCAAACCATTATAGCTTAAGCCAGCATATTCTCAAAAAACGCCTATGCCGACCAACCAGGAACAAAACTTGCATGGAATACGTCATATTTGTATAGAACAAAAAAGGAGAAACTATGAAAAAACATAAAATTTTCACCTTATTAATTGCTGTCGCACTCCTTTTGCCAGCCATTTTTGGTGTTAGCCAGGTATTTGCTGCTAATCCAAGCTTTACGATTGGTGAAGTCACTACGGACGTTAGTGTTACTATCTTAATTAAAGACGCGCCTAAAAACCGCGAGTTTATCGTCCGAATGGGCGAATATGACACAAAAGCAATCGATGGTATTGAAGCTGGACGGTTTAATACCGGAGAAGGTGGTGCTTTAAAAGCAACCTTAGAAATACCTGAAGCTCTCAAAGGAAGAGCCCAAATCTCAATCCGTATGGACAGCGTCACAGGTGGTTGGTATTACTACCATTGGTTCTGGAATAAAAAGGATGGCGGCACATGGCCTGCTCCAAGCACAAAGCCTGTCACCCAACCCACCCAATCACCACCTGCCACGGGCAAGCCAGCAAAAATCATCCCATCCATCACAATCCTCTCCGCTGTTGAAAGTACTTCGGTCACTATTTCCGCTTCAAACTTCCCCAAGAACACCGAGATTAAGCCCTTCTTAGGCAAAATGTACTCACGTGGCCTCAAAGGAATTGAACTCGGACTATTGACAACCGATGAAAACGGCAAACTGGAAGCCACACTCGCAATCCCAGCCGAACTCGCTAATGAAGAACGCGTTGCAATCCGCTTAGAAAGCCAGGTCGGTACATGGTTTGCGTACAACTGGTTCTGGAATAAACAAGGGGGCAACGTAGTCACGCCTCCTGGCACTGTTGTGACCACACCCTCGCCAAAACCAGATAAAAACGCCCCGATCATTTATGCCATCAATGTAGAGGCAGGTAAAGAGGTGACCATCAAAGTTGAAAACCTCAAACCAAACATCGATTTCACTATCCTCTTAGGCAAAATGGGCACCAAAGGCGAGAAGGGAACTGCCATGGGCCTATTCAACTCTGAAAACTATAGCAGCACCGAGCTCACTGTCGATATCCCCGCCGATTTGGCCAACGAAAGCCTGATCGCTATTCGTATCGAGAGCCCCAATGGCTATTATGCTTACAATTGGTTCCTGAACAAATAAGCATCCAACACAACCCTAACGACCTAAACCGGCTGCACAAAACTTGTAGCCGGTTTTCTTGTATGAGAGCCTGATGTGCATTGAAACGTGGACTGGTATAATCCTGTTCTGATTTAGAAAGAGACTTTTTCTATGACCAATAAAAATAATCATTTCCTTTATACCTTATTTTCTATGTTTCTTTTACTGGCACTGCTCAGCGCCTGTGGGACTCCAAACACAAGCACACCTCCCCAAAGTAGTCCCACACTTGAAAGCCCAATCGCAACGGCTACGCCAATCCCGGCTACAGCAACAGTAGAGCCAAGCCCTGAACCCACCATTGAGCCAACACCTGAGCCAAGCCCCACCCCAACGCCGATCCTTTATCGCGGGCATCAAAGCATCAACACCAGCAATGCCAACGATCTCGAATTACTCGCCACATTGGGTGGAACGGTTGTTCAGGATCTCGCGTGGGACAAAAGTGGCCAGACCCTGGCTGTTTGCACCCTGCTTGGACTGGACGTATTCAGCCTCGACCCATTTGAAAAGGTCCACCACCTCAACAATAACATCCCTTGCAATACGATGGCTTGGTCTCCCGATGGAAATCATCTTGCCTTGAATCTTCCCGATGGAAAAGTGCAATTTTTGGCTCCCTCTACCTGGGAAGTCATTCAAACCCTCGAAACCAATCTAAGCGCTATTCATGACCTGGCGTGGTCACCAGACGGAAAGCAATTGGCGGTAGGTGCCACAAACGGCACGGCTTTAATTTTTACAAGCCCTCTTGAAACATCCTCTGCTAAACCTTTGATCATTCCCAGTCATGTGTATGGCAGGGTTCCGCTTGCCTGGTCAAACGATAGCAAGCAACTGTTGGCAGCCAATGAGGACGGACGCCTTACCCTCTGGGACACCCAGGATGCATCTATGCTCTTGCTTTTTGAAGGCCATAACGCTGCCATCATTGACATGGTCTGGTCACCGGATGGAACCCAATTTGCCACAGTCAGTGAAGATGGCAGCCTCTCCATTTGGGATCCAAACACGTCCGCAGCAATAACAACCTTGGCAGGAAGTGCCCCCATTGCCTGGTCCGACGACGGAAAATCGCTCTTTTTCAATCATCATGGCTCTTTATCGAAACAAAGCCTTAGCGACGATAGCGAGGCAAAACCACTTGGCAGCACTGCACCAAAAGCGAGTTTGATGTCAAAGTCCGCTTTGGATGAAAAGCTGGCAGTCATCGACCAATACGGATCTTTGACTATCCTTGACGCCAAAGATGGCAAAACTATCCATAGCTACGCGCAATACGGCTTGGCCATCACAGCCCTCATCAGCTCACCGGATGGAAAGTATTATGCCAGCCTGAATGCTGATGGCGCTTTTATGCTTTGGGATGTCACAAATGGCAAGCTGCTTTCTCAATTCGACGGAACCGCCATTTTTGCCAACCATATTGTCTGGTCCCCGGATGGCGAACTCATAGCCATCGCTGGTCAACACGATACCGTGCGCCTTTTCGAGCTCGAATCCAAAAGCTTCATCAAGGACCTGGTGCTACCCATCCCATCCGTGGCGTCGAGCATCGCCTGGTCCCCTGACTCGCAAATCTTAGCGGTTGGACAAACCAGTGGAGACATCAATGTTTGGGACCGACAGGGTTGGCGACTTAGCAACACACTCACCACAAGATTTGAACCTACTGTTGATGCCTTAATCTGGGTTGAGGATGGAAGTCGTTTAATTTCTGCTGATCGTTTGGGTGTCATGCGACTCTGGAACCCGAATCAAAAAGAGAGTATGAGGAGAATAACTGGGCATGCAGCCGTCATTCATGATTTAGCGCTTGCACCGGACGGGAAAAAGTTCGCCTCTGCTAGTGCTGACGGCTTTATCTTCTTATGGGATGCAGAAGACTTCAGCATCCGAGCACGATTAGATGCCTCACCATGCCAAGTTAATCGGGCTACTTGGTCTCCAGATGGCAGCATGGTGGCGAGTGTAGACTCTTGTGGAAACCTGAAGATTTGGAACAGCGAAAATGGGAACCTCATCACCACACTCAACGAGAATGCCCACGCCCTATACGGTTTGATTTGGGCACAGGATGGAAACAGCATCGTCACAGCTGGTTTGGATGGCATCATTCGGGTTTGGGGAATCCGGTAGTTTCAATTGGCTTTTAGCAGCAGACACCCTCAGTCGATTTTCATTTAGTTGCCTGTTTATGGTATGATTTTTAAACGATGCAGATAAATAATAAGATTACAATCATTGAAGGCCCAACACCGGAATTTGAACCCGTTAACCAAGAACATGGCTTCAACATTCCCCATCCATGGGCACTTGGCATCCTTGAAGGACCCAACTATTACCACACCGCTTTTACGGCATTGCGTACCTTCAACAGCGAGATGCTTTTGGAACGCTGCCAGACCGCTTGGGCTGCCGATGTTCCTATGTATTTGGTCTACCGTGATCCTATCGGTCTCGAAAAAGAAACCCAAATCTTAGCCGCTCGTGCCATGCACACCGAGGATGGTGAGCTCATTTTGCTTTGGGTGCGTAATGGTTTGGATTCTAAGAAATCGGATATCCCCGCTGTGCCCCCATACCGCGATAAAGAATAGATGCTGTATATCGCTTAAAGACAAAAACACCCAAACGGGTGTTTTCTTTTTATACCCCAGGAGGGAATCGAACCCCCAATCCAGGCGTTAGGAGTGCCTTGCTCTATCCATTGAGCCACTGGGGCAAAAGCCCTAAAAGTATATCACTTTTAGGGGAGATAATCCCAAGGATTCACCGAGGCTCCAGCATAGCGGATTTCGAAGTGCAAGTGAGGTCCAGTCGAGTTACCGGTAGAACCAGCCGTACCGATGACATCACCCTGGAAGACATTATCACCACAGCGTACGTGGATTCTTTCCAAGTGCTCATAAAGGGTCTGGAAACCATTGCCATGGTCGATGACGACAAAATTACCATAACCGCCATCCAACCAACCGGCATAGACAACCACACCACTGTCCGCAGCAAAAAGCTGTGAGCCAATACCCGCACCGATATCAATACCCCGGTGACCCGGACCAAAGTCGTTACCGGTCAGGTAGTGTACTGCGGATGGCCAAATAAAGTAGCCGCTTCCACTCAAGCCATGCCCAATAATGCCACAAGCTCCAGGACCGGCAAAACCACTGCGTTTGTTACCCTGATCATCCACGACCACGGCAGCAAAGGTTATCTCGGTGAGCTGGCGATTTCCACCAGGAACCATCACCATCGTGCCGGGTTTGATTTCAGGATTGCTCAAGTCAAGTTTATTTCCAATAAAGAGCAAAATATCTTCCGGTTTCGCGCCATACTTTGAGGCAACGGATTCAATCGAGTCACGGCTCGTCCACTTATGCATCAAGCCATCCGTCGGTGGGATGGTCAGCACTTGTCCAGGCTTGAGGTTATCTGATTTATCTTGCAAGATATTGAAGTTCGCATAAAGGATCGATTCGACTTTCAGGTTAAATCGATTGGCGATACCCCACACCGAATCACCACTAACCACGGTATATTCGATCGGTTCAGTACGAAATTCTGAGTTGAGCTCAGTATCGGTTAGCGGTTTTCTAAAAAAATTAGCTTCCACAGGCTTTGGTGCAAAAGGCGGCAAAGCTGCGGTAACTTCTTCTTCAACTTCAATCTTTTCAAAACGCGCAGCTTGATGGTATTTATCCATCGACTTGGCAACTGTCCTTTGCCAAAATGCAAACAAAACAATCGCAGCACACAAGACAATCGCGACCAACCAACCGATGAAACCTAACAAATGAGGATCAACCGGCTGTTTAGCAGGCTTTGTTACTTCATTTTCAATTTCAGTCATGCGCTTATTATACTAAATTACAGATCGGTTAAAGTTTCCAGGAATTCAGCATTGGTTTTGGTTTTATCCATTTTTTGCAAGATCGCTTCCGTTGCCACAGCAGTGTCCATGCCCGCCCCTTGAGGTGGGTTAGAAACCATCTGCAAATACATGCGGCGCATCAACCAAACACGTTGCAAAGTTTCGGGATCCAAAAGCAATTCTTCCCGGCGCGTTGAGGACTTTTCAATGTCGATCGCAGGAAAGATGCGACGTTCCTGCAAGCGTCTGGAAAGATGCATCTCCATGTTACCGGTACCCTTGAACTCTTCATAAACCACATCATCCAAGCGAGAACCAGTGTCAACCATAGCCGTGGCAATAATTGTCAAGCTGCCCCCATCTTCAAGGTTGCGCGCCGCGCCATAGAAACGTTTGGGTGGGTAAAGTGCCGATGGATCCATACCACCTGATAGCGTTCTACCTGAAGGATTGACCACCATGTTGTAAGCGCGCGCCAGACGTGTGAGTGAGTCCATCAAAATGACGACATCATGCCCAATTTCAACCAAGCGTTTTGCGCGATCCAGTGAAACCTCAGCCATGCGTACATGAGATGAGGTAGGCTCATCAAAGGTGCTCGCGATGACTTCCGCCTCAACTGAGCGGTCCATGTCCGTAACCTCTTCGGGGCGCTCACCAATTAAGGACATAATTTGGCGGACTTCCGGGTGGTTGTTGGCAATCGCGTTGGCAATTTCCTTCAAAATACTAGTCTTACCAGCCTTAGGTGGCGAGACGATCATCGCGCGTTGGCCACCACCAATCGGTGCAACCAAGTTAATCATGCGGGTTGCCAGGCTTGCTGAGGAATATTCCAGGTTCAATAATTTATCAGGGAAGATTGGTGTAAGATTTTCAAATCGAGGGCGTTGGCGTGCTTCATCAGGCGTTAATCCATTAATAGATTCAACTTTTAGCAATCCGTGATGCCGCTCAGATTCACGTGGTGGTCGGACTTTACCGATGACCAGGTCGCCGGGACGCAGATCATAACGGCGCAATTGGGCCTGAGAAACATAGACATCATCAGCACCAATGCGGTAATTTGAGCGTAGAAAGCCAATGCCTTCATTCATAATCTCAAGAATACCGCCACGGACATCAAGCCCTTCTTCTTCGCCCAATCTCCTGGCGATTTGAAAGATGAGCCCTTCGCGCTTTAGTCTATTAAAATCTGGCACATTTAAATCAGATGCCACTTTCCGTAATTTTTTTACCGGCAATTTTTCGAGTTCAAAAACATCCATAGTGTTTACCTTTCAGAGCAATCCCCGACACATGGCTTTACCATATGACGACACCAGACATGAGTAGGGCAAATAAAGAAAAAATTCATTTGTTAAGAGGGGATTAGCTCGTTGGCTAAATTAATAAAAATTTGTTGCGATTTGTTGTAGCATGCACTGAAATTATATCATTTAGTCCTTTCAGTGCAAGCAGTTTTGCAATCTGGACACTTGTATACGTGTATACTAATTGAAAACGAGCGAATTCTCAAGGTTTTTAGCCATTAATCACTTGTAAAACAGGGTAAAACAGCATTCAGATTATAATGAAGCTATGCGTAGCAGAAGATCTTTGATTAGTTGGGCAGCCATGGGCATGTTAATTATGGCTTCTTTTTTGGCTATCCTGCAGCTAACACGCTATTCGCGTGTGCGAGCCAATTTTCCGACTGGGCTAAAAATCGCCGGCATCCCGGTGGGTGGGCTCAACTATGAGCTCGCATCCGATCGCTTGGTAAAGGTTTTTATGTCCCCAATTGAACTGGAATACGGCGAGCATCGCATCCAGGTTCGCCCTGCAACCTTAGGCTTTGAACTTAAAATCCAAAACATGCTGGCCGCAGCAGATCAACAACGCACAGGCGAATCTTTCTGGGTTGGCTTTTGGAAATATTTGTGGAACCAACCCATATCCTCCAAAGACATTCCCCTTCAATCTTCTTACGATAAAAACCGCCTTCAAGCTTACCTGGAAACCGAGATCGCTTCCCGCTATGATGAAGCTGCAGAACCAGCCATGCCCGCCCCAGGCGAAAGTTACTTCTACCCTGGCAAACAAGGTTCTGCGATTAACTACGCCACGTCGATTGACCGCATTGTTGAAGCGCTAAACTCCCCAGGTCCCAGAACCGTAAAACTCGATATCGTAGAGAATGTCGCCGTAAAACCAGGAATCGAATTACTCGATTACATGCTCAAAGACATCATCAAAGACTCCAAGTTTGATGGTTGGGTTGAGTTTTACATGAAAGATCTTCAAACCGGCAATGTGCTGCATTTCAATCAGAGTAAAGTTGGGGATGAGGAATTACCTGTCAATATCGCCTATTCTGCCTGGAGCACGATTAAAATTCCCGCTTTGGTTTCTGCTTTCCGCCACCTTGAAGCACCCTACGATCCCGCCGTTTTGACCAAGATCGAAGAAATGGTTGAGCAGAGTGACAACGAATCAACCGATTACGTTGGTCGTCAAGTCATAGACAACAACCTGGGTCCTTTACGCGTCAGCGAGGATATGCAAACCCTGGGCTTAGAAAATACCTTTTGGGCAGGATACTTTGCGCTGGGTTCCCCATTGCTTCAAAGTTTTTCAACCCCTGCCAACCAAGATAAAAGCTACGATACTGACCCAGACCGTTACGCCCAAACCACACCTCTGGACCTGGGGCTCTTACTGGAAGAAATTTACTATTGCGCTAAAAACTACGGGGGTGCCATTCCCCTTGCATTCCAAGGAGAAATCACTCAGCAGGAGTGCCAGCTGATGGTGGAATACCTGGAGAAGAATAAAATCGCCGTTTTCCTCCAAGCCGGCGTGCCCCCGAACACGCCAGTCGCACATAAGCACGGCTGGGCTGTGGAATACAAGGACGGCTATATGCACACGATGGGCGATGCGGGCATCATCTATACACCTGCGGGGGATTACATCATCTCAGTCTTTTTGTACCATCCGGTGCAAGCTATTTTCGACTTTACCAACCCCCTGGTCTCCGGATTGTCTGCCGCGGTTTACAATTATTTCAATCTTGAATAAGCCAATAATTCGAGTATAATAGGCAAGCTCATTAAAACATGCCCGCGTAGCTCAATGGATAGAGTACCTGACTTCGAATCAGATGGTTGGGGGTTCGAGTCCCTCCGCGGGTATTTTTTTTACCAGTAATTTTTATTAATCTAAAAATTGAAATCAAGAAACTTTTTAGAGGGCCTCTACCATGTACTTATCCAATGCTTCCAAAGTTCTAAGAAAAATAATGGAAGCAAACCTTCAAAAGATTAGTCCCGATGAATTGTCACTTTTTTTATTAACAGACGATCTTTACCTTGCAGACTTAGGATTTTCACAACAAGGTTATTACACTGATTGTGATCCAGGGAAGAAGTTTATTATCAACCTTCCTGTTCGCTTCAATAAATATGTTTCGAATCATCTTCGACTAGATGCTCAGCATTTCAAACGCATAGAATGGATAGAACGAAACAGTTTTGATCTCATTAGGGCCATTGAAAGCCCAGAATTTATTGAAAAAATGACACGAGCCAGGAAGGATGGTCACTATTCTTTAACGAATATTGTTAGAGTAAGCAATTTTGTTAAAAAGGTTGGGAGTACATGGCTGTAGCGATATCCTTATCTAATGGAAATAGTGCTTTTCATCAGATCACAACAATTCACCAACCATGCTACCGAAATCTTTTTTCCTTTGATGGCAATCTAAGAATGAATTACAAGAAGGTCACATAGAAAAAAGACTGTCTCCAGTCTTTTTTTATCCCATAGCCGGTGCGTAACATCCGGATCGCTCCAAGGCAGTGAGGTACGTCTTCTCACCTTAGGACGTTAATAGTTTAGCATATTTTCTATGAATCTCCAAACTATTTGTGGAACAAACCAGCTGTCAATCCTTCGGCAAGGTTCTAAACACCTCATCCCAAAACCAGGTGGTTACCCCATAACGAGCGTCATGGGTCTTAAAATGATGCGCCATGTGATGTCGTCGCAACTCTTGAGCATATTTCCCTTTCAGGCTGAAGTGGTGCAAAATATAATGCGTCATATCATAGAGGACATAGCCCATCAAAAAACCTGCAAATATGCCATCAACGAGGAACGTTGCCCCAATAATCTTGCCAACCAGCAACCAAAACAAACCATAAAAAACTGCCGCCATGGGGATGCTCACCACCGGAGGCATAACCAAACGCGTTTTAACCCGGGGTTCATCGTGGTGTACACCATGCATCAAGAACAGAAAGCGATCCATACGAGGTGTTGTGGTCTTTGGTTTGAAATGAAACAAAAAGCGGTGTAAGACATACTCAACCAAAGGCCAAACCAACAAACCCATCGCAAAGGCAATCAAAACCCACCACCAGCCTTGAGCCAAGTTTTGCCTGACCCCCAGCCAAATGAATACAGCAATAATCGGTAAAAAGACAACCAATACCGCTACTGGGCTGATATGGGTAAAAAACTCCAAAAAGTCCGACTCAAAGAGCCGCACGCCTTTGGTTTCACGTGATTTTATGTTCTGCTCACTCATAAGATCTCCTTGCTCATTGGCATCCAAAAACAGTCCAAAAAAGCACTTTAATTGTAACCTTAAAATCTTAAAAACAGATTGGCATAAAATGTGCATTATGTAAAATAGCATCAGCTCATTCCATTCTCTTAAAGGTTTTGAGAAAGAGCTTAATGCTATAATTCATTTAAATCATTCAGGAGTTTTCATGGCCAAGCGCCCCGCCACCAAATCAAAAGCAAAAACGAGCAGTCGAGCCAAATCAAGTTCTAAGAAAAGAAGTTCTTCAAAAAAGACTTCCCAAAGTTTTAACTTTGACTTCTCAAAAGAGAAGGTTATCGAGATTAGTGGCATCGTCTTGCTTGTGGTTGGTTTCATCAGCCTGGTGATGACCTTCTTTGCCAAACATGGCACTTTTTTCGCGAAATGGCCAGATTATCTCCTTTTACAAACCGGCCTTTTTTCCTATGTCATCCCAGTTGTTCTGGTCATCGCGGGTCTCTGGTTCCTGCTTTCGCGTTTTGAACAGTTCCCCATCGTTACCATTCCCAGAATCATCGGTGGCACAGCCCTTGTGTTCAACTTGATGACATGGTTTCAGCTCTTTCATGCCTCCACTCCAGCCAAAGCCCAAGCCCTCAAAGGCGGAGGAAAGATTGGCGGCGCAATTTACGCTTGGTTCCACAATGGACTTGGCACGCCTGGCGCGGTAATCATGCTCATTGCCTGGCTCTTAATTGCTCTGATGTTACTTGTAAACTTATCATTGCCTGCTTTGCTGGCTTGGTTGGTCTTGCGACTCAAGGATAGTCGCACACGATTTGCGGATTTCATTCGTAAACAGGCCGAAGCCCAAAAACAAAAGCAAGCCCATCGTGAACAAGTCCAAAAAGAGCTTGACAAACAACCACTCCAAGCCCGATTACCACTAAATCAAGCTCAAACCGAAACTATCGAGCAGCTTCCACCCACAAAACAAACCCTAAAAAGGCCGCCAAGCCCGAGCAGCACAAGCAGCCCAAACCCATCTATGGACCAGAAAGCCTGGGTTTTGCCAGAGCCAGAGGACATCCTCAACCCCACCAAACGGTCCGCCTCTACTGAGGAAAGCGACGAAGACCGCGCACGCGTCATTGAAGAAACCCTTCGATCCTTCAACGCCCCCGGCACCGTAGTTGAGATCCGCCGTGGTCCTGCTATTACGCTCTTTGGCGTGGAACCAGAATACGTCGAAACCCGCAGCGGAAGAAGCAAAGTACGCGTAAGCAAGATCACCCGCCTCGCGGACGACCTCGCTATGGCACTCAAAGCCTCCCGCATTCGTATCCAGGCGCCAGTTCCAGGCAAGGGTTATATCGGTATCGAAGTCCCCAATATGCAAACGTCGATTGTCTCGATGCTCGAAATCTTTCAAAGCACCGCGTTTCAATCAGACACTTCGGCTTTACGCTTTGTCTTGGGCAAGGATGTCGCCGGCTCGCCCTTTACCTCCGACCTATCCAAAATGCCCCACTTGCTCATCGCTGGCACAACTGGTTCAGGTAAATCGGTTTGCGTCAACGCTATTCTGGCCGGCTATCTACTCACCCTAACGCCCGACCAATTGCGCATTATGCTGGTTGACCCCAAACGAGTTGAACTCACCGGCTACAATGGTATTCCACACCTTTTGGCACCAGTCATCACTGAGGCTGACAAAGTCGTTAACGCCTTGCAACGCATGATGCGCGAGATGGACCTGCGCTATCAGGTTTTTGCTGCTAATGGTGTGCGCAATATCGAAGAATACAACCATCAGGCAGTCGAGCAAGGCAAAAAAGAATTGCATTACATTTTGGTCGTGATTGACGAATTAGCAGACTTGATGATGCTCGCGCCAGACGAAACCGAGCGTTCCCTTATCCGTCTCGCCCAACTGGCACGCGCCACAGGCATCCACCTGATTGTCGCAACCCAACGCCCCTCCGCAGACATCCTGACCGGTTTGATAAAAGCCAACTTCCCCGCGCGCATCGCATTCGCCGTCGCTTCAGGTATTGATAGTCGTGTTATTCTCGACCAACCTGGCGCAGAACGCTTGCTCGGTCGGGGTGATATGCTCTTCCAACCACCTGACGCGCCCGAGCCCTATCGATTGCAAGGCACATTTGTTTCAGATGATGAAATCAACAAACTGACAGATTTCTGGCGCGAACAAAGCGCTCAACCGGGTTCACCAGAACGGCCAGACCTGATGACCGCCGCGTCCAGCCCTCATGTCCCGCTCATTGACGACACCACATGGGATATCGAAGCACCTGACCCTGACGCCGACCCCATCGAAGCTGAAGTCATCACCATGATTCGCAAGGAAGGTCGCGCTTCGATTTCGATGTTGCAACGCAAATTCCGCATCGGCTATACGCGTTCGGCAAGAATTATTGAGAAACTGGAAGCAGATGGCATCATTGGCCCACCCAGTCCAAGCGGCACACGAGAGGTGCTAGACTTTGGCGAATTCCCGCCAGTCAACGAAGATTAGCCTTACCAAATCTGGAGCCTCATGTATAATTGGGCGGATGAACACTTACGCTAATGAGGGACACACAGACAAGAATATCTCTTCTGAGAAGGTCTATTCAAGCAATCCAATCTTAGCGCTAATCCAAAAACTTTGGGACGTCCGTTTTTTGCGTTTTTTGGTTATTGGCGCATTGAACACCCTTTTTGGCTACTCACTCTATGCCTTATTAGTGTTCATAGGCATCAATTACACGCTAGCCCGGATAATGGCCATCATCATTGGCATCATTTTCAACTTCTTCACCACCGGGCGCGTCGTTTTCAAAAACAAAGATAATGGCTTAATTTTTCGCTTTATCCTGGTTTACGCAGTGACTATGACCCTGGATGTGCTCGTTTTACGACGATTGGTTGCCGGTCTCAAGATTAATGAATATCTCGCTGGGGCTTTGGTGACCATCCCCATCGCGCTTTTATCCTTTTTACTCAATTCCATTTTCACATTTAAGACGATCAAACTTTTTAAGAAGAAGACCGAGGACGCTTCATGACCGAAACCACCAAGCCCACAAAAAAAGTCAGCAGCATCAGTGCCGTTTTCCCTGCCTACAATGACGCAGGCACTATCCCCAGCATGGTGCTCACCGCGCTCATCGCCTTACGCCAAGTGACCGACGACTATGAAGTTATCGTCACCAATGATGGCAGCTCAGATGCTACCGGCGCGGTTTTGCAAGAACTCGCCGTGCGCTTCCCCGAGCTAAAGGTCATCACTCATGAGACCAACAAAGGTTACGGTTGTGCCTTACGCAGTGGATTCTCCGCGGCCAGCAAGGACTGGGTCTTCTACACTGACGGTGACGCCCAATACAACGCCCTCGAAATGCCCCGCTTGGTAGACGCCTTGACTGATAAAGTTGATGTCGTCAATGGTTACAAAATCAGTCGCAACGATTCCTGGTATCGCATTTTGATTGGACGCATTTATCATCACATCGTCAAAATCGCCTTTGGTTTCAAATTACGCGATGTGGATTGTGATTTCAGGCTCATCAAACGTGAGATTTTTGACGCCATTCCGCTGGAAAGTCATACCGGCACGATATGTTTGGAAATGGTCAAAAAATTCCAGGATGCGGGTTACACTTTCGCTGAAGTACCAGTCAACCATTACCACCGTTCCTACGGCAAATCGCAATTCTTTAAGCCCAAGCATCTTTGGACAACCTTCAAGCACCTCTATCAACTTTGGGTGAAATTGGTTGTTAAAAAAGAACATCTTCAAGAAAAACAAAGCTAAGTTACAATTAGCCCATGAATTTGCAGACTTTTCAAGATAAAAAAGTGCTCATCACGGGCGGTATCGGCTTTATTGGTTCAAACCTTGCCATTCGCTTGGTCGAAGCTGGTGCAAAAGTAACCTTAGTCGACAGTCTCATCCCCACTTATGGCGGCAATCTGTTTAACATCGAGCCGGTAAAATATCGCGCGCGTGTCAACATCTCTGATGTGCGTGACCCCCATGCAATGAAATATCTCGTTGCGGGGCATGATTACCTTTTCAATCTGGCGGGTCAAACCTCCCACATGGACTCGATGGAAGAGCCTGAGAATGACCTCAACATCAATGTCCTTGCCCAACTGCATATTCTGGAAGCTTGCCGGCACCACAACCCGGATGTGCGTCTGGTGTTTGCCAGCACGCGCCAAATTTATGGCCGTCCACTGTATATTCCCGTTGACGAAAAGCACCCTCTCAACCCTGTGGATGTCAACGGCATCAACAAACTGGCTGGTGAGCAATATCATCGTTTGTATTACGACGTTTACGGCATTCGTTCAACGATTTTGCGACTGACCAACACCTACGGTCCGCGCATGCGCGTCAAAGATGCCCGCCAAACCTTTTTAGGCATTTGGATCAAACGCTTGCTCCAAGGGCTTCCCATGCAGATCTATGGCGACGGAAAGCAAGTGCGTGACTACAACTACGTGGATGATGTTGTTGATGCGATGCTCATCACCGCGCTTTCTGATAACTCGTATGGCCAAATTTACAATCTCGGGTCAGAGGAAGACCTTTCACTGACCAAAACCGCCGAAATCATGAGTCAACTTCACACCGGTGGTAGTTTTGAGTACATCCCCTTCCCACCATCACGAAAATCAATTGACATCGGCGATTATCAAGGCAGTTTTGAAAAAATAAAAACCCAATTGGCTTGGACACCGCGCACCAACTTCTACGAAGGCATGCGCGAAACAATCGCTTATTACAAAGAACATCTCGATCAATACCTATAAAACGAGCCAAATATGATGACCCAATCTTTCATTCCGGTTGCCGACCCCCACGCTAATTATCTGCGCCACAAAGAGGCGATTGATGCCGCAGTCCTGCAAGTGATTGAAAGCGGATGGTACATTCTGGGTAATGTCACCAAAAGCTTTGAAGCACATTTTGCTGACTATGTTGGCGTTAAACATTGTGTGGGTGTCAATTCCGGGACCGATGCCATTGTGCTTGCTTTGCGTGCCTTAAACATCGGTCCGAGAGATGAAGTCATTACCGTTTCGCACACTGCGGTGGCAACCGTTGCGGCAATTGAACTCACTGGAGCGATCCCGGTTTTCTGTGACATTGACCCAGAAACCCGTTGCATGGATGCAAACTTAGTAGAAGCTCTCATCACGCCAACAACAAAAGCAATTCTGGTTGTCCATCTTTACGGCCACCCTGCCGACATGCCTGAACTCCAAAACATCGCTCGTAAACATGGGCTCTATCTCATTGAAGATTGTGCGCAAGCTCATGGCGCAACGATCGGCCAGCAAAAGGTGGGGAGCTTTGGTGACCTTGCTTGCTTTAGCTTTTATCCCACCAAAAACCTGGGCGCGATTGGTGACGGTGGCGCAGTAACGACAAACGACGACGCTCTCGCTGATCGATTACGTTGGCTACGCGAATATGGTTGGAAAGAGCGCTACATTAGCCACTACCAAGGTATGAACACCCGTCTGGATGAGATCCAGGCAGCAATCTTGAATGTCAAACTGGCTTTTTTGTCTGAAGAAACCATGCGCCGCATCAAGATTGCGGATCGTTACACCCAAGAACTTGCCGGGTCAGCGGTCAAAGCACCTGTCACCAAAGCCGGATGTCAACATGTTTTCCACCTCTATGTCGTCGAAACGGATCATCGCGACCAACTTCAAGCCCACCTTAAAGCCCAGCAGATTGGAAGTGCCATTCACTACCCCCAAGCCGTTCACCAGCAACCAGCTTATCTCAATAGGATCAAAGGTCGCGATAAATTAGTGCAAACAGAAGCGCTCATGCCACGCATACTGAGTCTTCCAATGTATCCAGAATTGACTGAATCTGATCAAAATCGGGTTATTGAAGCTATTCTGGCATTTAAGCCGTAACATTTTTCGTTTTTTCAGCACATTTAGCGCCTTTTAACCAAGGTTTTTATAGATATCCTTAATTTACTTGCGAGATTTACATGATGCATCTATAATAAATCCAAATTAATCAATTGGAGCTATATTTCTAATGTCAGACAACGCCGTAAGTGTGCAAGGGTCTCAAACTAAAAACCCTGAAGAACAACCAACAACTCAACCTATCGAACCTCAATCCGAAGCAACTCAAACCCCAGCCGAAGAGAAACCCGTGCTTTCCATGGAAGAACTCATGGATCAAATGGACGAAGATGTTTTCAACATCGACCTCCCCAAAGCCGGAGAAATCCGCGATGGTATCATCGCCAGTATTTCTGAGGGTCAAATCCTGGTAAGTGTTGGAGCCAAATCAGAAGGTATTATTACCGGTAAGGAATACGAAGCCATTCCTGAAGATTTCCTTTCAACCCTGGAAGTTGGCAAAGCTATTCCTGTATATGTCATCACCCCCGAAGATTCAAGTGGCAACCTCATTCTCTCCTTTATCCGAGCAGTTGAAGAACAAAGCTGGGTAGACGCTGAAGAACTGATGAAGTCCGGTGAAGCCTTCAACTCAAAAATCGTGGGTTACAACAAGGGTGGCCTTTTGGTTCCTTTGTCAACCATCCGCGGTTTCATTCCCGCATCCCAGCTGAGCTTTAGCCGACGCCTGGGCATGTCCGGTGAGACACCCGAAGCAAAATATAAGGAAATGATTGGCGAACCCATCACTGTGTGCGTTATCGAAGTTGATCGTGAACGTCATCGCCTTATCCTTAGCGAACGTGCCGCCAGCAGTGAAACCCGCGATCAAATCCGCGACATGATCCTCGAAGAACTCAACGAGGGCGATATCAAAAAAGGTCGTGTGACTAGCATTGCTGATTTCGGTGCCTTTATCAATATCGGTGGCGCAGATGGCTTGGTCCATCTTTCTGAAATCACCTATGAACACATTACCCACCCCAGCGAGAAACTCGAAGTGGGCAAAGAAGTCAAGGTTAAAGTCATCAGCGTTGACCGCGAACGCCGCCGCATTGGCCTCTCTATGCGCGCCTTAGAACAAGACCCATGGCTCGACCACGTCAAAGAATTGACCGTTGGCCAATTGGTTGAAGCTGAAATCACCCGACTGACCAGCTTTGGTGCTTTTGCCAAGCTTTTGGTTCCTGGTGACCTCGAAGGCCTCATTCACATTTCCGAAATTTCTGACCGCCGTGTGGATCATCCCAAGGCTGTTGTGAAATCTGGCGACCAAGTGACCCTGCGCATCCTCAAGATCGACGAAGAAGATCATCGCATCGGCTTGAGCTTACGCCGTGTTGACTCCGCTGCCTACGCTGACCTCGACTGGAAAGCCCTGGCTGCTGACTTCGACCTGACCAACGATAACGAAGGCGAAAGCATGGCTACCATTATTGGTGAAGAACCCGTTGCAGAAGCAGAAGAACTCGCTGAAGCAGTGGAAGAAAAAGCCGCTGAGCTTGAAGAAGCTGTTGAAGCTGTTGAAGAAAAAGTCGAAGAAGCTGCTGAAACCGTCCAAGAAACAGCCGAAGAAGCAGTAGAAGAAGTAAAGGAAGAAGCGACTAAAGAAGCTGAAGAAGAACAACCTGAAGCTTAATTTCAAGTAGCTACTCAAAGATAAAAACGAGCGCCGGGTTCAAATCCGGCGTTTTTTTTAGGTATAATCAAGCTATGAATATTATCTTAGATGCCCACCAAGACCTTGCTTACAACATGGCCGCACTCGGTCGTGATTATCGTCGCTCCGCTTACCAAACCCGTCAACTGGAAAAAGGCATGCCTTTTATGGCATGGACAGATGACGCGCTGCTCGGCTGGCCTGAGTACATGCAAGCCCGTGTCGCGCTTGTTTTCTCAACGCTTTTTGCTGCCCCAGCTCGTAGTGTCAAACCCGAGCAACGTGACTCCCAAATTTATGACACACTCGAACAAGCGCATACGATATACAAGCAACAACTACTGAGTTATCATCGCCTTAGCGAAGAAAGCCCAGTTCAATTCCGCCTAATCCTCACCCAATCGGACCTCAAGCAACACCTGGAAAAATGGCAAGCCATCCCCGAAACTGAAACGCCTCAATTGCCCGTTGGGCTCATCCCGCTGATGGAAGGCGCGGAGGGTATCCTGAGCCTGGATGAACTGACCGAGTGGTGGCGCTTGGGTATCCGCACGATTGGTTTGGCCTGGCGAAGCAACCGCTACACGGGTGGCAGTGGTGAGCCTGGTCCCTTAACCAAAGACGGCGAAGCACTTCTTAAATCCATGTCCCAACACGGTTTTGTGCTCGACATTTCCCATATGGACCCACCAGCAGCGCTCAAAGCCATCGAGATGTATGAAGGCACGATTATTGCCAGTCATGCAAACCTGGCTTGGTTGGTAGAAGGCTACCAAGGCAACCGCTTACTCACCAAAGAGCTCTTAAACGCCTTATTAGAACGCGACGCCATCATTGGTGTAGTGCCTTGCAATAGCTTCTTAAAACGCGATTGGAAAGAAAGCGGTGGAAAAGCCTCTGTGAGCCTGCGCCTGGCCGCCGAGCAAATTGACACGATTTGCCAAATTGCCGGCGACAGCAAGCATGTCGGATTGGGTACTGATTTCGACGGCGGTATTGGTTTACAATCTGTTCCCGCTGAAATCGACACCATAGCTGACCTCTCCAAACTAGATACTTTCCTCAAAGAGATGGGTTACGATGACAGCCAAATTAAAGACATCCACTATCGCAACTTCTTGGATATGATACAATCGGTTCTACCATCATAGGAAAAAATATGAGTGACGAAGTCCGTAACGTACTTTTTGACCCAGATAATAAGCCAGAACGAAAACACAGCAGTTTCCCACTCTTTCGTGTGAGACTGGGTTTAACTTTCCTCTTCCTGGGTTTTTTGGTATTTCTAATCGGTTTACGCCCTGACCTGTTTGGGCTTGACCGGGGACGTTCTATTGGGCTCATCCAAATCATCACGATTTTAATTGGTTTGGGCATCATGACCTGGAGTGGCATCAGTATGCTGCGCATGCTTTGGAACGGCAACAAGAAAACAATCGTGGGCGATTTTGGCACACGTGTTGTCGCAACAGGTTTTGTGGTTTGCTCCTTTGCTGCACTAGCCGACGCCTTCGGCTTAGGTACCAATCCGGTCTCAAACGTTCTCTTAGGCACCTTGCAAAGTTATGGATTGATGGCAGGTATTGTCATCGTTTGCATCGGTTTTTTGATGCTCATCAAACCCAAAAACTTAAATCAAGATAAGGATTAATCAGCAGATTTTCCTAAGATAAGCCCGGCGTGCTGGGCTTTTTAGTTTCACCTGATATAATTCCCGAAATTAAGCCTAGCGAAAGAAACACAATGACAAGTTCAATGATTCAACACCAGCTCAACAATGGGCTGACTATTTTTCTCAAAGAAATCCACAATGCCCCCGTCGTGAGCGTTTGGACATGGTATGACATCGGCTCACGCAACGAAGTCCCCACCAAAACCGGACTTAGCCATTGGGTGGAACACATGCAATTTAAGGGCACCAAAACAATGACCGGCCAGGAAATGGACCATGCCATCGCGCGCGTGGGTGGCTACTGGAACGCCTTTACCAGCTCAGATTGGACCACTTACCTTGAAACCCTCCCTGCCAATCAAATCGACATTGCCCTCAAAATTGAGGCGGATCGCATGCAAAACAGCCTCTTCACGCCTGAAGACGTTGAAATGGAGCGCACCGTCATCCTCTCTGAACGTGAAGGTGCGGAAAACGACCCGCTTTTCCTCTTGGGCGAAGCAACCGAGTCTCTTGCCTTTGAAACCCACCCCTACCGCAATGAAGTGCTTGGTTTCCAGACAGATATTGAAACAATTACAAGGGATGATCTCTATGGTCATTACAAAAATTATTATCAACCCAGCAATGCTCGTCTGTGTATCGCAGGTGATTTTGACACCCAAGAGATTCTAAAAAAGATTGAAGACCTTTTTGGTAATATCCCTTCTAAACCTGTGGCTAAAGTCATTCCCGAACCCGAAGGGCCGATAAATAAACTTCATCGGGTTGAGTTGGATGGCCCTGGTGATGCCCACTTTGCTGATATCGTTTATCGTTGTCCGGCAGCCAACACGGATGACTTTTTTGCCTACACCATTTTGGATAGTCTCTTGGCAGGCCCAAGTTCGCTCAATATGTTCGGCAGTGGTGGCATCAGTAACCGCACCAGTCGACTTTACAAAGCGCTGGTCGAGACCGAAATCGTAGCGGGTGTTTTTGCCGGCATTAACGCCACCATTGACCCCGGAAGCTATAGTTTTTCTTTCATTGCCCGTCCTGACCGTGACTCTAACCTCGTTCTTAAAGCATTTGATGAGCAGATTGAAGCCATTCAAAACGGTGACATTCAAAAATCAGAAGTTGAGCGGGCAGTCAAGCAAGCCAAAGCACTCTTTGTGTATGGTTCCGATAACATCACCAACCAAGCTTTTTGGTTGGGTTACGCGCCAAGTTTTGCTGACTATTCTTGGTTCACCTCCTATATAGAGCGTTTGCAATCCATCAAAATCGAGGATGTTGTGAGGATCGCGCAAAAGTATTTATCTCCCAATCAACGGGTTGTTGGTTTTTATAACCCAATCAAGAAAGGTTAAACCATGGCAAAACAAACCCATAACATCCCCAACGCGAACAATATTCTTCGCAAAACGATTGGCCATGATGCAACCTTGCTCGCCTGGCAAAACAGTACCAGCCCGGCGATTGTTGTCCAAGGTTTGTTCCCTCCTGGCACAATCGCCGACAATCCTGGACAATTCGGCTTAGCCAACCTGACTGCCGCCATGTTGATGACCGGCACCAAAAGGCACGATTTTCAAGCCTTACACGAAAAAATCGAAAGCCTGGGTGCATCGATTAATGTATCATCTGGCAAGTTAATGACCAGCTTTAGCCTGCAATGCCTTGCTGAGGATTTAGCAACGATTATGGATTTGCTGACCGAAATCATCAGTCAACCCAGCTTCCCTGAAAAACATTTTGAACGCATCAAAACCCAACTTCTCACCAGCATTGCGATTCGCGCGCAGGATACCGGTGCCATGACCGACCAAGCCTTTGATCGCGCCTTATACGGAAAGCATCCATTTGCACACCCATCGATTGGCTACGCGCAGAATATCACCGCTCTTGGCCTTGAGGATGTACGCGCCTTTCATCGCGACTATTACAGCCCCAAAGGCATGATTATTGCCGCCGCGGGTGGTTTGTCACCTGAAAAAATCGCCTCTATCCTGGAACAAAGCCTGGGTAAATGGCAAAGTACGGCCACAAAAGCCCAAGCGGATTTGCCCGTCTTCGAAGCGCCTAAACAAGCTATCCGTGACCACATCGCGATGGATGAAAAAAGCCAAACCGACCTCATGATTGGTGTTCTCGGCCCAAAAACGATGGGTTCTGACTACCATGCCTGCTCGATGGGCAATAACATCCTGGGTCAATTTGGCATGATGGGACGTGTGGGCGAAACGGTGCGCGAGAAAGCCGGCTTAGCATATTATGTTCAGAGCAACCTTGGTGCGGGACTTGGCCCTACCCCTTGGCAGGTGGTTGCCGGTGTAAATCCTGACAATCTCGATAAAGCGATCGCCTTGATTAAAGAAGAACTCAAACGTTTCATCAGTGAGCCGGTCAGCCAACAAGAGCTCGAGGACAGCAAAGCTCAAGTCATCGGACGCTTACCGCTGGCACTTGAAACCAATAGTGGCGTCACTCGCTCATTGTTGAGCATGGAACGCTACCAGCTGGGGCTCAACCACATCCAGGATCTGCCGGCAAAATTATCCGCCATTACCGCACAGGATATCTTAACTGCCGCCCAAAGCTATTGGGACTTGGAAAGACTCGTCATCACATCCGCAGGCAGGGCTTTAGCATGATTAAGTGTGGCGTTGACATCGTTCGCGTGAACCGTCTGGCGGAAGTGGACCCCAAAATACGCGTGCGTTTTATTGAGCGTGTTTTCACAGAAAATGAACAAGCTCAAATGCGTGGTAGCTTTGAGGGTTTAAGCGGTCTTTTTGCCGTCAAGGAAGCCGTTTCGAAAGCGCTAGGCACTGGCATTGGCAAAGTCGCCTGGCGTGATATTGAAGTCATCCACTTAGCCACCGGCGAACCAAGCTTAAAACTTCATGGCATGGCAGCCCAGGTTGCTGAAACAAAAGGCTTAAGCGAATGGGCGATTTCAATTAGCCATGACGGGGGAATGGCTATCGCCATGGTTGTTGCCAGCGGCAGCTAATAGGATTTAGTAAAGCCTAACCTACAAAGGTATCGACAGCAAAGGCACCAGCATCTCATCACGGTGCAAGCCACCATGCCGGCCTTGCATGCGGTTGGGCTTCTTTGGCCACCACAGATAAACCTCCGGCTCCAGAGGAATGACCACGTAATCGCCAATCCGGTCACGTAAATCAGGATGTTTATCGCCCTGTCCAAACAGCCCCATCGCTAACGCTTTTTCGCGTCGAATGAGCTTAAACTTTCCTGGCCAGGTATGGTCGAAATAAGCCTTAACGGCCGCGTCTTGCCATTGCTTGAGATACAAAAAAGCCAAGCGGCCTTCGCAAGTCGGCATAATTTGCAGCATATCCACCAACTCCGGATGATTGGCAAGGTTGTAGTCTTCGTCGATGGGCGTGGTCACCGAACCGTGGTCCGCCGTCAAGATAAACAGCGTATCTTTACGCGCTTTTTCATCCAAGCCATTGAAGAAAAGGCGTTCCAAACTACCAACAAAACCAAAAAATGATTCGGTAACCGCTTCGCCATAGGTGCCATTGCGATGCATCAAGGTATCCACGATACTCCAGTATGCGTAGGTATAGAGCCTGTTGCGCCTGGGTTGGTTGAGCAAGCGACGCATTTGAATCAGCATGTCTTGCTCACTCACATAGCCATGGGCTTGGACATTAGCCAGATGCATTTGCGACAAGCCGGAATTGAGAATGTGTCCGGGCAACCAGGCGTGCGTTTCAATACCTGCATTTTGGAAAAGCGTGCCCACCGTGGGCAAGCCCAAAAAATCAGTCGGGACGAAACCCGCTTTCGCCAAACTGCCCACATCCCCTTCAAAAGTCGTTGGGCAATGATGAATGGTGTTGATAATCATGCTCAACGATTTGACCCACATTTCATAGCCAATAATGCCATGCGCGTTAGGGTCAGTAGCCGTCCACATGGTGGTCAAAGCCGAAGCCGTGGTGCTGGGTGATATGCTGGTCAGGGGCATCAAAACGCCATCATCAAGCTTTCTGCGCAAGAATTCAGCCTTACCCATCTCGATAATCGTTTGCAATTGCCGATAGCCAAGCGCATCCACAAGCAGAACGACCACATTCTTATATTTTTTCTCAAATTTATCGAGAATAGCTTGATTCAAAACTGGGTTTGGCAAGGTTGGACCACCCAGCCAATAACTCACCGTGGCTGTCAGGTTACTCAATCCAAAACCGTCATAAGACGGCATAATGCTTTCGGGCACGCCTTCAACAGGCTTCAATTGGGATAAAACAAGGTCTTCAAATACAGGCATATCTGTCCTTTCTATAATTCCAGGCAGGCTTCTACCGCCAGCCAAAACAGTTGTTCGCGCACATCAGTTTTAGAATGCCAGGCGCGCTTGTCCCACCCATCGGGATGCACCAAATCGCCTCCGTAGACTATTTGGCCAAATTCAACATTTCTAAATTCCGCCACTGCCATAAAAGCTGAGGCTTCCATTTCCACGATGTTTGCACCTTGCCTGCGATAATGGGCAACTTTTTTGGGTGTTTCACGATAAAAGGCATCCGTCGTCCAGGTCTTTACCTCAGAATATGGTATTTCATGACGTTTTAAAGTCATCTCAATCGCCAATTGCGCGCGGTAGTTCATCGCAATTTCTGGAGTCGGTGGCAAGTAATGATAGGAAGTTCCCTCACCACGTATTGCATTTGTCGGCAGTAACACCTGGCCAAGGTCGATGGTTTCATCCAAGACGCCACAACCACCCACAGCGATAAAATGGCGACCACCCATTTGGATAGCTTCTTCCATGATACCAACACTCAAAGGCGCACCAACGGCTTGGGCAAAAAAGGCAATTTTTTTGCCCTGATGCTCCATCACGTAAAAAGGATGGTCACTGCCTTCGTTTCTATTAAAGAAAACCATCTCGGCTTGATGTTCCTCAACAACTTTTTGGACAACATCTCTAAAGAAACACATCACCACATGCTTAGGGAGCTGAATATCCGGGCAAGTATCGCTCGGATTTAATAAAGCATTGGTTTCAGGGTCAAAGTGTAAAATGGGCATGCTTTCTGGGTCAAAAGGCAAATTTATTGGATCCATTCAATATCCTCCACATCCTTAAAACGTTCGCGCATGACCTCCCAGGCTTCCGGGTTTTGGTCAATCAAGATGTAATTGCGTCCCAGTTTTTCACACACCGCACCGACCGTACCAGAACCCGCGAAGAAATCCATCACCACATCACCTGGGTTTGAGCTGGCACGGATGATGCGCTCGATCACGCCAAAAGGCTTTTGGGTGGGATAGCCTGTTTTTTCTTTGCTATTGGTGCCTACGATAGTGTGCCACCACACATCAGTAGGCAATTTGCCTCGTTTGGCTTTTTCTTCACCCACCAATCCCGGCGCCATGTAGGGGATGCGATCGATATCGTCCCGGTTAAAAGTGTAGTTTTCAGCATCTTTGACATAGTAAAAAATGGTGTCGTGCTTGGCTGGCCAACGGTTTTTTGGACGACCACCAAAGTCATATGCCCAAATGATTTCATTAATGAAATTCTCTCGACCAAAAATCTGGTCGAGCAAAATTTTGCAATAATGAGCTTCACGGTAATCGATGTGAAAATAAAAACTACCATTGGGTTTCAATAAGCGATAAGCCTCCTTTAGCCGAGGAAGCAAAAAAGCCTCAAAATCGCCAAAACGGTCATCATAAGCGCGCTCGCCCAAAATTTTGGTGCTGTAACTCTGCTCGCCAAAACCCAC
>CAZAFJ010000013.1:0-48912 GCA_964484715.1 uncultured Anaerolineaceae bacterium | reverse complement strand
CACAGTTTCTGTGAATAAAGTGCTGGACCAGGCAAGTCTGCTGGCTGATTATTGGACTCAACCTTGAGTTTTGAGTTTTCTGACTATTGTTAAAAAGAAAGAGTGCTAGTTTATAGCACTCTTTTAGTGGACCCAGAGAGATTCGAACTCTCGACCTTCTCAATGCCATTGAGACGCGCTCCCAACTGCGCCATGGGCCCTTGTTTGACCTGGAGGGACTGCAAGCCTGCGCAGCGCCTCTTCAGTCTCAGTTGTTAACTAATCAAACACTCTAGTGGACCTGGAGGGAGTCGAACCCTCGACCTCTTCAGTGCGATTGAAGCGCGCTCCCAACTGCGCTACAGGCCCGTTTCCTTCCAGCCATCAAGACTTGATATTCTAACCGCGATGAGGCAATATTGTCAAGCCCTAAGCGTCTTTTATTTTATCACAATTCTGCTTTTTTCGTTGGCTAAAAATAAACCCATCTTAATAATAAAAAACAGCCCAATGCAGGGCTGTTTTCGATGCTTTCTTGCTTGCCTAAGTGTTTACTTGCGCGTTTATCTATCCACTCTTCTAAAAAAACTTAGTTAGGTAGGCTTTTTACCTCAAAAATGTCTCCTGGGACCAGAGACTCAAAAAGTCCTTCCCCTTCACTGTTCATCGGCGCGCCTGTAAGCAACATCCGCACATCATCAATAAGAACATTGCTATTGAGTGAGCCATTTGTTATGACCTCCAGGGTTAGTTGGATGGTCTGACCTTGGTAGGCAGTTAGTGGATATCTGGCAGTTGCCCATCGGCTTGAATTGTTCGATGTGCACAGATCCGCATAACCGACTTGACCTCCATTGATTTTGATATAGAAGTAGTCGTTGCCACATTCGTCCGCAGACGCAAAGTAGAAATTGAAAGCTAAATCCTGGTAGCTTGGTGGAATATAGAAGGATTGTGAAATCTGCGCAATTTCATTTTCAGCACCACCTAACCAGGCCGCATAAACACCACTGGTTGGTGTTAGGTTGCCTGGCAATGCTGTGTCAATAATGGTATAGCCATTGGAAGAATATTCACTCCATCCCACAGCCCCTAGCTCGAAATCCCAGTTTTTGATGGGTTGTGGAGGGGGAGGTGGAGCTGCCTTGAGAATCATTGGAAAAGCCATGTTTTTAGCTGTGGGGGGCGTGCTTCCCTTCACTATTTTTACAATGCTGACGGATCTTAGTTCCATGCCTTCGTAGCTGCCACCCCATTGGAAGGTGGGTGTGAAGCTTGGATCTGAGCTCCAAGTGTCGCGGATGTAAATGGTGTTGCCTTCATAGCCATAACCGACGACTGAATGACCTTTAAGGTTGAGCAAAACCGGTTGACCAGCGTCGATTTCTGCTTTAAATTGTGCTAAAGAGAAGCCGCCCGCAACCTGAGAATCAACCACTTGATTGTAACAATCGCTCACTTGATAGCCTCTGGCTTGATAATAATTCCTGCGCCCTAAAGTGCCATCAGCTAAATTCTCCTGCTGTAATTCATCACAGGTCAATTTCCTGTTATCGTTATAGGTCCAGAAAACAGTCGAGCCATCAACGTTGTCATACTTACTTTGACTAGTGAACATATAGTCGCCAACGGCTTGGTCAAAGGTGTGTTCAGTCCATCCACCAGTGATATAAGGGTCTGGGTCGGTACTGTCAGCTTTCACCCAATAATCTTCGATAGAGCCTTTAATTGTTCGACCATCGATGCCGATGCGGGAGGCGATTATGGGGTTGCTGGGGTAATCATCGCCAGCGCCATCAGTCCATCTTGGCCATTGAGTGTCGGTGATAGGCGCGAAACCACCATCAGTGGGTCCGGTATAAAGGTTTGGCGCGCCGGTGCGATCGTGATAGGCAGTTATCATCGCCTGACTAACCGCAGAACAGCCAAACACCCAGCTGTAGGATGGAAAGTTAGGGATAAGTCCTTGCGCCTCATCAATGCTTTTTATTGAGGCTAGTCTTTCGTCTTCATATTCCGGTAGCGGCTTGCGAGGCCCATTGATGATGCTTTTGACGAGGGTACGGCCATTTGCGTCTGTTGTTCGAATTTCAGTGTAATAGGGACTAAAAACCTCTGTAATCGTGCCATCATCCGCTTTGGCAATTGTGTTAGGGGTGATGGGGCTAATAAAAAGGATAAGCACAATAAATAAAGATAATAAAATTTTGGAATGTTTCATCTTTCCTCTCTGTGGGATTGTGTAGTGGCGTTGAAAAACAGGGCTATAGAGCCTATAGCCCTGTTTTTGAGCCATTGAATGTTATTTGTTCGCCGAGCGGCGCGTGTTATCTTCGATGTTGATGAACAACCTGACAACATCGAGCATTGCATAGACCGAAGCCAAAGCAAGGAAAGCGAGCAAGATTGCAACTGGTAAGGCAAGTAAACCTTGATACCAGTAGCGGGTAAAGGTTCTGGCAAAGAAAGCTATTAATCCAGCCAGCAAAATAGAGCCAGCCCAAATCCAAGCAATAACACGATATATGGTCATAAAGAGCTTTAGCGCGGGATACCTGCGAGGTGGGATTTCACCAGTTTGGCTTGAAGGTTCCGCGTCGGCCTTATGCGCATTGATCATGTCCATGAACAAGCCTTTGGATTTGGCAAAATCGGCTTTAGCTTGTTGGCTATTAAAAATGGGTGCCTGAGGTGGTGGCGCGGCTTGGAAGGGTTGTTGGTATTGCCCGGGAGGTGGAGTCTGTGGGTCTTGCCATGCACCAGCGGGTGGAACGGGAGGAGGAGGTGGTGGGGCTTGCCATTCGCCCATTGGAGGTGCTGGTGGAGGTGGTGGCGGCGCTTGCCATTCAGCCGCTGGAGGGGTGGGAGGTGGGGGCGCTTGCCAGTCGTTCGCAGGAGGTGGAGGGGCTACTGGTTGCGGGTCGATAACCGGCACAAATTCGCTTGCCATTTCGGGAGGCGGTGGGGGTGCTTCTTGAGCCAGGGGGTTTCCGCAATTGGTGCAGAAATTCTGATGATCTTCATTTGTGTTGCCACAATTTGAACAAATCTTTGCCATAATTACTCCTTTTTGATTAAAAATGCCCTGTTTTTACAAGGCATTTGAATACATTATTTAGTTGTGCTGATGGTGCCAGACTTTTTCTTTTCGTCTTTGGCTTTACGTTTTTCTTTGATGGTCATTTTTGACTTTTTACGATCTTCTTTTTGGGCTTTATCTTTACTTGCCATACAACGCTCCTTTGAAAAATATTCCCTAAAATAATTATATCCTACCTGTAGAAATTTGAAGCTGTTTTTTGCTGACAAACAAGCAATCTTAGACGTTTTGTCCCGAATCTGTTCATATCGGCGACTGAGTTTATGTAGCTACAAACTAAACATGGAAAGAAACTATGAGTACATCGATTAAAATGATGACTGTGAGTAAAGTACAAGCAAAAACAGACATGGCAGATGCAAGCTTTTCGGATCTTTACCGAAAATATGTTAATCCGGTCTACTACTATATCTACAGTCGCGTCCAAAATACTGCTGATGCTGAAGATATCTGCTCTCAAACTTTTATCACAGCATTGGAAACACGCCAAAAATTGCGTGACCCAAACAGTTTTAAGCCCTGGCTTTTCACCATCGCTCGAAACAAGGTCAATGATCATTTTCGCCTTATTTATCGCCGCCCAAAAGCTGAGCTCAGTGAAAATGTGATTGATCAATTGAGCATAAGGGAATATGACGGCGATATTGACAAGGATCGCATGATTGAGCTGGAGCAGCTTTTGCAAAGCTTGACACCGATTGAACAGGAGTATATCCGCTTACGTTTGATTGCAGAACTGCCCTTTGCTGATATGGCGCAGGTTCTAAAACAGAGCGAGAACAAAGTTAAAAAAGCTTATTACAGGTTGCTGGCGCGCCTTAAAGCCCAGGTGGAGTAAAGAATGACAAACTATACCAATTTTGAAAAAGAACTAAAAAGCGCGATCAAAGTTGAAGAACCCGATGGCGCTTATCGCAATCGCTTGCATGCTAATATTCAAGAGCGGGAATTGAACATGCTTGCCAAGCCTAAAAAGACACGTTTCAACGGCTGGGCTTTTGCTGCAAGCCCTATCTTGATTCTTATTGCTGTCGTATTAATGATTGGTCCCAACAAAGTCCTGGCACAGATTCAAAGCTGGCTGGGTTTTACCCCTGAAGTTGGCTTCGTTGAGAAGGATGCCGAAATTTGGACATTGAATGAACCTATTAAGCTGAGTCAGGAAAAAGTGGAATGGGTGATTGAAAACGCATGGTTTACACCAGAAAAATCGGTTGTGAAGCACTATTTTTACAATGTTCCCGAACCCGTGTTTTACAAGGATATGGTTTTTGAACAATGCCACACACCGGCATGGTTGGAAACTGAAGATGGCACTCGCTATGAAGAGATCGAGACTGGCATTTTCCCAGCAATTCCGGCGGGTATCAAGACCTTAAGCTTGCATGTGCCTTGTATCAAAGGGACGCTTATTGACAACACTGCACCGCAAAATTGGCAAACGAGCCTGGGGCTCGTGTTGGCTAAAGGTGAACTGGCTATTCAAGATGCCTATTCCCTGCAAGATGTTGCCCCTGATGCGCAAATTATAGCAATGGAAATCGAAAGGTCAGATTCAGAAAATCCAACTGATACAGTACCGTCAAAGCAAGAACCAGATCTGATGATTTTGCCTCAACCAGACAAAGCGATTGATGGCGGTGTGCAAATCCAGAATGTAGTAGTCCATGGCGATGCCTTAATTCTTGCCGGAACATTTAGCGGAACCACGGATACTGGCGAACTTTATTTGCAAGGTAGCCTTGAGATTCGGGATGCTGATGGCAGGACTGTGCCTTACCGTTTGCCTGAAGACTATAAATGGTTGGTGCCTTTTAAAGATTACAACTTTGGGATGCACTGGGCAATTGAATTCCGTCCCACTGGATTCAAAGCTCCCTTCACCATTAAGCAATTAGCCTCCACAGCTAAACAAATTGACAAGGTCCTCGATTTTGAGATTCAAAACGATGCTTTTGTGCGTGATGCGATTGGCGATTTTGCGCCATCAATGCGTGTGGCTAATGTAATCAGTCGCTCTATCGATGATTTGCAAATAACGCTGATTACAAGCCAAATTTCGACTGAAAGCATCAATTATGCATATTTCTATACCGGATCAGATGTGTTTAAAGCGGATATCAGCCAGTTCGATCCTGCAAGCCAAAGTTTTGTAGCGAGTACTAAGAAAGAAAGTCGACCATCAGATTTTGTTGACCGTGGCTGGTTTGGCGCGGTTTTTGAAAAGGGTATTTCACTTGACGAAGAAAAGTACATATACCGTTTGAGTAATGCTTGGGTCGTGGACGAAACGTTTGAACTGCGCACGGATTGGACACCAGACGAAACCTTATTGGCAACATTAGGGGTCGTGGCTGGGAAGTCTGGCGCAATCGTTTCTTATGAAAGCTTCCAAATGCCAGAAATTGAAATGGAAAACATTCCTGACGGGATGATTATCAGTGGTTCACAATCTGGTAAAGAAGTTGTATTAAAAAACCTTAAGGGTGAAACGCTAAAGACCTTAGACACTGATTATGCGGGTTTATCTTTGGACGGTAAGCGCATTGTTTACCCTGAAGGCAAACGCCATTATGGAAGTGTTCGCACGCTGTCGGTTATGGATCTTGAAAGTGGAGAAGTAACTGAGATTGACACAATCAGTGATAATTATGTGCATATGCCTCGCTGGTCACCCAATGGCGATTATTTGGCTTACCGTGGAAATAAAGCTGGATTCTATGTCTATCGGATGTCTGATAAAACGCTACAATATTTCCTGCCGAACGCCAAGTTTGAAATTTTAGGCTGGTCACATGAGAACGAGATTTACGTTTTTGAATATGCTTATGGCGATGTTCAAGGAAAGCTGGTCGCTTACGAACCTGGAACTGGGCGCACAAATGAAATAGAAGTTTCTGACATAGCTGTTTGGGGCACGAACTATGCTTTGATGTCTCGTTATGATGGTCAGTTGTTGGCGATAAACGCTATTGGAGATGAGCTTTATGTTATGGATCCAAAAACACAACAAAAGAAACTGATTGTTGAAGGCTATCTGGTGAATAGTTATGGCTGGTTTGATCAGAATATTGTGATTGTGACTGTAAAAAAACCAGGCATGGGTCCTAACTATACTTTGTTGATTAATATCCAAACCGATGAGGTCATGCGTATCCCTGTAGTGCCAGGTGTGCCTTATGATGTTTCAGCCGTGAAATGAGATTGCAGGTCAATCAAGCTATATAAAAAAAAGAAGGGTAAATTATAGCCTCAGAGCATAGCCGCTCTGGGGCTATTTTTACAAAAGACAGGAGGTTTATTTTAAGATAGTGGTGTAGGGGAATTGCACCTTACTGACTGGCGTATGGAATTAATAGGAAACTTAACAAGAACCATTCCTTTTTCTTGAAAATATGATGTAAGAAACTTCAATCGTTTGTTGATCGAGGCTCAAAAAGACCCACCCCCTTTTATCCCCCTCCCTTTTGCGCCGCGAAATTAAGGATTGCAGCATCGCAAACAGCGTTGTCGCGGCGCGGAGGGGGCGAATGGGGACCTACTTTGTCTAAGCATCACTTTTTTTGAAAGCATAGTTTTGATGCAATTGCCCTGGATAGTGTTGGCGATCATTTGGGCAAGATGGTTGTGAAGTGGTATCATTATCCATTGGGCAATAAGTGTTGTCCAATGGAGGCGCGGCTTTGGACGAGCAGTCAAAACAGATACGAACGCGATACTTGTTAGTCATCTTAATCCTAATCACGATTCCCTGTTACGTGCTGGGCTTTGTGCTTTTGCGGCTTAACCGTGAGCCAAAACCGCCAACAGCCACACCTGTCATCACTCAAGGCTTACCAGCGCAAGACACTTTTACACCCACAATTACCCTGACAGGTTATCTGACTCGCACCCCAACGATTACGCCGACAGAAACGATAACACCTACCGAAACCGCCACACCAACGGCAACCTTGACAGAGACACCTAGCCCAACGCCAACGGAGACGGCGACGCCTACCGAAACAGATATTGAAATTACGGTTCCTCCTGAATTACCAACAGACACCCCTGAACCCATCGAGGAGCCGACTGAACCTCAACCAACAGAACCTTAGAAAGAGATGCCTATGACCTTCGAATTGATACCCTTTATCAAAGACATGCTCTCTGCACCTGGGCTGAGCGGCTATGAAAGACCAGTCCGCGACATTATAGCCAAGGTATGGGAGCCACTGAGCGACGAAATCGCGTTCAGCAATCTGGGCAGCCTGCTTGCGCTCAAGCGCGGCGAAGGCCCCGAGCCCAGACCAACCGTGATGATTGCCGCCCATATGGATGCCATCGGTTTGATGGTAACCGCGATCGAGGACGGCTTTTTACGTTTTACACAAGTGGGTGGCGTTGACCCCCGCATTTTACCCGGACAACCTGTCATGGTACATGCTACCAACGGTGCCGAGCCTAAAGATTTGCCGGCCCTGGTCGTGATGCCTCCTCAGCACCTTTTGCCGCCTGAAGCTGGCACAGGACCATTGGCCCAGGCTTATTTGATTGTGGATACCGGATTACGCCCCAAAGAAGTCGAAAAGCTGGTGCGAGTCGGCGATGTGATTTCCTTTGCTTCGACGCCTGAAGAACTGGCGGGCGATACTGTTGCCGGACACACACTGGATAACCGTGCTTCTGTGGCGGCTGCAACAGTGATGCTCGAGCTTTTGGGCAAGCGTCGCCACCAATGGGATGTGGTTGCCGATGCGACTGTGCAAGAAGAAGTGGGTTGCATTGGTGGCTTCTTGGATCCCATCAAAGTGAAGCCTGATTTTGCGATTGTGATTGATGTCACCTTTGCTGCCGGACCCGGTGGCAGTGGCTCAACCAACTTCGAACTGGGTGGCGGTATTTCACTCAACTGGGGTGCTTGTGTTCATCCTGCGTTATACCAAGCCCTTGAAAAAACGGCTAATGAGTATGAAATTCCAATCTATAAGGAATACTCGCCCAGCATGTCGGGCACGGATGCTTATGGCGTGCAAGTGGCTGAAGAAGGCATTCCGGTGGTGGAAATCGGCATTCCTCTGCGCTATATGCACACGCCAGTGGAGCAGGTGGCCATCAAAGATATCCAACGAGCAGGCCGGTTGATGGCAGAGTTCATCACCAATTTACCTCTCGATTTTATGAATACTGTGAAGTGGGAGTAAACCATGGCAAAGAAAATGGAAGCCCCAAAACCTTTCAACCCTAAAATGGGTAAAAAAGAACTCGCCTTGCTCAGCAGATTGTGTGACGCTTTAGCCGTCTCTGGTGATGAGCAGGAAATCCGAGACATTGTAATGGAAGAACTGGAAGATCATGCGGATGAAATGCGCGTGGACCATCTGGGAAACTTGCTGGTGACTAAAAAAGGCAAAGGCAAGGATAACTTGCGCGTCATGGTTGCGGCGCATATGGACGAAGTTGGCTTTATGCTCATTAAGGATGAGGGTAAAGGTATCTTCGAGTTCCGCACCGTGGGTGGCATTGACCCACGCCAATTGGTTGGTAAGCAAGTCATCGTTGGCCGTGAACATGTGCCTGGCATTATTGGCGCTAAAGCTATTCACCTGACCACACCGGCTGAACGAAAACAAGCCTTGACGGTCAATCAATTGCGTATTGACCTTGGCCCGGGTGGATCCTCTAAAGCCAAACCTGGTGACCGGGCAACATTCGCCACCAAGTTGCAGGTGATGGGTCCCACGATTTGCTCAAAGGCCTTGGATAATCGCTTGGGTGTTTATAACCTGATCCAACTGGTGAAGAATGCTCCAGAAAACATCGATCTTCTGGCAGCTTTTACTGTGCAAGAAGAAGTGGGCTTACGAGGCGCTAAAGTCGCAGCTTTTGCGATGAATCCTGATATCGGTATCGCCATCGACTCCACACCAGCGTTGGATTTGCCAGACTTTGATGGCGAAGATAATACGCTTTATCGTACCCATTTGGATGGCGGGCCGGCGATTTACTTAATGGATGGCGCGACGATCGCTGACCGACGCTTGGTTGACTGGCTGGTAGACACGGCTAAAGACGAAAACATCCCCTGGCAATTCCGCCAACCCGCACCGGGTGGTACCGATGCTGGCGCTATTCATCGTGTTCGCGAAGGTGTGCCGAGTGTGTCGGTATCTGTACCTGGACGTTACGCTCATAGTGCAGCCGGCATGGCGCGCATTGATGATGAATTAAATACACTAAGACTTTTACACGCCGCATTGGCGCGATTGGACAAAAAAATCCTCTTGAGGCAGGAGTAAACAATGGTAGAAAAGAAAAAAGATCAATTACTGGACTTAATTAAACGTTTGGTTGAAACCCCCGGCCCCTCTGGCCAGGAACACCTCATTCGTGCTGTTGTGCGCGAGGAAATCAAAGGTTATGCTGATGATATCCGTACGGATGCCTTGGGCAACTTGATTGTCCGTGTAGGCACCAAGAAGCCGGGCGGTATGCGCGTGATGGTTTCTGCGCATATCGACGAAATTGGCTTGATGGTCACTCACATCGACGAAAAAGGTTTCGCGCGCTTCTTAGCGGTGGGTGGTGTGAGCCCCTTGACCTGCTTAGGCAATCGCGTGATCTTTATGAACGGTGTGCGTGGTGTGATTGGCATGGAATCGATCGAACCTGGAAAAATGCCCACGCTCGACAAAATGTATATTGATACTGGTGCGACCTCCGCAAAGGATTGCCCTGTGCAGGTTGGCGATGTGTGTGGTTTTGAACGCCCCTTCCTCGATTTGGGCAAACGCTTGGTGGCTAAGTCTATGGACGATCGTTTGGCGGCTGCCATTGCGATTGAAGCCATGAAACAGATTAAGAAGACCAGCCCCAACGAAATCTTCTTTGTGTTTAGTGTGCAAGAAGAAGTGGGTATCCGTGGCGCGACAACCGCTGCTTACGGCGTGGACCCCGAAGTGGGTATCGCTGTGGATGTGACCGGTGTGGGTGATACGCCCAAAGGCTTCAAACTCAATGTGGAACTTGGTAATGGCCCAGCCATCAAAGTGCGCGATAGCTCCTTTATCGCTGACCCGCGTGTGGTCAATTGGATGGTCAATGAAGCCAAGGCGCAAGGACTGCTTTACCAAATGGAAGTCCTCACCTTTGGCGGCACGGATGGTCGCGCGATTCAAATGACCCGTGAAGGTGTGCCGGCTGGATGTCTGTCGATTGGCAGTCGTTACATTCATACCCCTAGCGAGATGGTCGACCGTGCGGATGTTGAAAATTCGATCAAACTCTTGGTGGGTTTGCTGAATAACAAAATCGAGCTTGGAGAACACTAAATCAAATCGTTTTAGGTTCAGACTAAGCCGATTATAATTAAGCTATGAAAAAGAACACTCGCAGCTGGCTAAATTCAATCTCGCTTTTGCTGATAGCATTTGTGTTGTTGGCTTTAGCCGGCTGTGACTTCGTTAAGAGTATAGATTTCCCCTGGGAAGAGCCTGCAGGTGTCCCTACGAAAACGCCTGTTATACCAACCGCAACGGCAACAACAGCGCCAACGCAAGCACAGATCGAACCAACGTCGACGGCTACTGCCCAACCAAGACAAACCCGATTTGTGTTTTGGTTACCCCCTGAGTTTGACCCTGAAGCCGATAACGAAGCTGCGCGACTCCTAAAAGCACGATTGGCAAATTTCGCCAAGAACAACCGCGTGGAGATCGTTGTCCGTTTAAAAAACCCAACTGGTAACAGTAATTTAATTGAGTCCTTAATTGCGACCAATGGCGCGGCACCCGAGAATTTACCTGGCTTGGTGCTATTACGCAAGCAAGATTTGGATTTGGCGAAATCACGCAATCTGATTTATTCTAACGATGACCTGATTTCAATGGCAGGCGCCATGGATTGGTACAGTTTCGCCCGCGAGACGGTCACCATCGATGGTGAGAGCTATGGCTTGGGTTTGATTGGTGACCCCATGATTATGGCGTATCAAATTCCAACAGAGCTGCCCCCTGATGATGATTGGTTTGAGTTGGCTTCGAACTTTGGGCGCTTTGGGTTTGCCGCGGACGATTCACAGGGTCGCTTTATGCTTATGCTTTACCTGGCAGCTGGAGGCGAGACACAAGATGCTCAAAAGCATGTCGTTTTGCAAGCCGAGCCAATAACTCGAGTTTTCCAAACGCTCAAAGACTTGGTGACAACGCATCACTTGCATACCGGTGCTGCTGGCATGCAAACAGTCAATGCCGTTTGGCAAGGTTTTAGTGAACGGCAATTGAATACCGCGGCGATGCCCGCAAGCGTGGTTTTGAAGACTCTGCGAAGTGAGGCGACAGGTTATCCAACACCCGCTTTTACGCAACCCAGTTTTACACTGGCTGATGCCTGGGCTTTAGCTTTAGCTAATCCCGACGAAGGACAACAAGCATTAGGCATATTATTGATGCAAGATTTAACGGAACCCGCGTTTTTGGCAAAGTGGAGCGAAGCTCTAGGTTATGTCCCAGCGCGACCGAGTGCTTTGGGCGCATGGACAGACCAGAACCTCAAGCCAGCGTTGGAAAAGATTATGAATGTTGCCCGACTTTACCCACGTGATGAAATCATAAATAGCTTGGGTCCGGTTTTGCGCAACGCAACCTTGATGATCATTCGTGATAATGCGAGTGTTGAAGAGGCTGTCGAAGCAGCAATTGAGGGTATAAAGTAACATTGTTTTACTTGAAACGACCTTGTATAGAAGAACCAAAATAAAAATGAGAAGGGTGAGGGATTTTTGAGTACGATGAGTCCTAAGACGAAGTCTAAACAAGAAAAACCAAAAGAAACGAAAGGCGGTCAATCAAACAAACTGCGCGTTGGTTTTATTGCGACCTTAATCGGACTTGGTTTAGTCACCCTCATTTTGGTGATTATCACCATCTCAATCCGACCGATCATGAATCCTCAAGCTAAAATCGAAGCAACCGCGATTTCAATAACAAAAACATTTGTGCATCAAACAGGGTCATATGTTGATCCTGAATTAATGATTGAACCTTTACCAGTTGAGAACGTGAGCGGCATCGTGATCCTTGGCGGACTTATGGCCTTGATTGTGATTGGAATAGTGCTGAGGGAGTTTATCCTATGGCGGAAGAGCGGAGCAAAATAGGATGACTTATACCAACCCAGCTATTTCGAACAATATTACAAAAGCCTTGGTCTTCAAGATGGCTGGCGTTTCACTTGCATTAGTTAGTATCGGTATTGCTATTTTTGCAACACCATATGGGCAACCTGTCTATCTTATGGGTTTTCTCATAGCTTTGGTTGGAATGGTCGTTTTATGTTTTATTTCTAATCAAGAAACACAACTTGTGTTGTTAATCGGAATACCTGCGCTATTCTTGTCGAACTATGTAGCCCTTATCATAAATGCTATTTCAAAAGGTCTTTATGAATATAACCTTTATGGTGGATTAATTATTTTGTGTGCTTTTATTCAAGTGATTTTATCAAATGTGTTTTTATTGTTTCCTCATAAAAAATTGAGGGAGATTGGGTGGTTGTCCAAAGAGCTGGCATGTGTCGTAATAATATTAATTGGTGCATTCCTTCAACGCGCTGGTTATTATCCTTTCTGGATGTTTGTTTTTTTTGGCACATTGGCTAAGCTGTTCACTTATTTGTACATTGTGTCTCAAAAGAGGAGTCTAAGTCAAAGGGCGTTTGTCAATGAAATCAGAACGACATCTCAATTTTCAATGCCTTTTAATCAGGATAGACCTTTTGACTCAGGTATACAGGTTAAGAGAAATTCCCGGGTGGAAACTGGTGTCTTTCAAGGGATTGCTTATTACAATGATCAGCAAGATTCTGTAAGGATGAACACTGTGAAACAACATGAATCAGCCAATTTACCTCAAAAGTTGGCGGGCTCCTCAACTGAAGAGAAACCATTAAGTGAGCGTTTGCAAGAGCTGAAGAAACTTTATGCCCAGGAACTGATTGACGAGGACGAGTACCAAACTCTGCGTCAACGCCTCCTGAACGAACTCTAAAAACATGGTTGTGTTTAAGTGTATTAGAAGAGGACGCCGGTAATGCCAGTGTCCTTTTTTTTGTTCATTACATTACTCTTTATTGTGAAAAAAATTGAGCTGTTATTTAGCTAAGGGTATACTAAAAGAAAACGGACGGAACTATGAAAGAACGATTTCTTCGATTACAAAAGGCGATAGAAGAGCATCAGTTGGATGCTGTTGGGCTTAACCCGGGTCCCAGCTTGAACCACCTTACCGGTTTGGATTTTCATCTGATGGAACGGCCGGTGGTTGCGGTTTTTTGGCGGGAGGGGAGCTCTCAAATCATCTTGCCTGAGCTCGAACGCGCAAAAGTGGCAGACTTGGAAGCTGAGCTTAAGGTAAGCACCTTCGGTGATGTGGCTGAAACCTGGTCGGATGTTTTTGCTGAAGCATTGGGCGGTTTTGGTGATAAAGCATTGCGCATAGGTGTCGAGCCGACGCGCCTGCGGTTTTTAGAGATGAACCTTTTGCAATCCGCCTTGCCCAAGGCACGATTTGAGGATGGCTCAGTGGCGATTTCAAAGTTAAGATTGCGCAAAGATGCCACGGAACTGGCTAAAATGAAGCGTGCGGCCGAGATTGCGCAAAATGCTTTGCTCGAAACGCTCAAGACCGTCCGTCCCGGACAGAGCGAAAATCACATTGCCTCTGAGTTGATGGTCCAGCTTTATCGTGCTGGCTCCGATCCAGAGCTGCCTTTCTCGCCGATTGTTTCGACAGGGCCCAACACGGCTAATCCGCACGCTTCGCCTACCGATCGCGTTTTGCAAGAAGGTGACTTTTTGCTGATTGACTGGGGCGCTGGCTTTGAGCACTATTTCTCGGACATCACGCGCACTTTCAGTTGTGGTGAGGTAAGTGAGGAGATGCGCACAATTGCCGACTTGGTGAGGAAAGCAAATGAAGCTGGACGATTGGGTGGCCGACCAGGCATGACCACCGGTGACATCGATAAATTGGCACGGGATGTGATTGTCAAAGGCGGCTATGGCGAGCGTTTTATCCATCGCACTGGTCATGGCTTGGGCATGGAAGCGCACGAAGCGCCTTGGATTGTTGGCGGCAGTGACGTGGTTTTGGAAGAAGGTATGGTGTTTACCATCGAGCCGGGCATTTATTTGACCGATTATGCTGGCGTGCGCATCGAAGATGATGTGGTTGTGACTGCGGATGGGCTTTTGAGCCTGAGCGACTTGCCACGCGAAGTCCTGCCCTTGGAGAAGTTTTGGTAGGACTTCAGACTTCTGGAATGGAGAGGAATATAAGGATATGAAATTGACGCTGAAACAAATACCACTGGGTCCTTTGGAGACTAACGCGGTGGTGATCATTGAGGAAGACAGCAAACGCGTGATTGTGGTAGACCCGAGTTTTGAGCCTGAGCCGTTAGTGGCGTGGACTGAAAAGGAAGGCATGACCATAGAGCAAATATGGATTACACATGGCCATGCTGATCATACCGCGGGTGTACCGGCTCTGTTACGCGCCTTGCCCGAACCAGTAGATGTGTTGATTAGTGAAGAGGCTTATAAGATGATTTTGAAGCAGGGCACATCTTTCTTTGGCATGCGGCTGGAACCCTTCCCTGAACCAACACGCTTTATTACGCATGGAGAAAAGCTTGGCTTTAAGGGCTCTGAAGAAGGTGAATTTATTGCGGAAGCGCGTTTTGCGCCGGGGCACGCGCCAGGTTCAGTCGTGTTTTATCTTCCAGAAGCCGGTATGGCGATTGTTGGGGACGTCATTTTTAGGGAAGGGATTGGACGCTGGGACTTTGAAGGTGGCGATTATATGCTTTTAACGACGTCCATCAGGGATCAGGTTTTTACCTTGCCGGATGACACGATTTTGGTGCCTGGGCATGGTCCGGTGACGAATGTAGCCTGGGAAAAGGAACATAATCCCTACTTGCGCTAGTTTTTTTAATGTAGCCTTCAACCGCCTCGAATTTGAGGCGGTTTTCTTTTGAAGTGAACAAAAAAAGTCCAAGAAGAGATTGGAAGGAACACGATTTTTGTTTTAACAATATGCGACGCTAAGTGTTTAGCGAAAAAAGACCCACCCCCTTAGTCCCCCTCCCAAGGAGGGGGCGAAAACTCTCGTTAGGCATGGGGTGCTGACCTATGTCCAGGTTTGTGGTCAGGGTATCACAAACGAACAAGGTAGTGCATGGCGAGACGCCATGCAGAACAAGTGGGGCAAGGGCATTATGCAGAACAGAGGGTGTGGACACCAAGCAGAATAAGCGAGGTAAAGGCGCTATGCATCCAGTATGTTGTTGTTAAGTAGGGATATAAAAAAGCCTCAGTATTTACTGAGGCTCATTGGTTTCAATCAGATTGTTTAAATTTTGTCGTTTTATTCAGCTCGCATCGAAACTAGGAGTTCTTCATAATCACTTGTTCGATCGTGTCGGCGACTTGCTCGATGCGGTCGATGGTGCGTTCGAGTTGCAAGAAGAGCACGGACCAAGTGTGAACCTTGCTCGCGTCAAGTTCTTCGACATGCAAACGACGCACGGCGTCGATGTACAATTTGTCGGCAATTTCTTCAATCGTATTGACTTCAATCAAACGATCCCGCAAAACTTGTGAGCGCCTGAAGTTTTCAAACTCATCAAAGCAGGCTTTTAAAGCTTCTGCGCTGCGGCAAATCAAATCGCCAAAAATGCGGGCTTCATCGCGCATGCTTTGCACATTGTGCATAAAGAAGAGCTGATAAATTTCTTCAATATAGTCCATCACGTCGTCCAAAGCCCAGGACAAGGTGATGATATCTTCGCGCTCGATGGGCGTAATAAACTCAGCAACCAGATGTTGCATCATGACGTGTTTCTTTTCATCAGCGGCATGTTCGAGCTCGTGCATCGCTAACATTTGCTCTTCGATCGTATTTGGATCGTAATTTTTGATGGTGTCATTCAGTTGACGCGCCGCATTAATTGCATCTTCAGCAATGCTGATAAACATGTGGAAGTAGTTGTTGTCTTTTCTAGCCATAAATTCCTCTAAACCAAGATTATCATTAGTAGTTTTGTGACCAAATAGCCCAGTAAGCCACAGCCAGGGAAGGTCAAGACCCAAGCGAGCACCATTTCTTTAACGATGCCCCAATTCACAGAGCGAATACGTCTTGAAGCGCCGACGCCCATGACCGCGGTTGTTTTCGTGTGAGTGGTTGATACGGGTAAGCCTTTGAACAGGGTTGCGAAAAGCAAAGTAATTGAAGCGGCGATATCCGCGCTGAAACCTTGATAGGTTTCGAGCCTTACCATATCCATGCCGACCGATTTGATGATGCGGTGTCCACCAATTGAGGTTCCCAAACCCATAATGAGCGCGGTCAGGATGATGAGCCAAATGGGGATGGTGAAAGAGGCGGGCACAGCCTGGCCTTGTGAAAGGTAGATGCCAATCAGGAAAACGCCCATAAATTTTTGGCCGTCTTGCGCGCCGTGCATAAAAGCCATGGATGCGGCACCAGCAATCTGAGCGTTTTTGAACAAAGTGGTTGTTTTTCGGCGATCCACAGACTTGAATAATCTCTCGATCAATTTGGTGATTGCCCAACCAAGCCCAAAGCCGATCACGGTAGAAATGACCAAACCAATCAAAACTTTTGACCATTCCGCGCCGTTCACGCCCTTGAAGCTGCCTTGGTAAGCAACTGCCGCGCCAGTTAGACCGGCGATGAGCGCGTGACTTTCACTGGTGGGGATGCCGAAATACCATGCCGCGGTCGCCCAAATGACAATGGACGCCAGAGCGCCCATGAGGGCGATCGAAGCGGCGTGGGCATCACCACTAAAGTCGACCATGTTCGAGATGGTTACAACCACGTTGGTGTTGATGAGGGTCATTACCAAGACTCCCAGCAGGTTGGCGACTGCCGCCATAATGATCGCGTTGCGAGGTGTCATGGCGCGCGTGCCAACACATGTGGCAATAGCGTTTGGCGCATCAGTCCAACCGTTTACTAAAATAACGCCGATGGTCAGGATGGTGGTAATGATTAATGCGGGATTCGAAAGAAGCGTTTGTAGCGTGTTCAAAGTTTGCACCTGTAATTTAATCATCATGATTGTAAACGGTAATTTACAAAATAGGGTGTTTTTATTCGAGATTTAAGGTTCAGGTTAAATAGATGTAAAAAAAGCGCTCTTTGAGCGCTTGAAATGTCTTAAATCGATGATGTGTTTGCGTTGTTAAGCGACTTTGCTGTCGCCAGTGCTTGCCGTGCTGCTGGCGGGTGAGCTCTCGCTAACCTTGGCGTTGCCCGATTCTGCATTTGAGGGGCTCGTTTCACCACTGCTTTTGCTGCTGGTCATGCCACTGGGTGAGCGGTTGTCGGTGGCGTAAAAACCTTTGCCCTTAAAAACGATACCGACAGGCGAATAAACCTTGCGCAAGGCTTCCTCTTGGCAAACGGGGCAAACCCTTAGGGGGTCGTCAACAAAGTGTTGAAACTTATCAAACTGATGTCCACAGGATTCACATTTATAGGCATACAATGGCATAACGTTACAAACTCCTCTTACAAGGCATTATCCTACCATATATTGGCTGATATTGCCGAACCATTTAGATATTTTGACATAATGCTAATACTGCAGGTATATCTGTGTTTTCCGATTCCCCTGTGCATGAGTTATAATCGGGGGTTATGGAAGAGACAAAACAGGAAAATAAAACAACTACAAGAAAAGGTCGAAAAGCTGGAAAGGTTATTCTGATCATCCTTAGTGTCATCATTGCTTTTGGTTTGGCGGCGATTGCACTTTACCAAATCCCCAGCATCAAGAGGAAGTTTTACCCTTACGTAACGATCTACAAGTCAAAGATTGTTTATTTCCTGCGTCCACCCGCCAAATCGGTTTTTTCGCCTTCGGTGAACAATACCATGGATGCGGCAGTGGTTGCAACGCTTACCGCAATGGCACCCACCGCAACTCCAGAACCTGAACCCACGCCAACGCCTGTTGAGGGAAACAAGGACGACGAAAAGGTCGTTGTTGAAGTGACGCCCAGCCCAATGCCGACGGCTATTCCTTCTGCGTTTGCTTTGGAAGGCATTGTGCAGGAATATCAAAACTGGAATTCCTGTGGCCCGGCAAACCTCAAGTTGGCTATGGGCTATTGGGGTTGGGTAGGGGATTCCCTGGACATCGAACGCGTCATTAAACCTGGTTGGCGTGATCTCAATGTTTCGCCAAGCGAGTTGGCGCTGTATGCCAATGAACACACGGACTATAAGGCACTCGTGCGTTATGGTGGCGAAATTGATTTGTTAAAACAATTGGTTGCGGCGGGTTTCCCTGTAATTGTTGAGCGTGGCTACAATAATAAAGGGGATTGGATGGGTCATTATGGCGTCATCGATGCTTATGACGACGCTCAGCAAGCAGTTCACATTCCCGACACCAATCACGGCAATATTTGGCTACACTATGAACCTTTGCAAATCGGGTGGGATCAGTTTGCAGGCACCTATATCGTGGTTTACCAACCCGAAGACGAAGCCAAATTAATGGAAGTCCTTGGGGAACAAGCTGACCCAAACTTCAATTACGATTACACCATGCAGAAGTACCGAGAAAGACTCAAAACCGCCGAAAGACATGAGAAATATTTCTTACTCAACAATATTGGCGAACTTTTGGCTTTGAAGAAAAATTATGTCGAAGCGGCTGAAATGTTTGACGAAGCTTTTACGTATTATAGTTGGTTGCCCGTTGACGTCCGCCCCTGGCGTATGATTTGGTATCAGTTTGGACCCTATGAATCCTACTATTACACCGGTCGCTATGAAGACATTGTGAGTCTGGCTTTTAAGACCGTGCGTGATGCCAATGAGCCCGCTTTACCAGAAACTTTCCTGTGGAGTGGTCGTGCAAACTTGAAGCTTGGCAATAAAGGCACGGCTATCTTTGAATTTAAACGGGCACTAGACTACCATCCAGGCTATGAACCAGCTTTGGCTGAGCTAGAAGCTTTGGGTGTTGAACCCTAATAAATCCCCTAAAAAGAAAATATGACTGAATCAAAAGAATCATTAAAAAGTAATTTGAAGGCCAACAAGACCAAGAAAAGCCCTTGGCTTTTTGTTGGTATCGTTTTAGGTCTCATCATTTTGGCCTTGTTGGCTTATCAGCTACCACCAATCCGCCATCGTGTAGACACGGTTTTCAATAAGATTTACTACAAAATCAAACCGCCGTCTGCCGCAGTTTTTAACCCCAGTCAACAAGGCACGATTGAAGCGATTATCGGCAAGACCCAAACAGCAGCCGGTGCCTCTATGATAAACAATGAGCCTACCGCTGAGCATGTCGGGACACCAGAAGCTCTTACTGAAGAGCCTACTGTAGTTGTGCCAACGGAAACATCAACGCCTTACCCAGTACCTGCATCTTTCGCGGTTTCGGGCATGGGCTTGGAATATCAGACATTCAATAACTGTGGTCCAGCGAATGTTTCGATGAACCTCAATTTTTGGAATGACCCAACCAACCAAGAAGAAATGCGCCTGGCTTTACGCACGCATGATGATGATCGCAATGTCATGCTTTCTGAAATGCGAGATTATGTCAATGCCCGACCCGGAAACCTGAAGGCTATCCTGCGTTACGGTGGCGATATGCAAGTGCTAAAAGCTTTGGTCTCTGGTGGTTACCCGGTGCTTTTGGAGCGCGGGCATACGGATCCTTGGGATGGCTGGATGGGACACTATAGCATCATCCATGCTTATGATGATGCCAGTCAAACGGTCACCAGTAACGACACCCTTTTGGGTACGATTACGCTTAGCTACGATGAATTGATGTTGGATTGGCGCCATTTTGATGGCATTTACATCGTCATTTTCCCTGCTGAACAAGAAGCAGATGTGATGGCGCGTTTAGGCGTTCACGCTGACGAAACCGAAAATTTGCGCATGAGCCTAGAAGCGGTCGAAGCGCGCATCCCTGTTGAAGCCGGACGTGAGCTCTTTTTCGCTTGGTATAGCAAGGGGCAACTCTTGGTGGAAATGGGCGAATATGTCGCTGCAGCTCAGGCATTTGATATGGCCTTTGGCGTTTATGCGCAGTTGGATATGGGGGCCCGTCCTTGGCGCATGACCTGGTATCAAATAGGGCCTTATTTGGCATACTATCATTCCGGTCGCTTCCAGGATACTTTGAGCCTTGCGCAGCAAACTTTGGATAACAGTCGCGAACCAAAAGCCTTGCCGGAAACCTACTATTGGGCTGGCGCGGCTGCTGCTCAATTGGGGCAATATGAAGATGCAAAAGACTTTTTTATCAAAGCACTTGAATATCACCCCGGATGGGACCATGCATTGGCTCGCTTAAATGCATTGCCATAAGCGGTTTTATGAATGCTCAGGAAGCCAGTTCATTGCTGGCTTCTTGTTTTTAAGGGGCACATTCTTAAAAAAGCTTAAAGCCCAACCTTTTTACTGCGAAATAAGGCTAAAAAGGGTATACTTTAAGCTGGAATAAGGTAAAACCTATGTCGGAATTGATTAGTAACTTTCTTTTCATATGGCAACGCTTCACATGGGCAAGTTTGTTAGACATCTTGCTTGTGGCGGCTTTCTTTGCGATTTTCCTGTATCTTTTGCGTGATACTGAAGGCCAGACTTTGATGCGTGGCGTTTTGGTGGTGGTTATTATCATCACTTTATTGACGTCTATGGTCAACCTGCCGGCTTTTTCATGGTTGGTCTCGACCCTGACACCGGTTTTGATCTTATCTATCCCGGTTATCTTTGCACCGGAAATCCGGAGGGGATTGGGCCGCATGGGTAAACTGGGTCGCTTTAGCTTCCTAAGAGCAAAACGCAGCCAACGTGCAACAGAGCAGATGAATAAAACGATCGAAGCCGTTTCTGCAGCCGCAGTGCAACTCTCGGAGCGCAGACATGGGGCTTTGATTGTTATTCGGCGTCAACAATACCTGGATCAATATTACAAAAACGGGGTGATGATTGACTCAGAGGTCACACCTCAGCTTTTGTTGCAAATTTTTTACCCCAACACACCGCTTCATGATGGCGCGGTTATCATCGAAGACAATCGCGTCAAAGCCGCCTCTTGTGTGATGCCTCTTTCGAGCAGTGGTGTGCTTTACGTTTCGGTGGAACGCTCGTTAGGCTTGCGTCACCGTGCTGCATTGGGTATTAGTGAAGTCAGTGACGCTATCGCAGTGGTGGTGTCTGAAGAAACCGGCACCATCTCTATTGCGCAACAAGGTCGCCTGATTCGACGTTTGGACGGCGATCGATTGCGAAACAGCCTCAATGCATTTATGACCTATCAAGGTCCTGAGGAAGAGAAATCAATCATCAACAGCATTATGGATTACTTTAAGAAAAACCGAAAAGAAAGTGAGGATTAGCGAATGAAAATTATCAAGAAAATTCTGGCGCTGATGCCAACCGTCCTCATTTCTTTGCTGCTTTCATTTTTTGTTTGGTTTTCGGCGGTGAACTCCAATGACCCAACCGAAGAGATTGCTTACGCCATTCCGATTCCGATTGAGGTTTTGGGGCAGAACCCACAATATACGATTACTGAACAGTCTGCGAATAACGTTTTGGTGACGATTAAAGCACCTCGATCAGTGCATAACACGCTCAAGAATGACATGCAACTGATTAGGGCGACGATTAATATTTCGGAACTCAAAGCGGGTCAAGCGGAATTGGCACCGGAGATAACGATTGACGTTAAACCCACAAAATTGGTGGATTATAACCCTAAAACCGTTCGCTTGTTTGTGGAAAAACTTGTCTCACATAATTTTGAGATTGCATTGAATCAAACTGGAAATCTTCCCATGGGTGTCGAAGCCGGGGAAACAAAGCTCGACACAACTGAAGTGAACGTTTCAGGAGCGGAATCAAAAGTCAATAAAGTTGTCGAAGTACTGGCAACAATCGAAATGAGCACGGTGACCACAGACCTTACCAAACAAGTTGACCTGCAGGCAGTTGATGCTCAGGGAAACTCGGTTGAGGGTGTCACTTTAAGCCCTTCACGCGTAACGGTCACAATCCCTGTTACGCAAAAAGGTGGCTATAAGAACGCTTTTCTGGTGTTAAATCCTTTAGGTTCACCGGCTTATGGTTTTCGTATTGCTGGCACCGAGGTTATTCCACAATTCGTCACGATCTATGCTAAAAAGCCAAGTCTGACTCCTAATTTACCGGACCTGATCCAAACCCAGGCCATCAATCTGAATGGACGTGATGAGAGCTTTGAAGAAGTTGTAAGCCTCAATTTGCCCGATGGGGTTGAGTTGGTCGGCGATGTGGAAGTGAGAGTAAAAGTTATTATTGAGCCGGTGATCAGCACCAAGAGCATTCGAGAAATTCCGGTTACGGTGACGAATGTTCCCCAAGGGCTCAAAGCCGTCTTGAGCATTTCAAAAGTAGATGTTTATTTGACCGGACCAAGCCATTTGTTGGCAGATTTAAACGCGCAAACTTTGACCATAGGTATGGATTTAGACCAAATTCGTCCTGGCACCCACCAAATTAAACCAGTGGTGGTACTCCCAAATGATGAGATCAGTTATCTGATTGTGCCAGAAGCAATTGAGGTTTATATTCAACCCGAATAAGGCGCGATTTTCAAGGAAGAAACATGCAAAAACCTGTTGTTGTACTCGTTGGTAGACCTAACGTTGGAAAAAGCACGCTGTTCAATCGCCTGATTGGTGAGCGACTGGCGATTATTGATGATGTCCCCGGCACCACCCGGGACCGGCTCCTGGCTGAAGGCCATTGGGCGGGATTTGACTTCTTTGTTGTGGATACAGGGGGTATCGATCCCTCTAAGCAACGTACCCAAGAACCGCTGTCAGTTGGCTCTAAGGAGTTTATCCGTGATATTCGTGACCAGGCGGAACTAGCTATGGCCGAAGCAGATGTGATTTTGCTTCTGGTGGATGCCCAACATGGCGTCACCCAGGCTGACCAGGAGTTGGTGGATATCTTACGTCGGCGCCAAACGACTGTGGATGGCAAGGACGAGACCCCCATTCTGCTCGTGGCCAACAAAGCGGAAAGTAAATCAGCTTGGCTGGGCTCTATGGATTTTTATTCTTTGGGGCTTGGAGAACCTTTTGCGATTTCTGCCATCCATGGCACAGGAACGGGCGATTTGCTGGATGCGGTTGTGGCGCATTTTCCACAAGCGATTGATGATGAAACGGAAGATGAATCCATCAAGGTTGCGATTGTTGGCAAGCCCAACGCCGGTAAAAGCAGTTTGATGAACAAGATTGTAGGGCAGGAACGCTCGATTGTGAGCAACATTCCTGGAACCACGCGCGATTCGATTGATACCAAATTTGTGCATGAAGGTCAAGAATATACCCTGATTGACACGGCGGGTATTCGAAAGCGCGGATCGATTGAGCCAGGTGTTGAAAAATATTCGGTTTTGCGCGCGATGCAAGCCATCGAGCGTTGTGATATCGCCATTCTGGTGATTGATGCGGTGAGTGGCATTACGGCACAAGATACGCATATTGCCGGTTTTATCAAGGATGCCTGGAAGAGCGTTATTCTTGCGGTCAATAAATGGGATTTAATTGAGAAAGACAGCTACACGGCGATTGAGTTTGAAAATCGCATCCGTCAGGAGTTGAACTTCTTGCCTTATGTCCCGATTGTGTTTATTTCAGCGGAAACCGGGCAACGTGTGCATCAGATTTTGCCGTTGGTGAAAGAAGTTCAAGAAGAACGTCTTTTCAAGATGAGCACTTCACAACTCAACAAAATTTTGGTTGAGGCACAGGATAAGCATCAGGCGCCAAGTGGAACCGGTAAACCTTTCCATATTTTCTATGGCACTCAGGTGCGCAGTGAACCACCAACCTTTATGTTGTACTGTAATGACCCCAAATTGGGGCACTTCAGCTATTTACGCTACCTTGAAAACCAAATCAGACAAGTTTATCCTTTCCTTGGTACACCGATTCGTTTGGTGTTGAAAGCGCGTGAGCGGGTTGAGCTCGCGGAAAAACCTGGGAAGAGCCGTCCCAAAGAACGTGGCGCGCACCGTCGAAAAAAGGCCTGAGCCAAGTGAAGTATAATTGCGCCTTGATGCATTAAAAGTAAAGCATTTTGGATTGGAAATTACGTGATAGAAGAAAACTTGATTATTAACGAAGCAAATAAAGAAAAAGAAAGACTGGAAACGCTTGAAGAAGAGGCTTCTAAAGACCAGGAGCCAAATTTGGAAAACAATGGTCAGGAAGATAAGACACCAGTCCAGGAAGAAAAGAAAAAAGATGGCTTTTGGAAGGACCTCATTCAAACGATTATTCTTGCGGTTCTTATCTTTCTTATTCTAAATACGGTAACCTCGCGAGTAAAGGTTTTTAACATTAGTATGCAACCAACCCTTAAACAAGGCTATCTCTTGGTGGTAAATAAGTTGGCTTATAAATGGGGCCAACCCAAACGCGGTGACATCATCGTTTTTCATCATGCCGGAATTGAAAACCAGGATTACATCAAGCGGGTGATTGGTTTGCCGGGTGACACCGTGGAAGTTAGTGGCGGTGTGGTGAGTGTGAACGGTACACCTTTAACTGAGCCCTACATCAAAGAAATGCCTCGCTACACCTTGACTGAAAAGGTGCCGGCTAACAAACTTTTTGTTTTGGGTGACAATCGCAATCAATCGGACGACTCTCATAGCTGGGGCTTTGTGGATATGGATTGGGTGGTTGGCAAGGCGTTGTTTATCTACTGGCCTTTGCGGGAAATTAAACTGCTTACTGGGCCGGATGTCCTCGATAAAGCGGCTCAACCTAACATGAGCCATGACTTGAAACCTCAAGGCATTTTAGTCCCTTAAAATGCTTTTAAAGCGTTATAATAAACAAAATGGAATCTAATTATTCTAAGAACCCGGAAGTCTGCCCAAATTGCTACATCGGTAGAATTTCAAGGCAAACCAAAAGCTTGGTGACCATGTTTGATGGTGAGCCAGTTACCTTTCCGGACTTTCCAGCATGGGTGTGCGACGTGTGTCATGCTTTTGTTTATGACCCTGAAGCATTAGCTCATGTGCAATCTATACTAACCTCAAAAAACCGTTTAACGCCAGGCTTTCCTGAGCGTAAGCCTTCTGTGAAACGCCATAAATTGAGGAAACCATCAAAGCCGAAATCTTTAGAGCAAAAGTAGGGTCATCGATTTCGTAAAAAAGACAGGGGTGTAATCAAATGAAGGAGGTGGGGGAACGAGACATTCTAAGTGGTCAATGTTGATGAGATTGCTGTGCGTCTTAAAATAGTGCTATTTTTGCAATAATTAGAGCATTCTTCTTAAAAAAACGTTAGAATCTTTCTACAGATATTGTTAAATGAATATTCAGGTGTTATCATATCAATATCTGGAAATCATTAAACCTGATCATTTTGTACATTAACATAGGAGGTACGAATCATGAGCGGTATTTTGTTGTCACGTATAATCGGCGCAATTGTCCTTGGCATTATTGGTGCTTTTTCAGGCCAACCATTATTCAAGCATCTTGAAAAATTTTTCCCGAATTTGAACCTGGATCAAGGGCTGATTATAGCTATCTTTGCCTTGGTTTTTATGGTGTTAGGTTTTATTATCACACCGTATATAACCATTAAACCTATACAAGCTTTGAAAAAACAATTTAGTAAATCGAGCCCCCAAACACTGGTGAGTGGGTTGGTGGGGTTATTGCTTGGTTTTATCGCATCGGCAATCACTGCCTACCCATTGTCTTTACTACCCAAACCTTTTGGCTCCATTATGCCTTTTGTCGGTGTCGTTCTATTCGGCTACATGTTTTCCATTCTTTTAGCCTCACGGAACGAAGATATTTTTGCCATGTTCAAGGGCATTGGCGATAAAACGTCTATGCGCGGAAAAGTGGGCGCTGGCGATGGTGCGCGCAAAATCCTGGTGGATACAAGCGCGATCATTGATGGACGCATTGTGGACATCGCAGAAACAGGATTCCTTGGCGGTGATTTGATTATCCCGCGATTCGTGCTGAATGAACTCCAATTTGTCTCAGATTCTTCAGACAGCTTGCGTCGCCAACGTGGCCGCAGAGGCTTAGAGACCTTGGCTGAGCTGCAGGAAACCAAGGCAGTGCCGATTACCATTACCGATCTTGATGTTGAAGGTGTGCGAGAGGTGGACGATCGCCTCGTGATCCTCGCGCGTCAGATGAATTGCCCCATTTTAACCAACGACTTCAACCTGAACCGGGTTGCAGAGTTGCAGGGTGTTCGCGTGCTAAATATCAACGACCTGGCGAATGCAGTAAAAGTGGTCTTGTTGCCTGGTGAAAGTTTCAATATCAAAATTATCCAGGAAGGCAAGGAATATAACCAAGGCGTTGGTTATTTAGACGATGGCACGATGGTCGTCGTTGAAAATGGCGAACATTACATGAACCAAGAGCTTTACGTACATGTGACCAAGATTTTGCAAACCTCAGCAGGCAGGATGATTTTTGCCAAACCGGAATTAGATTAGGAGCAACAAATGACACTAAAAATTTACAATACCTTGAGCCGATCCAAAGTTGAATTTGAGCCGATTGAGCCAGGGAAGGTACGTTTTTATGTTTGTGGTCCTACAGTTTACGCAGAGGCGCATCTCGGACATGCCATGTCCGCTTTGGTGTTTGATATTGTACGTCGCTATCTGGCTTATTCAGGCTATGATGTCGACTTTGTGATGAACTTCACCGATGTGGACGATAAAATTATCGCCAAAGCCAATGAGCTGGGTGAAGACCCCTATGAGCTCGCTGAGCATTACATCAACGAATACAAACGTAATTTGGAAGAGCTGAACATCTTACCGGCGACCAAAAACCCCCGAGCAACTGAAGATATGCCTCAGATCATTGACATGATCGAGAAGCTAATCGAAAAAGACTATGCCTATCCGGCGAATGGGGATGTTTATTATCGTGTGGAAGCCAAGGACGATTACGGCAAGTTGAGCGGCCGCAAGTTAGCCAACATGAACGCCGGCGCGCGCATCCAGGTGGATGAACGTAAAGACCACCCGATGGACTTTGCGCTATGGAAAGGTGCCAAACCTGGCGAACCAGCTTGGGATAGCCCCTGGGGGCAAGGTCGCCCAGGTTGGCACATTGAGTGCTCGGCGATGAACATGACCCACCTGGGTGAGCAAATTGACATCCACGGCGGTGGCAATGACCTCATCTTCCCGCACCACGAGAACGAAATCGCCCAGACTGAAGCGGTAACCGGTAAAGAATTTTCTCGTGTTTGGATGCACAACGGCATGTTGAGCCTGAAGGCTGAGAAGATGTCCAAATCTTTGGGCAACATGATTAGCGTGGACCAATTCCTGGCAGATCACCCCGCCGATGTGATGCGTTTGTGGGTGCTGAACGGTTCTTATCGCGGACCTTTGATTTACAGCCAGGAAGTTATCGAGCAAACCGAACAAGCCTATCAGCGCCTTTTGGGTGCCAAAAAAGCGGCTTTGCCGGGTGCGAAAGGTTTGGAGGCTACGGCTTTAGAAACCTTGAATGCTGAAGCTTCAAAGGTGAAAGCTGATTTCAAAGAGAAGATGGATGACGATTTTAACACCTCCGGTGCTTTAGCTGCCTTATATGAACTGGTCAAGGCGATTAACCAAGCCCGCGCAGAAGGTGCTACAGACGAACAGCTCAAAGCTGCTCAGGCGATTTTCGCTGAACTGACCGGTGTTTTGGGCTTAAGATTGGAAGAGCAAAAATCAGCAGGCGGTGACGCGGACGCTTTTATTGACCTTTTGGTGAGCTTGCGCCGTGATTTGCGCGCTGAGAAAAACTGGGCATTGTCGGACAAGTTGCGCGATGGTTTGAAAGAACTGGGCGTTATTCTGGAAGACAGCAAAGACGGCACGACCTGGTCCTGGGAATAATATTAACAAAGGGCGGATGATATGAAAGAATGGATTAGTGGCCGAAATCCGGTCTTTGAAGTTTTGCGTGCTGGTCGAAGGCACGCTTTTCGCTTATTTGTGATGCGTTCTGTGCGCATGGAAGGTCATCTGCCTGAAATTTTAGCGATGGCAAAAGCGCGCAGGATTCCTGTTCATGAGGTGCAGCGTTTTGAGCTGGATAAAATCGAACGTAATAATCAAGGCGTTGCGATTGAGGTGAGCGAATATCCCTACCGCCCGCTGGACGATTTGATTAAGCATAGTCAGGCGCAGGATGAACCCCCGTTTTTCTTGTTATTGGATACGATTCAAGATCCTCAAAACCTGGGCACGCTTTTGCGCACGGCTGAGATTATGGGTGTGCATGGTGTGATTATCCCCAGCGCCAAGGCGGCTCTTATTACACCGAGTGTGGTGGCTTCATCATCCGGCGCTTCTGAGCATGTGATGGTGGCACAGTTTAACCTGGCGCAAGCCATTGACCGATTGAAAGACCTGGACCTTTGGGTTTATGGGCTGGATGAGGACGAACGTTCACGTACGCCGGCGCAGTTGAACCTTAAAGGTGGTATTGCGATTGTTGTGGGTAATGAGGGCTCTGGTTTGCGGGATTTGGTGCGCAAGAAGTGCGATGAAATTATGCGCATCCCGCAGTATGGCAAAATCGACTCGCTCAACGCGGCCGTGGCTGGCTCAATTGCGATTTATTTAGCTCGACAAGCACGGAGTTAACTCAACACTTCCAACTTTGCCATGGAGGCGACGAGGGCTTTGAGGCCATAGCCTTCAAAGTAAACTTCCACAGTTTCGTCACCAAATTCGATTTTGCTGCTCTTAATCACACCGCGGCCGTAGGTGGCGTGTTTGACCTGTTGGCCAGCTTTATATTTTGTCTTTGGCGGTTCTTTGGCAACGTTTTTCTGTTGGAGCCAGGCGGGGTTTTCCCATCTGGAGCCACCTGAGCCACTTCGCTTGTTACCTGAGCCAGATCCTCGCCCATAAGATGAGCCATAGGATGACCCGTAGGAGGATCCACGCCCGAATGATCCGCCATCACTAAATAAGCCATCTTCATAGCCACGTCCATAAGCCGATGGGCGCTGATAGTTATAGCGGCTGGGCAGTCCGCGTGGGCTACCAGTCAGATGTTCTTCAGGAATGTCGTCTAAAAAGCGCGACGCTAGGGTCTCTTCATACGAGCCATAAGGACTACGGCGACGGCGCGCGCGGCTAAGGGTTAGCTTGGACTTGGCGCGCGTGATGCCAACGTATAAGAGTCGGCGTTCTTCGGCGAGTTCCTCATCATCATCCACAGCACGACGGTGAGGCAAAATATTCTCATCCAAACCGACAATAAAGACCTGGTCAAATTCCAATCCTTTAGCGGCGTGCAAGGTGAGCATGGTGGGCGCCTCAACGTTTTCGGGTAAGGTATCCTGGTCAGAAACCAGAGCCATGCTTTCCAGGAAGTTGGCTAAGCCTTCATCTTCATATTCCAAAACAACCGAACGCAATTCGAGTAAGTTTTCCCAGCGGTCTTGCCCCTCTTCGCTTTTGTCGCGGATGTAAGGCTCGTAGCCAGTATCGACCACGATGCGGTCGAAAAGGAAAACAAGGCTGTTGTGTTGTGCGTTATCGCGCCATTTGAGCAACATTGCGCCAAAATCGGCCAGTTTACGCCCTTCGCGTCCCATGCTTTCGAGTAAATCGGCACGCCCTTGGGCAAGGTCAAGCAGCACTTCTCCCATCGTCAAGCCAGAAGCATTGGCTTGGGCCTGCAAACTTTCGAGCGTTTTTTGGCCAATGCCACGTGGTGGTAGGTTGATGCAGCGGCGTAAAGAAATTTCATCCAGCGGATTGTGCACGAGGCGTAAAAAGGCGAGCATGTCCTTGACTTCACGGCGACCATAAAAGCGTTGCGCGCCAACCAGGCGGTAGTTGATGCCCTCGCGGCGGAAGGCTTCTTCAAACAAGCGCGATTGGGCGTTAGTGCGGTACATGATGGCGAAGTTGCCTGGCTTTTGTCCACGCATGCGTATGCCATCACGAATCGCACTGACCACAGAATCAGCTTCTTCGCGGTCGTCTTCTGCGACGATCATGGTGATTTTCTCACCTTTCTCGCGCACAGTCTCAAGCTGTTTGTGTGTGCGGTTTCGATTGCGATCAATTACCGCCATGGCACTATCCAAAATATTTTGGCTGGAGCGGTAGTTTTGTTCAAGCAAGAAAACTTTAGAATCTTTGAAATCCTGTTTAAAGCGGTTCAGGTTACGATAGTCCGCGCCACGCCAGCGATAGATGGATTGATCCTCATCGCCAACCACATAAAGGTTGTTGTGCATGCAGGCGAGATTTTTGAGGATGGCATATTGCGCCAGGTTGGTGTCCTGGAACTCATCGACCAAAATATGTTCAAATTTGTGTGAGTAGGTTTCACGCACAATAGGGTATTCATCGAGCAAGCGCGTGGTGTAAACAAGCATGTCGTCAAAGTCCATAGCGTTGTTTTTGATAAGGCGTTCCTGGTAAATGCGGTAAAGGCGTTGGGTTTGCTCATCGCGGAAGCTGTTGATGGGGAAGTTTTCAGGTGTGATCAGTTCGTTTTTAGCGCGTGAGATTTCGTTGAGGTATGAGGCTGGTCGATAAAGTTTTTCATCGAGGTTGTTTTCACGGATAATTTCTTTGAGCAATGACTCTTGGTCGTCCTGGTCGAAGATAACGAAGTCGCGGGTTACGGGCAGAAGGTCAGCCTCACGGCGCAGGATTTTGCCACAAATGGCATGGAATGTACCCAGCCAGATGCCGTCAGCTTGCTCACCCAGGATTTTATTGACGCGGTCGCCCATCTCTCGGGCGGCTTTATTGGTGAAGGTGACGGCAAGAATGTGCCAGGCAGGCACGTTCATCACACCAACCAAATAAGCGATGCGATAGGTGAGCACACGGGTTTTGCCTGAACCAGGACCGGCCAGAACGATGGTCGGTCCAGCGGGGGCAGCCACGGCGCGTTGTTGTTGTTCGTTGAGTATCTTTAATAAATCTTCCATAATGATCTTTACCTTATGCCTCAATCCTAAATCATTCACGCCAAAAAGACAAAGATTTATTTGTTTGGCGTTTTATGGAACAGCTTAGGACTTTAGACCCTGAGACGGGGGATGTTGAGCAGGATGTTTTCGATGAGCAAGCGCGGGTTGACGTTGGCGTCAATCTGCTCTAAACCCTTTTCATGCGCTTTGAGCGTGGTTTCGATTTGTGTCAGTTCTAGTTGCGCGGCGAGCGTTTTTAGGCTTCCTTCGTGCTTGAGATTGACTAAGGGCAAGTCGGCTTGACTGTGTGCGATGAGCAGGTCACGCCAAAAAGTGAGCCAAATACCCAGCAGATTTGCGACGGTTTGGCGTTGGCTGCCTTTGCTTTTGCTGAGGGTTTCAACGTATTGCAAGCGCGCGCGTTTGCTTTGAGGGAGAATGTCGAGCAGTTGGGCAAGCGCGTCTTCGTAGGAATCCAGTTGGCTTTCATCTTGCGCGTAGCGAATGGCTGTGCCGACCCGACCGCCGGCGAGATGGGCCAGACGTTTTGCGGCTTCTTCTGTTAGTTGATGTTTTTCTTGGAGAATTTCTGCGCATTTCTGAACACCCAGGGGCCGCAAGCGCAAAATGCTGCAGCGTGAGGCGATGGTTTCGAGCAGATTCTCCTTGGCGTCCGCGGTTAGGATGAGGATAGCACGTGCGGGCGGCTCTTCGAGCGATTTGAGCAGGGCGTTTGAAGCAGCAATGGTCGCATTTTGGAAATCGGGAATGATAATCACACGCCATTGGCTTTGATAGGGTGCCAGTGCCAGGTTCTGTTGCATTTGGCGCACTTGGTCGATGCGTAGTTCGCGGGAGTTTTCGGCAGGGCGCAAGATGCTGAGGTCTGCCCAGGCTTCGGCTTCGATTTGTCGACAGGCGGTGCATGCGTCGCAGAAGTCATTTTCGGTGGGTGGGTTTTGGCAGTTGAGCGCTTTGACAAAGGCTTTTGCCAGGGTCACACGGCCCACGCCTTCAGGCCCGGTGATGAGGTAAGCATGGCGAATATTGTCAGGCTTGCACTGTTCTTTAAGGTAGGCAATGGCGCCTTCGTGGCCAAAAATGTTCCAAGTCATAGTCGAATTTTAGCACAGATGGATGGCGTTTTCGCGTTTCGGATTGATTTGCTTCGACGTTCGATTTGTTCTTGAATGGTCCCCTGACCTTGTTGGAACAGGTAACTATTGGTATTTAGTGAATGTCATGGCGAGGACGCCATGACGAACGGGGATAGGATGCCATGACGAACGAGGATAGGACACGATGACGAACGGGGACATCGTTCTTTTAGTTCCGAATGGCGTCCTCGCCATTCGATTTCAGAGGATTCGTGCCTAAGTGCTTTGTGACCAAAAATTATATAGCCATCAAAAGCAGATTGATACCCAGGTAGCTTAGGCCACACAAGAACATCACCAGAATGGGGTTCCACTTAAACTTGCGCAAGATGAAGAAAGCCACGGCAAAGATGGCGAGACCCAACCAATTGGTATTGGCGAGGATTTTGGGTTGGTTATTGAAAAGCAGTAGGAGCAAAATTGAAAGCCCTGCCGACATAATCAAAGAAATAACCACGGGGCGGATGGTTGAAAGCGTGCCGTGCAAGAGGTCCAGCTTTTTGTAACGGATGTAGAGGTAGGCCAACAGCGAAACGATAATCAGGGAAGGCAGAATGCTGCCAAATGTGGCGACGATTGCGCCGGGGATGCCGGCCATGCGGTTGCCCACGAAGGTCGCGCCGTTGATGAAGATCGGTCCGGGGGTCATCTCGGCAATGGTGATGAGATGGGTAAACTCGTTGAGCGTCATCCATCCACGGGTATCAACGACCGCGCTTTGGATAAGCGGAATGGCCGCGTAGCCACCACCGATGCTAAACAAGCCGACTTGCAAAAAGCTGAGGAAGAGTTGCAGGTAAATCATGGCAGCATGACTCGCTTTCTGTCCACCAAGCTTACCAGGAAGCCAATCAGCGCGGCAGGCAGGATGATGAGGACGACATTTACTTTTGCCAGGAAGACAAGGATGAAAGCCAGAGCCATGAGGATGACATACAGGGGGCGTTGGCGTTTGGCGAGTTTGCCGGTCAGGTCGAAAGCCACGTCCAGGATGAGCGCGGCGACACCTGCTTGCATGCCTTTGAGCATGAGTGCAATATATTTATTAGCGATGAAAGCTTCGTAAAAGAAAGAAATGACGGTGATGATGGTCATAGGGGGCAAAATGATGCCTAAAACGGCTGCAACCATGCCCCAAAAACCGGCAATGTTCCAACCCATCAGAATTGCAGTGTTGACCGCAATGGCACCAGGGGAGCTTTGCGCGAGGGCGATCATGTCCAGCATTTCTTCTTCGGTAATCCAATGCATTTTCTCGACAAAGGTTTTTTTGATGAAATTGACAATCACAAAGCCACCACCAAAGGTGACACTGCTGATATACAGCATGTTGATAAAGAGCTTCCAAAGGACTGTTGTCTTTGAGCCCTTTTGCCCGGCTTGAGATGGTTTGGATATGCTTTTCACGATCTGATTATAACCGCAGATTTTGAGCATTGAATGACTTGTCTAAAGCGCTTAGAATAAGAAGTAAAATTGTCATTAGAAAAGCTGGTTATGACGCCGTGAAAGGCTGTTTTGTTTAGACAAACGGCGGAAAACCTAAAATCGATTTGCTATAGTCTTAGTGAGGTTAACATGCAAGCACTTATCTCTCCAATTCCAAACCCTTATTCTCCCTTTGTAAAACAAATGTGGGCGGATATTTATGCTGAATTTGGTATTCAACAACGTTGGCAGGAAACGCTGCCACACTTCACCTGGCAAGTTTGCGAAAACTATCAAGCAGCAGAGCTTATTCCACTTTTGGACACCTGGTGCAAAAAGACAACCCCTTTTATGGTTGAAACAACTGGTTTTGACCATTTTAGGAATGATAAAGTCGTTCTTTTTAACGGTATAAAGCTTGAAGATCATCTGAAAAAGCTGCATGAAGAACTTTGGCGTCTGACTTTACCTTTTATGGAAGGCAGTGAGGCTTATCAATACTATAGTCCAGAATTGTGGCATCCCCATATCACTTTGGCATCGGAAGGATTGAGCCTGGAAACCATGCAAGCCGCTTCGGAATTCCTGGATCACTGGGATACGCATTGGCGTTTTGAGGTGAACCGCATCCTCCTTGCCAGCCAGGAATCTGAGGATGACTTTGTGACCAAATATGCCTTTGTGTTGGGTGAGGGTTTGATTTTTTCCTATACCGATCCAATTAAAAAGGCGGATGATGGCATCATCAATATTCAAGGTGATTTAGGACTGCCTCGCCAATAAAAGGGACAATGAGGTCAATCGCGAAAGCGGTTTTAGGATAAGTGCGCAGATAAATAATGAAAGAGAGGCCTTTATGACGGTAGCTTTAAGTGTGCAAAACCTGCGCAAAGCTTACAACGGAAACCTCGCTGTTGACGACATCTCTTTTGAAGTGATGCGCGGCGAGAAGTTTATTTTTGTCGGTCCCAATGGCGCGGGAAAATCGACGACCATCAAAATTATTTCAACGCTTTTAGAAAAGAATGATGGCACGGTCAAGTATGGTGATTTGACTGTGGGGCAAGATGATGACGCCATTCGCAAAAAGATTGGCGTTGTTTTTCAGCACCATGTTTTGGATGACGAATTAACTGTGCGCGAGAACCTGATTTGTCGGGGTGGGTTTTATGACCTGAGCGCGTCGGAACTCAAAAAACGCGCCGATGAAGTGATTGATTTATTAGACATGCACAGTTTTGCCAACCAACGCTATGGCAAACTCTCGGGTGGCCAAAGACGACGCGCAGATATTGGCAGGGCACTGATGCAAAAGCCTGAGATTCTGTTTTTGGACGAGCCAACGACTGGCTTGGACCCACAAACCCGTTTGGTGGTCTGGGATATTATCAACGGTATTCAGCAGGAATTAGGCATGACCATCTTCCTGACCACGCATTATATGGAAGAAACCGATGATGCCAGCAATGTGGTCATTATCGACCATGGCAAGATTGTTGCCACCGGCACGCCCGCCGCGCTGAAGACGCGCTACGCGCCAAATTTGCTCAATCTTTATCCACGGGATATTGAGAAGGTTTCCGCCTTTTTGCGCGAGCGTGGTTATGAACCCAAGTTAAAGGAAGATACTTTGCGGGTCACGATTAAGGAAGCTTTTGAAGCGCTCGCGTTGGTGGAGGCTTTGCGTGAAGATATCAATAATTTTGAGGTGGTCAATGGACGCATGGATGATGTCTTTATTGCCATCACCGGAAAGGCGATAAGAGAATGAAAGCAACGACACGTATTGCTAAACGGGTTTTTAAGCTCTTCTTTAGAGACAAGACCGCCATCTTTTTTACGCTCTTGGCATCCATTATTCTGCTGACAATTTACCTGCTCTTCCTCAACCGCGCCTTCTTCTCGGAAGAACAAATGGCGATGATGCCTGATCTGATCTACTTTCAAAACGCTTGGTTGATGGCTGGTTTGTCGGTGGTGACGGCGTTTTCGGCCAGTTTTACCGCCCTGGCACAAATGCCGGTTGACCGCAAATCAAAGGCTTTTGATGACTTTCAAGTAGCCCCTGTGCGACGCAGCCAGATTGTGGCGGGTTATATTTTGGGCAGCACCTTTACCGCGTTTGTGATGTCGTTGGCAACGATTGCTTTTACTTATGTCTATTTGCTGATCCAAAAAACGACTGTGCCGAGCATACAGAACACCCTGCTGATTATCGCAGCGACCTTGTTGACGACCTTGGTGTCGAGTGGTTTGGCTTTTCTCTTTGCCAGTGGCCGCAACTCGGTGCGCAGTTATGGTTCGGTGAGTAGCCTGATGTTGACCCTGATTGGTTTCTTTGCCGGCGCCTATATTCCTTTTGGCACTTTGGGAAATTCGGTGCGCACCTTTATGTCTTGGTTGCCTTTTAGCCACATGGCGAGCCTGGCGCGCAAGTTTTACCTGGCGGATGTGATTAAAAGCATGACGATTCCCAGCCAATTCGACATGGCGGATTTTAGGATTAAGTTCGGTGTGGATTTGGAAATGGCGGGCACAACAGTGAGCCCATGGTTGAGCGCGGGTTTCATCCTCTTGTGGGCTTTGCTATTCTTTGGCGTTGGGCTGTTTAGGATACGCAAGGAACAGGACTGATTTTGACTTTTACGTCTGACTTTGAGGCGATTGCTGTGCTGATGCCAGACTTGGCCTTGCCGACTGATGTGGCAGAGCGGGTGCTTGACTACATTAAGGCGCGGCCTGGGTTTGTTGCTTTGGCTTCAGGTGCATACGCGGCTGAGGATGGTGATTTTGATATTTTGCATCGCAAACCTTTTACGCGCTTGGCGATGATTTGCACCTTGTTGCCGGGTTTACATCAGTGTTTTGTGGATGCCGGTATGCCGAGACAGGTTTGGTTGGATAGCATTGACGATATCCGTTTGCGACAGCGACTCTATTTCGAGCGGACTGGAAGGGTCGGATTGTCGAAAGGTGATGCGCGTTGGCTGCGTCATTTGATGGGTTTTAAGCTCTTCAAAATTGGTAGCCTACAGTTCCAGCCTTTTGAGATGCTCTATTTGGATCTAGAGTGTATTGGCGAGGATTTTATGCGCTTTAGTGAGGCGCAGAAGAAGCGTCTGCCTCCCGGAACGCCAGTCCTGAATACCCATATTCAATATGGCGCGCATTTGGAGCCGGTTGCGTTAGAAAAGACGTTTGATGACGCACGGGCATTTTTTAGGCGTTTTTTTCCAGAACAGGATTTTAAAGCTTTTATCACCTATACCTGGCTCTTGCACCCCGGTTTGCGGACTTTGTTGCTGGAAGGCAGTAAGATTTTAGGCTTTGCTTCGATGTGGGAAGTTGTTGGGCAGAATGGGGATAAGACCCAAGCCTTGGAGCGGATTTTTGGCGGCAGGCGCAGGCGACATGCGGATTACCCGCAGCAAACAGCTTTGCAACGTGCGGCATTGAAAGATTTGGGGGCTTTGGGTTATGCCTGTGGGGTAATCGGGTTTTAGCTTTTGTCTGCTTCCACTTCAGGACACAATTGTAAAAAATTATCGCGCGTTGGAAGCAAGCACATAAGAGATATATTGGTTTAGGCTGACCCCTTGCTTCTCTGCAGCTTCGATTAAATCGATGTGGAGTTGTCGTGGTACGCGCAAAGAAATACGTCCATTTGCCTTTGAAATTCTTTCTTTGGTTTTCTCAAAGCTGATCAGTTCAAGGTCACCGCTTGCTTTTTTGGCTTGGTAGTCAAGAATTGCTTCAATTTCGTCAGCTTCGGGTCGAACCGCTGGATGTAGCTTAAGTTTGTTCTGAAGTTCGGTAGCTTTGCTCATTTGATTCCTCTCGTATCTTGTAAACATCACCTCTGGAGCCGATTTTTTGGATGACTAATGTGTCAGGATCTATCTCGTAACTAAAGAGTATTCGATACAAGCCAACCCGTAATCTAAAAAATCCGGGGTAACCCAATAGGGGTTTGATGTCTCCTTCGCCGTCAAGCAAGCCTTTGATTGCTTTTTCTAAGCGGTCGCGCAGGTTTGCAGGGCACTTTTCAAAATATTTATCAGCTTGCTTAGTGAGCAGTATTCTCATAGTATGTTGATGTGTGCATATATGATAGCGTATACGATGACAAAATGTCAAGAATTTGTCATAAGCGCCTGTCGAAAGGCTTCATCACTCGCCCAATCTATCTCGATAGTAGCTAAGTCTTGCCAACTGGCATAGTCCTTTAGGGCTTTTGCCAGGCCGTTGACTAAATCGGTATCTGGTGTGACCCAAGGCTCGAGGTGCAGTTTGATGACTTGCAGGCGTTTTTCTTTGCGCCAGGCTTTGGCATCAATGCGACCCACCAAAGCGCCTTGATGCAAGATGGGCAGGGTGAAGTAACCATAAACACGTTTGGCGACCGGTGTGTAGCATTCGATGAGATAGTCAAAATTAAAAAGCTCCCGAACACGGGCGCGGTTGTTCATCAATGGATCAAAGGGCGAAAGAATTGTCGTGCGGGTGCTCTTTAGCTTGCCGGCTTGTGCCTTTTCCAGAAGGGGCAGGTTGTCAGGGTGGATGTAGACCGGCTTGGCGATACCCTCAACATGCAAAACCTGTAAAGATCCGTCCTTGGCAAAGGCTTTTAGCTGATCGTAAACCATGCGTTTGGGCAGGTAAAAGTAATCCGCCACCCACTCTTCGCGGGCGATGCCAAGCGCTTTGACGGCTTGTAGAGCTAATTCAGCAGTTGCTTGCGCGTAATCCGGAGTAGCTTCGTCGTTCCACGTGGGGTGAACGCGTTCGCGCAAGTCAAAAACGCGGTGGAAGTTTTCGCGTCGTGCCACCATCAGGTCGCCGGTGTGGTGCAGGTGGCTCATCGCCATAGCTTCAATTTTACGCGTACCCCAACGGCTTTCGGGTCCGCTCCTTTCAAAGTCTGCCGAGCGCACTTCGCCGTTTTCGTGAATATGGCTCAGCACGTTTTCAAGCAGTTCAGCGTTTTTGTTTGCCCATTCCTTGAGTCGTTTCCAGCCGGTGTAGCGGTTTTTCATCACCGCGCGCCAAAGGGGATAGTCGTCGATTGGTAAGTAACACATGGCGTGCGCGAAGTATTCAAAGAGCTGACCCTCGGCATGAAGCTGATCTACCCAGGCGGTGTCATAAGCGCCCAAACGCGACCAAAGAATATGCAGATGAGCACGCGCGACAACGCTGATGGTGTCAATTTGCAGGACATGAATCTGGCGAATAGCGCTGAGCAAATCCGCTTTTTTCGCTTTTTTCTTGGGTTCTTTTAGCAATCCAAGGCATGCGAGCATCAGATTGCGGGCGTCTTGGGTTTTTAGCTTCGGCAACTGTTTCATGTTCAAATTATAGCTTTTTGCACTTAAAACCGCCAAAATAAGCCTTTAATGAGGTGAAAAAGGCAAGTTTGATAGTTCCTGATAGCTTAATTGCTCTAAACTTGGAACATTGCAAAGGAGAATTATGGAAGTTCCACGCTTTTGGAGATTGAAAAAACAACGCTACGCCTTGCAAGGTGAAGTGTGTCCACATTGTGATGTCAAGATTTTCCCGCCGCGCGATGTTTGCCCGGCTTGTGGTGGTGAAGCCAAAACACTGTTTAACTTCAGTGGATTGGGTGAAGTCTACTCTTTCACCGATATCAAAAACGCCCCGGCTGGTTTTGAGGAGCAAGCACCTTACACCGTCGCGCTGGTGCAACTCAAAGAAGGTCCCATGGTAACCGCGCAATTGACCGATATGGGTGACGAACCCGCGCGCATTGGCATGCCGGTTGAAATGGTGACCCGCAAAATCCGCAACGATGGCAATGAACGTGGCATCATCGTGTATGGTTATAAGTTCAGACCTTTGATTGCAAAATAGATACAAGACAATGGAATTGAAACCGGCCCCAGTGGCCGGTTTTCTTTTTGGACTAACAAAAAGAGTCGTAGATCTAACTTGATGCTAGAATTAATATAAAGGAGCTATTATGAAAACTTTTTTGAAAACCATTACTTTTTTATTGTTATTGAGTCTGGTGCTTGCTGGGTGTCGCTTCTATCCTCCCCGTATGGATAAGATTAAAACCGCAGAGAGTATTATCGCGACCCATGACCAGTCCAAAACCGAAGAATCGCTAAGCTCTGGTGAGACTGAAACACCTGCTGAATCACCTGCTGAAACGCCTGAAGTGCAAGCTATTCTTGACCAGCCATCGAATGAAGCCGAAGCGACGGTCAAAGCGGATGATCTTCGGGATGGTGCTGTGATGTTAGATTCTTTTGATAAGATTGACTACAAGGGGCCAGGTACGCTTACGTTGGTTCAGGGGGATCTCAACGCTTTTCAGATCGAAGCCAGCCAAGAGTTGAAAGATAAGTTGTATTATGAGATTTACGAAGGCAAGTTAAGAATCCAGATACAACATCTTTCATGGGATCAAGTTCTCGCAGATGATATCAAAGTGACCATTAGTTTTTTTAGCATCAATGAGATTGAAGTTGAAGGACCTGTTACCTTGAAAATGGATAGCTTCAAGGGGGATCGCTTTGAGGTTGAGCTAAAAGGAGCTTTTTCTGGCGAGATGGCTGGGATTGATGTTAATCGATTGGATGTTGAACTGAAGGGTGCGGGTAGTCTGAAGGTCAGCGGTAAAGCTCCAGACCAAAATATTGAGATTCAAGGCGCTTGTGCCTATGATTCAAAGGACCTTGACTCAGAAAATGTGCGCGTGGACATTGAAGGCGCCGGCAGTGCCAAAGTCTGGGCTAAAACCTCATTAAATCTGGAACTCAAAGGCGGTTATACGGTTGAATATTGGGGTAACCCAAGCGTGCAACAAAACGTCAAGGGCATCGGAAGCATCGAACACAAGGGCGATAAATAGAAGCCTAGGGATTAGCAAAGAAAAAAGAAGCGTGGTTTATAAAAGCCACGCTTCTTTGATTTGATGGTAACTTTCTTCCAAACTTTCGGGTAGGACGCGTGCGTTACCCAAAACCGTGATGAAATTGGTGTCGCGCGACCACCGTGGCACGATGTGCATGTGAAGGTGTTCGGCAATACCCGCGCCACCCGCAGCACCGATGTTGAGACCCATGTTGAAACCTTGCGGTTTGTAGGCTTTGGTTAGGGTGGTGATGGCGTGTGTGGCGAGGAGCATAATTTCCGTCAAGGCATCTTCGCTAAGGTCTTCCACATGGCTGGTGTGGAGGTAAGGCACAACCATCATATGCCCGCTGGTGTAGGGGTATTTGTTGAGGATAACAAAGTTATGCTCACCGCGATGCACAATCAGGTTAGCAAAGCTGTCAGGCTTAGCCAGAGCATCGCAAAAGGCACAATCAGGGAGACTTTTGTCGCGGTTGAAGTACTCGCGACGATCGCTAAATAAGTAATCCATTTGATTATTTTATCCCAATTCTAATGATTTTTGTAGATTAAACATTCAATCATGCGTGAGCCTGGCTGATTGATTTGACACCGGCGCGGCTTGAAAGTAGAATATGACCGATTAGTCATAAAAGGATAATTATGCCAAAAACAACGTTTTTCAATCTCAGCGCGGAACGTCGCACGCGCATCGAAGAAGCGGCGATAGATGAATTTGCAAGGGGCGGGCTCAAAACAGCCGTTCTGAATAATATCGTGGCTCAGTCGGGTATCGCAAAAGGTTCGTTTTATCAGTATTTTGAAAACATCGAGGACCTCTATCAGCATGTGCTCATGCTCGTAAACAAGCGAAAAACTGAGCTCGTTTCTTCACTGGAACCGCCAACGTCGATTATGGATACTTTTGCTTACTTGCGTTGGCTGATCCAAATCAGTGTGGTGTTTATGTTGCGCGAGCCAAAACTGGCCAAAATTGAACAGCATGACTTTATTGACCACCCGGTTGTCTACTCTGTGGATCCGGAAACGGGTGAGCAAGTGAGTGGGGATGGGCGTTTTCATGCTTTGCTGACGCAGGGTATTTTGCATGATGATTTGGCGACCTGGGTGGATACGGATATGGCGGCATATGTTTTGAACCTGGTTGCCAACCTGATTGCGCCATATCTTATCGCGCGTATTGGCGATAAAGCCGAGTCTTTGGCTGATGGCACGGTGTCGATTGCTTATGACCCCTTGGTGCAGGCTTTGTTTGACAATCTGATGGATATTATCGAAGCCGGCATCGCCCGCGACCCGCAGATTCGCAAGGATTTTTATTCGAAGTAGGTTTCACAAATTCGTGAAGATAGCGTAAAACAAAAAGAGCCTCAATTGAGGCTCTTTTTATGCCGAGTCACAGACTTGAACTGTGGACCCTGCGATTTTCAGTCGCATGCTCTACCAACTGAGCTAACTCGGCGTGGAAAATGAATTCTAACCGTGGACGGCTTGACTGTCAAGCAAAACGGGCCTTTTTTTGCCCATTTTGCTGAATTGTTATGGACAGCTTTTGAGTATTGTTGCGAATCCCTTTCTCGTGACGACGGGATTTTCGGATATCAAAACGCCGCCTTACTTTTCAATAGGCGGTGTTTTGGCATCGGTCCGGTTAGAAAATTAGATCCTTAGAAGAGCTTGACCCTGTTTTCAGGTGCGACATACATTTTGTCACCCGGTTTGAGGTCAAAAGCTTCATAAAAGGCGTCGGTAATGCTCAGAACGCCATTGACTCTGACTTTGGCAGGAGCATGTTCATCAGAAGCGAGTTGACCCAAGATATCTTCCTCACTGGTGACTGCTGCCCATATTTTGGCATAGCTGGTTAACATTTCTTTGAGGGCTTCTTTATCATCGCGCACGATGGACGTGATGACGGACAGGCTGCCTGAATCGGCGATGTTTTCGCCTAAGGTCAGTTCACCGTCTACTTTTTGGCCAGGCAGGACCTCGATGCCACCAAAATAGCTCACGAATTTTGTGGCCCGCTCGTTGAAAGCCTGGCGATCTTCTTTGGTCCACCAATCGCGGAAGGTGCCTTTGTCGTCGAAGAGGGAGCCCATGTCGTCAAAGGCGTGGGTTATTTCGTGGGCGATGATGGTGCCGATGCCACCCAGATTTTGCGCCAGGCTGGCGTTTTCGTCGTAGAAGGGTGGCTGCAACATGGCGGCCGGGAAGATGATTTCGTTCAGGCTGGGCTCATAGTAGGCATTGATGGTTTGGGGTGACAAAGCCCAAACGTTTTTGTCTACTGGTACTGTGGCTTTGGCTTGTTCCGCGGCAGCTTTGGCTTTGTGGATGGCGATGGCGTTTTCGATGAGGCTGCCCCCGTCCTCTGGGGATTTGACCAGGCCTTTGGCAAAGGATGTATAGCTTTCGGGATAGCCTACTTTAACCATCATTGAGTCAATTTTCTTGATGGCTTCAGCGCGGCTGGTTTCGCTCATCCAGGTTAGGCTTTGCAGGTTCTTTTTATAAGCCTCCAAAATGGTTCTTACAAAGGCTTCGGCTTTGGTTTTCTTTTCGGCCGAGAAGTATTTCTTAGCATAGAGCTCGCCCACTTCTTTTTCAGCAAGGGTGTTGGTTGCTTCCCAGGCTTGGGCGCTTTCATCTATGCCTTCAAGCTGGTTGAATTTTGCGTTCGCATCCGCGAAGCTTTTGCTCAGGTAAGACGCAAAGTCATTGAGTAAAGCCACGGTCGAAAAGGCTTTTAAGACCTCCAGATTTTCCGCGCTGAGCGACTTATTTAGGAAGTCGAGCATGGCTGGGTTTTGCACAACCCAATCCTTGTAGCTTTCTAATCCGCTTTTGCTCAAGAAGTCTGGCAGGTCGATGTTGCTTAGTTTGGATGTTAGGGTTTCTGTGTCCATGATGTTCATTGTCATTTTGACATTGGCACGATCGGTTTTGCTCAGAGCCACATTAGCCAGGTCTTTGTTAAAGCTAAGCAGTTTTTCTGTCAAGGATTGAGCGTCTTCAGTTTTTGTACCTTTTGCGGTTAGCAGGTCTGTGATGTAGGTTTTCAAGGCGTCCACGGCTTGTTCGTCTTCGAAATCTGGTTTGTCAAGCAACATGGCGGATTCTTCAATGAACGCAGCGTGCTTGCTGGCGTCTTTGGGATTAGGTGCAATCAAAAAACTAAAAAGGCTACTTTTGCCCAATTCTTTATAAACCTTGGCAAGGGCTTCCAAATAGGCGGGAATGGTATCCGCATTTTCGATGGCCTCCAGGTAGGGTTGTAATGGTCCTAAGCCGGCTTTTTCTTTTGAGCTCGAATCGAGTGCGCTCTTATAAAGGTCAGCGACAGCTTTTTCAGCACTGTTATCTGCGAACTTAGCCTCATCAGCGCTTAGTTCGTCAACAATGTCTTGCAGGGAGTCGGAAAGTTTGTCTTGCAAATCAGCAAAGTTATCCCAAATCTGGCCATCGTTATGGCTCGCTTTTTCTTTGATAAAGCTGGCATTGACGTAATCGTAAAAATCGTCCTGGGCTCTTGTACCGGTCGTTTCAGGGGTTTCTTGTGTAACGGGAGCGGTTTCTATCGCTGTATTAGGAGAGGTTTCAGGAGCGATAACTTTAGTCGGGCTAGGCTGCTTACAGGCAGAGAGCAGCAGCATAGTAGCTAAAAGCACCGAAAAAAGGGTTAATGAGAGCTTTTGTTTCTTCGTTTTCATAGCGTATCCTTTCAATGTGAAAGAATTCTAGACCAAGCTCATTCAGATTTTATTAATAAACCAGAGAATTAAAAGGTGGGTTTAAATGTTGGTGGATTGGCACTGATGTCAAAGGAGGGACCGCCGGGCTCGTTGGAAATGCGGTAGATATCGATCGCATCTTGCCTTTGGATGACCAGTTGGCTGCCGTTTTGAAACCAAAAGACTTTACTGGCAAAGTAAGGACCAGCCACTTTGTGGAGCTGAGTGCCGGTTTGGGGTGACCAGAGCGAGAAGCTATTGCCATCCATAGTGAGGATCATTTGGCCATCTGGTGAGAAGCCGTGATACGTGTGGTTGAAGCGTGGGTCAAGGGCGATGCGGTTTTCAAAGGCGCCAGTTTCTGCGCTATGGAAGTCAATACCGGTATCGTAGGCAACGACAATGTGTTTTGAGTCAGGCGACCAGGATAGGTTGTAGCTTACATTTGGTTGTTCGTCATAGTCTATTGTGGCAATGTGCGTTTTTGTTTCCAAATCCCAGATCTTGAGGTCTCCGCCGCCGTAGAGGATAGAATACAGCATTCGCTCATCAGGTGAGATGGATGATTTACCTAACCAACTTTCGTCTGGATCAAAGGCATAGCTGTGATTGTTTTCCAGGTCCCACTCAACGATTTGACCTGTGAAGGAGATCCCATAGAGGATCTTGTTGGATTGTTTCATGAAGTTTGGTGGCTGGTAGTAAGATGTCGGTTTGATTGGGTAAAAGAGCTCAGTCAGCGTATGGGTATCAAAAAGTCGCATTGCGCCATCGGGATTCATCAACGCTTCATCTGGCGAGAGGTCTAAATACCTAGCGTTGGGTGACCATCTTGGCACATCAAAGGCTTCTTCAGCGACTAAAGCATGTTTGTCGGTATTTAAGTCCCAAAGGAGTAGTTCTTCGTTGTCGTATACCGCGGCGATGCGAGACGAGTCAGGCGACCAGGCGATATGTTTTGGTTTGGCTGTGTAAGATAAGGTTTTTGACTCGACACCGGTCAGGCTTGCATGGATACTGATGTCGCCAGAGTCGAGGGCAATGGCGAAAGCTCTCCCATCCGGTGCGTAGGTGATGTCGTTAATCAAAGTGTTTTCCGAGGCGATGGAATAAAGATAGCTGCCACTGCTTAGTTTGTAAAGATCGAGATTATCATTCGCTCGGTTGAGGATGATGAAGCTTTCTTCGTTGGGAGCGAAGAAAACTTTAGACTCAGGGTCTTTGGCGATTTTTGAAATCGACCAAAGGTATTCTTTTCGTTTGTGGTCAGATGGGCTTTTTGTTTTGAGCCAGCTGATATTGGGTAGGATGATACTTGTGAAGAAAACCAGCGCAAGGGTAATCAAGGCGAGTTTATAGAAAAAACGGCCTTTGGGTCTTGGCTCGGGGCTTGGCTCTGGGTTGAGGTCAAGTTCTTCAAGCGTGTCCCATTCTGGGGCGGTGTAATGTGGTTTTGGTTCCAATGCTTGCTCCTGGTAGGTTCATTATAGCGTATGGGATGCCAGGTTTGCACGCTGAGGTTTGTCTAGTGGAATCGTGTTGTCTTGTTCGTTCGTGGCCTCCCGTCCACGAACTGGGCGTGTAAGTGCTGGTTGGTCTCTATTTGTTACGCCAGATTTTGATTTTTAAGCTTGTCCGCTTGAAATGCACTCGGCGACTAGGTTTATGCTATGATTCTGGCAGGAGAATTTATGGCCACACTAAATGCGCTTGAACAATTCAGACAGATGAAATATGGTTTATTTATTCATTTTGGCTTATATTCGCTTTTGGGTGGTGAGTGGCAGGGGCAGATTACGCCAGGTTTGGCAGAGTGGATCCAAAATGACCTGGACATCCCGGCAGATGACTATGCTCTTTTGGCAGAGCAATTTAATCCGATAAAATTTGACGCACGAGTTATTGCTAAAAAAGCCAAAGCCTGGGGCATGCGCTACCTGTGCTTCACCGCTAAGCATCACGATGGTTTCGCGCTGTTTGACACGCAGGTTTCTAATTTTAACAGCCTCAAAGCAAGCCCATGTCGGCGTGATTTTGTGCGTGAACTTGCCGATGCTTGTTGTGATGAGGGCTTGACCTTTTGCCTGTATTACTCCCAGGCGCAGGATTGGCATCATGGTGGCTATCGCGCTTATCATGAGAACGATGCCGAGGCTTTCGAAAGCTATTTTGAAAGCATTTGTTTGCCGCAGGTGCGCGAACTTTTGACCCAGTATGGCGAGATTGGAATGCTTTGGTTTGACACGCCGATGGGCATGACGGTAGCGCAAAGCCAAAAATTGGCATCTTTGGTGAAGGAAATCCAGCCCGACTGTTTAATTAACGGGCGCATTGGGCATGGCTTGGGCGATTACCTGACTATGGCCGATAACCGCATTCCTCGCCAAGCGCTCAAAAGTGTCTGGGAGGTGCCGGTCACGCTCAATCGGTCCTGGGGTTATAAAAAGTCAGATAATAACTGGGTGAAAGCACCAGAGACGTTTGAAAAGCTGGTGAAGATTATCAGTCGCGGTGGCAATATGCTTTTGAACATTGGTCCGCGAGGCGATGGCAGCGTTCCAGAAGAATCGCTAGCGATTTTAGACGATATTGGACATTCATTAAGCGTCAATGCTGAAGCGATTTATGACAGTCAGCCAGCCCAGCCTTATGTCTTTGAATTCGAGGATATGATTTTCACTCAGAAGCCAGGCTTTTTATATATCCACTTGATGAAGCCGCAAAACTGGGTGGGCAAGACTTTGTCGTTGTATCATATGGCCTCTGTCGCGCGGAAAGCAACGTTGCTCTCAGCCGGCGAGGCGCTATCTTTGCGCGTAGGCAAAGATTTGGAGGGCTTTGGCCATTGGGCGATTCAATTGCCTTCACAGCTTCTAAAATCAGATAGCTTGGTTTGGGTCATCAAAGTTGACCTCGAAGGGGATACCTTTGAGGTGCAAGCCTTGGAATAAGCCTGAAATCATGCCAAGCGAGTGGTAAAATTGCTGAACATGATATTTTGTAAGATAAAGATGAGGACTCTATGCTTGATGTAAAACTAATCCGAGAAAACCCTGAAATCGTGCGTGAAGCACTGCAAAAACGCCACATGGAAATTGGCGTTGTGGATGAGGTCATCGCGCTTGATGAACGCCGTCGTGCCATTATTCAAGACGTTGAGAGCAAAAAAGCAGAACGCAACGTTGCCAGTAAAGAAATTGGCAAGATGAAGGATAAAGAAGCCCGCGAAGCGAAGATTTTGGCGACGCGTGAACTGGGTGAGCAAATCAGCGCGCTGGACGAAGAGCTGAAGGGTGTTGAAGAGTCCCTTTATAGCCTGGTATCGGGAATTCCCAATATCCCCGATGACGTTGTGCCTTTGGGCGCGGACGATAAAGAAAATGTCGTTCTGGAACAGTTTGGCGAGCAGAAGGTCTTTGATTTTGAACCTAAAGCGCATTGGGATCTGGGTCCTGAATTGGGCATTATCGATTTTGAAGCCGGCGTGAAGCTTTCTGGTTCGCGCTTTTACGTATTGAAATGTGCTGGCGCCCGGCTGGAACGCGCGCTGATTTTCTGGATGGTCGATTTGCATACCCGCCGTGGCTATAGCGAGGTGTATACGCCTTGGATGGTGCGCGAGGAGATTATGTTCTCTTCGGGGCAGTTACCTAAGTTTGAAGCCAACCTTTACCATGACCATGCTGAGGACTATTGGTGGATTCCTACCGCTGAAGTGCCTTTGACCGGCATGTATATGAACACAATTATGGACGAATCTGATTTGCCAATGAATTTGGTGGCGTATAGCGCTTGTTACCGACGTGAAAAGATGAGCGCGGGACGCGATGTGCGCGGCATCAAACGCGGGCATCAGTTCGATAAGGTTGAGATGTACAAGTATTGCACGCCTGAAACGGCTGATCAGGAGTTTGATAACATGGTCGCGGATGCTTGTGAGGTTTGCAAGCAGTTGGGTTTGACCTATCGCACGATGCAGCAATGCACCGGTGATCTGGGCTTCAACGCGCACAAGACGGTCGACATTGAAGTTTGGGCGCCGGGTTGTGGCGAGTGGCTGGAAGTGTCTTCAGTGTCGAATGTGGGCCAGTTCCAGGCACGTCGCGCAGCGATTAAGTATCGCACGGCAGACGGGGGCGGCACGCAATTTGTGAACACGCTGAATGGCTCGGGTTTGGGCTTGCCTCGCACGCTGATTGCTGTTTTGGAGCAATACCAACAGGCGGATGGTAGCGTTAAGGTACCTGAGGTGCTCTTACCCTTTATGGGTGGTATTGAGGTGATTGAGAAGTAGCCTTCTTTGTTGAAGGAATAGTAAATCCCTGTGGTGTATTCCGCGGGGATTTTTTATTTGGATTACTGGCCCTGTTCCGGATGGCGTCTCACCATGCCGAACGGTGGAATACGGCGCATGGTCGGGGGACGCATGCACGAACGCTAATCACGTTCAAGTCTGATCCTCCGATCATTACCGAACAGTGACTCGATCGCGCTGGTGTCTCACCGAGCGCAAGGTCTGATTTTATCAATTGGGTTTGCCCTTCGGTGGGACACCGAGGGCATCAGGGGGAA
>CAZAFJ010000012.1:23550-52738 GCA_964484715.1 uncultured Anaerolineaceae bacterium | reverse complement strand
CCAATAATCAGCCAGCAGACTTGCCTGGTCCAGCACTTTATTCACAGAAACTGTGTACTCGCCAGTGCCCGGGTCGTCCGGGGGATATTTATACTTCCGCAAAATACGTTTGACCAACACGCGCAGTTTGGCTTGCACACTTGTCTTAAGTTGCCAATCGATTGTAGTGTTTTTGCGAACACTTTCAGTAAGCTCATACGCAATTTGCTTTAAGGTTTGGTCCCCCAACAAACTTTCAGCATTCGGATTATCCGCCAGCGCGTCATAAAATGCCAGCTCATCCGGGCGCATGTTCAGTTGCTCTCCTCGTTGATCAGCAGCTCGGATATCCTTGGCCAGTTGAATCAGCTCATCCATCACCTTAGCGGAATCAATCAACCCGCTCTGATAGCGTTTGACCGCTTCTGCCAACATCTCCGCAAATTTCCGCCCTTGAACCATATTCATTTGCCCACGGGTTTTAATCTCATCATTCAGCAATCGCTTGAGTAACTCAAAAGCAAGGTTTTTGCGTTCCATACCCTGGATGTCCGCCAAAAACTCGTCAGACAAAATCGAAATATCCGGCTTGCGTATACCTGCCGCGTCAAAAACGTCTACCACACCACCAGAAATGATCGCGTCATTAATAATCTGCCGGATAGCTGTCTCTATTTCTTCATTTGTTCGAGTTCTTCGTGACTCGTCAAACTTACTAAAGCGCGCCTTAATCGCCTGGAAAAACGCCAGATCATCCCGGATTTCAAGCGCTTTGGGATGTGGTACAGCCAGTCCAAAAGCTTTTTGCAGCTTAATCACATGCGTGTTGAAACGCTCTTTGCCACTGCGACTGATCTTGCCCTCTTTTACCTCGGTTAGTTCAGCAATGTAATTAGCCGCATCCAGAATAAACGCAAGCTTCTCGCTCGTTTGCAATCCAAAATAGCGCTTATAGTCAAAATGGCCAAAGAGATCAACCAGAATTTCATAATACATCATCATTGTGGCAACCGCCTCTTCCTGGTCAAGCGCAATTTCGCCCTTGCCCATATTGGCAGCATACACCAACAAGGCGTTCTTCAAATCCTGGGCAATCCCAATATAATCCACAATCAGGCCACCAGCTTTATCTCCAAAAACACGGTTAACACGGGCGATTGCCTGCATCAAAGTATGCCCATTCATTGGCTTATCAATGTACATCGTGTGCAAACAAGGCGCGTCAAAACCGGTCAGGAACATATCGCGAACGATAATCAGCTTCAAATCATCTTTAGGATCCTTCAAGCGGTTGCCAATCGCCTTGCGACGGTCTTTGTTGCGGATGTGCTCCTGCCAACCCACTGGGTCGCTGGCAGAGCCGGTCATCACAATTTTGATTGCGCCTTTATCATCTTCCGGACTGTACCAATCTGGCCGCAAGCGAATAATTTCATTATGCAGAGCCACGCAGATGCGTCGGCTCATACAAACGATCATCCCCTTGCCTTCCGCGGCTGAGGTGCGCTGTTCAAAATGCTGGATAATATCCGCGGCGACCTGTCTCAGCCGATCCGCGCTCCCCACCACAGCTTCCTTACTCGTCCACCGGGCATAGCGTTTTTGCTTATCGGTCAGCTCGTCATCCTCGGTCACTTCTTCCACGCGTTGGTTAAGCGTTTCCTGATCTTCGGCAGAAAGCTCAATTTTCGCCAGGCGCGTTTCATAGTAGATAGGCACAGTAGCCCCATCCTCAACCGCCTGTTGGATATCATAAATATCCACATAATTACCAAAAACCGCCTGTGTGTTTTTGTCTTCCTTCTCAATCGGCGTCCCCGTGAAGCCGATAAAAGATGCATTCGGCAAAGCATCACGCATATGGCGGGCATAACCATCAATAAAATCGTACTGGCTGCGATGTGCCTCATCAGCAATCACCACAACATTGCGCCTATGCGTAAGACTTGGATAAGGATTACCTTCTTCGGGCATGAACTTTTGAATGGTGGTAAAAACAATGCCCCCGGCTGCCACAGACAACAGTCGCTTAAGATCCTCACGGTTGGCAGCCTGTACCGGCGTTTGTCTTAGCAACTGCTGACAATGACTAAAAGTCTCAAAAAGCTGTTGGTCCAGATCATTTCGGTCAGTGATTACCACAATGGTAGGGTTGCTCATCTGCTCTGCCAAAACCAACTTACCCGCAAAAAAGACCATCGAGAGGCTCTTGCCACTGCCCTGGGTGTGCCAAACAACACCAGCGCGCTTGTCACCTGTATGCTGTGTCTCCACGCTGGGTAAGTCATAGCGTGCCGGATGTTCCGCTATAAAATGATGCTTTGGATCAGCGGATGCGCGCAAGGTGGAAGCAATCGCCTTATTTACTGCGAAATACTGGTGATACGCCGCCATCTTTTTAATCGTCTTTTCACGGGTTTTTTCAAAAACAATAAAGTAGCGGATGATATCCAGAAGCGTTCTCTTATTCAACAAACCTGTGACCAATGTCTCAAGCTCAGGTTGAAGTTTTGAGTCCAGCACATGCTCCCCATCAACGCTTTTCCATTCCATAAAACGGGAATAATCGCTAGAAATCGTGCCTGCTTTGGCAAACCAGCCATCGCTAATTACCTCAAAGGCGTTGTAGCTAAATAGCGAGGGGATGACATGATTGTAGGTTTGCAACTGATGAAAAGCAGCCTGGACATTCGCTTGTTCATCCGCTGGATTCTTGAGTTCGATGACCACAAGCGGCAGTCCATTGATAAAAAGAACAATATCCGGACGTTTGTTGATGTTGTTTTCCACAACAGTAAACTGATTGACCGCCAGGTACTCATTATCTCGGCTTTCGGGATGTTCAAAATCGACCAGCCAGACTTTATCCGTACGGCTTTTACCTTCCCCAATGCCGAATTTAACGTCCACACCTTCAGTCAGCAATCTATGAAAGGTTTCGTTATTGTCGATTAAGGTTTGGGCTTGGCTGCGCAACACAATCTTGAAAGCTTCTTCGCGGGCGATGCCTGGGATGTGTGGGTTGAGGCGATCAATCGCGGCGCGCAGACGATCCTTGAGCACCACATCGCTAAACCCACGCTCAGGGCGACTGCCCTCGAGCAAGTCTGGTCCATAAGCGATGGCATAACCACACTTGTCCCGCAACCATGTCATGGTTAGTTCTTCAATGTCGGATTCATAAAAGATCATTATTTTTCTCGCTACTTATGCGATTATAGTTTTTTAATTTTAGCCACAGCAACTTGACAACCAAGTTCACGCATTATTTTAACGGATTCCATTAGATTAACTTTACTGAAAAACGGAATTACCTCACCTATTAAGCCTTTTTTACTCGTGGAAATCGCATAAACAAATCTAATTTCTCTATTTTCAGTATCTTCCGTGTAACCGATAGTACTTCCAGCTTTAGAAATTTGGTCAACAATAAATTTTCGGTATTTTGGTTCTCGCCCATGCATTCTTGCCGATACAGTTCCTTGCTTAAAAAGATGGCTTAGTGTGGACGATTGAGTCTCCCTTTTCACGCAAATGAATTCGAGGCCAGGAGTTAACAAATCTGCAACCTCGACCTTTTCATGTCCTATAACTGGAAAGTTTTTTCTATCTAACACTAAATAGTTATTGCTCAGCGCCACTCTCTCATTGTAATCTTTCTCGTTTTCCCCTTCATTTATAGGTGGCAGGAAGTTTGAGTCAGTAAAATCTTCTATCCTTTTCACAAAATTATTGACTTCCTCATAAAAATCCTTATCTATCTCAAACCAGCTCCCAAGAATCAATATATATTTTCGGTTTTCATAATCGGCTTCAAATATAGCGTATTCATATAATGTGGTTTTCGGAGTTATCCTTTCATCATTCTGAGTATATGTGGAAATCATGATTTCCTTTGCTAGTACTGAGTTAAGATTTGATTCTTCAATTTTTGAAAAAACCTCATTGTTGTCAATTGATTCAAGCCTCAATTTCTCCTTACCACATGCCAACTCATAATAATCTATGTCTTCTACATCTCTCAGCTCTGGGTTTGCAAAAAAGACTGCCGTCGTATCTTTATTCTTATAAGCAATGTCAAACAACTTGTTTAGCTCGAGAATAAGAGAGGGATCTTTTACTTCTTTCCTTTGATCGATAAAAGAAAAGTGCTTTTTATAGGAATCCTTATGAAACGATTCGAGATACTTAGTACAAAGTTGACCAACAACCTTGAAATCCACTCTTGATTGAATAGTTAGTGAATCTGCCCCAGCCATTCTTGAGCCCAGTTCTTCGTTTAATGGCAAACCTGAAACCATTCGCAACATATCTGATTCCAACTGGAATTTAAAATCATAGATTTCACTATTTCTACTAGTTGCAACCTGAGTTTGAGTTGTGCTTGTGTCAATATTTCTTGATACAACTGATCTAAGCGCAGCAGGATCTACTTCATTTAGCACCACACGCAAGCCAAAATTATGTTCTATTTTTTTCTTATCTAAGGCTGCATAACCATATCCATATGTAAGAGCAAAAAGCCTTTCAGATGCTTTAACAAAGAATACGAAGGAATTGCTAATATTTTTTACTTTCTCTGTTTCTATATCAAAGTAATTGGACGCATTCTCTACCCAACTCGGATTAGAAGCTTTAGCAAGCTGCACGTAAGCTTCGCATTCATAAGGTAATTCTGCGATTGGTGATAGTTTCACATAACCATTTTCACCATCGAGCTTACCTTCGGCAAAGGCTTCTTTGGCACTATACACACCGTCCTGGAAAAGATAAATTTTATATTTCATATCAAACCTTTATTTTTGTGTTCATCAGTTTTCTCAATAAAAGGTCACGAGATTCAGAGATTAATCCAACCTCTCTTCGCAATTCAATAGTCTGTTTAATAACAGAATTGATTGGCTCTTCCAGTCTCGAAAGATTATCAGGCACAACGCAAAGTGAGTTCGACAAATCTTCCCGTTTAATATGCCCCATAGTAGTTGCTTTATCTGCTGCTATAGCTCTAAACCTAGAAAGATGCCGAGAAAGCCACATGTAGCAGAACCAAAGTGGGTAATCCTCAGAAGTAACCTTGAAAAGATGTTGATTTAGTGCGCTTTGTTCGCCAACCCAGAAATCAACCTCCAAAGTTCCAGACCAAGAAAAAAGTAAGTCTCCACTATTTACATAATACTGCTCTGGTATTTGACGACTTGCTTTGTCAGCACCAATAGTTGACCTAGATCTAAGCTCTTTGATCTTAATGACAGGCATTTCATCCTCGGAGTTCTTTGGTGGATACTTTTGCAAAGCAAGACCATTCAGAAAACTTGCAATTTTGTCTAGTTGTTCAACCTTCCATCCTTTTGGGATTAGTCCGAGGGGGCTGGAGACCATTTCGCCGGTGGCGCCGGGGAAGTTGAAGTCGATGAACCATTCCTTAAAGATCGCCTGCGCGATGGCTTCGAGCGTGGCGTTGGTCTGGCGGTTCAGCTCGATCTTTTCATCCAATGCTGATAGAATTTCAACAATTTTTTCTTGGGTTTCCAGAGAGGGAAACATAAACTCGAGCCTACTTAATGCACTTCCAGAAATCTCAGCGAATGTTGATCCAACACCAACCGATTTTAAGTATTCAACATTTTTTCGTAGCAAATAATAAAGGAAGTGATTATTCACAACTTCCTCATCAGGAATTAGGCTCTTAAACCCCTGATTCGTACAAATGGGATTCTGTGCAATTCGCAGATATCCAATCGGAGCGCGTGTTGTCAATAACACTGCACCCTTTGGCAATACTTTGGTACTGGAGTTTTTCAGTCCTTCCTCGGTAATACTGCGCTCTCCGTGAGAAACAAAACGCTCATCGGAAAAAGATAAATCCCGAGGGGTCACCCATGGAATATCTCCGCCCCAATACTCTGGTTTGGAAGTAGATGGCGTTCCACCACCGACTATTTCTGCGATATCACCCAGTTTAAATTTATTCCATTTTGCGGATATCATATTCGACACCTTCCAGTCTTACCGTTGATGAAACCCTTCTTAGAACCATCTCCCATTCCTTCTGGTCTTCACCTCTACAATTTTAGCATCGCTAAACATCGTTACAACGTATTCAAATTCACCAAGATCTACAAAGAAACCTATCCGAAATTGATAATTTCTTTCTTCATTATTTGGGAATGGCTTTTGGCAAGTAAAAAAAGTTAGCTTCGCCTCATCTCCCTTCCTGCCTCGGCGGTTATTATCCTTCTTAAACTCAATAACTACCTGATTGTTGATGTTTGACCCGCGTTGATGGATAATCAGATCTGGATAGCTGTAACTACGTCTCATAGAAACTAATATCTTTTTCTTTTTTACGTAGCATTCCGAATTGATGCAATCGCCACATTTATTAAAAACTTTTTTTGAAGTTAAAATATTTCGGTTGTATTCCAAATCAATTTCCAGATCTGCAAGTTCAGGATTCACAGTTTGTAATTCGCTCAGTTTCATCCGAGCATTACAGAAAATAACACCTACAATGGCTCTTTCGCTCACATCCCTGTTTAATAAGTCACGATCTCGTGGCGTGGCATAAAACTGGTCAAGCGCCGGAGCAATGACCTCCTCCAACCAGTCAATTTCGATCGTCTTATAGCTCATAAGTTGTCGTTCCGTTTTTGAGCATCCTCTTCCTCAAAAATGTTCTTGATATGCCAGGAAATGGTTGATTTACCCCGACTGAACAGGCTTGCCATTTGGTCGATGAAAAAACAGACTGTTTCATTTTGCATGCAGACATCCATTTTGGTTACACCATCTGCTGATTGAGACAGAATGATTTCCGACTCATTTAAGGTCATAGCCAATCCTTTTCAAGTTTTCACGGATGCGTTCCTGAAGCTCGTTACCCTTGGCAAACTGCTCGGCAAGTTGAGCGGTAAGCGCGGTCATTTTCTCTTCAAAGGGGATGCCATCATCTTCAACTTCCTCAGCGCCAACATAGCGCCCAGGCATGAGCACGTAATCATTGGCGCGCACTTCATCCATGGTGGCAGCTTTACAAAAACCGGGAATATCCTCATAAACACCTCCTTCACCACGCCAGGCATGATAGGTGTCGGCTATTTTTGCGATGTCTTCAGCAGTGAGCTCCTTATTGCGGCGGCTGATCATGGTTCCTAATTTACGCGCATCAATAAAGAGTATCTCGTTAGTGCGATTGCGGAACTTATGATTGCTTCGATCGCGCGCCAGGAACCACAAACAAACTGGTATCATGGTGTTGTAAAAGAGCTGACCGGGCAGAGCCACCATGCAGTCCACAATGCCACCCTCAATCATGTTTTTACGGATGTCGCCCTCGCCACCAGTGTTGCTGTTCATGCTGCCATTGGCTAGCACAATGCCCGCCGTGCCAGTGGGGCTGAGCTTGTGGGCAAAGTGTTGCAGCCAGGCATAGTTGGCGTTGCCCACAGGTGGCACGCCAAATTTCCAGCGGATATCATCGCGCAGCTGCTCGCCACCCCAGTCGCTGATATTGAAGGGTGGATTAGCGAGGATAAAATCCGCTTTGAGGTCCGGGTGACGGTCATCCAGGAAGGTGTCGCCGAGTTCAAGTTGGGCATCAATGCCACGGATGGCCAAATTCATGCGTGCGAGTCGCAACGTGGTTGGGTTGGATTCCTGACCATAAATGGAAAGATCCTTGATGTTCCCTTGGTGGTTCTGAACGAACTTTTCGCTTTGAACGAACATCCCTCCGCTACCACAGCAGCCATCGTAAACACGGCCATCGAATGGTTCAAGCATTTCAACCAAAAGCCTTACAATATGAGCGGGCGTGTAGAATTGACCACCTTTTTTCCCTTCAGCATCCGCGAACTGGCCTAAGAAGTATTCATAAACCCGCCCCAACAAATCCTGCGAGGTGTGGGCATCCTGGAGGAAACCTATCGTGCCGATGAGGTCGATGAGTTCACCCAATCGCCGCTTATCCAAATCGGGGTCAGCGTAAATCTTGGCAAGAACGCCTCTTAGTGGCGGATTGCTGCGCTCGATGGCATCCATAGCCTCGTCGATATAGCTGCCAATTTCGGGTTGTTTGGCACGATCCTGAAGGTATTGCCAACGCGCTTTTTCCGGGACGAAAAAGACATTGCTGGCGAGATACTCATCCGGGTCCTCTGGATCAGCTCCGGCATACTCACCTTCATTTTTGCTTAGTTTCTGAAAAAGGTCATTAAAGGCATCGGAGATGTATTTAAGAAAGATAAGCCCCAATACGACGTGTTTATATTCAGCGGCATCCATGTTAGAGCGCAGTTTGTCGGCGGCAGCCCAAAGTGTTTTTTCAAGCTCATTGTTATCGGTCATGTGGATATCATCCTTTGCTGATTCATCATCAAAAAACTGGTTCTTGTTTCTTGAATTTGGGCTGATCACGGCATAACAGGACAAGCACAGGTAAAACCCATCTAAGGAAAAACGAAAGATTACAGGCTTGGTCAAGCTTCGTTATTAAAAATGTTAATCCCAATATTCAAGAACACTTTAGCTATTATAGCATCTCGTTACATTTCAAAAGCTTGAACTTCAATAACTGTGACTAAAAGAACAAAGCTTTTAGCATTCGAATCTTTTTTCATAGCTCATACCTTCCTTCCATCGAGAGCAATTCTAGACTCTTGAAAGGCACCCTATATTTATTTTATATTCCAACTGCATGTCACTTTTTATCCCGACAAGCGCACCAGCCAAAAGTCAATAGAAAAAGCTCGCCCCCCGAAGAAACCAACATAATGCATTGTAAACATTGATACAAAACATCAGCTCTTTTTAATCAACTCTCAAACCAGTGGGAATAACAAAATCCAGATTATAATCACTTCATGTCACCAACGAACAGGAAGGTCTTAATTCTCTGCATTTTAATCGCTGGTTTTGCTTTCATTACTTTTGCCTTTCCAAATGCTAAAGGCGCTCAGGACGTGCAGATGCTTTCCGTATTCGAACCTGATGAATACGCGCAGTATCCTGTTGCCCAAAAAATGCTCACCCCAAAACCCACTTTGCGACAACGTATCAATGATTACCTTAATCCAAACGCGATTGGCATCGACCAAGAGACCTTTTTAAACAGCCAAGCATTTTATCTTGCAGTCAAACAAGGCCGTCTTGATGGCTATCACTTGGTTTATGAAGATGAGACCGGTCTCATTTTTATCAGTAACAACCTCTACAAACACTATTATGAAAACTAGAGTTCATTATATGAAGAAGAAACCAGCTATGAAAAAAAGAAAAATAAATCTCGATTTGCCGGCCAAAAGATTTGATGAATTAATCATTGCCTTTCTCCAAAAGAACCTTAACCTCATTTTCTTCATAACTGTCACCATTCTTGCCATCTTCTTGCGAAATAGCTTTAGAGGCTTCCTTTCAGGGGATATGGCAGTGTTTTATGAGCCATGGACCGCACACCTCCAAGCCAATGGTGGCTTCCTTGGCATCCCAAGCCTAAAATCAGATTACACCGTCATCTACCAATACATCCTTGCGATTATTAGCTATCTGCCCGGTTCAACGATTGCCAAAATAAAACTGGTCACCTGGGTTTTTGACATTTTTGCGGCGACTGTTGTTGGATTGATTGTTTCGAAATTAAGCAAGCGAAAGTTTCTCAGCAGTTTACCCATATTGGCTTACACAATTGCCCTCTTCGTTCCGGCCGTTCTCATGAACAGCGCTTTATGGGGGCAATATGACATCATCTACACATCATTTGTTCTGCTTTCATTCTATTTTGTTTTGGATGATCGTTATGGAATGGCTTTCATTTTTTATGGCGTAGCGCTCAGTTTTAAGCTTCAAGCCATCTTTTTCTTACCCTTCCTCATCATCCTTTATTTCAAAACTCGAAAATTCTCGCTCATCAACTTCCTCTACGTTCCTGCGGTCTATTTCATCACTTACATTCCGGCATTGCTGATCGGCAAACCGATGAGCCAGATTTTTGAGGCATTTGGCATGCAGGTTGCCTCACATCCAAACATGGTGCTCGGGTTTCCAAATATTTACACCTTACTGCCAGATAACTATGAGCTCTTTTCAGTAGCTGGTTATGTTCTAACCGCCATCATATTGGGTGGTCTTGCCTATCTGGTCTTGAAACAACGAAATACCACCTTATCCCCAGAAAAAAAGGTTGAACTCGCCTTAATTATTTGCATTATGACCGTTTTCTTCCTACCCAAAATGCACGAGCGATATATGTTTATGGCTGATCTGTTCGCCATTTTATATCTAATCATCAAGCCTAAACATTTCTATATCCCTATAACGCTCTGGGCAATCAATGCTATGGTTTATCCACCTTACCTCTTTGGGACAGAACCATGGTTTGATTACAAATTAGTTGCTTTAGTCTTATTGGGTGTTCTGCTCTTTCTATGCTACACCTTCTTCAAGCAAGGTCATGAAACTGAGAAACAAACCGCAACAAGAAATTTGAATAAAGGCCAAGCCCAATAAGCAAATGATGAAAAACAAAGCCCATCTCGCCGCAACCCTTCAAGCCCTTTTGGTCACGTTTTTGTGGTCGACGTCTTTAATCATTATTAAAATCTATATCAATGAGATTCCGCCACTTCTTTTTGCCGGCTTGCGATATGCGATTGCGGTTGTTTTGCTTGCGCCAGCGCTTTGGCGTTACCGAGAGGACATCAAAGCCCTCAGTAAACATGATTGGCTGATGCTTTTCATCCTGGGTGTGGTCTACTATGCCATCACGCAAGGCGCGCAATTCATCTCGCTCCAGTATGTCGACATGGTCACAATCAGCCTCATCCTCACTTTTACGTCGCCATTTGTGGCATTTATTGGCATTCTTTTCCTCAAAGAACCGGTCTACCCTCAACAATGGATTGGAACCGTCATTTTCATCCTGGGTGTCATCATCTATTTCTCACAAAAAAACCTGGCCACACTAAGCCTGTTTGGCATCGCTTTGGTCTTGCTTTCGCTGGTTTCAAATGGCTCTGGAACTGTTTTGGGCCGCTATGTAAACCGTGGTCAAAAACATAATGCCTTGGTCATTACTGGTATCAGCATGTTTTTTGGCGCCGTCTTACTCCTGGGAACAGGTTTAAGCCTGCATGGACTACCAAAATTTGACGTCAAATCCTGGTTGGTCATCTTTTATGTTGCCTCGGTCAATACCGCCTTTGCCTTTTGGCTCTGGAACCATAGCATGCGTACGCTTAGCGCAATGGAATCGAGCATCATCAACAACACCATGCTCATCCAAATCAGCGTGCTTTCCTGGATTTTCCTAAAAGAACGCATTAGCCTTATTGAAGGTATTGGGCTTCTTGTAGCGATCATAGGCGTGGTCATCGTCAGCGTTCGCTCCAAAAAGCAACTGCTTCCCCTTAACAATAAAGCAAATCCCTGAAGTAAAACGAATAATCACAGCTAAAACATCCTGATTAAACCAAGAAGCGCCCCCTTGCTGAGGCGCTCCCTGATTTGAAGAGACTTTAACCAATACTGACTTGAAGGTTCAATATATCTTATTTATCTACCGTAAACGGTAGGGTTGGTAGGTTCTCATCCTTGACTTTGGCACATCGCGAGGCAACCGGGCAGTCACAACACACACTGCCACATGCCGCACTCTGCTTCGCTTTGCGAATCATCCTCACAACGATCAACACCACGATTGCCAACAAGACGAGCCCGACAATAATCGTTCCTTTGTCCATAACCTAGCTCTAATTATGCTACTTTCCCAAGGCTGCGACCTTGGCAGAATACGCCTTTTGAGGGCGGAAAATAAAGTACAACAAGACCCCAAGCACCACAATGCCGGCCGCCGAACCAACTGTAAAGACGCCGGTGCTGATTAAGGTGCCAATTTGATAGAAAACAAGCGCCAAAGCATAGGCAAATAGGGTCTGATATCCGATCGCGAACCAAGTCCAGCGACCGCTGTTCATTTCACGTTTGATGGCGCCAATTGCCGCAAAGCAAGGCACACAAATAAGGTTGAAAATCAAGAAGGCATAGGCTGAAATCATCGAAAAATCCTTACTCAAAAGGTGCCAAATTTCTTCGCCGGCTTCAGAAACATCGCCAATGCCATATAAAACGCCATAGGTTGTAACCACGTTTTCCTTAGCAACCAAGCCAGTAATAGTAGCCACAGTTGCGCGCCAGTCACCAAAGCCCAATGGCTTAAAGACCCAAGCAATCGCGTTACCCATTTTTGCCATGATACCGTTATTGATATCATCAACAAAGCCAAAGACTCCGTCTTCCCAACCCAGGGATGAGAGCACCCAAATCACAATACTCGAGAGCAAAATGACGGTACCGGCTTTGCGAACGAAGCTCCAGGCGCGTTCCCACACAGAGCGTAAGACAGTGCCAACACTGGGCCAACGGTATGCAGGCAGCTCCATCACAAAGGGAGCAGGTGGACCAGCAAAACGCTTGGTCTTCTTGAGGATAATACCTGAAATAATCACCGCGCCAATGCCTAAGAAGTAAGCACTGGGCGCAACCCACCAGGCACCACCAAACAAAGCGCCAGCTATCAGGGCGATAATCGGTAGTTTAGCGCCACAGGGAATAAAGCTGGTCACCGTAATGGTCATGCGGCGATCGCGTTCTTCTTCGATCGTACGTGATGCCATAATACCAGGCACGCTACATCCCACACCGACCAACATCGGAATAAAGCTCTTACCCGAGAGGCCAAAACGCCTGAACACACGGTCCATAATAAAGGCCACGCGTGCCATATAACCGGTTCCTTCGAGGAAAGCCAACATAAGGAAGAGCACAACCATCTGAGGCAAGAAGCCCAGAACCGCGCCAACACCGCCGATAATACCGTCCAGAATGAGGCTTTGCAGCCAATCAGCCACGCCCCAGTTACCTAAAAGCCCTTCCACGGCGGGAGGAATGATCTCTCCAAAGAGCGTGTCGTTGACCCAATCAGTCAACCAGGTACCAGGACCTGCACTCCACACAGAAAGGCCAAAGACCAAGGTCATAATCACCGCAAAAATGGGTAACGCTGCCCAGCGGTTGGTAACGACACGGTCAATTTTGTCTGAGGTGCTCATGTCGGCGGCAGGCTTACCACCGCGCACACCAGAAATTAATTCATCAATCAAAGCATAGCGTTGAAAAGTAATGACACTTTGCAGGTCATCATCCTCTTGTTTTTCGTAGCCTTTGATTAAGTTTTGGAGTTTTGCGAGGGTCGATGCTTTTAAATCCAGTGATTCAGGATTTTCAAGCGCACGCGTCAGCCAATAATGGCGTTGCGCCTTGGGTAATTCTGCACCAGCCATTTTTTCAGCTTCATCTAATAGTGCAATAAAACCCTTATCATAAGCCAATGGCGTGGGCACTTGTTTCGTGCGCACCACAGCTAAAGCTTCACTAATCAACTGGTCAATGTTAGTGCCTTTCAAGGCAGAAATGCCCACAACCGGACAGCCCAAGCGTTTCGAAAGCTTGTTCATGTCAATGCGCATATCCTGTCGACTGAGCACATCCGCCAGGTTGATCGCCACAACAACCGGTATTTCCATGTCGATGAGTTGAGTCGTCAAATAGAGGTTGCGCTCAAGGTTCGTACCATCCACAATGTTGATAATGGCATCAGGCGGGTTTTGCGTCAGCTGCTCGCTGGCAATTTTCTCTTCGATTGAGTTCGCAGAAAGCGAGTAGATACCCGGAAGGTCCTGGATCGTCACATCTGCATGACCTTTTAGCTTACCTTCCTTCTTTTCAACGGTGACACCAGGCCAGTTACCAACATATTGGTTGGCACCAGTCAGTTGATTGAACAGGGTTGTTTTACCAGAGTTCGGGTTGCCGGCTAAGGCAATAATAAGCTTGTCTTTACTCATTCTCTTACTCCACTTCAACCAAGGCGGCTTCGGTCTGTCTCAAACTAAGATCATAACCTTTAAGTTTGATTTCAATCGGATCGCCCAAAGGCGCTTTTTTCACCATTTCCAATTGGGTCCCGCGGATGATGCCCATGTCCAAAATTCGTCGCCGTAGGCTGCCTTCTCCGTGCACCCTTTTGACCATGGCGACTTCGCCGGGTTTCATCTCATTCAATGTTTTCATACTGCTTCCTCTACAAAAATATTTTTAGCGTGTTCTTCATCGAGGGCATAACGCGCTTCGCGCAACATCACGATCACGTTGCCGTTGCAAGAAGAAATAACGTCAATTTCTTCACCGGGCACAAAACCAAGCGCTTCCATTCTTTTACGACATTGCCCCCTGGCGCGCTGAACCTTACACCTTTTGTTGTTTTGCACATAACTTAGTGGTACCATAAATCTCCTTAAACGTTAGTTTCATCTAACAGATTATATGTTAGAGCCATCTAACTTTTCTGTCAAGGGTTTTGGTATAATTGGGCCTATGAAAAATGAAACAATTTCTGACATCCCCGAATCAGCTGAAATGTACCTCGAGACGATCCTTTTACTCGAGCGTGAAAACCCGGCCGTGCGTCAGGTAGACATCGCTCGGGCATTGGATTTTAAGCGCCCCACTGTGCACATCGCTGTAAAAAAGCTCGCGGAACAAGACCTGGTCCACATCGACGAGGGAAGCAAGGTATTGCTCACGCCAAAGGGGCGTGACCTGGCCGAAGCGGTTTATGAGCGCCACAAAACCTTCACTAAATTTTTGATGCACCTCGGTGTGGACGAGCAAACCGCCGAGATGGACGCCTGCCGCATTGAGCACTACGTGAGCGAAAAAACCTTCCAACACATTAAGGCTTATTGTGAGGATTTGCTCAGCAAAAAAAAGAATAAGCTATAATCAAGCCAGGCTTTTTAACCGTATTCGGAGATGAATATGACTATGATACATTTGCGCCTGACCTTCTAAACAGATAGAAGACCTCAACCACCTTCTATCGCGCTGTCCACGGTTGACACACACCACAGACATGTTTAGGAGGTTTCCATGAACCAAATTATAAAAAAGCATTGGCGCTTTCTTGCCCTTGCTGTACTTTTTACCCTTTTAGCCTCTTTGTTGGCTATTTACGTGCAATTCGCCAAAGGCGATGTACTTGACTTTGCCTTGGCGCGCGACAAAACTGCCGCCTTCCGTTCTGGCGTGCTGTTATTAGCAGCGATATTGCTTGAGCTGGGCACATACTATAGTTTTAACGTCTTTAGCAGCAAATTCTTTTTGAATTGCACTAAAACCTTGCGACAAGATTACTTCAACGCCATTTTGAAGCGTAGCTACCCACAGTTTCGCACGACACCAGATGGCGAATACCTGGCAACTTACACCGACCAAGTCACCAAAATCCAAAAACAATATATCGAAAACATCATCTGGATGTTCGAAATCAGCATCAAAGCCCTATCCGTTAGCGTTGCGCTGTTTTTCCTGGATTGGCGATTGGCCTTGGTGACGCTTTTCCTACTTACCACACCGCTCTATGTCCCCAAACTGGTCGAGAAACGTCTTCAAAAGGCACAAAAGGAAAGTGCAGAAGTTTTTGAAGCTCATCTCGCCAAATTTGTCGACTGGCTCAAAGGTTTCGAGCTCATCAAAAACTTCAATATTGAAAACAAAATAATGGGCAAGTTTCGCCAGAGCAATGCCCGGGTTTTTGAAGCCGATTACCGCCGTCAGATCCTCAACTACCGCTCCTGGCTCATTTCCAGCAGCCTTTCTTACCTCTCACACTTCATCATCATCGCCTTTGCCGCCTGGCTGGTTCTGCGGGGTGATTTTAGCGGGGGACGCTTTTTCGTGGCTGTTGGGATGATTGACCAACTCTCGATGCCCATTCTGGCACTTTCGATGTACTTGCAGGAATTCACTGCGGTTAAACCTATACGCGAAGGCATTGAAACATTCCTCGCTTTCAAGCCCGAAACTTTAGCAAATCATTTGCTTAACCCAAATGATGATGTGCACGTTCTATTCGTAAACCTGGCTTTTTCCTACGATAAAGAGAAGCCCGTTTTAAAGGATTTCAACCTGGATGCGACTTCACCCGCGAGCTTATTGCTCACCGGGCCAAACGGATCTGGCAAATCAACTGCCATGAGTCTTCTGCTCAACTATTACCCACCACAAGAAGGCAAAGTATGCATTGCGGACACACCGGTTTCAGACATCGCCAACCTGTCTGAACTCATCACGGTGATGCGTCAGGATGCCAGCTTTTTTGAAGACAGCCTGCGCGAAAACCTGCGGGTCTTTCAAGACCTGCCGGATGAGCTATTGATTGAAGCTTTATCAAAAGTTGGGTTAGATAAGTGGGCAAATGCAAGTGGCCTCGACATGCCTTTGCAATCTGGCGCGGCAAACTTATCGGGCGGTGAAAGGCGTCGCCTGGCTCTGGCACGCGCTCTCTTAAGGAAGACACCCATCCTGATCCTCGACGAACCCTTGGCAAATCTGGATAAAGACAGCCACAAATTGATTGAGGACTTAATTTTGAACCTACCCGACAAACTGGTCTTCCTCATCAGCCACCAATTTGATCCGACAAAGATTAAGCATTTTGACCAAGTTATCCATTTTGGATAAAACTTGCTCTGTGCCAGGGCTGGAAATACAAGTCAGCCCTGGCATTTTTCCACTGTTGTTTAACGCCAAAATTAAACCTTGTTTATTTATATAATTTCCATAATAATTCGAAGAAATACTATACAAGATAGAGATATTAATCCACGAGCTCATTAAAATGGGGCTTAATAAAACATCCAACTAAAAGGAGTAAATCTATGGCAATTCAACAATTCAAGGCAATCGGCAAGATGGATATGGGCAAGGGTTTACGGGTTACTGCCAGCGCGCGCCAATTCCAAGTCATCATCGACGAACCAGAAGAACTGGGTGGCCTCGACACCGGCATGAACCCGGTGGAGCTTTTGCTGGCTTCCCTGGCTTCCTGTAAAGCGATTGTCGTCAAAGCTTTCGCACGTTTACACCGCATCAAATTGCAAGAAATCAGCATTGAATGTATCGGTGACCTCGACCCTGATGGCTTCCTTTTAAAGAATAAGCAAGCCAAAAAGGGCTTCTCGCACATCAAAACCATTTACCACATTAAAGCCGAGAATACTGAGGAAGAAATCGCCAAATTCGTCGCGTTTGTCGAATCCAACTGCCCGGTCAGCGATACTTTGCTCAATTCACCGAGTGTGGAAGAGGAAATCATCATCCTCTAAGAACACACATCAAACACCAATTGTTCGATACACGACCCAGTGACAGGCATCACCGCCTGTCACTTTTTTTTGAACAGATATTAGTCCCCCAATAATGCTTTTCATTCTCATCTGATCAGGCAAATGTCCCTTATTACTGCAAAACCGAAGGTTTTGGAGCAGACCATGCCTTTCGTGCAACGATTATCCCCATGCCCAAGGCGTCGCGCCAAGGGGACAAGCCAAACAGACACCCCAAAACCTCCGCCTTTATGGTAGGATTCATACGTTAATAACACAAACAAACCATAGGAAGTGACTATGTTTAGAACACGTTTTGCCCCAAGCCCAACCGGCTATATGCACATCGGCAACTTGCGCACCGCACTCTACGCATACCTCATCGCCAAAAAAGCAAAAGGCGCCTTTATCCTGCGCATTGAGGACACCGACCAAAAACGCAACGTCCCTGAAGCTGTACAGGCGATTTATAACGGACTCGCCCTCGCCGGCATTTCCTACGACGAAGGCCCCGACAAAGACGGTGGCCATGGTCCCTACGTGCAAAGCCAACGCAAGCCGCTCTATGGCCAATACGCCAAGCAACTCATCGAACAAGGTGACGCCTACTACTGCTTCTGCCAAAAAGAAGACAAGCCCGAACCCGGTGACGAGCGCGTTGAAGGGCTCAAAGACCCCTGCCGTGACCTAAGCGCCGAAGATATCCAGGCTCGTTTTGACCAAGGGCTGCAGCCTGTGGTGCGTCAGCGCATCCCGCTTGAAGGTGAAAGCAGCTTCTTTGACCATGTTTACGGTGACATCACCATCGACCACAAACAACTTGACGATCAGGTGCTGCTCAAATCGGATGGCTTCCCCACCTATAACTTTGCCAACGTCGTGGATGACCACCTCATGGAAATCACACACGTCATTCGTGGCCAGGAATACCTCAGCTCCACGCCAAAATACAACTTGCTCTACCAAGCCTTTGGCTGGCAATACCCTGACTACATCCACCTGCCCCACATTATTAAAGAAGACGGCAAAAAACTGAGCAAACGCGCCGGCGACCCCACTTTTGAAGACCTAGTCAATATGGGTTATATGCCTGAAGCCATCGTCAACTACGTGGTGCTTTTGGGCTGGAACCCGGGCGATGAACGCGAACTTTTCTCGCTGCAAGAGCTGATTGAAGTCTTCGACATGGATCGCATCAACAAATCCAGTGCGGCTTTTTCGATGGACAAACTCCGCTGGATCAATGGCGAGCACATCCGCGCCTTGAGCCCCGAAGCTTTCCATGAGCTGGCATTGCCCTGGTACCCTGAGAGTCTCCATCGCTTTGACCTGCAGGAACTCAGTCGCTTGATTCAAATCCGCACCGATTGCCTGGGCGATATCCCTGAAATGCTGGCTTTCTTGGAAACGCTACCTGAATATGATGTTGAGCTTTTTGAGAACCAAAAGTCCAAATCCAGCCTCGAAAGCTCAAAAGCCGTACTCGAAGCGGTCATTCCCTTATTGAGCGCCCAAGAAGACTTTAGCAATGCCGCCCTTTTTGAGACACTAAAGGCCTACGCCAAAGAAAGTGGCTATAAAGTCGGTACCACCATGTGGCCCATCCGAACCGCCTTGAGCGGCGCGCCTGCCAGCCCCGGTGGCGCGACCGAACTAGCTGCCCTTTTAGGCAAAGAAGAAACCCTCCGGCGTTTAGAAATAGGTTTGGCTAAACTAGGTTAAGCCATACTAAAAAACAAACATACAAAAAAGGCATGCGCAGGCATGCCTTTTTCATTGAGGAGAAAAGGTCCTAAACACCAAAAATACCGCTCAGGACAAAGACGAACAAAGAACCAATAATGATTCCAATTGCAGTAAAGTGGTTATGCCCATGCTCGCGGGCAGTTGGGATGAGCTCATCCAAAGTAATAAAAACCATCACGCCGGCAGCAAAAGCCAGCGCGCCGGGCAACAAGGTGGTGAAATTGACCAATACCAAACTTGCAGCGAGCGCGCCGAGCGGCTCCACTAAGCCTGAAAGGAAAGAAACTTTCACCGCATCCCGCCGGCAAATGCCTCCCTTACATAGGGGTAAAGCGGTCGCGATGCCTTCAGGAATATTGTGCAGCAAAATGGCGATGGCCACAAACAAACCAAACTGCGGATTGTGCAAGTAACCCGCACCGACGGCAATACCCTCAGGTAAATTGTGCAAGGCGATACCAATCGCCATCAACAAGCCCGTATTGACCAATTTACGGTCGACAACTTGGTTATCGTCTTTGCTGCGCAAGGAAAAGATACTGCGCCGTTTACGTTTTTGCTTGCCCTGCTTTTGGCACATGCAATCCTTGCCAAGACCTTTACCATCGCAACAATCGTGGTCAGAATCAAAAAGCGATCTGTCTGTAATCCTGCCATTGATTTCAATATCCACTTTGTCGCGGATTTCTCGCTCTCCAAAGCGAATATGAGGGATGAGATGGTCAAGCACAAACATAAACACCGCACCCAAGGCGAAGCCAATCGTTGCGGTAACCCAACCTGATTGCTCAAGCGCTTTGGGCACCAATTCAAGGAAAGAAAGACAAATCATCACCCCAGCAGTCAAGCCCATCAAAAAGCCATATGAGCGTCTCGATGGTCTGATTAGAACGGCAATTAAACCGCCAATGCCCGTTCCTAAACTGGCAACAAGGCTGAGTAACAAAATGTTTAATAAAGGACTGATTTCCTTAATCAAAGTATTCTCTCCATTTTCAATGCTTGATAATTAGTCTTATCTAACACTTAATTCTACACGGGAGAGCGCATAAGTCAACCATTTATGGCAATTCTTAACAAGCTTCAAAGGGTTAAAAACCCGTTAAATCCAACCCAGCTGGGCATAAGGTACAAATCTTGCATCGTTATCAACGCACATTTCGCTTGCCCGTTTTTTAACCTGCTGAAAGTTTCTTTAACAAAGCATCCGGAGTAAGCAAATAAACAATGACATTATTCGACCATAGAAAGTCTAAGATATGCAAGAAACAAAGAAAAGCAAAACAATCATCTTTAGCATCATTATTCTCATTGGTGTCGTCCTTGTTGTTTTAGCCTCGGGAATGGTCATCAAGACCATGGCACAATCCAAAAGTTCGCCTTACCATATTTCCTTGCGTCATGGGGGCGCTACACCGACCCCATTCCAGGCTCAGGATTATGCCAGCGAGCTTGAAGATGGCAGCAAAGGCTATATTCCCCAACCTCTCTTCACCCCCACTCCGGTACCCATCATTCCTTCGGGCGAGCTTCCCAACAATCAGGTTAACATCCTACTCCTCGGTAAAGATGATTACGAAGAGAAAAATTTTCGCACCGATGTGATCCTTTTGCTTTCGCTCAATCCTAAAGAAAAAACAGCTACGCTGATATCATTCCCGCGAGACTTGTATGTCTCAATCCCTGGCTTCTGGTCCAACCGTATTAATACCGCCTGGAGCCTGGGCGGATGGGACCTGCTCAAACAAGTTTTTGAGACCAACTTTGGCATCACGCCCGATTACTACATGATGGTTCATTTTGACGGCTTCCAGGATGTTGTGGAAAGCCTCGACGGCATCGATGTTGAGGTGACCGAAACGCTCACTGACACCTGCCACAGGGATCCCAGCGGCTGGTGCACTTTGGAACCCGGTATGATGCATATGGATGGCGAGTTGGCTTTATGGTATTCACGTTCGCGCTATACCACCAGCGACTTTGACCGCAACCGCCGCACCCAGGATGTTGTTGTCGCTATGGTCAAAAAGGCAACCAGTCTCAACATGATCATGAAAATCCCAGAGCTTTATAGCCATTATCGGGAATACATCGAGACGGATATGCCCCTGAGCGCCGTCCTGCCGCTCATGCCTATGGCATCCAGCATCACCGATACCAGCAATATTCGCCATTTTGCGGTAGACCAAACGATGGCTTATAACTGGATTACCTGGGAAGGGTCGTGGGTCCTCATGCCAGATAACAACGCCATCACTGAAATGCTCAATGAGGCTCTTTATCGCGCCAAATAAGCTATATTCTTATAGAATCGGGGAGACTTCACTTTCTTTTTTACAAACGAAGTCTCCTTTTTTGTCGGTCATAAGCTTTGATGACAGGACCAAATAATTTGACAGCCTTTAACTTTAACATTACACTTAAGTATTGATTTTATAGCTATACGAAATACGGAGGCACCATGACCCCAAAAGCTGATCCCATTTCAGCCCATATCCAAGAGACAACACTTATGCATCCAGCCATTCAAGCCTGGAGGATTTTCTTGCGCGACCAGGGCAGATCGCACCATACCTTAAAAGCTTTCACCGCTGACCTCAACTTACTGGAAAGCTATTTTCCTACCGACAAACAGGTTGGTCAAATTACAACCGCCGATCTTGAAAACTTCCTCAATTGGATGGAAAAAGAGCGCGACGTCCCTTGTAGCCCCAAAACGCTTTCACGCCGCATCACCTCCATGAAATCGTTCTTCCGATGGCTTTTTGAAGCTGGCGTGCTCAAAACCAACCCCGCGGATGCCATTATCCAAAAGCCTGTCGCCAACCGCTTGCCTCACGCGCTAAGCCAAAGAGAATGTGAAATCGCGCTTGAAGCCGCTAAAGCCCTCTATGAAGGGGCAAAAGCTGACGCGCGTCCTTTAACCCTCTTTATGCTCGTGCTCGAAACCGCGCTAAAAAAAGGCGAATGTCTCAACTTGATGACCGAGCATCTCGAAATCGATAACCCACAAGAAGCCGCGTTATACGTGCGATATTCCAACCCCCGCTTCCGCTACAAGGAACGCCGTGTGCCCTTATCAAAGGAATGGGTTGAAATATATCAGGACTATGCCCAAAAGTACCAAATTAAGGATCAGGTCTTCCCTTGGTCTCAACGACGTCTTGAGTATTTGCTCAGCGATATCACCGAGGCCGCCAAGCTCGAAAAGAATATTTCATTTGACAGTCTGCGCTGGACAAGCGCTGTCCTGGATCTCGCTGATGGGGTAGACCCTGACACGATTCGCCAAAAACTGGGCATTTCAAAAATTCAATGGCGCGATGTGCACGAAAGATTGCGCAAACTTGCCAAAGAATTTGGTTACACGGTTCCAACACCTCAGAAATAGTTCTCTGAACTAAAGAAGGTTCTTATGACACAGCAACAAAATAAGAAACGCGGTTGCATTTTTGCAACTGTGTTTATCGTCATCTTACTGCTCGTTTTGGGTGCAATGACCGCTATTAGCCTCAATCGCATCCGCGAAGGTCAACCAGGCTTCTTGACCAATTTATGGTCAACACCTGAAAAATACGTGGACGACCCCTATCTATCGAACGAAGCCACACGCATCAATGTCCCCAATCATGTCAAGACCATCCTACTGCTTGGCTCAGACTTCCAACCTGAAATCGGTTTTCGCACCGACGTGATGCTTTTGATGGCGTTCAACACCAAAACGAACAAAATCAACCTCATTTCTTTCCCGCGTGACCTCTGGATGAACATCCCCGGACTGGGCGAACAACGCCTGAACGTGGCTTTTCCCTTTGGCGGCTGGGAAATGCTTAGCGACGCACTCGCTTCAAACTTTGGTTTTAGACCAGACCATTACATGCTGGTTGATTTTGAAGGTTTCAAGCATATTCTGGATGTTATCGGACCTATTGACGTCGAAGTCACCGAACGCATGGAAGATGAGAGCTATTTGGATGAAAGTGGCTGGCGTGTGGTTGAACCCGGCACTGTTCGCATGGAGCAATGGGACGCCTTTTGGTATGTGCGCGCGCGAAAGAATTCCTCAGACCTTGACCGCAACCGGCGTGCCATGGAAGTTATCAAAGCCATGGGAAAGAAAGCACTATCTCCACGCCATATCACAAACCTACCTAAGGTCGTGCGGGCTACCCTCAAAACCATCGAGACTGACATGAAACTGGGTGATTACTTGATTTATGCCTTGCCGATATCCAAGTATTTTGGCGATGATGTCTTTACGATGTACCGCATCACATACCAGGACGTGGCCAGTGGTGTGACCGACGGCGGCGCCCAGGTGCTTTACCCAAACTTTGAAGCAATTAAAGGCACCTTACGAGAGGTTTTAGACGCAAATTAATCTTAGTTGAATGACGGCTTTGCCGGCTTACAGATGTTGGCTTAAGGATAAGTGCAATATTTCTTGCTCATCACCCCGTAAACGCCAATTGTGAGCAAGACGCAAACCGACTAACCAAACAATCGATCCCCCACTCTGCACAACTGGCCAATTGGCCCGAGCAGATCGGGGGATTTTGTTATTAACAAAAAAGTCACTCAGCTTTTGGCTGCCCTTTTCCAGGCCCAAAGGTGCCCAACGCTCGCCGGCTTGAGGAATGCCTACTTCAAGCGGCCATTTTAGGTTAGTTGGATTGATGAAGGCTTGACGGGGATTCTGACGTTCATCGAGCGAGAGCATGGTGTAATCCTTCGCGTCAATCAAGCGCGCGCTGAGATACCAACCTGCGTTCAGGCATAGAGGTTCATCCAGGTTTAGAGCTAGAGGAGATCGGTCAACAGGTAATTGTGGGTAGGTGACAATATCAGGCAGCTCACCTTGATTCAAGATGTGAACTACCTCACCCACAATGACCGCTTGCAAACCAGAGCTTATATCCAAAGCGCCCTTGCCATCCTTAATAAGCTCACGCACTTTCTCTATATCCATAAACCCAAAATCAGGGTTGATTGAGCGTAGTAAATTAAGAGAGCGTCGGATGACACGTCGCTGTAAACCTAATTCAAGGGCAATGAGAACTGGACGTTTAAGAACCAGCTCCTTAGGTCCGGCTTTAAGAAGGCTATCCAAATAGGCTTGCTCTTCAAGCGCCGATAAGATCTGCGCATCCCCGCGCAAAATCTCCGCTGCACGTAATGCGCTCTGCTTGAAGCCTGGGTTGAGCTTTTCGAGTTCCGGGATGATATGGTGCCTCAGGCGATTTCGATAATAGAGATCCTGCTGATTTGTTTCATCTTCAAGCGGATTGAGGTCGTTTTCCCGTGCATACCTTTCAATCTCTTCACGACTGGTATTTAACAGGGGACGTAAAAGGGGGATGCTTTCGTCAAACTGTTTCAAGTGTGTAAAGGGGTACATGCCCATCAAGCCCGCCATACCACTCCCGCGCATGAAGTGCATCAATACTGTTTCCACCTGGTCATCCGCGTTGTGACCCAGCACAATCCCTTGCGCGCCATGCTCACGCGCCACTTCGAACAAAAAACGGTAACGACACATACGCGCGGCTTCTTCGACACCCAGCTTTTCTTCCTGAGCAAAAGCGTTTACATCAACGCGATGGCTGAGGTAAGGAAGCCCCCATTCCGCCATCAAACGCCCCAGCATCTCAGCTTGTGCCGCTGAGACCGAGCGGAGTGCGTGGTCTACATGCGCCACAATAAGCTTCAAGCCCTGGTTTTTGAGCGCGTGGGTCAAAACCAAACTATCCACCCCACCTGAGACAGCCAAAACCAGCGGTTTCTCCACATCAAAACCGTTATGGTCCTTCAAAATGGCCGTCAAAGAGGCGAGAACTTTTCCTTTGAGCATGGCGAAATTATAGCATGTACGCCATCGACCTGACGCCAAATATCCTGGCGATGGTTACTAGCTAAAGGTCAAAAACGATAATAAGGTTTTCAAAAACACCGAGTTTGACAATCTTTAAAAAGAGCTGTTTCTCAGTAACTGGAATGGTACCCAAGTGAAGCGGCAGACTATCCGAATAATTACACCAGCTGCTTGAAGACGAAAGCGTTACCGTCTTCTTGGCTGCGACTTCCTGTTGGCGCTCCTCGTGCAATGTGCCCGCTGTGCAAGGCTTTTCTACTTGAGGGAAGACAGTGCCATCCGCCTGGTAAAGCGTGAAAGTATTGACCTTGTAACGCACAATCTGCTTGCTGGATTGCCAATTCGTCAATTCCAGTTCCAGCTTTATCCTATTGTTACCCGCTGAGATGAGCGGTAAGACCTTCAAGCTCCATCCTTTGTAATGAAGCGTTTCGCCTGCTTTTGCCGAAGCAGGCAATTTGCTCAGCATCACCGGTGTTGCTTTTTGTGTCACACGTGATGTTGTGCGACTATTCTTTGAACGATCGGAAAAGAGCCCTGCAAAAAGACATAACACAGTTATGCCAGCTAAAATATATAACCAAGTGGGCCTGGAAGGTCGGCTGGGAGCAATAGGCCTTGGCTCAACCACAGGCTTCGGCGCTGGTGGTGGAGGTGTAACCGGTCTTATGTAGGTTGGTTTAGGCTCTTCGTCTTTGAAGCGCTTCCAGTCGATATCAATTTGCTGAACTGACCCACAATATTGGCAGGTGATAACCTGGGTGCCCCATTCAGGATGGATTGGGGCACCACAATTTAAACATTGAAGTTGCTTTTTGGCTTTGTCTTTTGATCCCATTTTTACAAATCAATGACAGCGGTGATGCCAGTGAAAGGCCCGAAATCGTTAATGTGAACATTGATTTGCTTGGTCTCTTTGGGAATAGGACCCCAGAACTCATTAAACCTTTTAACTAATTTGCAAGTATTGCTTGATGAAAAGAGCTCAGCAGTTCGTTCACCCTGTATTTCTAAATTCTTCACTTCATGGAGGTGCAATTCACAATCTGTAGGCATAAATACTTCGGGGTTCTTCTTAACATATGGATACTCTGTCCCAATATTATCTGAAACAGTGATAGCAGAATTTGAATACCTAAAAATGCGACTTTTATCGGAAAGATTCTTTACATAAATTTTTACGCCCCAGCGATCACTCGCCGGAAGCAAGATTTCGGAACTTACAGTCAATTGCCAACCATCAAACACAATCGGCACACCTGCTTTTACTGGCTCGGTGGGCAGTTGGTCGGGTTCTTTTTGCGCCTGTTCTACTTGAACACTTCCAGTTTCTGAAGGTGCTGGCAAGTTAGTATTTTCGGACTGCCCAGTACTTTCGGGCTGTCCAATAATCTCAGACTGCCCTTGTTTGTCTTGCAGGTTTTGCTGAATTTGATCAATTTGTTTAGCCAAAAGAGCATTTTGGGTTTCCAGAGCGCGAACTTGATCGGATTGATCATTGTTTACGCTTCCAAAAGAACAGGACGATAGCACCATCATCACTGCCAACACACCTAACAACAACATTTTCTTCTTCATTCCGCCTCCTTGTTATTGAACAGTCTAATTATACATAGCTTATCAAGATTAAGGTTATCAATACTAATATAACATGCTGATGTATACTTTAGGCATGACCAATAAACCCTTTGTTCTCGGCTTGACCGGTAATATTGCGTCGGGCAAGTCCTATGTCCTCAACTATCTCACCAAGCGTGGTGCCAAGGGCATCGACGCTGACCTTGTGGCACAACAAAGCTATCTGCCCGGCAAACCAGCCTATGACCAGCTCATCGCCCATTTTGGCGAAGGCATCAAGCAGCCCGATGGCCAAATTGATCGCGCAGCAGTCGCGAAAATTGTCTTTGCTCATCCTGACAAGCTCAAAGAACTAGAGGCTATTGTCCATCCTGCCACAATCGCAGAAATCAATGCCACTATTTCTGACTACCTCGAAAACGGCGACCTAAAACTTATTGTTGTGGAAGCCATCAAGCTTTTTGAATCTGACCTGGCAATCCATTGTGATGCCACCTGGGTAACTATCGCTGACGACGAAACCCGGCTTGGCCGACTCATCCAAGGCCGTGGCATGGATCCCACAAGCGCTGCTAAACGGCTCAATTCGCAAAGTCCCCAAGAGGAAAAAGCCAAATTGGCTGACTATGTCATCACTACAGATTGCAATTTTGAAGACACCGGCAATCAAATTGAAGCCGGATTGAAAAAACTGGGAATCAATCTCTAATCCTGGTATAATTGCCTCACTAACTTTTGGAGTATTTTATGGCACGCATATCCCTCACAGGCATCAAACCCACCGGTAGCCCCCACATCGGTAATTACTTTGGCATGTACAAATCCGCCATCGCACTCACTGATCGCTTCCTGGGGCTTTATTTCGTCGCAGACTTTCACGCCCTTACGACGACACCCGACCCCAAAACGCTACAACAAAACATCTACGAAGTTGCGGCGGCTTGGTTAGCCTTGGGCTTGGATCCTGAGAAGAGTGCTTTCTTCCGTCAATCGGACATCCCTGAAATCCCCGAGTGCACTTGGATTTTAGCCTGCTCAACTGCCAAAGGCTTGCTCAACCGCGCGCATGCCTACAAAGCCGCGGTGGATAAAAACCTTGAAATCGACCGTGATCCGGACTACCAAATCAACGCCGGATTGTATTACTACCCTGTGCTGATGGCAGCGGATATCTTGCTTTACAACTCAGATATCGTACCGGTTGGTCTCGACCAAAAACAACACGTCGAAATCGCCCGTGATATTGCCGAGACCTTCAACCGAACTTACGGCAACATCATCAAACTGCCCGAACCCATGATCCCCGAAGAAGTGCAGAGTATCCCGGGTATTGACGGTCGCAAAATGAGCAAAAGCTACAATAACACCATCCAAATTTTTGGTGGTGAAAAAGAAACCCGCAAGCAAATCATGCGCATTGTCACCGACAGCAAAACGCCTGAAGAGCCCAAGGATCCCGAGAGCTGCAATGTTTTCCAAATCTTCCGCTTCTTTGCGCCAAAAGAACGTGTCGAAGAAGTCCGCCAACAATACTTACAAGGCGGTTTAGGCTATGGTGCCTTGAAACAAGAACTGTTTGAACGCTACCTCGACCACTTTGCAGAGGCGCGCAAAACCTACGACACCTTGATGAACGACAAAGCCCAACTGGATGCCATCCTCAAGACTGGTGCCGAAAAAGTGCGTTCCATCGCCATCCCCAACCTCAAACGCATGCGCAAAGCGGTTGGATTGGACAAGTAAAGTTTTATACAAAGAAATAAAATGATCGAAGAAGCGCTCGAAAAAGCTGAAGACCTGACAACCGAAGAACGCACCCGCCAAAGCAACAAAGCGGTGCTCCTTTCGCTGATTATCAACATCATTTTAGCGATTCTGAAGACAACGGTGGGCATCTTTGGCCACTCGCCAGCCCTTTTGGCGGACGGCATCAATTCCACTTCAGACGTGGTTTATAACATCGTGGTCTCGTTTTTCGTGCGCGCTGCCCACAAGCCCGCTGATGATGAGCATCCTTATGGCCACACACAGTTTGAGAGTGTTGGCGCGCTGGTAGTTGGCGCTTTTGTCATCACCACCGCCATTACCATTTTTTGGGACTCGATCCGCAACTTGTTTGACCTCATCAGCGGTAATGTTAGTGGTGAGGGTGCCACAAGCCTCACGCTCTACATTGCTCTGGCGACGGTTATCACCAAAACCCTGCTCACCATCTACACCAAACGTGTTGGCAAAAGCACCGCCAACCCGACCATCATCGCCCTGGCACAGGACAACCGCAACGACATCTTTAGTGCTTTGGCAGTGGTGATTGGCATCAGCTTTAGTCTGATAGGTTTCCGTTGGGTAGATCCTTTGGCTGGAGCACTGGTCGCAATCTTCATTTTCCATACTGGCTATGAAATTCTTCGCGACTCGACGGATGACCTGATGGACACCCTTCCCGGTAAAGCGCTCACCAAACAAATAGCCGATCTGGTTATTCAGGTGCCCGGTGTGAAAGACGTTGACGCGATTAAGGCACACCGCTTTGGTCGCTATCTGGTAATCAACCTGGCGATCTATGTGGATGGGGATATTAGCGTGGATGCCGGCGACGCCATCTCAGATGAAGTTGAAGAGATTTTGCAGAAGAAGGTTGATTACGTCCGCGACGTGCACGTCCACTTTCATTCCAAACCGCATAAGAATTAAGCCTCATCTTCGCCTAGCCTCTAAGGACGATTACTCGTTCCAGCGTGGCTGGGCGGATGGCGAGGACGCCATCCGGAACAGGGTTAGTGTTCGTCATGGC
>CAZAFJ010000012.1:0-23450 GCA_964484715.1 uncultured Anaerolineaceae bacterium | reverse complement strand
TGGCTGGGCGGATGGCGAGGACGCCATCCGGAACAGGGTTAGTGTTCGTCATGGCGGCCGCGCCATGACATTATTGTTGAACATCAGAACAGTTTCGCTTCATGTCATCCAGTTTCAATACGGCATGGCGTGGGCGGATGGCGAGGACGCCATCCGGAACAGGGTTAGTGTTCGTCATGGCGGCCGCGCCATGACATTATTGTTGAACATCAGAACAGTTTCGCTTCATGTCATCCAGTTTCAATACGGCATGGCGTGGGCGGATGGCGAGGACGCCATCCGAAACAGGGTTAGTGTTCGTCATGGCGTCCTCGCCATGACATTTGCAGATCGCACCAGTGCCACACCGTGCGCGTTCCCATCCGCTGGCGTCCCGCCCTACGCATTTCCCCCGTTCATCATAGCGTTCCAACCATGACATTTTTGCTGAACATCAGAACAGTTTCGCTTCATGTCATCCAGTTTCAATAAGGCACGGCTCGGCGGATGGCGGGGACGCCATCCGGAACAGGGTTAGTGTTCGTCATGGCGTCCTAACCATGACATTTGCAGATAGCACCAGTACCTTACCGTGCGCGTTCCCATCCGATGGCGTCCCGCCATGACATTTTTGCTGAACATCAGAAAAGTTCCGCTTCATGACATCCAGTTTCAGCACAGCATCTTCTGAGCGGATGGCGAGGACGCCATCCGGAACAAGGTTAGTGTTCGTCATGGCGTCCTCGCCATGACATTTGCAGATCGCACCAGTACCTTACCGTGGCATTTGAAGATCGCGCCGGTGTCTCACCGTGCGCGTTCCCATCCGCCGGCGTCCCGCCCTGCGCATTTTCCCCGTTAATCATGGCATCCTCACTATGACATTTTTGCTGAACATCAGAACATTTTCGCTTCATGACATCCAGTTTCAGTACGGCATCCCCTGAGCGGATGGCGAGGACGCCATCCGGAACAGGGTTAGTGTTCATCATAGCTTCCCCAACAAATCCTCCCCACCGTTCCTGCGTGGTCTCCTGACCACGCTTCCTCCATTCGTCATAGCTTATACGTCAAGACTTAAATAAACAATCCACTTCCATTTTGAATCATCACCGTTCTTTGTTATCATTTATATGAACAATGAAGCAGAAATGGAGTAAATGATGAACAACTTTAGCTATTACAATCCCACCCGCGTCCTTTTTGGCAAAGGTGTCATTGCAAAAATTTCACGCCACATTCCCAAAGACGCCAAGGTGCTCATGCTCTACGGCGGTGGGTCGATCAAGAAAAATGGTGTCTATGACCAAGTCAAACAAGCCCTCGAAGGCTACACTGTGCTTGAATTTAGCGGCATTGAAGCCAATCCCGATTACGATACCCTGATGAAAGCCGTCCAAATCGTGCGCGAAGAAGGCGTCACCTTCCTGCTGGCAGTTGGTGGCGGCTCGGTGATTGACGGCACCAAATTTATCGCCCTGGCAGCCCCCTTTACCCAAGGCGAACCCTGGGATCTGATTAAAACCGCCATCGCCCAAGATTTGACCCAAGCCGTGCCCTTCGGCGCGGTACTCACCCTCCCCGGCACTGGAAGCGAAATGAACTACAACCTGGTCATCTCACGGCGTGAGACTGGCGAAAAACTCTCTATCAAACACGAGAAGGTTTTTCCACAATTTTCCGCGCTCGACCCCGAAGTCTCTTACAGCCTGCCTGAAAAGCAAGTGCGCAATGGTTTGGTGGACACTTTTATGCACATTCTTGAGCAATACTTAACCTACCCCATCGGCGCAGTAGTGCAGGACCGACTTTCGGAATCCCTGCTCCAATCCTTGGTTGAAGTTGCCCCTCGCGCCATGCTCATGGATCCACCTGATTATGAAGCACGCGCCAACTTCATGTGGGCAGCATCTCTGGGGCTCAACACCCTCATCGGTCGTGGTGTGCCGCAAGACTGGGCAACTCACATGATTGGCCACGAACTGACCGCACTTTATGGTCTTGCGCATGCGGAATCTTTAGCGGCTGTTTTGCCCTGGCTGCTTTGGTACAAGCGTGAGCAAAAAGGCGATAAAATCATCCAATTTGGCGCGCGTGTCTTTGGCCTGGTTTCCGGCGAACGTGATGCCCTCATCGAAGCAACCATCCAGGCTACCTCAGCTTGGTTCAACAGCCTAGGCATGCCCACTACCCTGACCGCCTATGGCATCGACCCTGACGAAGCCGCCGAAGCCATCCAAAAACGTTTTGACGAACGTGGCTGGGCGCTCGGCGAGAACATGGACATCCATGGTTCTGACGCCGCCGCGATTTTGAGACTCAGTCGCTAAGTTAACCTAGCATTAAAAACATAAAGCTGGCACGTGTTGCCAGCTTTATTGATTAAAGCAATCTTTTATATAAAGATGTCTTAAGTTGCCGTTTCAGCTCCCTAACCGACCAATTCGAGTTCTCAGTAATGAGACCATGTCAATTTGCCAGACAGTGTCAGGATTATTAACTTATCTTCCAAAAGAAATTCTATTATCTTTCTTGCCGTTTAAGTTTTGGTCCACACTTCGAGAAGTCACTTTTTACGGAAGAGATTCACCAAGAGAGTCAGTGCCAGTTTGACACCCATAACAGCATAATAAAACCAGTTGAACAAAAAGAAGCGACTCTTAGCAAAGTGTTTGTTATACAAAATATAGTACGAACGATGCCATTCCCATATCGACTTGAAAGGTCGCGCTTTGGAGCCGCCTTGCCCACCGTAATGCACAATCGAACTAATGGGCAGATACATCACCTTCCAGCCCTTTTGTCGGGTGCGATAGCAATAGTCACTATCCTCCTGATAGGCAAAAAAGGTTTCGTCAAAATCGCCCACTTCCTCCCAGGTCTCACGTCGGATAATCATAGACGAGCCAGAAACCGCATCCACCTCAGCGATTTCATCTTCATCCAGCCAAGACATTAAATAGCTGTTCAATGGTCGGTTCTTTGGAAAAAGTTTACCTAGCTTCAAAAAGTAGCCGAATACTGCAGCTGGAGTTGCGTCACCGCGCTTGCATTGCGCTTGAAAACTGCCATCGCCATTGAGCACCTTGGGTATAGCGATGCCCACAGTCGGGTTTGCTTCCATCCAATCAATTTGTGGGGTAAAAACGTCTTCGGTCAGCTTTGTGTCAGGGTTGAGCAAGACTAAATATTGACCCTGCGCAGCGTGCAAAAGTTGATTGGCCGGCTTGGTAAAACCCTTATTACTATCGTTTTTGATGACTTGAATATCCGCAAACTCGCTTGCCAACATCTCCAGGGTGCCATCCGTAGAGGCATTATCCACGATAATGATTTCATAGGACATTTGCGGTGGATACTGAGCAATCGACTCTAAACAAACCTTCAGATAAGCGCAAGAGTTGAGCGTTGGAATCAAAAGCGACAGTTTTATCATGCCTGCCCTTCCTCTTTCGACCGCTTGTGTTTAGGTTTGGCCATGCGATTCTTGAAATGATAGTTCACCGCGTTGGTCAAATGCGCGCCAAAGAACAGAATATAGCCCGTCCAATAAAGCCAAAACAAGAGCACCATCACCGATGCCAATGAGCCGTACAAAAGCTCATAATTAGCAAAACCTTTGGCAATCGCCCACGAAAGCAGGTTGGTCACCCCTTCCCATAGGCCAGCAGCCACAACCGCACCAATCGCCCTGGCTTTTTTTGAAACATTGTTGCTGTTGGGTAGCCAAGTATAAGTGATATAAAACATGACAAACTTGAGGAACAAGGGAATCAGCAGAGATACCCAACCCCAAAGTTTTGTTTGGGTAAATGGCACGCCCCGAATCTTAAAGCTAAAAGCGGGCAAAAGTTGGAAGAGCGGCGTTAGACCCACCGAGGCGAGGAACAATACAACCACGATAGTGATAATAATCAATGCCAAACCACGGTTGCGCAAAAAGTTTGAGCGTGCGCCATAAGGGAAAGCTCGATTGACATTGACGACGACTTTATCAATCACATTGCTTGCCGACCAAATAAGCGAAATCGCGGCAATGGCCGTCAAAGCGCCTCGCACCTTCAATGCTGCACTTAGTTGGGCATCCACGAAGGCAATCGTTTCAGGCACAGGGAAAAGCTCACCGACTGCGTTAAACAATGCCTCACGCACGATGTTGATATCCAAAAACAGTGAGCCGATGGTCACGACCGCAATCAAAGCCGGAAAGATTGAAAATAAGCCGTAGTAAGCCAGGGCAGCCGAGGCTTCCGTCCCACGCGCTTGGGCGAGGTTGTTGAAAGCATGGCGGATAACGCCCGGTGCGCCTCCCAGGAAGTCGTTCACCTTGTAATACGACCGCTTCAGGGATTTATAGACACGTTCATTTGAATCGCTCACCCAGGTTTTGAGACGCGCAATTCTTTCTTTCCACTTTGTCATGCTATGATTATAAGATAAAATAGCGCAGAGGACCTATGGAAACGACGATTATCAAAAAATACTATCAAGCCCGGGGCTTGGCTTGGCCTGGCCAAAAAGATGCCTTGCTCTTCTACCTTTCTGAAGTTGGCGAACTCGCTGAAGCTTACCTTGCCATCTCGCCGGTTGATTTGAGCGACGAAGAACGCCAGCTCTTGGCTGATTTTGCTGCTCTGGGTCTCAAGGCAGATGAGATTGTATCCAGAGTTGAAGGTTGGGTGCGCAATTTTGACCGTCAGCGCAAAGAAAACATTGCCCACGAAGTAGCCGATTGCAACATGATGCTTTCTGTCTTTATGGAAGCTTTTGAAGGCCGATCGCCGGATGATGCCTTGCGCGAAAAAATGGAACTCAAACTCGGTAAAGCATTGGACAATTAGATTCGGATCCCGAAGAATAATTGGGTTTCTAGGTTAATTTTTATCGCTTTTCCTGTTCATTTAATAAGACAAAGCCCCAGAATTGGGGCTTCTTTTATTCATTTCAAATGAGGTGACAACGCTACTCTACGGCGTGTCTGGTGACCGACAAGGTTACGATTTGATCCTCCGGCTTATCACTATCCTCAAAGCCTGGCGCGGGTTCAACCGATTCCAGGGTTAGATATGTGTTCCCATAGAAAACCACAAAACTTTTTTGATCGGGTTCCAGCTTGACGCCTTTTGTCAGAGTGTCTTGATAAGGATCTTCTCCTACAAAGTCTATTTCCAAATCGACAGAAACATAACCAGCATGGATGCATTGCACGCCTTTAGGACAGCGATTATCGTGAATAGTCAAAAGTTTTACAGCAATGTTACCCGGCAAATAGACCTCATTTTCCTCTTCGTTCAGTCGCAAGAAAAAGCTGGAATCCAATAAAGGTTTCTTGACGAAGCCCGACTCGCTTTGCTGACCATAAGCCATTGGCGTTTGAATACGCGCGTCACCGCCATCGACATCATCTGGATTCTTGAGGTTCGAGCAAGCTGTGAAGACGAGCAAAAGACCTAATAACATCAATCCAATTTTTTTCATAACCATTACCTCTCACTAACCATCTTTTAAAGGCTTAAAGCCATAGCCCAAGGCTTCGTTTGCATGTCCAATAACCAGGAAAGCATCCGGATCGGCCTCGTGAACGATGGTTTTAACAAGCGAAATTTCAGACCGTGCCAAAACACAATATAGCACAGGTCGTTCTTCTAAAGTATAACCGCCTTTTGCACTCAGGATTGTGGTTCCACGTTCCAGTTGAGTGATGATGGCTTTGTTGACCGCGTCAAGCTCTTTGGTAAAAATCATGACAACCCTAACCACGCCAACACCCTGCGAAACGGTATCAACCGCAACACCGCTGAGGTAAATAACCACCAGGGCATAAAGCGCTTTATCCCAGCCCCAAACAAAACCCGCCGCCAAAACAACCAGTGCGTCGGTAATCATATAAGCGGTAGAAAGTGACATGCCCCAGCGTTTGTTAAGTACTTTACCAAGGATATCGGTACCGCCACTGGTGCCTTTGCCAAGATACACAACACCCATTCCAACGCCAAATAAAACACCGCCAAACAGGGTGTTGAGCAAAATATCGCTCGATATCGCGGTATTTCCTGTAAACCTAATCAAAAGGTCTGTGATTACCGAGGTTGTCACGATAGCCCAAATGGTACGAATGACAAAACGCGGACCACCTAAATAGCGCCATCCCACCAAAAACAAGGGGATGTTGCCCAAGAGCGTAATCAAACCAATCGGTGTGCCAAAGAAATGGTACAAAATTTGCGCTAAGCCAGTAACTCCGCCAACAACCAAATCTGTTGGCACTAAAAACAGGCGCAGGGCGAGGGCTTGAATGGCTGCGCCACCCAGGATGATTAACATATCCTTGATGGTCCCCCATCCAAAATCAAGCTCTTTAATAAATTGCTTAATCTTTTTCTTCATCGGCTCACCTTGACCAGGATTATTCTTCAAGCGGGTTGAAACCTTCACCCAAAGCTTCATTGGCATGGCCCACAACCATGAAAGCCTTCGGGTCGGCGCGGTTCACAATTTCTTTTAACCGTGCCACCTCAGAACGCATCACCACACAAAACAAGATGTTGCGATCTTCCTTGGTGTAGCCACCTTTAGCCGGAATGATTGTTGAGCTCCTGTCAAGTTCGTCCACAATCGCACTCGCTACCGCTTCATAGTTTTCGGTCACAATCATCGCTTGGCGCACCACGTCAATACCCTGTAGGGTCATATCGACCGCCACGCCGGCAACGTAAATCAAAATCAAACCATAGAGCGCTTTTTCCCAGTCGAAAAGGATACCTGCCAAAAGAACGGCGATGGTGTCGGTTAACATGTAAAGCATTGAAACCGAAGTCCCCATGCGCTTGTTCAAAATGCGGGCAATAATGTCGGTGCCACCACTGGTACCACGCCCCATATAAACCAAGCCTAGTCCAACACCAACCAAGACGCCACCGAAGAGTGTGTTGAGTAAGGGTTCTTTAGTGAGTGAGAATTGCAAGGATGGAATGGAAATCAAAATGTCAATCGCCACGGATGAAAGAACAATGGCAATCACCGTTCGAATCGCGAATCTAAACCCGCCGAGGTATCGCCACCCTAATATAAAGAGTGGAATGTTGAAGATGATGGTTACTATACCAACCGGTATACCAAACTTGTAGTAGATAATCTGCGCTAAACCAAACACGCCACCACTGACCAAGGCACCGGGAATGGTGAATAACCAGGTTCCAACAGCCTGTAATAACGCGCCAGCAATTACCAGAATATAATCCTTAACATCACGCCAAGTCGGTTTGAACTTAATTTTCGTCTTTTGTGTCTCCTGGACCTTGCCTTCCATAACCACTCCTTATTGCCAGATAATGTGCACTAATCTTAGCATATGCCTGGCACTTTGGCTATTTATTTACCATTGGAAAGGAATACATGTACCCAAAGTCTGGGTTGTAATGAAGCACAAAAATGGTCTGCCAGGTACTCCAAATATTGTGCTTGTCCTGACTTCTCACTCGCAGATAGTATGGCACATTTTTCGGGATAGGATTTGGATCAAAGCTTAAAAGGGTTGAACTGGCGTTTTCATTTATGCCATTCGGATTGGTGCCCCAATACATTTGGTAAGTCTCTGTGGGATGCAACCCCACGCCGGCGTCAAACCCCGGATCCAAAACAAAATTGGCGTCATTACAAATAGGCTGGTGAATACCATTCACAAAACCAGGGCAACCATGGCTCCTCACCATTGGATTCTTAGGTGGTTGGTTATCAACATAAAAGCTAATCGTTTTCACATCCGAACTCAGCCCAGCATTATTCACCGCATAAAAACTAACTATTTTCAATCCAGAGCCATTAACACCAAAAGGTTGGTAGTCTCGCCATTGTCCATTATCGATTTTAAAGTAGACATTTTTGATGCCCACGGCATAGTCAAAAGCAGCGATGAAAACATTCACTTGCGTCTTATAGTAGGGTTCAATTCCCTTTTCAGCAAAGTAGTCCGCCATAACAAAAGGTTTTGTGGGTGGCAAATTGGTCTTCTTCATAATAAGCCCATCGGCAATATTAGGGTCAATGTTGAGACGCACATTTCCCCAGGTTTCATTACTGCCACCGGAGTATTGACGGATACGCAGCTTGTTCCAATAGCCATCTGCTATATGACGCAAGCCATAAGCCGAAGCATAGGGGTAGTAACCAGGTGTTGCGCGCCACTCTGCAAGCCAAACCGCAGGAGGGGTTGGTTGAATATTGTAAAACTGACCTTTGTTCACGCTACTTGACGTGGCATAAAGTCCACCCATAATATTGAATTCGGTCATCTTCGTTGTCCAGCCCGTGAGATAAGCCTTCACAGCCGTCATACAAGCAACATTGTTAATATCAAAATGCTCCAGGTCCAAATAAACCAATCCATTCTGGCCGTTTGCATCCAACAAACCATATTCCAACATGCGGGCCTTGGCTTGGGTGGCGTCCATAACACCGTGAGCGTAAGCCTCGTTGGGATCATAGGGAAATTTGTTTCTAAAAGTCGTGCATGGCGCTTGATAGCCAACCCAGGTCGGAATAAGTCGCCAACCCTGGTGGGATATTTGATTGATGTAATCCTCGTTCAAGTCTTTATTCTCACCATAACGGGAGATACCGCCAATATACAAATTGACCGCGCGATAAGGACTTTGGCTAAACCAGGTTTGCAATTGGGGTAAAGTGGGAATATTTGCGGCGTCAAAGGCTTGACCAGTATATTTTCCAATCAGGTCATTGTTCGTTTGGTGTTCAATATGATCCTGGGGGTCTTCAAACTCATAATAACGACCTTGGCCCCTACTGCCATCCGGCAAGTTAATCAACTGCCAACTTTTGCCACCATCCTTGGTCAAGTGCAGCTCACGCACATAGCGACAATGGTTCTTGCTCCCGTTTTTAGCACAAGAACCACCAGAGAACATGGCCAACCCAAGATTATGACTCGCAAAAACAAGGCTTTCGGTTTCTAAATCCAGGTTCAATGCAGACTTTGCCTCAAATCCTGATGGGTGTAATCCTATTTCGCTTTCCGGAATACGGTGCTTAATCACACTAAAGTTGTCACTAAAAAGCGTTTTTATAGAATTATCTTGAGTGTAATAAAGCCCCATCTGTCGACTGTTATCCTCAAAAAGGATTTCAATCGGCATTAACATACCACCATCAGAAGCAAGGATTGGCAGACCAACATTAAGGCTAGCTTCAGGTAAGGTTTTATTCAGATAGATATCTTCTTGCCAGGTCTTGCCACCATTGAGTGTGTAATAAAAGGTGTTAGAAGCACTATGTTGGCGCAAAAAACCAATTTTTGAATCCAAAAAGGCAAATCGCTCACCAGACGGACTGGATAAAGCCGTCCAATGCTTGCCACCATCTTTGGTTTGCAAGAGTACCCCTTGGCTAAATTGGATGCCCGTGGCGCGTTTCGCCATCAGCCAACCTTCATTTGCGTTTAGCCATTGGGTGTAAACCTCCCCAACCGGCGCGGCATGGCTGTCACCTAATGCAAATTGCAAATTGCTCTTAATCTTTTCCCAGTTTTTTCCGAAATTGTTCGTTTTATAAACCGCGGCATAAACGAAGTCGTCCCCAGGGGTCACAACTATAAATATTCCCTGGCCATCTTTGTGCAAATAAACCTGGCTTAGTCCTTCCGGGGATTGGCTCGGGCTAATGTCTGTCCAGCGCTTGCCCCCGTCATCGCTCAAAAACAATCCCTCGGTGCTTAGCACCCAAACCTTTTTCTCACTGAGCAAGCCAAATTGCAGGATACTGCCCGTATTATTTTCTGTATCATTCAAGTTAGGCGCAGCTTGACCATAAGCCGATGCCGGTGTAAGCCCTACAGTCAATAGGACAAACACGATCAACAAAGTTGAAAGCATGCGTAATTTGTTTTTCATAAAAACCTCACAATACACGAATTACCCGAAATGGTAAGACGGTCAATAATATAGTGCAATTAATGTGCCGTGGAAAACAAGATACCAGATAAAATAATCATATCAGAATCTGAAAAGTCCATTTTTTCGCTTCTCTAAAACACCTAAACGTTCCCCCACTCATCCCAAATAAGGATGTAAATCAATTTACAGAGTCGGTAACCGCCTTGACAGTGAACATATGTTCTGATACTATTGATAACAGCTAAAGCTGTTTAACCGAGCAACGGAATGAGAGGCGACATGGCAAAAAAAAGCAAGGGTCTTGGCCCACGACATCAAAAAATCCTCAAATATCTTGAGACAACACTCGCCGATCGCGGCTTGCCGCCAACCATTCGTGAAATTGGCGATAACACCCAAATTTCCTCCACCTCAGTGGTCAATTATTACCTTGACCAACTTGAAGATGCCGGCTATATAGAACGCCGCTCCAACGTCTCACGTGGCATCACTTTGCTTAAAACAGCTGCGGGTAAGGCTTTTCAAGACATCGGACAAGCAATCGATAACGCCATCCAAACCGTGATGATCCCCCTCATGGGCAATATTGTGGCTGGCGAGCCTATGCCGGTTCCGGCTTCGGACTTTAGCTATTACGACCCTGAATCGGGCATTGATATCGCGCGTAGCTTGCTCCCCGCGCATGAGGCTGAAGACCAGCTTTACGCCTTGCGCGTTCAAGGCAACTCCATGATCGACGCCATGATTAATGACGGCGATATCGTGGTCATGAAGAAAACCAACCAGGCCAAAACCGGCGAAATGGTCGCCATTTGGCTCAACGATCGTGACGAAACAACGCTCAAGTATTTCTTTAGCGAAAAAGGACATGTGCGGCTGCAACCTGCCAACCCGACCATGCAAGCCATCATCATCGACGATCCTAGCGTCGTTGAGGTGCAAGGGAAAGTTATCTTAGTCATCAGGCAGCTGTCTGAAAACTAATCCTTATAAAACAACCCAGTTTAATATCACCGCTAAGGGCATAGAATCACAAAAAGGCTCTTTACGAACAACCTGGCTGGAAAATAGCGACCAGGTTCGTGTTTGGTCCCCCGACCAAACACATCATCAACACACCTGGCGCGTGGCGTCTTCGCCATGCGCAAATATTAATCATCTATATAATAAGACTCATTTCAGAGTTTATTAAAGATAAGGTTAGGAGTGCTTTCATTAACTCGCATGAGTAAGCGCAAGTAATTCAACCATAGAACCCTTTTCTTAACAAAAAAAGACCCTGATTGCTCAGGGTCTCCTTTTTGTTAAGTTTCTGTAAAACAGACTGCTTATGCAAGCACAACTTCGGCGCCGGCGGCTTCGAGTTTGGCTTTGGCGTCGTTAGCAACATCTTTACCAACAGCTTCGAGGACTTTGGCGTCAGCAGTTTCGGCCATATTCTTGGCTTCGACCAAACCGAGGGAAGTGAGCTGGCGGATGACTTTAATGACTTCGATTTTCTTGGGGCCTGCGCCTTTGATGACGACGTCAAATTCAGTCTTTTCTTCAGCTTCTTCTTCAGCAGCGGCGGCAACTGGGCCAGCGGCAGCCATAGCAACGGGAGCGGCAGCGGAGACGCCCCATTTTTCTTCCAACATCTTAACCAATTCAGCAGCTTCGAGAACTGACAATGCGCTCAGTTGCTCAACAATTTTTTCCATATCAGCCATTTTTATTTCTCCTAATTATTTTTAGCTTTTATTTTTTGTTTATGCTCGTTATACGAGTCTCTTATTGTCCAGACCTAATTGTCCAGTTATTTCTATTACTACGCGCCAGCGGGTTGTTTCTCACTGTTCGCTTTGATGACGGCAGCCAAGCCACGGGCGGGTTCAGCCAAGGTGCGTACCAGCTTGCTGGCAGGAGCCAACAGGGTACCCAACAAGGTTGCGCGCATAACGGGCAAGGTGGGCAGGTCGGCTAAAGCTTTCACCTGTTGTACGGTGAGGTTAGCTTTGTCGAGGTAACCACTGCGCATCTTGAAAGTATCGCGGCCTTTCAAAAGTTCGGTCAGGGCTTTTGCCACTGAGGGGGCATCTTCGAATGCAAACACGACCACGTTGTTTCCTTCCCAGAAGTTTTCATCGTAGCTGTAGCCTTTTTCATCCAAGACGCGTTTGAAAAGTCGGTTTTTGACGACATGCAAAGTACCATCGTTTTCACGAAGTTTTGCACGTGCTTCATTTACAGTAGGCATACGCATTTTGCTGTATTCAAGCACAAATATAGCTTTGCTCTTGTCGATCCATTCGTTGTATTGGGCGACAATTTGCTCTTTTTCTTGTTTAGTAAATGCCAATCTAAGGGTCCTCCTTCCATCAAAAATAAAAAATCTCTTTCCGTTTTTGTCCCACGTTAAGAGATTCAAGAATTTCGTTCCAGAATGGTTGTCATTCGAACCTCCACCTCGGCGGGACATTAAGCCATAAACGGCACCAGCTTTCTTTAGCAGAGCTAATATTCAATTGTTCAGGTGGGTAGTATACCACATTTGTAGCGAGTCTACCCACCCATTTTTACTAAATTAAACTTGCGATGTCTTCATTGCTGCAGCAGCGGCAATGTCAACCTTTACACCAGGACCCATGGTTGAAGCCAAGGCGATTTTGCGAACAAAAGTACCTTTAGCGCCAGCAGGTCGGGCACGCACAACAGCGTTCATCAACGCGGCCATGTTGTCATACAAGGCGTCAACGGTGAATGAAACTTTGCCGATGGGCACGTGAATGTTGGCAGATTTATCCAAGCGGAACTCGACACGACCAGCCTTGGCCAAGCGAATGGCTTCAGCGATGTCTTCGGGCTGCACAACGGTGCCAGCTTTGGGGTTGGGCATCAAGTTGCGGGGGCCCAAAACACGACCCAAGCGACCAACCTTACCCATCATATCCATGGTACCCACAGCGACATCAAAGTCGGTGTAGCCACCCTGAATGCGGGCTAAATCTTCGTCGGTTTCAGCCACGAATTCAGCGCCAGCTTCGCGAGCGGCAGCGGCGGCTTCACCCTGCGCAAAGACCAACACGCGCACGTCCTTACCCAAACCGTGGGGAAGAACAACGGTATCGCGAATTTGCTGATCAGCCTGGCGGGGATCCAAACCAGTGCGGAAGTGCACTTCAACGGTCTCATCAAACTTAGCAAAGGCCAATTCTTTGACCAGTTCCAAGCCTTCTCGGGGGTCGTATGCTTTTTCTGCATCAACCTTTTTTACTGCATTTACAAAATTTTTGCCTTTTTTAGACATGAATACTCCTCGGTGGTCCTAACGGGCTATCGCCCTCCCACACTGACTAAACTAATCTTACTTGTCAACTACCGTGATACCCATGTTGCGGGCAGTACCTTCAAGTTGCTTGATCGCGGCTTCGATATCGTTCGCGTTCATATCCTTGAATTTGACATCAGCGATTTCTTTAAGTTGCGCGCGGGTAACCTTGCCAACCTTTTCGCTTTGGGGTGTTGCAGAACCCTTATCAATTCCAGCAGCTTTCTTCAGAAGAACAGCAGCCGGTGGGGACTTGAGTTCGAAGCGGAAGGAACCATCAGCATAGATGGTGATGTCGGCAGGGATAATTTCACCCATGCGATTGGACGTGCGGGCGTTGTAGTCTTTACAGAACGCCATGATGTTCACACCATGAGGTGCGAGCGCCGGACCGATTGGGGGCGCAGGGTTGGCCTTTCCGGCCTGGATTTGTAGTCTAACTACTGCTTTTACTTTCTTTGCCACTTAATTACTCCTTTGTGGTGCAAACGGGCTGTTGCCCTCCCACTGATATCCGGAAATCTCCGGTTTATGCCTTTTCTACCTGTAAGAAGTCAAGTTCCACAGGTGTTTCTCGTCCGAAGAAATTCACCATCACGCGAATCTTCGAGCGGTCCATATCAATTTCGTCAACGGTACCTCTAAAGTCATTGAAAGGTCCGTCAATAATGCGCACGCGATCGCCAGTCTTATAAGTCACCTTATAGGTTGGGGCTTCGCTTTCCATACGGCGCATAATTTGGGCGACCTCTTCGTCACGCAGGGGTGTGGGCTCATCGCCCATGCCCACGAAACCGGTCACACCAGGGGTGTTGCGCACAACAAACCATGACTCTTCCGAAAGGATCATTTCTACCAAGACATAACCCGGGAAGACATGGCGTTCAACAGTGCGTCGCTTTCCATCGCGGACTTCAATCTCTTCTTGCGTGGGGATGACCACATCAAAGATTTTGTCCTTCATGCCCATGGTTTCAACGCGCTGCTCAAGATTTTTGCGCACCTTGTTTTCATAGCCAGAATAGCAATGAATAACGTACCAATGACGTTCTTCATCGTGTCTGGACACAGATTGGCTCTTGGTTTGTTCGATTTGTCCTTCGGTCAAAGCCTGATCATCGGCTGCCATGGGATCCTCGTTTTGAAAGGCCATTTCTTACTCGCGTTCCTCTATTAACCGATCAGCAAACCAACCAAACGTGCGAAGACAAAGTCTAACAAGCCCAGGATTGCCGCCATAATAACGGTAACAATCAAAACAACGCGTGTTAGTGCCAAGGCCTCTTTCCAGGTTGGCCAAGTGACTTTGCGCAACTCACCAATGGTTTCGCGCCACCAGCGTCTGATTCTCTGAAAAATATTCGGCTTTCCGTCAGTTCTTGCCATTGCTTTTCTCCTGTAGACTGCAACGCCGTAGTAACTACGGCGTTTAGCTAATATCAACAGGTCAGGAAGGACTTGAACCCTCAGCCCCCGCTTTTGGAGAGCGGTGCTCTGCCAATTGAGCTACTGACCTAAGCGCTTTCCCTTAAGAAAGCTATTTCACCTCGCGGTGAAGTGTATGCGCCCTACATCGGCGACAAAACTTTTTCAGTTCCAAGCGACCTGGATCGTTGCGGCGGTTCTTGACTGTGGTGTAGTTTCGTTCACGACAGTCAGTACATGCCAAGTGGATCACGGGTCGTACGTCTTTACCTTTTTTTGCCATCTTATTCTAACATGGCTGCCCTTTGGAGGCAGCCATGTTTCCTCCGTCTATTTTCTAAAACTAGGCAATGATCTTGGTGATCTTGCCGGCGCCAACGGTCAGGCCACCTTCGCGGATAGCGAATTCGGAACCTTCTTCGAGGGCGACTTTTTCCATCAACTTGACGCGCAAGCCGTCAACGGTATCACCGGGGAGAACCATTTCCACGCCTTCGGGCAGGGTAACGTCGCCGGTAACATCGGTGGTGTTGATGAAGAATTGAGGTCGATAGCCGGTGAAGAACGCGCTGTGGCGACCACCTTCGTCCTTGGTCAGGATGTAGGTGCTGGCTTCAAACTCAGTGTGGGGGGTAATGGAGCCTGGTTTACAGAGAACCATACCGCGTTCAACCTGGTCGCGATCGATACCGCGCAGGAGGATACCTGCGTTATCGCCAGCGTTACCAGTGTCGAGCAGCTTGTGGAACATTTCGATACCGGTGGCAACAGTGGCCAGGGGTTTGTCCATCAAACCAACGATTTCGACGGGGTCGTTGAGTTTCAACTGACCGCGTTCGATACGACCGGTCACAACAGTACCGCGACCCTTGATGCTGAAGACGTCTTCGATGGGCATCAAGAAGGGCTTGTCCAGTTCGCGAACGGGCTCGGGGAAGAAGGCATCCACAGCGTCCATCAGTTCTTTGATGGGCTGATACTCGGGAGCATCAGGATCGGTGGAAGTGCTTTCGAGGGCAACCAAAGCGGAACCCTTGATGATGGGAGTATCATCGCCGGGGAAACCGTTTTCGGAAAGCAGCTCGCGAATTTCCATTTCAACCAGCTCGAGCAGTTCGGGGTCATCCATTTGGTCGGTTTTGTTCAAGAAGACCAAAATTGAAGGAACCTCAACCTGGCGGGCCAAGAGGACGTGTTCCGCGGTTTGGGGCATGGGGCCATCAGGAGCGCTGACGACGAGAATAGCGCCATCAACCTGAGCAGCACCAGTGATCATGTTCTTGATGTAGTCACGGTGACCTGGCATGTCCACGTGGGCATAGTGGCGGTTAGCGGTTTCGTATTCAACATGGGAAATGTTGATGGTGATACCACGCTTCTTTTCTTCAGGAGCGTTGTCAATTTGGTCGTAGGCACGGAAGGCGCCATGACCTTGCATAGCCAAGACCTTGGTGATTGCCGCAGTCAGGGTGGTTTTACCATGGTCAACGTGGCCCATGGTACCAATGTTCATATGAGGTTTAGTGCGTTCAAATTTTTGTTTCGCCATCTTTTCTCCTTAGATAATGACTTTTTTCTCAATTATTCGGCAAAAGCCCCCAATCGGAGTCGAACCGATGACCTCATTCTTACCAAGAATGCGCTCTACCTACTGAGCTATGAGGGCAGCCGTACAAATCTGACATTCTCATGTCAGACAATGGACGGTGAAGGATTCGAACCTCCGAAGGCCTTTGCCAGCTGATTTACAGTCAGCCCCCGTTGTCCACTTGGGTAACCGTCCTTATTTTATTCTTGGGCGCCAGTTCTTGCCCGTTTGAGATTACGCCCGACCGTTTTTAGTCCGGCGCAATCGCGAATGTGCAACGAAGCCGACGATGAGAATCGAACTCATAACCTACCGCTTACAAGGCGGTTGCTCTACCATTGAGCTACGCCGGCGCCCTTATTCCACATGTTAATTTGCTAGCTACAGACTAAAAAGTATACCAAAACCTGCAAGCTTTCGCAAGGCTGAATTCGAAAATCAGTCTTAATGCGCAAGTGATGAGTCTATCAGAACTGTCCTTGTACGTCAAGCAAAATCAAGTAATTAATAGCTAATTTTGTCATTCTACGCTTATTTCGCTCATTACGTGAAACCCGCAAAGTATTTCGAGAAATAAAACTATTGACCATGAGGCAGGGCTTTGATTTCGCCATTGAGCAAATCTTCTTTGAAACGTTCAAAGAGCACGCGCCGACCCGAGGTGAGCTTTTCTTCATTCACATGTGTTAACTCCAAGCCAACATGTAAAGCACCCAAACTTTCGCCCGCCAAAATGCGCTCAACAAATGGGCTAATGTCACCAATCTTGCCTGAGCTAATCATAGCGACCAGCCCTTGCGCGCTTTCGATGCCGGCCTGCCCTTCAATACCGACCGTCGCCAAACCTTTGGTGTTGAGATAGTCAATCACTTCTGGCGAGCTCAATTCCGGCTGCAAGTAAACAGCGGTGACAGATTGTGCCATCAAAGCGTCCACCGCGGCTTGCACACCAGTTGGGCTTTCAACTTCAGCCGTCATGGGATAGTAGAGCACGGGTGTATAGCGTGCGTTGCATAAACCACAGAAATAGCGCGCGCCGGTCACAAAACCACCTTTGGCGATCTCCCCGGCAGGATTGTCACTCTGACTAATGACACCCACGCGATAGTCCGGTGTGCTCATCGCCAGGATAAGCCCCGCCAAAAAGCTTTGCTGCTCCGGGAGCACCTGTGTTTGGCTAAGCGTGTGCACATTTTCTGGCCAAGTGCCTTCGCCAGCCACAATCGCCAGGAATTGGGTCTGCGATCGCGCGTCGGCCATTGCACGCAATTCACCATCACCGGCAAGGGAAACGACCAAGCGTGTCGTGTCTCCCAATTGGCTGGCGGCAAATTGCTCCCGTCGCTCATACTTGAGCTTGTTGAGTGTACTGTAGGATTGAAGTTGCCCATCAAGGTTTTGTGTCAGGTTCGCATCTGCACTTTGTGGCGCCCAAAGCAGAATTTCCGCCTCAATAGGCTCAAGAACATTGCTTTGCCCAGGATCGGGTGTGCTTGGTGGGGCGACTTCTGTTTCTCCACCTGTTGGAATAGGCGTGACCGCGCTCACGGTTAAAGCCACAGCTGTGCTTTCATTAATGACCACAGGGGGCTTTTCTACCTTCTCTGTCTTACAGGCGGAAAGCAAAAGAGCGAATAATAAAAGCAGCGATAATACCTTGAGCGTGTTCTTCTTCATGACCTTATTTTACCTCAAGCGGGCAAACGTGACGATTTCGGCGTTTCACAAGCTTTAATTGAGCTCATTGCTTTAACCCTGAAAGCGCATTTGCCTTTACAATTAAGTCATGAGCAAAATCGATATTCAAGAGATTAGCCCTAAACTTTTAAGCTCAAGTCTGCCAGTGCGGCCAGAGGACAGCCATAAAGGAAGTTTTGGCAGCGCGCTCATCCTGGCCGGCTCACAGCGTTACACCGGTGCTGCCTTGCTAGCCGGAAAAGCTTGCTTGCGTAGTGGTGTGGGTTTACTCTTTATGGCCATCCCCAAAGTGCTGCATGCCCCGCTGGCTGGCCACATGCCCGAAGCGATTTGGGACCTTTTAGCAGAAGACACAGGCTACCATTGTCCAAAATCCCTCCCAAATCTTGAAGAGGCTCTGGAAAACAAGTCAGCTTTCCTTGTCGGACCTGGCATTGGACTCACGCCTGGTGTTCAGGCATTGGGGCAGATTCTTGTAAAAAACATCCTACCCAAGCACCCCCAACTGCCCACGGTCATCGATGCCGACATGCTCACCATTCTCAGCCGTATCGATAACTGGCACGACTATCTGCCCAAAAACACGGTCCTTACGCCCCATCCTGGGGAAATGGCGCGCTTGACTGGTTTGAGTAGAGAAGAAATCCAAGCCAACCGTGAAAATATCGCGCTCAGCCTTGCAAAAGAGAAGCAGGTTGTGTTAATCCTCAAAGGTGCTAACACGCTGGTTGCCACGCCTGAAGGTGAGCTTTACATGCTACCCTTCGCGAATTCCGTTTTAGCGCATGGTGGCAGCGGCGACGTTTTGGCCGGCATCCTCACGGGTTTGCTGGCTCAAGGCTTGCCTGCTGTCCAAGCCGCCTGTCTGGCAGTCTGGCTACACGCAAAAAGCGGCCTGCTCGCGCTAGAGGGACGCGCACATGCCGCTTCTGTTTTACCTTCTGATCTCATCGAGCATCTTGGCCAGGCTATGGCGACGCTCGAAAAGCTGTAATCTTACTTCTTGCCCAATATCTTGGCCGCCATCGGACCAATATCCGAAATGCGTGATACAACCTCAACGCCACATTCCCTTAAGGTTTCCACCTTAGAAGATGCCGTGCCCTTGCCACCGCGAATGACCGCGCCAGCATGGCCCATGCGCTTGCCAGGAGGCGCCGTTTGACCAGCAATGAACGCAATCGATGGCTTACTGGAATTCGCCTTGAGCCATTCTGCAGCTTTTTCCTCGTTATCACCACCGATTTCACCAATCAAAACAATCAGCTCCGTCTTTGGGTCATTCTCAAAAGCTTGGATTACGTCAATAAAATTCGTACCATGAATAGGATCACCACCGATACCCACCACCGAGCTTTGGCCATAACCAGAAGTCGTCAGGCTCTTTGCTACCTCATAGGTAAGCGTGCCGGAGCGCGAAACCACACCCACAGGTCCCGGAATATGCACAGGTCCGGGCATAATGCCAACCTTGCACTCACCAGGCGTGATGATGCCCGGGCAGTTAGGACCTAACAAGCGTGTCGGGCGTTCCTTTAGATAAGCAATAATGCGCAACATATCCTGAATGGGAATATGTTCAGTAATACACACCACAAAAGGCACGCCAGCCAAAGCTGACTCAAAAATGGCTGATTCGGCAAATTTAGCTGGCACAAGGATGATGCTCACATTAGCGCCGGTCTGTTTGATGGCTTCTTCCACCCGGTCAAACACAGGTACGCCTAAAACCGTCTCACCACCCTTACCAGGGGTCACACCAGCCACGATGTTGCTACCGTATTCTTGCATCATGCGCGTGTGATATTGACCAAACTTGCCGGTAATACCCTGCACAATAATTCTTGAGTTCTTATCTACCCAGATGCTCATGCGTTTTTCCTTTCGTTCACTCTTTTCACAATCAATGCCGCGCCACTGTCGAGGTCGTCCACAAAATCGAGGTCTGGCGAGTATTCGCGCAAAGCCTCAATTGCCGATTCTTTATGATTGCCTTCCAGACGGATGACGATAGGCAGCTGTTTTTGCTGCTTTTGTAGCGCACGGATAATGCCTTCAGCAACGATATCACAGCGCACAATACCGCCAAAGACGTTGATGAAGACGCCTTCAACGCGGTTATCATGGAAGAGGATATCCACACCATTTGCCACCGAGATGGTGGTTGCCCCACCGCCAACATCCAGGAAGTTGGCTGGTTCGCCACCGGCCTCCTTGATGCCATCCATGGTTGCCATCGCCAAGCCAGCACCATTCACCAGACAACCGATATTGCCGTCCAGCGAAATATAGCTGAGGTCATAGTGCTCAGCCAAAAGCTCAGATTCTGTCTTTTGGCGGTCATCTTGGAGGGGAACCAAGTCCTGATGTCTGAACAGCGCGTTGTCATCAAACTCAATTTTCGCATCCAGGGCAATCCACGCGCCCTCTTTGCTGCAGATAAAGGGGTTGATTTCGATCAAAAGCGCGTCATTTTCGGTAAAGCATCGGTAAAGATTCTGGAGAATAGAAATCCAAGCCGGCCAATCCTTGCGCGCCAGGAAGAGATCCTGACATACACGGATCGCCACAAAGTCGCGCATGCCAATTTGAGGGTCAATATCGTATTGGCGAATTTTGGCCACCGCTTCTTTGGACTCAATATCCGTACCACCCGAAGCGGAAACCAAGAGGCTGATGCACTGCGCGCTGCGGTTGATGGTGAATGCCAGGTAAAACTCCTGTTCAATATTCACGCCTTCTTCAATGAGCACTGCGTCAATCGGTTTGCCTTCCGCACCGGTTTGATTAGTGACAAGCTTTTTGCCTAAAAGGCGTCGTACCGCAGTCATGCCATCCAGCATCGACTCGGCTATGACGACACCTCCCGCTTTTCCGCGTCCACCAGCGTGAACCTGGGCTTTAACTACAGCGGTTGGGGTGTCTATCTTGCGTAAAACATGGATAATCTCATCCTCTTTGGTAACGAGGAAGCTTTTTGGAACTGCGATGTTGTACTCTTGCAGTTTTTGCTTGGCTTGATATTCGTGTATGAGCATTGCCTCTCCTTTGCGTATTCAAGCGAACCAAGGGTTCATTTTATTTGTTTTCTCAGAATCGCTTGTTGGGCTTTAACCACGCGATCTTTGTCGTCGCAAAGCTAATCTTAACCTTGAGCTTGAATTCATGCAAGCAAAAAGACCTATTTGTCAGATTAATCTGCTATTTCGCTTAATTCCTCCAAAACTGGTCTCTCATGCGCGCATTTTGAACCCCTTTTCATGCGATTCTCATAACGGAAAAACAAAAAGGCCACCCTGCGCGGCTTCAGCATCAAGGTAGCCTTAGTGTTCAAATTTGGTGTGTTATGACTGGACTATTGATCCAAGCAAGCAACTTCAAAATACTTGCGGGCGTGCTTGCAAGCCGGGCAGACATGCGGGGCCTCTTCGCCTTCGTGAATGTAACCACAATTGCCACACTTCCAATAGACTTTGTGATCGCGTTTGAAGTATTTATTCTCTTTAACCAGCTCCCAAAGCTTCATATAGCGTTCAAAGTGGCGTTCTTCGACTTCCAAAATTTCCTGGAAGGATTCGGCGATATCGTCAAAGCCTTCTTCTTTGGCATCGATTGCAGCTTGTTTGTACAGCTCAAGGAACTCCTCTTGTTCGCCATCTGCAGCAGCCTTCAGGTTCGCTGCAGTAGATCCAACTGAGAGAGGATAGTCGGCATGGACATTGATTGGACCTTCACAGCCACGTTTAATGAGATGGTCATAGAAAACTTTAGCATGTTCCAGTTCGTTATCACCCGTTTCATGGAAGATGTTGCGGATGTGATAGTAGCCTTCTTTTTCAGCAACTTCCGCGTAGAAGTAATAGCGACTACGTGCCTGAGACTCTCCCGCAAAGGAGTTGATCAGGTTTTGATAAGTTTTGGTATTCTTGAAATCCATTTTGTCTCCTCAAAATTTTATTCTGAGTTAAGTATACCCACGATGTGAGGTTTAAGGGTGGCATAGTCGAGGTAGATTTATTCTTATTAGCGATAATTCGCAAAATAAAATGTTGCGGGAACAAAACAGAAGCAATGCCTCACATCTCATGAACACTCAGCCTGACCTTAAAGGCTAGGCTGAGTGTTTTGGTTACACATCACTACTTACTGATTTTCATGGGCATTTCACCCAACAACAAGGTCGGGTTGACGCCCTTGTCGGTCAGGATAACTTTTGCGTTTTCCTTCAGTGAGTTTTCAACCATTTCGATTTGTTTCAAAAGTTGCGCATTGCCCACAAAGTGCTTTTCAGCAGCTTCGTTCACCAAGCGAATAGCCTCAGCTTGGCCTTCTGCAACGCGGATGGCAGCTTCGCGCTCGCCTTCAGCACGTTGAATGGCAGCTAGTTTCTTTTGTTCAGAGGCCTCAAACTCACCAGTCGCCAAAAGACGCATGCTGCGCCGTTCTTGTTCGGCGGTTTTTTGCTTGTGCATGGCGCGTTTGATGTCCTCGGGTGGGTCAATTTGGCGAATTTCTACCTTGCTGACCACCAAGCCCCACTCTATTGCATATTCTCTAAGCACTTCCAAAAGATTGGCGGCAATGGTCTCGCGTGCCACGAGGCTTTCGTCCAGCGTCAAATCACCAAACTCCTGGCGCAAGTTGGTCATCGCCAATTGCACGACAGCATGTTTCCAGTCATCAATGTTGTAAAAGGTACGCTTGATGGCTTCTTCTGAGCCTTCGGGACGCACCCACATGATACCATCCACTTCGATTTCAACGTTGTCTTTGGTAATCACCGGCTGCGCCATGATGTCCATGGTATGCTCACGCACATCGCGCACACGCACCAATTGTGCAAATGGCCACTGAAAACCAAGGCCTGGCAAAACAAAGCGACGATATTTGCCTAGGCTTTCCTGAATCCCTCTTTCATAGGGTTTGAGGGTAAATATTGCGCTCCGAATAACTCTCATTTTTGCTCCTTCCTGTTATCTGAACTATTGCTTCTTTGTAAATAGCGATTTATTAAACGCCTTGTTATCTCTTTGTGATTAAAGAATAGCATAAAAGATAGCAGGAAAACCCAGATTTTATAAGGTATTGAAAACAAAAGCCTTGGCGAGGACGCCAAGGCGAACAATCATGTTAACCGAAAAGTCTCAACAGTTGTTCATTTCGGTGTCCTTTGCACAGTTCGTTTCAGCATACTTTACCCAGTTCGTTTCGGCGTCCTCGCCGAAACTATACAAGCCAACATGCGACTTTATTGTGGAAATAGTATAACAACCAGCACGGTGGGATACCAGCTGGATCGAGGATAATGATGCCCTCAGTATCTCACCGTTAGGCTTGAACAAATTTTTAAACATGAAACCAAGACAATGAGAAACTTGCGAAAAGGGATGGAACGCGGGTATGACGCTTGCTAAATCAGGAGGGTTAAACATAATAGCCTTGGCGAGGACGCCAAGGCGAACGATTATATTAAATGAAAAGTCTCAACATTTGTTCGTTTCGGCGTCCTTTACACAGTTCGTTTCGGCGTCCTTTACACAGTTCG